>NZ_JHAK01000001.1:0-799703 GCF_000765485.1 Thalassobacter sp. 16PALIMAR09
CCCGCCCCCCCGCCGCTATTCTGCGGCGGGTTCGTCTTCGGTTTGCTCGGCAATCCACGCAACAGAAACGACTTCCTCGTCCTTGCTGGTGTTGAACACTTTCACGCCACCCGCACTGCGCGAGCGGAACGAAATGCCTTCAACAGGGCAGCGAATGGACTGCCCCTTGGATGTTGCGAGCATGATCTGATCCTCAATCTCAACCGGGAAAGAGGCAACAACCGCGCCACCGCGCATGCCTTTGTCGATGGCTTGCACGCCCATGCCGCCACGCCCGCGGACGGGATAATCGTGCGAGGACGACAGTTTGCCCGTGCCCTGCGCCGTAATCGTCAGGATCAAATCCTCAGCGGCGGACATCTGGGCATAGCGTTCGGGATCGATCGTGGCATTGGCGCTGACGTCTTCGTCGTCGGTGCCAACCTCGGCGTCGTCCGCAAGGCCTGCAACCGCGCGGCGCATCTTGAGGTAGGCGGAACGTTCGTCTGGCGTCGCCTCAAAGTGGCGGATCACGGCCATGGACACGACGGTGTCATCGCCCGTCAGGCGAACGCCGCGCACCCCGGTTGATTTGCGCGATTGGAAGACCCGCACATCCGTTGAGCGGAACCGGATCGCGCGACCCGACGATGTCATCAGCATGACGTCGTCATCCTCGGTGCAGATGCGCGCGTTCACCATGGTGACGCCCTCGGGCAGTTCCATCGCGATCTTGCCGTTGCGCATGACTTTGGCAAAATCGGACAGGCTGTTGCGGCGCACATCCCCGGCAGAGGTCGCGAAGACGATTTGCAGGTCTGACCAGTCCTCTTCGGCGCGGTCCACGGGCATCACGGCGGCGATTGAGACGCCCGCCCCAATCGGCAGGATGTTGACCAGCGCCTTACCTTTGGACGTACGGCCGCCTTGGGGCAGGAGCCACGTTTTCAGTTTATAGACCATGCCGTCCGTTGTGAAAAACAGAAGCGGCGTGTGTGTGTTGGCGACGAACAACGTGGTGACCACGTCTTCTTCCTTGGTGGCCATGCCAGCCGTGCCCTTACCGCCGCGCTTTTGCGCGCGGAAATCCGCAAGTGGCGTGCGTTTGATGTAGCCGGCCGAGGTGATGGTCACGACCATATCCTCACGCTCAATCAAATCCTCATCGTCCATGTCGCCGGACCAATCGACGATCTCGGTGCGACGGTCGACAGCAAAGGCTTCGCGCACTTCGCGCAACTCGTCCGAGATGATCGACAGGATCCGCGTGCGCGAGCTGAGGATGTCGAGATAGTCTTTGATGGCCGCCGCGAGGCTTTCCAGCTCATCCGTGACTTCCTTAACGCCGATTTGCGTCAGGCGTTGCAGACGCAGCTCAAGGATCGCGCGGGCCTGCGTTTCGGACAGGTTGTATGTGCCGTCCTCATTCATCTTGTGGGTCGGATCGTCAATCAGCGTGATGTAGGCGGCGATTTCGCCCGCGGGCCAGCGGCGTTCCATCAGGGCGGCGCGCGCCTCAGCGGCATCGGCTGAGCGGCGGATCGTGGCGACCACTTCGTCGACGTTCGACACGGCCACAGCAAGGCCGCACAAAATGTGCGACCGTTCGCGCGCCTTGCGCAGATCATAGGCCGTGCGGCGCGCGACCACGTCTTCGCGGAAATCGATGAACGACGTCAGGAACCGGCGCAGGGTCAACTGCTCAGGGCGGCCGCCGTTGAGGGCCAACATGTTACACCCAAACGAGGTTTGCATGGGCGTGAACCGGAACAACTGGTTCAGAACGACCTCTGCTGTGGCATCACGCTTAAGCTCAACCACGACGCGCACACCAATCCGGTCGCTTTCGTCCTGCACGTGGGCGATGCCCTCGATGCGTTTTTCCTTGGCCATTTCGGCGATCTTTTCGATCATCGTGGCCTTGTTCACCTGATAGGGGATCTCATCGATGATGATGGCGTAGCGGTCCTTGCGGATCTCTTCGACGCGGGTTTTCGCCCGGATCACAACCGAGCCGCGCCCTTCAAGGTAGGCTTTGCGCGCGCCGGACCGACCCAGCATAATCCCGCCCGTGGGGAAGTCGGGGCCGGGGATGTACTCCATCAATTCCATGGAATCGAGATCGGGCTTTTCGATCAGCGCGAGGGTCGCATCAATCACTTCGCCAAGGTTGTGCGGCGGAATGTTCGTGGCCATACCAACGGCGATACCACCCGCACCATTGACCAGCATGTTGGGGAA
This sequence comes from Thalassobacter sp. 16PALIMAR09, assembly GCF_000765485.1. Classification (NCBI taxonomy): domain Bacteria; kingdom Pseudomonadati; phylum Pseudomonadota; class Alphaproteobacteria; order Rhodobacterales; family Roseobacteraceae; genus Thalassobacter; species Thalassobacter sp. 16PALIMAR09. The sequence continues at coordinate 2,221 of NZ_JHAK01000001.1, forward strand.
CCGCGCAGGCAGAACCGTAGGCTCGCGGTCTTTGCCGTCGTAGTTGTCCTGAAAATCGACCGTATCCTTGTCGATATCCGCCAAAAGCGAGGCGGCGGGTTTGTCCATCCGCACCTCGGTATAGCGCATGGCCGCAGGGTTATCGCCGTCCATCGAGCCAAAGTTGCCCTGACCATCCAGCAAGGGCAGTGACATGGAGAAATCCTGCGCCATCCGCACAAGCGCGTCGTAAATCGCGCTGTCGCCGTGGGGGTGGTATTTCCCCATCACGTCCCCAACCGGCCGCGCCGATTTGCGGTAGGATTTTTCATGCGTGTTGTTGGTTTCGTGCATCGCATAAAGGATACGACGGTGCACGGGCTTGAGGCCGTCGCGCAGGTCCGGAATGGCCCGCGAAATGATCACCGACATGGCATACTCGATGAACGAGTTCTTCATTTCATCGGTGATATTGATCTGTGGTCCGGCATGGGTGCTGATTGGCCCGCCGCCCTCTGAATTTTCATCATTGTTTTCAGGGGTTTGTGGGGTATCGGTCACGCGGCCTCCGTGGACCAGTCGGTCCCGCTAGATTTGGTTCTCCGCACTATAGCAGCCCCTTTATATGGGGTGCAATGCCCAAGAACACCGCCGTTGGCACCGGTCTGAGCGGAGTGCTAACACTTTGTGTTTATTGACTATTCACCAATTTGTGGCAGGCTGGTGGGATAAGGCAACACATTGGAGTGTCTGATGGAGACTGAATTGATGCTGAAGGGGTATGGATTAACCACCGCGCAGATGTATTATCACATGCCGGATTATGCCCATGTTCTCAATACCTTCACCTGGCAGGAGTATGATATTGGGCCGGATTATCCCAAGCTATTTAAGTTCATTGAATTTTGGCAGCGAGAGATTGAAGGCCCGCTTCATTCCGTCGAATTCACTCACCGCAAAATGATCGCACCGGGGGAGTGGCGCAACGTAACGGGCGAATTTACGCTTCATTAACGCAGGCGCGCCAAGTCGCCCAATCCTCAGGCGTATCAAGGTCGGTGATCGCGTGCTCATCGGGCAGCGCGATGCGTCGGGCGCCGTTGGCCTGCACGATGGGTTTCGCGCCCGCGTCACCCGTCAATTGCGCGATGTCTGCGTAGTATTTCGCGGGAAAGATCACGGGTTGGCCAGGGCGGCCATCGGCTGTGGTGGCTTGGATGATATCCTGCGGGTAGGCACGATGTGCGGCCAGCAAGGTCTCCATGTCTTGGGTCGTGATGTCGGGCATATCGGCCAGCACAACCATGGCCGCAGGGGCCGTACAGCCCGCAATCCCGGCCCGAAGGGAGGCCGACATGGCCCGCTCCGGCGTTGTGATGATCCGCGCGGGGCTATCGGTGATCCAAGCGCGCCGCTTTGCGTCACCCGCATGCAGGACCACGGTGACGTTCCCACTGGCCGCACAACACCGCCGTAGCTGCCGCAGGATTAGGGGTGTTCCGTCAATAAATTCAAGGAGTTTGTCGGCGGGCTTCATCCGGTTCGAAGCGCCCGCCGCCAAGAGGACAATGGCCACGTCTGTCATGTTGTCACCCGTGTGCGCAGGTCGCGCAATGTGGCCCACTGGCTGATCGCGAGCCCTGTTAGGATAAGCATAAGGGCCGCGAAAAACCGTCCCGGCAGCGCCTCGGACAGGATCAGCGCGCCGAGGATCATGGACCAAACGGGTACCTGATAGTTGACCAGCGTCATAAAGCTGGGCCCCGCTGTGCGGATCACCGCGACCCGCAAAAGGGCGGCAAACGCGGTGGGCAGAAGCCCGAGAAGGATGATCGCCAGCGTTGGGATTGTGGCCGTTGGGGTGGGCACACCCTCGGTCAGCAGCATCAGCGGGATCAGGACAACCGCCCCCAGCACCAAACCCACCGCAGACAACACGATGGCATCAATCGCTGGGGTCAAGCGTGTCGCGATAGATGAGATCGCATAGCACATCGCGGCCGCAAGGCATGCAAGCCGTCCCAAGGCCACCAAATCTCCGCTGCCAGCGGCAAAGATGCCGGGTCCAAGCAACACCAACGCCCCCGCAAACCCCATCAAGAAACCAACCGTTTTGCGCAGGCTCAGCGCGTCGCCCGGCACCATGAAGTGGGCAAACGGCAGAACGAACAAAGGCACCGCCGCCATCGAAAGCCCAGCAAAGGCTGAAGGCACATGTTGCTGTCCCCACGCGAGCAGTACAAACGGGATCGCCGTGGAAAACAAAGCGCCGACAACCACATAGCCGAATAACCGCCACGACCAGCACGGCCAAGGCCGCCGCAATGCCACACACAGGGCCAGCAGGGTCAACGCGCCCAATGTGGTGCGCGCACAGGCGACTGTGATCGGGCCGTACCCGCGCAAGGCGACCGAAATCACCATGAATGTACCGCCCCAAATTAGGCCAAGGACCGCGATAGAGAGCCAGTTTGTCGGGGTGGGTGCAGAGACGGGAGTGCTGTTCATAATTGCGATGTACCCTGCGCGCGACGCCTGCGCCAGTGCCGCATTTTCGCGCTCAGGGCCGCTTCACGCTAACGTAAGGTCAATTGTTTGGCGGCAGGCCGCGCTTTCGGGCTATTATCTAGGATAGGGCCCCGCAGAAGCGCCCACCTTTATTCATATTTTTGGGAGGATCCCTCATGACTTTATTCAAAATCACGGCGTCAGCCATGGCGCTGGCCCTCATGGCCCCCATGGCTGTGGCAGAGACATGGACCCTGAACGGCGACATGTCGAACATCGCGTTTGGCTCGGTCAAGAACGAGTACAATGGCGAGGTGCATCACTTTAGCACCCTGTCGGGCAGCGTCGATGCGCAGGGGCAGGTGGTGGTGTCCGTGCCGCTCGCCTCGGTCGAGACAATGATCGACATCCGCAACGAACGCATGCGCGAGTTGGTGTTCAAAAACAGCCCCACAGCGACTGTTTCGGCCACCGTTGATATGGTCGCGCTGGACAAGCTGGGCGTGGGCGAAAGCATGGTCGCTGAGACCGAGGGCACCCTGTCGCTCTTGGGGCAGGAGGTTGCGCTGTATAGTGACCTTTTTGTGATCCGCGTGGGTGAGGACAAGGTGATGGTCACGACCGATGGGATGCTGATGCTCGCCACCGATGAGTTGGGCGTCGACGCGGCGATCGATCAGCTTCAGGAAATTGCGGGCCTAGACAGCATCACGCGTGTGTCACCTGTCACCGTGAGGCTGGTTTTCGATTCTGACACGCCCGATAGCTAAGCGTATGGGGGGGCATATTTCGCTCGCCACGTGTACAATCCCGCTGGGGTCATGGCTTTGATCCCAGCGGCTGACCAAACCTCCACAGTTTCGCCGCAAAGGGTCTTGAAACTTATTGTTTTCAAGGAATTATCTTTGTTGTGCCACATTTGCTCTCTACTCATTCAAACCAATTAACCACGTTTGAAGAAAGAGAATTCAATGATCGTGATAAAGCCAATTTTGGCATCCGCATGTCTCGCGGCGTTCATGGCTTTGGCCAGCTCAGCGTCCGCTGCAACCGTCGTATCCGGCACCGTGTGTGAGGGCGGCGTCGCGCCCGCGATTTCCGCCTCTGCGTGCGATATGACGCTGGGCGATTTTGGGAACACGCCGTCTAGGTTTATCCTAACGCCGGGTGGGGCTTTTGGCCTTTATGGCGGTGTGGCGAATGGCAGTCGCGCGGACCAGTACCTTGATACTTGGATGATCGATTTCGGTGTGGACCGCTATAATCTGTCGTTCAACTGGGCGCCCAAGCGCAACAGTAATTTTGACGGCTTCTTGTTTGTAAACAATGCGTCTTACGCGTTTGATACGGCGATTAATCCCACGGGTGCGAGCATTTCGCTCGGCGCGCTTAGCGGTTCGGTCGCGTTTATTGTCAATCCAATCTTGGGCTCTTTCGTGCCGCAGGAACGCGGCACATGGGATCTGCAGGTATCACCGGTGTCACTGCCCGCAAGCCTGCCGCTTCTGGCGCTGGGTCTGGGTGGTTTGGCCTTTGCGCGCAGGCGGACTGCGGCTTAGTCCCAAAGCCTGTCCATCAAACAAAAAAGGGCGCCCCAATCGGGACGCCCTCTCGCATGTCTCAAGCGCGGTCTTAGTTGCGCTCTTTGTCGACCATTTTGCCTGCGGAAATCCAAGGCATCATGCCGCGGAGTTTCTCACCGGTGGCTTCGATCTGGTGCTCATCGTTGATGCGACGGGTCGCTTTGAACGAAGGCTGACCAACAGCGTTTTCGAGCATGAAGTCACGCACGAATTTGCCGTTTTGGATGTCGGTCAGAACCGCCTTCATCTTCGCTTTGGTTTCTTCGTAGGGGAGGATCCGTGGGCCGGACACATACTCGCCGTACTCAGCTGTGTTCGAGATCGAGTAGTTCATGTTCGCGATGCCGCCTTCGTAGATCAGGTCTACGATCAGCTTCACTTCGTGCAGACACTCGAAGTAGGCCATTTCGGGTGCGTAGCCAGCTTCTACAAGGGTTTCGAAGCCCATGCGGATCAGTTCAACGAGGCCGCCGCACAGAACAGCTTGCTCACCGAACAGGTCGGTTTCGCACTCTTCGCGGAAGTTGGTTTCGATGATGCCGGAGCGGCCGCCACCGATGGCGGAGCAGTAGGACAGACCGATTTCCAGCGCTTTGCCGGAGGCGTCTTGGTGAACAGCCACAAGGCAGGGCACGCCGCCGCCTTTGGTGTATTCGCCGCGCACGGTGTGACCGGGGCCTTTGGGGGCCATCATGATGACGTCAACGCCGGGCTTGGGCTCGATCAGGCCGAAGTGTACGTTCAGGCCGTGAGCGAATGCGATAGCAGCACCTTCGCGCAGGTTGTCGTGGACGTACTTTTTGTAAGTCTCAGCCTGGAGCTCATCGGGCATGGTCAGCATGATGACATCACACCAAGCAGCGGCTTCCGCGATACCCATTGTTTTTAGGCCTTCGCCTTCGGCTTTTGCGATCGAGGGCGAGCCTTCGCGCAGAGCAACAACAACGTTCTTCGCACCGCTGTCGCGCAGGTTCAGCGCGTGGGCGTGGCCCTGCGAGCCGTAGCCGAGGATGGCAACTTTGAGGTCTTTGATCAGGTTCACATCGCAATCGCGATCGTAATATACGCGCATGTCAGTCCCTTGCGGTAAGAGTTTCGATTGAGGGCAGCATAGGCATGCACGCAGGGAATTCGAGGGTAAATACCCCGAAATGCACTTAATATACGCGACTTTTATTCATCGATATTATGCTATATGCAGGTTTCATGCTTGATGATGCCGACCGTCGCCTCTTGCGCTATTTGCAATCCGATCCCGAAGCACCGGTGTCGGACATTGCAGAGCGCGCGGGCCTGCAACCCACCACCGCCGCCCGTCGCTTGGACCGGTTGCGCGCCCAAGGCGTGCTGCGCGGCAGTCACGCGGTGATCGATTGGGCCGCCCTTGGCTACGCGGTTGAGGTGTCTCTCCGCTTTACCCTCGAAAAAACCCAAGCCCGCGCATTTGACGAATTTCAGGCCGCGGCCCGTAACATCCCCGAAGTGATCGCGATCCAGACATTCCTTGGCCGCGTCGACGTGCGCCTGTCCGTGATCGCACGCGACATGGCGGATTACCAACGGCTTTACCGCGACAGCATTCTCACGCTGCCGCATATAGCAGACATTGAGGCGCTGATGCATGTGGCGACCCTCAAAACCTCGGAAACCTTGCCGATATGAGTTGGGACGAAACGGACATGGCGATTTTACGTGTGGTCCAACAGGATGCGACGCTGGGCGCAGGCGCAGTTGGCCGCGCCGTTGGGCTAAGCCAACCTGCGGTTTGGCGGCGGTTGCAACGGCTGCGCGAAGCGGGGGTGATTTCCGGACGCCGCGTTGATCTGGACGTCGAAAAACTGGGTTTCGGTGTGACGGTGTTTTTGGGGGTTAAGCTGGCCACCAAGGGCCGGGTCAGCCTTGAGGATTTTGAGCGCGCCTGCATGTCCATCCCCGAGGTGCAGACGGTGCAGCACGTCCTTGGCCTATATGATTATCGCCTGCGCGTCGTGGCCCGCGATCTGAGCGATTTTGAACGGGTGCTGCGGCGGCGTATCATGACATTGCCCGGTGTGGGCAACGTTGAGGCGAATGTGCTGCTGAGCGAAGAACGCCGCCCCGGCCCGATCTGAGCAAATCCCAAGCCGCCACAATCCGCACGCCGTGTAGCGGATCGGAAACCATTGCCGCGCAATTCCCGCTAGAAACGCGATTGTATACCCAAATAGACTTTGCGCGAGGCGACCTCCGCGCGTATCGCTGAAAAAAATGGAGGAACTTTCATGGCTGCCTTGCTAGACACAGTGGACCCCGATGGTCTCGAAGAATTTTCGGTCGTGTTTACGGACCGTTCGCTCAATTCAATGTCGACCGCGTTTCAGGGTGTCATGACTGACATCTCGGGGATGCTCAAAGACGTCTACAATGCTGACCACGTCGCGTTGATCCCCGGTGGCGGCACCTTCGGGATGGAGGCCGTTGCCCGCCAACTTGGCACAGACGCCCATGCAATCGTCGTGCGTAACGGGTGGTTTTCATACCGCTGGAGCCAGATTTTTGAGACCGGGCATTTCACGAAATCCTGCACCGTGATCAAGGCGCGCCAACAGGGCAACACGGTCACAGCACCCTTCGCGCCGGCACCGATTGAGGAAGTCGTGGCCAAGATCCACGAAGAAAAACCCCAAGTGGTTTTCGCCCCTCACGTTGAGACATCCGCCGGTGTGATCCTGCCCGATGACTACATCACGCAATTGGCGCAGGCGGCCCACGCCGTCGGCGGCTTGATGGTGCTCGATTGTATCGCCAGCGGCTGCGCATGGGTCGATATGAAGGCCACGGGCGTCGATGTCCTGATCTCTGCCCCGCAAAAAGGCTGGTCCGCGTCGCCATGTGCTGGCCTTGTGATGATGTCTGACCGTGCCCGCGAAGCTGTGATGGCCACCCAGTCCAACAGCTTTGCGATTGATCTCAAAAAGTGGCTCCAGATCATGGAGACATACGAGAACGGCGGCCACGCTTATCACGCAACGATGCCCACCGACGCCCTGCGGGTGTTCCGCGATACGATGATCGAAACCCGCGACTACGGCTTTGCGAAACTTAAAGACCAGCAATGGGCTTTGGGCGACGGTGTGCGCGCTATTTTGGCGGCACGCGGGGTCAAATCTGTCGCGGCCGAGGGCTTTGGCGCGCCGGGCGTTGTTGTGAGCTACACCGACAACCCTGAGGTCCAATCGGGCCGTGCGTTCCTTGCGCAGGGCACGCAGATTGCTGCGGGCGTCCCGCTGGAATGTGATGAGCCTGAGGGCTTTGCGACCTTCCGCATCGGGCTGTTCGGTCTCGATAAACTATACGATGTCGAGGCGACCTTGGCTCGGCTGACCCGCTCGTTGGATGCGGTCATTCCGGCCAACACCTAAGGGCATTTACCCCCGCGCGCCGAGGCCAAGTTCCATCATGGCCCGGCGCACCGGCGTCACGTCGTGCAACATCTGCATGCCGCGTGCGCGCAATGCTTGGACCATCGGTTGACCGGCCTGCGAGGTGCGGTTCAGGGTCGTAATCCCCGCCACCCGCGTCGCGACATCCTTATACCGGGCGCGGTGATACGCCTCTAGCATCGCAGCGCTGCCCATTTCGTGGTTCATGCTTAGGTCCAGAAGGGCGCGAATGTCTGCAAGGCTCATGTTCAAGCCCTGCGCGCCGATGGGGGGCACGACATGCGCGGCCTCGGCCATCAAGGCGGTCCGTTCTGCATCAAACCGTTCAGCGATTTGGCTGATGATCGGCCAGATCGTCAGACGTGAGGCCAGCTTGAGCCGCCCCATCACACCGGCGGATCGGTCGTTCAGCTCAGCCTCGAACGCATCGGGCGCAAGGTTCATCCGGCGCAAGCTTTCGGGGCCATCATCCATCCACACAATCGCAGAGCGCGGCTGCCCATCACGGTCGGGCAGGGGCACAAGCGTGAACGGCCCGCCGGATCGGTGGACCTCGGTTGAAACATTGTCGTGGGGCAACGGGTGCGTGACCGCAAACGCCAACGCCTTTTGGCCATAACGGGTGGTGCGCACCGAAATGCCCGCCTGTTCGCGCACGGGGCTGTTGCGGCCGTCGGCGGCGATCACAAAGGGGGTCGTGATCCGGGTGCCGTCCGACAGCGTCACACGCGCTTCATGGGTGCGGGTCTGAACGCGGGCCGTGGCGGTGCCGGGGCGGAAATCGACGTTTGGCAAATCGTCCAAGCGGGCCACCATTTCGCGGCGCAGCAGCCAGTTGGGCAGGTTCCAACCAAAGGGCGCGTCGCCTAGGTCACTGCTTTCAAAATCGCGCACAACAGGCTCGCGCGCGGGGTTTGACGCATCTACGATCCGCATCGTGTGCAGCGCGCTGGCAAAGGGGGCAAGCCGATCCCATAGCCCGGCTTCCTCTAGCAGGGCGCGGGCGGGTTGCAAAAACGCGGTGCTGCGCAAGTCCGCGCCAACCGCATCGCCGTCGGTGATCGGCGGTGTCGGGTCCACAAGCGTGACGCGGTGCCCGCAGGCCCCAAATGCGGCCGCTGCGGTCAAACCGGCGACACCGCCGCCCGAGATCAGAATGTCGGTGGTATCATGCATGGATACTGCCTCCTTCCCGCACACCTAGGCCGCGGGCGTTGAGACGGCCAGTGTGTAGGCCGCCTCAATCAACAATCTGCGCCAGAAAGTCGCTCAGATCGTGGGTGTGATGGTGGATGTGCTCGCCGCGCGGGCGAGTTTCGGCGACCAGCACCGTGGCCATGCCCAGTTCGTGCGGGACCTGTAGGTTGCGCGGTTCATCCTCAAACATCGCGGCGCGGCGTGGGACGAGGTTGTCCTTGGTAAAGACGGCATCAAAGGCGGCGGCATCAGGCTTGGGCTGATAGCCCGCGTGTTCCACCCCATAAAGCGCGTCAAACAGATGGCTCAGGCCGCGTGCCTCAAGGACGCGCGCGGCATAGGACGCAGTCCCGTTGGTATAGACAATGCGTCGCCCCGGCAGGCGCGCGATCCGGTCCGCCAAAGTCGCGTCACGGGGGAGGACGGAAAAATCAATGTCGTGCACATGGTCCAGAAATGGGTCCGGGTCGATCGCGTGTTCGCGTATCAATCCCGCAAGGGTGGTCCCGTGCGTACGCCAGTAATGCGCGCGCAATCGGTCCGCCTCGGCGAGATCGACACGCAGGGTACGGGCCACGTAGTCCCGCATTCGGACCTCGATTTGATCGAACAGGCGCACGTGGCTGGGGTAAAGCGTGTTGTCCAGATCGAACACCCACGTGGTGATATGTTCAAACGGCAGCGGCAGGGTGGTGGATATCGTCATAGCGCTGCACCTTAGGCGCTGGGATACGGGGGGCAACCCGTCCTTTGGGTCTTGTTCTGCGCTTGATCCCGTGCGGGCAGTCTGCATATCATGGTATACGATTAAGGCAGACGGGGTTCACGTGGAAAAAACATCGCAAAAAGACGCCTATGGGCTGATCCTAGAGGCGATCGATGTGGGCACGTATCGCCCCGGCGACCGCTTGGTCGAAAGCGAACTGGCGGAGCGGTTTGGCGTCTCACGCACCCCCATTCGTGAAGCATTGCAGCGGCTTGAGACCCAATCGTTGCTCACGCGCGATGGGCGGTCCTTGATCGTGGCGTCGTTGGACCACGACCAGATTGCTGAACTGTATATCGTACGCACCGAGCTGGAGGCGCTGGCCGCCAAGCTGGCTGCAAAACACGCAGCCCCCGAAGAGATCAAGGTCCTCTTTGACATGGTCGAAGATGACCGCGCGCTGATTGATGACCCCAAGGCGCTGAGCCGGGCCAATCGTCGGTTCCATACGCAGATCCATCTGGCCAGCCACAACCGGTATCTGGTGCAACAGTTGGACTTGGTCCATCGCTCCATGGCGTTAATGGCCACGACGTCACTGGCCGCAGAGGGCCGGGGAGAGTTAGCATTAGAAGAGCACAGCCGCGTCGTGCAGGCCATTGCCGACGGCGACGGAGAGCGCGCGGCAGAAGAGCTGCGCGCGCATTTGAGCGTGGCGTTTGAGGTCCGTCTCAAGGAAGAATCCGAGCGGATCATGGCCTCGGGCGGGCGCCGGTAGAACTGCCCGCGGGTTCACGAAATCCGCCGGATCGTCCCATCGGTGCCAACCTTGATCACGGGCACCTTGGTCAATTGATCGGGCAGGGCTTGGATGTTGGGGGCCGTGTCCTTGATGGGCGTGCCAAAGATCACCGGTTTCCGCTCAATCCCCGCGGCTTCGGGCGTCTGAACGTCGTGCTCTGCTCCGCCAAATGCGCCATGCTCGGTCTTGTCCCAATAGAACGGTTTGCGCACAGTTTCGAAGAGCGCCTTGTAGGTTGAGAGCGTCGTGAGTTGAAAATATGGCAGCGTCAGGGGCACCCATAGCCGCAAAAACCTCAGGTGGCTGGCGCGGCACGCGACGAGGGCCAGCGTGATCGTCAGAACCGTGGCCAGGGTAAAGACCAGCGCCATCGGCCACACGGCCCACTCCGGCAACAGCGTCATGATCGGATGGTGCATCCCAAAGGCGACAACGACCGTGCTCCATAACAAGGGGGCCAAGGCGGCGTTCAGGATCATGCCCAAAAACATCATGTGAAACCCAAGCCATTTACGCAGGCCAAGGTCGCGAAGCAGTTGAATTGGCTGGCGATTATGGACCACCCAAGTCATAAAATAGCCCTTGTTCCAGCGTGAGCGTTGCTTGACCCAAGGCCAGGTGGCGGCGTTGGCCTCTTCATGGGTGGTGATGTCGACCATCTCCGTTTCATAGCCCAACCGGGCAAGGCGAATGCCCAGATCGGCATCCTCGGTCACGTTGTGCGCATCCCAGCCGCCCAGTTCACGCAACACATCCCGGCGGAAAAACAGCGTGGTCCCGCCCAAAGGCACGGCCAAACCCATGCGTTTGATCGCGGGCAAAAACAGGCGAAACCATGTGGCGTATTCGATGGTAAAGCAGCGAGAGACCCAATTTTGCCGGGGGTTGTAATAATCCAGACGGCCTTGAAGGCAGACTACCTTTTTGGGGGCGATGGCAAAGCGGTTGGCCACTGCATGGAGTTGTCGGGCCTCGGGGGCGTCTTCGGCGTCATAGACCCCAACGATGGAGCCGCGCGCGAAGTTGAGCGCATAGTTCATCGCGCGGGGTTTGGTGCGGGGCGTGCCATCGGGCACAACGATGACCCGAAACCACGACGGGATTGCCGCGCGGGCAAGCGCCATGCGCGTTTCAATATCGTGTTCCTCAACAATCAGGCAGATGTCGAGCAATTCGCGTGGATAATCGAGCCGCGCCATACGTTGCACCAACGGCCCCGCGATCCTTGGTTCTTTGAACAGGGGCACGAACAGCGAAATAATCGGCCGCTTGGTTTGCGATCCGTGGTCGCGGTGTGAATGGAACTCGCTCTTGTCCTCTGTCAGGTGAAACCAAAGCGCGGTGCCTTTAAAGATCACATTGCTGATCAGAAGGGCGCAGGCCAACAGTGACAGCACTGCCAGCGTCATCGTCGTATGAAACAAAAGGTTAAAGATCAGCACGATACACAGGGTTGGCACGACCAAGCTCGACAAACTGGTTGCCCAATTGCGGCACGACATGCGTTCGGGGACCTTCGCCTCGGCCCGGCGGGCAAGGGCTTTGCCGTGACCAAGGGCGATGGCCTTTAACACTTCAACCTCAGGGGCGAGTGTGAACAAAACGTTGCCCAAACCGGGGGGCAGTGCGGCGCGGATCTGGGGGATTTTGTCCGGGTTCGACGTGGCAAGGATCAACATTCCACCGGTCTGCGACCACGGCACGACGGTGTATTGGAGGCACAATTCCCAAGGGACAGACCGGATCATATCCAAATCATGCGGGGGGAGGGCGGTGTCCGCAAATCCAATGCCGTATTGCGCCGACAACGCCATCATCAAGTCACGCTCGGTTACCCATCCGTTCGCGATTAGGATGTCGCCCAAACGGGCGTCTTCGCGCAGTTGCAGCGCCAAAGCCTTGGCCAGATTGCCGGGTGAAATCGCCCGAGCGTCAAGCAGATACGCCCCAAGGGGCGAGGCGTGCTCCGCAGTGGACGCCGCGCGCTTTTTGGGGCCCATCAACGGGGGAACACGCGTCGCTTGGACGAGTTTTAGAAACTGGGTGGACATCAAGAACCTTTACAATCAGGTCCTTGAAAGACGCTATTGGTAAACAGAGAGTTAATGGGAGCGTTAAATTAACGCATTAACTCAATATGTTAACCAATTAGGCCGGTAACTTTAACGCGTTCCTGAAACGTTCGAAAAGATACATTGAGTCCATGGGGCCCGGGCTCGCCTCTGGGTGGTACTGCACAGAGTACACCGGACGGTCCGCCATCCTGATTCCGCAGTTCGACCCGTCAAACAGCGACACATGGGTTTCGATCACGCCTTCAGGCAGCGATTGGCTGTCGACGGTGAACCCGTGATTCATCGAGGTGATCTCTACCTTGCCGCTTTCGAGGTCCTTCACCGGATGGTTCGCACCGTGGTGGCCGTGGTTCATCTTGATGGTCTTGGCACCCAGTGCCAGCGCCAGCATTTGGTGCCCCAGGCAGATGCCAAAAATCGGCAAATCCGTGGTGTCGAGGATTTCGCGGATCATGGGCACGGCATATGCCCCCGTGGCCGCCGGATCACCAGGGCCGTTGGACAGGAACACGCCGGCGGGAGAATGGCTTTTGATGTCGGCGGCGGTGGCCGATGCGGGCAGCACGGTCACATCACAACCCGCCCACGCCAAGCAGCGCAGAATGTTGCGTTTTGCGCCGTAGTCGATGGCCACAACCTTGGGGGCGGGGCCTTCGCGCTTGGGGTAGCCTTCGGGCCATGCCCAGCGGCTTTCGTCCCATGTGTAGCTCTGGGCGCAGGTTACCTCTTTGGCCAGATCCAGACCCTCAAGGCCTTTGAAGGCGCGGGCGGCTTTGACCAAGGCTTCGATGTCGAAATTGCCCTCGGGGTCGTGGGCCAGTGCCACGTGCGGCGCGCCCTGTTGGCGGATCGCGCGGGTCAGGCGGCGGGTATCAACGCCGCCCATGCCAATGCGGCCCTGTGCTGCAAGCCACGTGCCCAAGTCCTGCGCGTTGCGCCAGTTGGACGGCGCGGTGGGGTCCCATTTGACGACCATACCCGCGGCGGCGGACTGTCCGGTTTCGTCATCCTCGGGCGTGGTGCCAGTGTTGCCCACGTGGGGGAAGGTAAAGGTCACGACTTGGCCCGCATAGGACGGGTCCGTCATGATTTCCTGATATCCGGTCATTGCGGTGTTAAAGCACAATTCGGCGACGGACAGGCCCGTGGCGCCAAACCCGTGTCCGTAGAACACGGTGCCATCCGCAAGGGCCAGACAGGCTGTGGGGCGGGGGTCTGACATGATGGTCTCCTAGCGGCTGATGGGGTTCGGCAAATTGGCCACGGTTTAGGCGCGCGGGGCAGAGGGGTCAAGCGTCAAAGGACCTTGATCGGTGGGTTCAGACGCGCTTGGGTTGTTTGTCGCGGGGGGCTGATATATGTGACGCCCTTTCTCGGGTGTGAGCAAGGAACAAGACGATGGATATGCGCGCTAAAATCACCGCAGCTTTGAAAGACGCCATGAAGGCGAAAGACGCCACACGGTTGTCGACGCTGCGGCTTATCAATGCGGCGATCAAGGATCTGGACATTGCCAAGCGGACCGAAGGCAGCACCGTGGGTGATGCAGACGTGCTGCAAATCCTTGGCAAGATGGTCAAGCAGCGGCAGGAAAGTGTGCGCGCCTATGAAGAGGGCGGGCGGCTTGAACTGGCCGAGCGGGAGCGTGAGGAAATCGCGATCCTTGAGGATTACTTGCCGCGCCAACTGTCTGAGGCAGAGATTGACGCCGCCGTCGCGACCGCCATTGCCGAAGTGGGTGCGACCAGCATTCGCGACATGGGCAAGGTCATGGGCGCGCTCAAATCCAAGTACACCGGCCAGATGGATTTTGGAGCGGTCGGCCCGATGGTCAAAGGCCAACTGTCCTAAGAGCTATCTGCTCATGTGAACAGGGTGCGGGCCAAGCGGCCCCCGCCGACCCATCCGCGGTTTATTCATAGGGGCGATAACGCCCCGGTAAATAAGCGCATCTTTTCTTCTGAGAATGTTGAATGAAAAAGCCCCGCGTCCTGCCGTAGATCCGGCAAAGGTGCGGGGCTTTGAGGGCTATTGCGCGGTCTTGGTCCGCGCAAGCGCATCTAGCAAAAGATTGTGCAACTCGGCCCGTTCCTCTGGTGTCAGAAAACGGCCCAGCTCCACATCACGTGCGCCACCGCGCAGGGTCAGATAATTCTCAACCGGTTCGGAGTGCAGCTCGGCCCGGACCCAGAACGGATTGGCTTCCCACGATTGTTTTGGCGCGCGGGGGTTGGTCCGTAGGATCGAGATCAGCTCAGGCGTGAGGGTCAGCTGTTCGCGCAGCGTGCCATCCTTCCATGAGCGTTTGAGCAAGCACCACACAAGCGTGACGGTCGCCGCAATGAACGGCAGCAAGAACCACAGGGCCGCCGTACCAACCACCGACAAAAGCGGCAGCGCAAACAGCATGGATGTCGCCCCGATGAATATCACAAACCCCTTGGGGGTCAGGCTTTGGTGCGGCCACAGCGTGATTTCGAGGGTGGGTGTGGAAAGGGCCCCGGAATGATCCGGAGCCCCCTTTGTAACCTGGAAAGGCATTGTGCCTAGTGCCCCGGCTGCTTGTCCCACATGTCGCGGGTTGGCAGCTGCTCGAAGGTGTGCTCCGGGGGTGGGTTGGGCAGGGTCCATTCCAGCGTATCGGCATATTCACCCCAGTAGTCGGCCTCTTTGATCTTGCGACCAGCGACGAGCGTGTAGGCCACGATGCCGATGAAGAACAAGAAGGAGGCAAAGCTGAGGAAGGCGCCGTAGGAGCTAATCTGGTTCCAGTAGGCGAATGCCTCTGGGTAGTCGATGTAGCGGCGTGGCATGCCTTGGTTGCCGAGGAAGTGCTGTGGGAAGAACGTGATGTTGGTCCCGATGAAGAAGGTCCAGAAGTGCAGTTTCCCAGCCCACTCAGGGTATTGGCGACCCGACATCTTGCCGATCCAGTAGTAGATACCGGCAAAGATACCGAACACAGCACCCAAGCTCATCACGTAGTGGAAGTGTGCCACAACGTAGTAAGTGTCGTGATAGGCGCGGTCGATACCAGCTTGGCTGAGCACGATCCCTGTCACACCACCAACGGTGAACAAGAAGATAAAGCCCATCGCAAACAGCATCGGTGTGCGGAAGCTGATGGAGCCGCCCCAGATCGTTGCAATCCAAGAGAAGATCTTAACGCCTGTGGGTACCGCGATGATCATAGTGGCGATCATAAAGTACGCTTGCTGGCTAAGGCTCATACCGACGGTGTACATGTGGTGCGCCCAGACGACGAAGCCGAGGGCCCCGATGGCGACCATAGCGTAAACCATGGGCAGGTAGCCAAAGATTGGCTTGCGCGAGAAGGTTGCAACAATGTGGCTGACGATGCCGAAGGCAGGCAGGATCACAATGTACACTTCAGGGTGACCAAAGAACCACAGGATGTGCTGGTACAGAACCGGATCACCGCCACCCGCTGGGTCAAAGAAAGTTGTCCCAAAGTTACGGTCCGTCAGCAGCATGGTGATCGCACCAGCCAGAACGGGCAGAGCCAGAAGGATCAGCCATGCGGTCACAAAGATCGACCAAGCAAACAGCGGCACTTTGTGCAGCGTCATGCCGGGGGCGCGCATGTTGAGGAAGGTTGTGATGATGTTGATCGCACCCAGGATCGAAGAGGCGCCCGATACGTGCACCGCAAAGATCGCAAGATCCATCGACATACCGCCTTCGTTCACCGACAGCGGCGGGTACAGAACCCAACCAACGCCAGAGCCCGCTTGACCGTTACCGCCCGGCGCCAACACAGAGGCCACAGCCAGTGTTGTCCCTGCGAAAAACAGCCAGAATGACAGGTTGTTCAAACGAGGGAATGCCATGTCCGGCGCACCGATGTGCAGCGGCATGAAGTAGTTCCCGAAACCGCCGAACAGTGCGGGGATCACAACAAAGAACATCATCAAGATGCCATGGCCAGTGATCAGCACGTTCCAGAGGTGTCCGTTGGGGGTACATTCGCCAATAGCCGCCGCCGTCAGGCGCGCGCCTTCAAGGCACATGTATTGCACGCCGGGTTCCATAAGCTCGAGGCGCATGTAAACCGTGAATGCAACAGAGATAAAACCGGCGATGCCGGAGACGATCAGGTACAGAACCCCGATGTCTTTGTGGTTTGTCGACATGAACCAGCGGGTGAAAAACCCAGGTTTCGCGTGGTCGTCGTGTCCCGTAAGGGCTGCGTCCGCCATGGAAAGCTCCCAATTGTTATGTGGCAGTGGTGCGGGGGTCCTTCCCGCACAATTTATTGAGTGTTCTTCTAGTGATCATATGCGCCAAGAGCAATATGAGTGGCAGAATTTAGTGGCGCAAAATGTCGCGGTTTTGATCTGGATCAAAGTGCCGGCCGACCTGTTGTGAGTGCGCCACGCGCGAACCGCGTCATGAGCGGTTATCCACAGGTTTTTGGGATCTGCGCGCCCTATTTTAGGCGGTGACCTGCGTCCGGCGGGCAGGGGCAGGGCCCATTGCGGGCTCAAAAGTTCGGCGCAAAGCCACATCCACATCTTCAAGAGTGACGGGCAGACCCAGATCAACCAGAGATGTCACGCCATGCTCGGCAATCCCGCAGGGGACGATTCCCTCAAAGTGGCTCAGATCGGGTTCAACATTGATTGAGATCCCATGAAAGCTGACCCATTTGCGCAGACGAATGCCGATGGCCGCGATCTTGTCCTCGGCCACTTCGTCATGCGCTGTGCGGGGCCTGTCGGGACGCGGCACCCAAACACCCACGCGCCCCGGTCGGATTTCGCCGGTGACGTTGAATTCTTGCAGCGTGGCGATGACCCAATGCTCCAACTGTTCGACAAACAGCCGCACATCGCGCCCGCGCGCGGCCACATCGAGCATGACATAAACAACGCGCTGCCCCGGCCCGTGATACGTATATTGTCCGCCGCGTTTGCTGGTGTGGACGGGAAACCGTTCGGGATCGACCAGATCACTCGGCTTTGCGGATGTGCCAGCCGTATAAAGGGGAGGGTGCTCTAGCAGCCAAATCGCTTCATCCGCTGTGCCGGCGGCGATCTCGGCGGCGCGGGCCTCCATCTGGGCGACGGCGGTTTCATAGGGCACAAGGCCGTCTGACGTTATCCATTCGACCACGATGCGCGTCTCTCTTTGTCTAGGAGTCCTTGAGGAGCTGACATTACGCTCAAATCCTGCGTCGTTCAAGCAACCGGAGGGCCGTCTCGCGGCGCAGTTCACGCGCCTTTGGCGGGCTGAAAAGCTCCGCCATGCACAGGATTGCGATCCGCGTGCATTTTCCTCTTTCCTTCGCTTTTTGGCTGAGCTAAACGCCCCCCATACCAAGTCAAGACGTGCGGTCGTGGCGGAATTGGTAGACGCGCAGCGTTGAGGTCGCTGTGGGGTAACACCCGTGGAGGTTCGAGTCCTCTCGACCGCACCATTTGGATCGAGTGACGATCTACTCCCTCGAAAACATGTAAATTAAACACGCTACCCAGCGCGTCACTGTCTGGGTTGTTTAACCGCGCTTATACCCCACCGCCAAGTTGTGATCCGTTTCACAAGTGTCGCCGGAACAGCACTCAAAGATGTTGGATTTGCAGATCGCGCATTGCTCATGGCCGTGCACGACGACCGTTTTCAATGGGGACTGGCACCGGGGACAGCGTTGTTTGTGCGCGTTTGAGGGGTCGAGATGGTTGTCCATGTGCGTCCTCTTATCGGTGATGCGAATAGGGTGGGCGGTCTATTCCGCCGCTGGTTTCAGCGACGCCATCAACATATGGAACTTTTCACCCTGCACGGCAACATGGCCTCGGATCACTGCGGCGGCGGTGTCGCCGTCGCCAGCCTCCAGTGCTGTGACGATGGCTTCATGCTCGCTCATGGATTGGCTCAGGCGCCCGCGGAAACGCAGCTGCATCCGGCGAAACGGTTGGAGCCGTCGTTGCAGGCGCAGGCATTCTTGTTCCAAGAATGCGTTGCCGGATTGCCGGTAGAGGGCTGCGTGGAACTGTTCATTCTCACGGTAGTAGCCGTCACTGTCTTTGGCGGCGACGGCGGCATTACATCGTGCATTTGTTTCATGCAGGGCTTGCAAAGCGGTCTCTGTGATGCGCGAGGCGGCAAGCCGGGCGCAAGCGGCCTCTAGCTCGGCCATGACTTCGAACATCTCTAGCAGTTCTACAGGGCCGGGCTGTCGCACGAACACCCCACGTCGCGGGATCGCTTCAACCATGCCGCTTTGTGCAAGTCGTTGAAATGCCTCGCGTATGGGGGTGCGCGATACGTTGAATTGTTCTGCAAGCTGCACCTCATCCAGCCGCATTCCGTCGGTGTAGGTACCGTCGAAAATCAGCTGCTCAAGAGCCTTTGCAATGCTATCTGCGCGTCGTTTATCCATGTTCTGTATATGATAGCATACTGGATCACACGCAAACAATCATTTTTTGTATACAAAAATATTGATTTAAAAAACACGACGTGTGACAACCTGTCCAGCCCTGATAGGAATCGGGGAATGTTTCTGGGAGGATTCCAATGAAAAATATGCTGATTTCCACCGCAGTGGGTCTTGGGCTCATGGCTGGTGCTGCATCCGCGACCGAGCTGCGCCTGTCGCACCAGTGGTCCACAAAAGACATCCGTCACCAAGTGGCGCAGATCGTGGCTGACGAAGTCGCCGCTGCTGACGTTGACCTTGAGATTACGATTTTCCCGTCGAAGTCGCTGTTTGCGCCGCGGGAGCAATACAACCCCGTTAGCCGTGGCCAGCTGGACATGACGGTTCTGCCGCTCAGCTATGCGGGCGGCCAACAGCCTGCCTATAACCTGACGCTGATGCCCGGCCTCGTGCGCAACCACGACCACGCCGCGCGCTTGGTGGACAGTCCCTTCATGGATTCGCTCGAAGAAATCATGGCCGAAGATGACGTCAAAGTGCTTGTGCACGGCTACCTTGCTGGTGGTTTTGCGGGCGTAGACAAATGCATCACCTCGCCAGACGATATCCAAGGCCTGCAAACCCGCGCCGCTGGCCGTGCGTTTGAGCAGATGTTGGCAGGGGCAGGGGCGTCGATCACGTCCATGGCGTCGTCCGAAATCTACAACGGGATGCAAACCGGCGTGCTGCAAGCCGCAAACACCTCGTCCTCGTCGTTCGTGTCCTACCGTATCTATGAGCAGGTCAAATGCTACACACCTGCCTCTGAAACGGCGCTTTGGTTCATGTACCAGCCGCTGCTGATGAACCTGACGACCTTCAATGACCTGTCGCCCGCACAACAAGAAGCTCTGACCGCCGCCGCCGCCAAGGCCGAAGCGTTCTATCTAGAGCAAGCCAAGGCAGAGGATGCGGCTTCGGTCGAGACCTTCAAAGCCGCAGGCGTTGAGATTGCTGAAATGTCCCAGGACGATTTCGACAAATGGCGCGCACTGGCGATGGAAACCTCCTACGCTGAGTTCGTGGCGGGCTACCCTGCGGGTCAAGACCTGCTCGATAAGGCTCTCGCCGTCGAGTAAGCACACTTTGGTCGGGCGGCCTTAACGGTGCGCCCGACCCATCGACCACATCCAACAAGAATAATCAGGAGGCTGGTATGTCTGGCCAAACAACGGGCGCGTCCGCGCGCACGGGGGATAACCCTTTTCTAAAAGGCGTGGCGTTTCTGTCGCTCCTGTCGGGCTGGACGGCGGCGACGTTGATCGTGGTGTCGGTGATGATCACCTGCCAAATGATCTTTGTCCGCTTCGTTCTGAACCAATCGACGATCTGGCAAACTGAAGCCGTCGTTTACATGATGATCGCGGCCACGATGTTGGGCTTGCCTTATGTGCAATACCTGCGCGGGCACGTGAACGTAGACCTGATCCCACTGGCCCTGCCGCCGCGCCTGCGCAAAGCGTTGTTTTTCGTCACCATGCTGACGGGCATCGCGATCATCTGTGTGATGACGTTTTATTCCTATGAATACTGGCACATCGCGTGGGAACGGAACTGGCGGTCTGACACAGTTTGGGGCGTGCGCTTGTGGATCCCATACTTGGCGTTGCCTATCGGGTTCGCGCTGTTCGTGCTGCAAATGATCGCTGACACTGTCGCGGTCGCCATCGGCGTTGATACGCCCTTCGGACTGGAGGAGTAGGGATGGATCCGCTCTTGCTCGGCCTTCTGGTCGCATTCTTCACCATTTTTGTCCTGTTTTCGGGCGTTTCGGTGGCCACGGGTCTGCTGATCGTCTCGGCGGGCTTCCTGATCGCCTTTGACGGGATGCGCTCGCTGGAACTGATGCCTGAAATCATGTTCGGCAAGCTCAACAACTTTGCGCTTTTGTCGATCCCGATGTTCATCATCATGGGGGCGGCGATTGCCTCAACCCGCGCAGGCGCAGACCTGTACGAAGCGCTGGAGCGGTGGTTGACCCGCGTGCCCGGTGGCCTCGTAATCTCAAACCTTGGGGCCTGCGCGCTGTTTTCGGCGATGTCCGGGTCCAGCCCCGCAACCTGTGCGGCCATCGGCAAAATGGGCATCCCCGAGATGCGCAAGCGTGGCTACCCCGATGAGGTGGCTTCTGGCTCAATCGCGGCGGGCGGCACCTTGGGCATTTTGATCCCGCCGTCGGTCACGATGATCGTCTACGGCATCGCCACCGAGACCTCGATCGGGCGTCTGTTTCTTGCGGGTGTTCTGCCGGGGCTGATGTTGGTGGCGTTGTTCATGGCGTGGTCGCTCTATTCCACGGCACGCTCGGGCAACATGCAGGTGTTGGCCAAGGTGAACTACACGTGGAAAGAAAAATTCGAAATTCTGCCCCGCGTGACACCGTTCATCCTGATCATCTTTGGCGTGCTCTATGCCATGTATGGCGGCGTCGCGACCCCGTCTGAGACCGCAGCTGTGGGCGCACTTTTGTGCCTCGTGATCGCGATGATTATCTACAAGCTCTGGAACCCAAAGGACCTGTGGGTTGTCCTGCGCGACAGCACCAAGGAATCCGTGATGATCCTGTTCATCATCGGGGCGGCTGGCGTGTTCAGCTTTATGCTTTCATCGCTGTTCATCACGCAGTCGATTGCGGCATGGATCGGTACATTGGACGTGAACCCTTGGGTCCTGATGCTTGCGGTGAACATCTTCTTGCTGATCGCGGGTTTCTTTCTGCCACCGGTGGCGGTGATCTTGATGGCGGCTCCAATCTTGTTGCCGATCATCACGACCGCAGGGTTCGATCCGATCTGGTTTGCCGTGATCCTGACGATCAACATGGAAATCGGGCTGATCTCGCCACCCGTGGGTCTGAACTTGTACGTCATCAACGGCATTGCGCCTGATATCAAGCTCAAGACCATCCTGATGGGCTCGCTGCCTTATGTGGCCTGTATGGTCATCGCGATCCTGTTGTTGTGCTTCTTTCCGGGGATCGCAACGTGGCTGCCCGACTACGTGATGGGGCCAGCGGTATGAGCCTTCTCGGTGGCCTTCTTTCGACTGTTTTTGAGCGGCGCTACCGAGGCGACAAGGGGGCGGGTCAAGTGTCTCGCCCCTTCGCCGACCTCACCGTGGACCTTATGCGGACCACGGGTGAGGGGACGGGCATGGCAGTGGCTCGTGCCATTCTTGATAAGTTCGCAGCCAGTGATGATGACGAAAAGCTCGCGTTTTTCCGGCATCTGGCTGAGGACCTGACAATTTCACCCGAGGATGTCCGCACTGCGCTGGACGCCTACGAGCAGGGCCAGACAAAGGCCAGCTACCGCGCGTTTATGACTGCGGCTGAGCCGCCCCGCCAAGAATTGATCCGCCGCCTTAATCAGGTGCCCGGTGCCACGCGGCAGTTGGTGGCAATGCGCGCGGACCTGCTGCGTCTGGGTCGAGGCGAGGCTGCGCTTGATGCGCTCGATCTAGATTTCCGGCACCTTCTGTCCAGTTGGTTTAACCGAGGCTTTTTGGTCCTGATGCCGATCACGTGGGAAAGCCCCGCGCATATTCTTGAGAAAATCATCGCCTATGAGGCCGTGCACGCGATTGATAGCTGGGGTGCGCTGCGCGCCCGGCTTGAACCTGCGGACCGCCGCTGTTTTGCGTTTTTCCACCCCGCTATGCCTGATGAGCCGCTGATCTTTGTCGAGGTCGCGTTGACAGGCGGCATTCCTGGCTCTGTCCAAGGTGTTTTGTCCGAAGACCGCCCTGTGCTTGAGGCAGAGGGCGCCGACACGGCCGTGTTCTATTCGATCTCAAACTGTCAGGCGGGTCTTGCGAGCATCTCGTTCGGCAATTCCTTGATCAAACAAGTAGCGGCGGACTTGTCGACAGCACTTCCAAACCTCAAGACGTTTGTCACGCTTTCGCCGATCCCCGGGTTCGCGGCTTGGCTGCAAGAGGCCGGGTATGACGTGCCTGCGGGTGATCCTACGCGCCTGACGGGGCTGACGGCCCTTTATCTGACGACGGCCAAACGCCCCGACGGATTACCCCGCGATCCGGTTGCCCGCTTTCACCTTGGCAACGGGGCAGAGGTCCACCGCCTGCATGCGAACGCCGATGTGTCCCCCAAGGGGATGCAGCAATCCCACGGCGTGATGGTCAATTACCTCTATGATCTATCGCGCGTGTCGCAAAACCATGAACGCTACGCCGCCTCATCTGAGATCGCGGCATCCCCTGAAATTCGCGCGCTCACCATCGCCGCCGAGAAGGCCAAAGCCTAGGAGCCTCCGATGTCCAACCCCCTTTATGATACGCTCTTTGGATGCCACGCCGAAAAGGCCACGCCGTTTTTGCATATTGCAGATGGCAGCACATGGACCCACGCGCAGTTTTTGGAACTGGCCGCGCAATACGCCCATGTTATCACGGATCACGGGCTGGTGCCGGGTGACCGGCTGGCGGTGCAGATCGAAAAATCGCCCCAAGCATTGGCGCTTTATGCGGCCTGCGTGCAGTCGGGCGTGGTGTTTTTGCCGCTCAACACGGCCTACACCGTGGATGAGCTGACCTATTTCATCGACAACAGCGGCGCATCCCTTGTGGTGTGTGACCCTGCGCGCGCGGCGACCTTAAGCCCGGTTGTAGCACAGCTTGGCGCGAAGCTCGCGACCTTGGGGGCCGACGGCTCTGGCTCGCTGAGCGATGCGGCGAGCGACAAACCGACCCAGTTCGCAACGGTGGCGCGCACGGGCGATGATCTGGCCGCGTTCCTTTATACATCTGGCACAACGGGCCGCTCCAAGGGGGCGATGCTGACGCAGGACAACTTGCTGTCAAACGCGCGAACCTTGGCAGAGGTGTGGAAGTTCACGGCCGATGACGTGCTGTTGCATGCGCTGCCTATTTTCCACACCCATGGCCTGTTCGTGGCCACAAACGTGACGCTGATCGCGGGCGGGGCAATGATCTTTTTGCAGAAGTTCGACATCGACGTGGTGTTGGACCGAATGGCGGATGCCACGACGATGATGGGGGTTCCAACGTTCTATACCCGGCTCTTGGGGGATGCGCGGTTCACCCGTGAATGCGCGGCCCACATGCGGTTGTTTGTGTCGGGCAGCGCGCCTTTGCTGGCCGAAACCCATGACGATTTTGCCGCCCGGACTGGGCACCGCATCCTGGAACGCTACGGCATGACCGAGACGAATATGAACACCTCGAACCCCTATGATGGTGATCGCCGCGCGGGCACCGTCGGCTTTCCGCTGCCGGGGGTTGAGCTGTTGATCACCGATCCCGCTACGGGCGCCGAACTGCCCCAAGGCGAGGTGGGTCAGATCGAGGTGCGCGGCCCCAACGTTTTCAAAGGCTATTGGCAGATGCCTGAAAAAACCGCCGAAGAGCTGCGTGAGAACGGTTTTTTCATCACCGGTGATTTGGGCAAGCGAGATGCCGATGGCTATGTGCACATCGTGGGGCGCAACAAGGATTTGATCATTTCGGGTGGCTACAACATCTATCCCAAGGAGATTGAGTTGGTTCTGGATGAGCAACCCGGTGTGCTCGAAAGCGCCGTGATCGGCGTGCCCCATGCGGACTTTGGTGAGACGGTTTTGGGGCTGATCGTGCCGCAACCGGGGGCCACGCCCGATACCGATGGGATTGCGGCTGCGGCGGCCAGCGCGCTTGCGCGGTTCAAACATCCTCGCAAGCTGATCGTGATTGACGCCTTGCCGCGCAACACGATGGGCAAGGTGCAAAAGAACGTCCTGCGCGAGGCCTACGCCGATACGTTCCAGCCAGCGACCTAGGGCGCAACCCAATCCACGCGCGCTATGGCCAGGTCCACCAGTGCGCGTGTGTTACCGGCCCGTGATAGGCGTAGCCAATCAAGGGTTTGCGCCGTGAAGACCAGCACGCCAAAAGCGTCGTGGCCAGTGCTTGACGTGGCCTCCAACGCTCCGCCGGGGGCTGCACCTGCGTATGTTTCCTTGGTGTACGGGGGCAGTTGATCCCACGCGCTGTTTGCCAGCTCACTGCCGGGGGCATGGCGCGTGATCTGACCAGAAAACCGCATTTGGATTTGCTGTTCAGGGTCCCAGGTTAGCACGCTAGCGGCGGGGTTTTCGTCCAGTTGGGCCCACTTTGCGCTGCGCGTATCGGTGTGAAAAATCAGCGCACAGGCCTCGGGTTGGACCGCCCGCAAAACGACCATGCGCAGGCTGGGCGTTGTTCCGTCGACAGTGGCGAGGGTCGGCGTGCGCAGCGGGTGGCCGGGGGTGATGCAGGCCGCGCTCAGGGTGCTCCAAATTTGATCCGGCGTCATGCGAGACGTTCCCACGCGAGGGCGGCAAGTGCCAGATCCCCCAACGCATGACCGCGAAACACAAACGCGCTGCGTTCGGTATCGCTTTGCCGGGGCGACGCGTTGCCCATCACGAGCCCTGAGATATCGCCGTGGATATGGGCAGGCTCCGCGAGCTTGTTGGGCAGGGTGGCTTCTTGTTCAAGATCGTCAATAATGACGCGGTCCAATGCGCCAAAGCTCTGTTTGTGCCACGGCACTGCGAGGTCAACGACCGACAGAAACGCCCCCGCATCAAGCCAGTTGGCATCGAGAAATGGGGCCTCCACGGCTGTGTGCGTCACGCTTGTAACGGCCAGATCGACCCCTTCGAGGGCGGCGCGCGGCGTGTCCACCACTTCGGCGTCCAACCCGTCGGCGGCTTCGACTAGGGCGTCAATATTGGCCCGCCCACGGCCTGAGATCTTGATCCGGGTCAGAGGAAACATCTGCCGAAACAACGCCAAATGACTGCGGGCCTGAAGCCCTGTGCCCACAAACCCGACGCTGCTTGCGTCCGGGCGGGCCAAGTAAGACGCGGCCAAGGCGGACAGTCCGGCGGTGCGCACGCCCGTGAGCCAATTATTGTCTAGTGTCGCAAGCGGTAGGCCCGTTTCCGCATCCAAAAGGGAGACGAGGCCATTGATCTGCGCCAACCCGCGCGCAGAGTTCGCGGCGTTTAGTACCAGTGATTTGGTCACGGCGATGGGGGGGCTGTCCATCGCGGCCAGCGTCGACATGATGTAGCGCCCATCCGGCGGGGTGAGGGCGGCTTTGGGCGCTGCGTGCACCGTCCCTTCGGCGGCGCCACGGATCAGTTTTTGCAACATCGCGATGATGTCCTGCGCGCTGATGTTTAGCGCGGCGAGGGCCTCGGCGTCGTAGTGGGGGATCATGCGGCGAACTCCGCTTTGTGGTCTTCGAAATAGCGGCGCAATGCAGTGATCCCGTCGGCGACGGCCCGATCCCGGCCGAGGCCAATACGAAAACGGTCGTCTGGCGTCGCGCCCAGATCGGAGCGGTATAGGCCTGCGGGCAACAGCAAAATGCCGTGGTTTTCGATCAGGTCTGCGCAGAAGGTTTCTACAGTTCCGGGGCCGGTGTAGCGGGGGTAGGCGACGCAGCCGCCCTCGGGCGCTGAGAAGTCGATCAGCCCAGGGAAATCGGCCAACAGCGCCTCAAACGCAGTGAGGTTGCGTTGCAAAAGCGCGCGGTTGCGGGCAAAGATTTGTTCCCGCGCGGCGAGCGCGATCATGCCGAGCCGCTCTGCAGGAGCCGCGTTGCAGATCGACAGGTAGTGTTTGTACCGCTCTACGCGTTGCAGCACGTCGCGATCGGGCGAGGCTAACCACCCGATCCGAAGCCCTGGCAAACCGTAGGCTTTGGACAACACGTTGAGCGAAATCCCCCGCTCATACACGTCCGCGATTTGCGGCATCTGTAGGTTTGGGTCCAGTTCGACGCCGCGATAGACCTCATCACACAGGATGTAGATGCCATCGGCGCGGGCCAGCGTGATCAGAGTATCGAGGTCCGCGCGCGGCATGAGCGCGCCGGTGGGATTGTGCGGAAAGTTGAGCGAAATCAGCCGTGTGTTGGGACGAATGGCATCCTTGATTGCGTCGATATCCAGCCGCCATTTCCCGCCCTCAATTCGCATCGGCACGCCGGTTGTTTCGCAAATCGCGGCCGGAACGGTCTCAGCGCTTTGGTAGTTGGGGGTGGGGACGATGGCGTGATCATTCGGCCCAAGCAGTACCCTTGCTAGCGCGTAGAGACCTTCGCCCGCGCCTGCGAGTGTCAGGATGTTGTCTTGGGCCATCGTGTCATAGGTCGCTGCAATGGCCGTGCGCAGATCGGGCGCACCCCATGTTTCGGTATAGCCGAGGGATGTGGCCTCAAACGCCTCTCGGTCCGCATCGGTGCCCAGCGCCAGCAGATCGCGCAAGGAGAGGCTTTCCATATCGGAGGCGGTCAGGTGATGACGGGCATTGAATTCCCACTTGGAGAAATGAACTTCCAGCGCAAAGTCGCGCAAGGTGCTGGCAGGGGGCTGTTGGTTCATAACGCGTTCCTTGGGTAGCTTTCCCAAGGTGTAGCGCAGGCGTTAGGCCTTCGCCACTGTGACTGTGTCTGTGATGGGCGTTAGGATTGGTAAACGGTGACGTTCCGGGCGCGTAGCGCATCCGTTAGGGTGCGGGGGTCGGGCAGGGCCGCATCTGGCAGCGGGACGCAAAGACCGTTTGTCATCAGGACCTGCACCCTATCTGGGCCGTTATGAGGATGATCAATCCGTACCTCGGTGATCCGGTCCAACGGTAAGGCGGTGACCTCAGCCCCGTAGCGCACAGTCCAGGTCGAGCCACCGATGCGCGATGATGCCTCCGGCCGGGGGGCGCGTAGGATCGCGAAGCTGCCCGCCATCAGAACAACGCAGAACCCGATGGCCAAGCTGTGCGGCAAGAGCATAACACCCACCACCGCAAGGCCTGCACACAGGCCCGGCGCGAGCCGTGTCAGAGGAATATGTGTCAAAGCAACCATAGGCTACCTCTAGCACGCAAGAATGAAGAAAGTATGACCGAACAGCGACTTGTCGCCCTAGCCCAAGGGTTGGCGGCCCCGGACGACCTTGATGTTTCGGTCCAACAGTGCCCGCTCCAGCCGGTGTGGCCCGGGCAGGCACGACAGGGGCACCGTGATCAGCCGACCATCCGTCAGGCGCAGGCCAAGCTTGGCCGACAGATCCAGCCGAAACGTCAGATGTGCCTGCACGACGGACGTCAGCGCGACCTCACCGCTGCCATTCGGAACCTCCCAGCTGAGGGTGTCGGGGCTGATCTCAAACTGGCTCTGACGGTCGCGAATGAGGTCGTAGGCCAGCGGTATTCCCGCGACAAATAACAACAGCGTAATGACCGGCAGCGCGCCCAGCCCGAGCAATAAAAACAAGGCACAGCCCCAAGTGGCCGCCAAAGCCAGCACGCCGCGCGCAGATCGTGCGCGCGCGACGTGTTGATACGTGCCCTCAGGCATCACGCATCCGGCCGACCATCTCAGCGGTATCGCGGCTAAGACCGGGGTGTGCGGCGATGCGGGCCAGTTGCTCTTGGATCAGGGCCTGACGGTCCACGTCGTACCTGCGCCAAGTTTCAAAGGCGGTGGACATGCGTGCCGTCGTCTGGGGGTTGAGCGCGTCAAGCTTCAGTAGCCAATCGGCCAAAAACCTGTAGCCCGCACCAGACGGGTGGTGAAAACCCGCGGGGTTCATGGCTGTCATTCCTGCAATAACGGACCGGAACCGATTGGGGTTTTTCCAATCGAAATCAGCGTGCTGGGTGAGGCCGGTAGCAACCGCAACCGCATCATCTGGGTCGGCCTCTGCCACGGACATGGCGAACCATTTATCCATCACAAGGCGGTCCGTGCGCCACTGCGCCTCAAACGCGGCTGCCACTGTCGTATCACCCGCCGAGAGCAGACAGCCAAAGGCCGCCAGTTGGTCGGTCATATTCGTGGCCGCGTCATAGGCCGCACGGGCCATTGTGCCGCCGTCTAGCCGGGTTTGCAGCCGCAACAACTGCGCGCGCAGGCTGCGTTTGGCAGCATCATTCGCGGCGGGGGAATAGGGCCCGGGTGTTGCGGTCACCGCGATCAATGCGGGCAGGGTGTCGCCCATGTGTTGGGCAATCGCCAAATGCACCGCTTTGCGCGCAGTGTGGATGGCGGTTGGGTCCGGCACGATGCCTGCGGCGTCGCAAGCGTTGGCAAGGTTATCCTCGGACGGCAGCGCCAACACCAGCGCGCGAAACGCAGGGTCCAGCGTGTCATCGGTGATCACCTTTGTCAAAGCGTCAAGCCATGCGGTCGCGGGCGCGGACCCGGCCGTGAGATTGGCCATCAAGTTGCTCTTGGCCAGAAGGGTGCTCGCCTCCCAGCGGTTGAACGGATCGGTGTCGTGGGCCAGTAGGACCAGACGGTCGGCCTCGCTTTGCTCTGTCTCAAGAATTACCGGGGCCGAAAACCCGCGCAGGAGCGAAGGGATGGGCTTGACATCCAACTCAAAGCGGAGGGTCAGTTCGGCTTCAGACATCTCAACCACTTGGGTGGGCAGGACCTCGGCGCCGTCTGCACCGATCAAGCCCATCGCAATTGGAATGACTTGTGGGGCCTTGTCGGGTTGGCCTGCGCTGGGCTTTGTTTTCTGTTTTAAGTGAAGGGTATATTCACCGTTCTTAAAGTCATCTGTGACAGTCAGATGCGGTGTGCCGGCCTGTGCGTACCACCGTTTGAACTGGCTCAGGTCGCGGCCGGTGCTGTCCTCAAACACCTGTATCCAATCCTCGATCGTGCAGGCTTGGCCGTCATGACGATCAAAGTAGAGCGTGAGGGCCGCATCATAGGCCGCAGGGCCCACAAGGGTGCGCAGCATCCCGATGACCTCCGCGCCTTTTTCATAGACGGTGGCGGTGTAGAAATTGTTGATCTCAACAAAGGCTTCGGGCCGGACGGGGTGCGCAAGGGGGCCCGCGTCTTCGCGGAACTGGCGCGCGCGCAGTTGCAACACGTCCTTGATCCGTTGCACCGGGGCGGAGCGCATGTCTGCGCTGAACTGTTGGTCGCGGTAAACCGTGAGCCCTTCTTTGAGGCACAGCTGAAACCAGTCGCGACATGTGATCCGGTTGCCGGTCCAGTTGTGGAAATACTCATGGGCGACGATCCCCTCGATCATGGCATAATCGGTGTCGGTCGCCGTTTCGGGTGAGGCAAGAACGTATTTCGAGTTGAAGATGTTCAACCCTTTGTTTTCCATAGCCCCCATGTTGAAATCATCGACTGCCACGATGTTGAACACATCGAGGTCGTAGGGGCGACCATAGACGTCCTCGTCCCATTTCATCGACCGTTTCAGTGCATCCATCGCGTAGTCGGTTTTGCCCTCATCCCCGGGGCGGACATAGACGTTGAGCGTGACCTCGCGCCCCTCCATCGTGGTGAAATGATCCGTCGTCGCGACCAAATTCCCGGCCACAAGGGCGAACAGGTAGGTGGGTTTGGGGTGTGGGTCGGTCCAGCACCCCGGGGCTGTGGGGTTGCCGTTGGACAATTGCACGGGGGTGTCGGCGTTGATCGTGACCTCATAGGGGGCCATCACATCGGGGCGGTCGTACATGTAGGTAATCTTGCGAAAGCCCTCAGCCTCGCACTGGGTACAATACATGCCGCCAGACATATAAAGCCCCTCAAGGGCTGTGTTGGTCTGGGGCGAAATCTCGACCTCCACCTCAAGGGTGAACGTGTCGCTGAGGTGGGCGGCAGGGATGGTCAGATGCGTCTCGGACACCTCATGCGGGACCTCAGCACCGTCAACGCGTAGGGACTTCAGGATCAGATCCTCACCGTTGAGCACCAAATCTTCTGCCCGGACGCGGGTGAATGCGATGCGGCTTTGGATGCGCGTCGCAGTGGGATGCAGCGTGAAATCCAGCGCGACATGGGCCACGTTATAGGGCGTTGGGGTGTAGTCTTTTAGATAGATCGTCTGAGGGGCTGCATCGCGCATGGGGCACTCCTTTGGGCTGGTGCAGAGCCTAGTGCCTTGGGGCCTGATCGCAAGCCCTGTAGCCGCGCAGATCGCTGGTATTGTGAGGGGTGCGCCCTATGTCTGCGGCGTGGGCGGATGTGTCTGGCAAATGGGCAGGGTTCTACGGCTTGACCACATATCATGTTCTTGAAATGTTCGTATTCACGGAGGGGCTATGACGACGATTCTTTGGTTCAAGCGGGACTTGCGGGTGGCGGATCATCCGGCGCTGGCGCTTGCGGCTGAGCTGGGGTCTGCGGTCGTGCCTGTCTATATCGCGGAGCCGGAGATGTGGGCGCAACCCGACGCCTCTGCGCGGCAGTGGCGGTTTGTGGCCCAAAGCCTTGAGGCGCTGGGCGTTGAGCTGGCCGCCATCGGGGCGCCGTTGCAGATCCACTTCGGGGAGGCGGCTCAGGTGCTGGCCACGCTGGCGCAGGACTATGGGGCCACCCATTTGGTCAGTCATGAGGAAACCGGCACGCAGTGGAGCTTTGACCGCGATCTACGGGTGGCGTCATGGGCCAAAACTGCGGGCGTAATTTGGCACGAGGTGCCGCAATCAGGCGTTATGCGGCGGTTGAAAACCCGCGATGGTTGGGCGGCCACCCGCGAAACATGGCTGCGCCAAGAAACAGCGACGCCGCCGCGTGCCCTGCGCGGTGTGGGTGAGGGTGTGTGGCACATGCCCGATGCGCGCGATCTGGGCCTTGGGTGGGACCCGTGCCCGGACCGTCAGTCGGGGGGGCGCAATTCGGGGCTCACGTTGTTGGGCAGTTTCCTGACGGAGCGGGGGCGGACTTACCGCGCGGCGATGGCCACCCCGATTGAGGGAGCGGTCGCGTGCTCTCGGCTCAGCCCGCATTTGGCGTGGGGGACCCTCTCGATCCGAGAGGCACATCACGCAGGGCTGGCCCGCCGAGCCGAAGCGCCCAAAGGGGATTGGCGCCAAGCGATGCAGAGCTTTGTTAGCCGCCTCGCGTGGCGCGACCATTTCATGCAAAAGCTAGAGGATGCTCCCGACCTAGATCGCCGCTGCCTGCATTCCGCCTATGAGGGGCTGCGCGGCAGTGATGCCGCGCGTTTGGCCGCGTGGGAGCAGGGGGAAACCGGGCTGCCGTTTGTGGATGCGTGTATGCGGTCACTGATCCACACAGGCTGGCTAAATTTCCGGATGCGGGCGATGCTGGTCGCAGTGGCCAGCTACCACCTGTGGCTGGATTGGCGCGCCACTGGCCCGCATTTGGCGCGCATGTTCACAGATTATGAACCGGGCATTCATTGGTCGCAGATGCAGATGCAATCGGGCACGACCGGGATCAACACGCCGCGTATTTATAACCCGATCAAGCAGGGCCAAGAGCAAGACCCCGATGGCCGGTTCACCCGCCGCTGGTTGCCGGAATTGGCCAGCGTGCCGGATGCGTTTTTGCAGACCCCATGGGATTGGCCGGGGGCTGAACGGCTGAGCTATCCGCCGCCCATCGTGGATGTGGCCGCCGCTGCCCGCGCTGCGCGGGACAGAATTTGGGCCGTGCGCCGTTCGGATCGGTTTGGCGCGGAGGCGGGGGAAATCATCCGTAAACATGCCAGCCGCAAGGACGGCACGGGGCGCTTCGTGAATGATCGCGCCCGTGCGGTCAAACGGTCAAAATCACCTCCCAATCAGATGAGCTTCGATCTGTAATATGCCGAAAATGCGTAAAAAATCCGATTTACCCTCCAAGGACTGTGCCCATTGCGGATTGCCCTTTGCGTGGCGCAAAAAGTGGGCGCGCGATTGGGACAATGTCCGCTTTTGCTCGGACCGGTGTCGCAGCGCATCCAAGGGCGGAGCCAAGCCCGCTCAGGACGACCGTTAAAATTCTCATCGGAATTTTCCGCGATCTTGTTGCCTATCGGAAACAAACGCCCTAGGTCGCGTCCACAACGGTATACCAAGGGAGCATACACATGGTCGCACGTATTGAAGTTGCGGGGCTACAGGTCGCTGAAGAGCTGCACGCATTCGTTGAAACACAGGCGCTGCCCGGCAGTGGGGTTGAGGCTCAGGCGTTCTGGGACGGACTGTCCAAACTGATCCACGACTTTGGCCCGCGCAACCGCGCGCTGCTGGAAAAGCGTGAAGACCTCCAAGCCAAGATCGACGCCTGGCACGTCGCCAACCGCGGCACGGCCCACGATCATGAGGCCTACAAAGCCTTTCTGACGGAAATCGGTTATCTGCTGCCCGAGGGCGACAGCTTTGAAATCGATACCGCGAACGTTGACCCCGAAATCGCGACCGTTCCAGGCCCGCAGCTGGTGGTGCCGATCACCAACGCGCGCTACGCGCTGAACGCGGCGAACGCCCGCTGGGGCAGCCTTTACGATGGGTTCTATGGCACAGACGCCATGGGCAGCCCCGCGCCAAAAGGCGGCTACGACATCGGTCGTGGAGCCCGTGTTGTGGCCCGTGCGCGTGTGTTCCTCGATGAGGCGTTCCCCGTTGAAGGAACCAGCCACGCAGACGCCCGCCGCTATCACATCCAAGGTGGCGCGCTGCTGATTGATGATCAACCCCTGGCTCAGCCCGAAAAGTTTGTGGGCTACCGTGGTCACCCCAAAGCACCCGATGCGATTGTCCTGAAAAACAACAACCTGCACGTTGAGTTGGTGTTCGATCGGACCCACGCAATTGGTGCGCGGGACCAAGCGGGTCTTGCGGATGTTCGGCTTGAGTCCGCGATCTCTGCGATTATGGATTGTGAAGATTCCGTGGCCTGCGTTGACGCCGAAGACAAAGTTCAGGCGTACTCTAACTGGCTCGGCCTGATGCGCGGCGATCTGCAAGAAACCTTCCAGAAGGGCGATGCAACCGTCACCCGCGCGCTGAACCCTGATGTGGTCTACACTGGCCCCGATGGGGGTGAGGTCACGCTGAAGGGTCGCGCACTTTTGTTGGTGCGTAACGTCGGTCACCTGATGACCAACCCCGCGATCTTGGACCGTGACGGCAACGAAGTGTACGAAGGCCTGATGGATGCGATGATCACCGCGCTCATCGCCAAGCACGATCTGGCGCAGGCTGGTGGCAACTCGGTTACGGGCTCGATGTACGTCGTGAAGCCCAAGATGCACGGCCCCGAGGAAGTGAGCTTTGCGGATGAGACCTTCACCTTTGTCGAAGGTGTGCTGGGCATGGCGGCTAACACCGTCAAACTGGGCATCATGGACG
The DNA here is from genome assembly GCF_000765485.1 of Thalassobacter sp. 16PALIMAR09. Taxonomy (NCBI): domain Bacteria; kingdom Pseudomonadati; phylum Pseudomonadota; class Alphaproteobacteria; order Rhodobacterales; family Roseobacteraceae; genus Thalassobacter; species Thalassobacter sp. 16PALIMAR09. The sequence continues at coordinate 36,061 of NZ_JHAK01000001.1, forward strand.
AAGAGCGCCGCACGAGTGTGAATCTTAAGGAATGTATCCGCGCCGCCAAATCGCGCGTTGCGTTCATCAACACCGGGTTCCTCGACCGTACGGGCGACGAAATCCACACCTCGATGGAAGCCGGGCCGTTCTCGCGCAAGGACTTCATCAAGCGCAAAGCTTGGATCAGCGGCTACGAAAACCAGAACGTGGATATCGGTCTGGAATGTGGTCTGTCCGGCAAGGCGCAGATCGGTAAAGGCATGTGGGCCATGCCCGACATGATGGCTGCGATGATCGAGCAAAAGATCGACCATCCGAAATCCGGCGCAAACTGCGCTTGGGTTCCTTCGCCCACCGCCGCGACCCTACACGCGTTGCATTACCACAAGGTTGACGTCTTTGCCGTTCAGGCCAAGCTGAAAGCCGGCGGTCGCCGCGCATTTGTGGACACGGTGCTCGACATTCCGGCGGCCAGCTACCGCAAATGGAGCCGGGAGCAGATCATCCGTGAGGTTGAAAACAACGCCCAAGGTATCCTTGGCTACGTTGTGCGCTGGATCGATCAGGGTGTTGGCTGTTCCAAAGTGCCCGACATCAACAACGTCGGCCTGATGGAAGACCGCGCAACCTGCCGGATTTCGGCGCAACACATTGCCAACTGGCTGCACCACGATGTGGTCAGCGAGGCTGACGTGCGCGCAGTCATGGAGAAAATGGCAGCCGTTGTGGATGGTCAAAACGCGGGCGACCCGTTGTACCAAGCCATGGCACCCAGCTTCGACAGCATTGCCTACAAGGCCGCTTGTGATCTGGTGTTTGCAGGCCGTGTGCAGCCCTCGGGCTACACTGAGCCAGTCCTTCACGCCCGCCGCCTAGAGCGCAAAGCCGCCAGCTAAGCTGCGGATAACAGGAGATATAATATGTCTGAGATTTCATTGCGCAAAGCGCGCAGCATCATCAAAACCACCCTCGCAAAAGGCCGCGAGATGGACCTTAAGCCATTGTCGGTCGTCGTTCTGGACGCCGGTGGTCACATCAAAGCGTTCGAGCGCGAAGATGGCGCGGCTGCAGGTCGTTTCCAAATTGCGCACGGCAAGGCCTATGGTGCAATCATGCTGGGCATGCCCGGTTCCGCGCAAATGGCGCGGGCTGAACAGCAGGCCTATTTCATGGCCGCTGTGAACGGCGTGTTTGGTGGGCAGGTTATCCCTGTGCCCGGTGGCGTTTTGGTCCATGACAAACGCGGCAACCTTGTGGGGGCCGTTGGCGTGACCGGCGACACCTCCGACAATGATGCGACGGCTGCTCTTGCGGGTATCGAAGCTGCCAATTTGGTAGGCACCGCCTAATTTGTGCGCAGGCGCGCAGTCTATCGCGCGCCTGCACCCCTTTACGATGCGTTAGGGCCCGGTATACCTTTGGGAAAGCATTCTCCTTGAGGTTTCTATGACGCGCCCCATCGTTGGCATTATTTCTAACAGCTATTTGATTAACGATCAGTATCCGGCCCACGCGGGCGGAACGATGAATTCTGAGGCAATCGCTGAGGTCAGCGGCGCGCTGCCGCTTTTGGTGCCTGCAAACCCCCAGTTTTGCGATGTTGAAGCGCTGCTTGCGCGGTGTGATGGTTTCCTTCTGACCGGGGGACGGCCCAATGTGCACCCCGAAGAATACGGTGAAGCCGAGACGGAGGCTCACGGCACTTTTGACCGGGATCGCGATAGCCTTGTGTTGCCGTTGATCCGGTCCTGCGTGGAACGCGGTCAGCCGATTTTGGGGATTTGCCGCGGCTTTCAAGAGGTCAACGTCGCGATGGGGGGCACGCTACACCCCGAGATCCGCGACCTTCCGGGGCGGATGAACCACCGTATGCCACCCGATGGGACGCTTGAGGAAAAGTTCGAAATCCGCCACGACGTGACCTTTCGCGAGGGCGGCGTGTTTGAACGGCTCTATGGGCAGCGCATCGTGCGCACCAACACACTGCACGGGCAGGGGATCAAGACGGCAGGTCCCCGTGTCGTCGTGGACGGCTATGCCGATGATGGCACGCCAGAGGCGCTGTATATCGCCGAGGCACCCGGATTTACCCTGTCTGTTCAATGGCATCCCGAGTACCGCGCGGCAAAGGACCCTGTGTCCCGCCCGCTGTTCGAAGCCTTTGGTCGGGCCGTGGCAGACTGGGCATCGGGCGCACGGCCCAGCACCCGGGCGATCGCCTAAAACCGATACAGCGCGGCTGGGTTATCGACCAGAATTTGGTGCCACGTTTCCTCATCGGGGCAGACCCGGGCCAAAGCTTCTAGCAAGGTGGCACTGTCGGGCTGCTCTGCATCAGCGAGCATGATATGCGGCCAGTCTGAGCCCCAAAGACACCGCGTCGGTGCGGCTGCAACCAAAGCCGCGACAAACGCGTCAGCGGCCGTGTAGGGCGGTGGGCAAAGCCGATATAGGCCCGACAGTTTTACAAACACGTTGCCGGTTTTCAGTAGGTTGAGCAGGGCCTGAAACCCCGGCTCATCCGGGCCAATCGCCAGATCGGGCCACCCAATATGATCCAGCACCACCGGCACCGGGAGGGCGGCGATTTGGGGCGCAAGCTCAACCATATGGCGATGCGTGTTGATCAGCATTTGCACATGCAAACCGCGCGCAGCAAGGCGTGGGGCCATGGCCTGAACCCCGGCCCACGACAGCACGCCGCCATGCACATAGTTCAGCCGTACGCCGACCAGGTTTTGCTCCACCAGACGGTCCAAATCCGCGTCCGTGGCGGCATCCGTCACCAAACCGATGCCCCGTGCAGTGTACCCGTTTAGCGCGTTCAAGTCGGCAACCGCCCGTGCGGTCACGGAATTATCGGTGCCATAGAGGATCGATTGCACCACCACAGTCCGACTGATGCCCAAATCCTGCATCTGTTTGATGTAGGCGGCCATGAAATCAGCGTAGCGCAGGTTCGGGGCTGGGTCCTCAACGCGACTGTCCCACAAGGGGGCCTCATCACGGCCAGCCAGCATGTGAATATGGCTGTCGCAAGCCCCATCAGGGGCAGGCGTTTTCGGGATACGGCTGGGGCGGGGCACAAGGCCTTGGGGAAGCGTCATGGGATCTGCCTAGCCGTATTGGTCCAACATTTCCAGCAGGTCGGCGTGTGTATTGGCCTCAGCCGCGGGTTTGTCTCGCCGCCAGCGGGCCATGCGCGGAAACCGCAGCGCGAGCCCCGATTTGTGCCGCGAAGACGCCTGGATGCCTTCAAACGCGATTTCAAACACCAGTTCCGGTGGCACGCGGCGCACGGGCCCGAACCGTTCGAGGGTATTTTTCCGGACCCATTTGGTGATATCGCGGAATTCAGCGTCTGTCAGCCCAGAGTAGGCCTTGGTAAAGGGGACCAGTTCGTTGCCCTTCCAGCAGGCAAAAGTATAGTCCGTATAAAGGTTTGCACGCCGTCCGTGGCCGGCTTGCGCATAGATCATCACCGCATCCACGGTCAGCGGATCAAGCTTCCATTTCCACCAATCGCCTTTGCGCCGCCCGCCAACATAAGGCGCGTCCAAGCGTTTGATCATCAACCCCTCAGCCTGTGCGTCACGTGCGGCGGCGCGGGTTGCGACGTGGTCCTCCCACGTCCCCTCAAGGCCGCGTGAGAGGCGGAGTGGGATATCATCGGGTATTGTATTTATAAAATTCAGATACTTACGTCGATGCCTTAAAGTATCTCCTCGCAGGTCAGCGCCCTCAAATTCCAACACATCATACGCGCGCAGAACGACGGGTGCGTCGCGCAGAACCGTCTTGGGGACCGTTTTGCGTCCAATCCGTTTTTGGAGGGCTGCAAACGGCAGCGGTTGATCGGCCGCGAAATCCCACGCCAAAAGTTCGCCGTCAATTACCGTCCCGTCGGGCACATGATCGAGCACGGGCGCAAGATCAGGAAAGCGGTTGGTCATCAATTCCTCACCGCGGGACCAGATGAACATCTGCCCGCCGCGTCGGATCAATTGCGCGCGAATGCCGTCCCATTTGTGCTCAACCAGCCAGTTTTCGGGCGGACCAAGGTCTTGGGGGGGATGCTCCAATCCGTAGGCCAACTGAAATGGGTACGGCCGCGACAGGTCGGCTTGCGGGGCGGGGGCTTCAATGAGGGCCTCCCAGGTCGTGGTATCGGGCGTCCATCCCCCCATCAAGCGGTGCGCGAGGGCGGCTTCGTCCTGTGCCGTTGCCAGTGCCAAGGCCCGGGTCATCAGCTTTTGACTGACCCCAACGCGGAAGCCACCGGTCAAAAGCTTGTTGAAAACAAAACGCTCCGCGCCGTCCAACGTGTCCCATGCAGTCAAGATGGCAGGTTTTTTGGCGGTATCGTCTTGGGTTTGCAGCGCTTGGATCGCCTTGATCCAGTCGCTGAGCGGGCGATCATCGGATTGGCTGGCGGAGGGCAGGACGAGGCCGATCGTTTCAGCCAAATCCCCAACAACGCTGTAACTTTCCTCAAACAGCCACAGCGGCAGGCCCGCGCGCTCAGCCGCCCATTCGCGCAAGCGCGTCGCGGTCACAGTACGTTTTGGCCTGCGCCCTGACAAAAGGGCCACGCACCACAGACGGTCCGCGCTGGCCGCAGCACTTAGATACCCGGCTAGGGCTTCGGTTTTCGCCTTGGTCGAAGTGGTGCTATCAAGGGCAGTGAAAAGATCTGCAAAATCTCTCATGATGCGATCTTTTCTGTGTCCGCTTCGGGGTCTGCGTCTTCGCCGGTGAATTCGGTTTCTAGAATGCCTGCATCATACCCCAACGTGTCGAGGTATTTGGAAAATGTCGCGGTGTACCCGTGTGTTGCAAGGACTTTTTCCGCACCCGTGGCTTGGATCGCCTCCAGAAGGCCGGGCCAATCGGCGTGGTCGGACACGATAAAACCCGTGCTCAACGCGCGTCGCCGCCGCACGCCGCGCAGGGCCATCCAACCGGAGGCAAAAGCCTCTTCGCGCGGACCAAATTTGCGCGCCCAAGCGGAGCCAAGTGCGGCGGGCGGAGCGATGACCAACGCGCCCGGATAGGCTTTGCGGTCGGTGTCCTTGGTGACAACGCATGTGTCGGGCAGGGTGACGCCATGCTCGCGCAGGACTTGGTTCGTGGCCTCCACCGCGCCGTGGGTGAGGAGCGGGCCGAGGTCGGGGTTGAGGCCGGCCATCAACCGCTGGGCTTTGCCCAAGGCGTAGGCGCCTAAGATTGCGGTTTTGCCCTCTGCTGCGCATCGTTGCCACCATGCGGTGATGTCTGCGCGCAACTGGTCCTCTGGGGGCCAGCGAAAAATCGGCAACCCAAACGTGCATTCCGTGATGAAACCATGGCAGCGCACAGGTTCAAATGGGGTCGAGAGGCCATCATCGGTGGTTTTATAGTCACCGGAGACAACCCAGACCTCACCCCCGACCTCAACCCGTATTTGCGCCGAGCCCGGCACGTGACCGGCGGGATGATAGCTGACCGTCGCGTCGCCAATCTTTTGCTCTGTGGCGTAGTCGATGGTTTGGCAGGTGATATCGCCCAATCTGTGGCGCATCACGGCCTTGGTCAGCGGCGTGGCGAGATAGCGTTGATGACCGGGGCGCGCGTGATCGGAATGGGCATGGGTGATCAGCGCGCGATCCACCGGGCGCCACGGGTCGATAAAAAAATCCCCCGCCGGACAATATAGCCCCTGTGTTTTGAGCGTCAGCACCATGCGCCTCTCCTTTGTGATCTCAACACTTAGGGCGCGTGGTTCGGTTGTCTTGTGGTCCTTTTGTTATTCGTCCTCTGACAGTAGCAAGATCTCCCCGGAGGTTTCCATTTCGCGGATAGCGGTGACGATTTCTTGCATGGCGGCCTCACCCTCAGCCGGCTTGATCGCGCCCTTTTCGTTGATCTCGTCTTCTAGCTGGGCAGATAGCCTTTGGGACATCGCCCCGAGGATATATGTGACCGCATCTGGCGCAGTGGCTTTGCCGTGGCCCAAAGCCACGATCAACACCTCTTGGTCGACGGCGCGCGCGACTTTGGGAATATCGCGCCCGGCGATCCGTGCGGGGATATTTTGGAACGTAAAGATCGCCTTGCGGACCTTTTGTGCGAACACCGCATCCTCTTGGTCAAGCCCGTCAAGGACCGCGTCGCGGGTCGCAGCGGGGGAGGCGTTGAGGATCGCGCCAACACGCTCAACCGGGCCATCGCGGAAGGCTTCACCGGGTTGTGCATCCAGCTGACGACCAAGGGCAAGGCCGATACGCGCGACGGTTTCGGGGTCAATCTCACCTGTGAGGGATACGGCATAGGCGATCCGACGGCCGCGTTCGGGCGGGATTTCCGCCAATAACTCTGCCGCTTTGGGCACGGATAGTTTTGACAAAAGCACGGCGCAAATCTCAATGCTTTCTTGTTCGACGATTGGGCGAAGTTTGGCGACCTCAAGCCCTGCGAGCCGTTCCCACGGGTTGCCCGAGATTTCCGCACCGGATTCGTCGCGCAGAACGTCCGCCGTGTTGGGTGAAATGAAGCCATCCAGAACCGACAGCGCACCAGACAATCCGGGGGGGAAGTGCAGCCCCACACTGTCCAGCTCGGACGCAAATTCACTGACGATCCAGCGCAGCGTATCCTTGGTGATATAGCGCATGTCTGCCATTTCGCGGGCAAGCACTTCTTGTTGGTTATCTTGCAACTTGTTGAGGCCGGGGTCGACGCCTTCGGCCAGCAGCAGGCGCACAATCACAGCGGCCTTTTGTTGGGGCGTCATAGCGGGTGCGCCGGGGCGCGGCGCGATTTGTTGCCGCCGGGGGTTGGGAGATTGCGCTGGTACCACCAAGTTTGCCCTCATGAGTGTCTGAGGGGATATTGGCGCGCCAAGGTTAAGGTTTGGTCAACACAAGGGCCCTAACCCAAGCCAAACTGCATCGAATGTGACGCAGTTTTCCATGCCCTAGTAACTGTAGCCCGCCCCGCGTGCGATGGCTTGGCGCAGAGACACCTCAGCCCATGTGCCGCGTCCGCCTGTCGTGCGGATCAGGGTCAGTTGCGCCCGCGCGGCGTCGGAATTTCCGGCCTCAACAAAGCCTTGGCCCATGTAGCTGCGGGCCTGCCAATGGTTTGGATCTTGCTCTAGTGCGGCCGTGTAATAGGTCATTCCGGTATCAAAATCGCCCATCTTGCGCGCGACAAACCCACGAAGCGTGAGCGCGTCGGCGGTGCCCGGCATGTTCAACGCCGCGAGCGCCTTGTTTGCCGCGTCATAATCGCCGGCGTAGGCGAAATAGCGCGCCGCGTTCAGCCGATCCTCATCCAAAAGGCTGCCGCTTTGACTGGCGATGCAGGTCTTGGTTTTGGTGTCAAACACCTCACCCGCTTTGCAATCCTTGTTTGGATTGGTCGCGGCCGGCACGCCCGATCCTGCCGCAAAAGCGGTCATGGGCAGGCTCAAAATGGCCGTCATGGTCAGGGCAACGAGGGTTTTCATGGTACGCGCTCCTTTGGGTGTGTATCCCAAAACATAGGGCGCGCGCGCCTGAAACAACCCGTTTGTTACAGTCCGGCGGTTTCCGGCGCACCGATCATCAGGTTGAGGTTCTGCACCGCCGTGCCGCTGGCGCCCTTACCCAGATTGTCCAACGTGGCCGAAACCGTGATGCGGTCCGCACCGTTGCCCAGGACCGAAATCTCCATCCGGTTGGTCCCATTCAGCGCCGTCGCTGAGAGCCGATCAGGGGCGTCAACAACATCCACAAAAGGAGCGTTGGCATAGAAAGCATTATAAATTTCAGCCAGCTGCGCCGCAGAGACCTCTGCGCCGGACAGGTGCAGCTGAACAATCATCCCTTGGGCATAATTGCCAACGGCGGGTTGGAAAAATGGTGTCTGCGAAAGGCGACCGTATTCCATGATTTCGGGCACGTGTTTGTGGTTTTGACCCGTGGCATAGAGGAAGTGGTCGGGGGCTGTGCCGGCCTCATATTCCGCGATCAACGCTTTGCCGCCGCCGGTGTAGCCTGATACCCCGGTCAGGGTGGCGACGTAGTCTGCGGGCAGGGCGTCTGCATCACGTAAGGGGCGCAAAAGAGCAATGGAACCCGTGGCATAGCAGCCGACGTTCGCCACCCGGTCAGAGGCTGCAATGGCCGCTTGCGCGCCGGGCAATTCGGGCATGCCATAGGTCCAACCGTCCGCGATCCGGTGCGCGGTTGAGGCGTCGATGATCCGGCAATCCCCGGCCAAGGCAACCGCCTCAATTGCGGCGGCGTCGGGCAGGCACAAAATACCCACATCCGCGGCGGCAAATGCAGCTGCGCGGGCTTCGGGCGATTTGCGTTCAGCAGCATCCACCGAGATCAGTGTGATGTCGTCGCGCGCCTCAAGACGTTCGCGGATTTGCAGCCCCGTTGTGCCAGCTTCGCCGTCGATGAATACTTTTGCCGTCATGGTTCGGTCCTTCGGTTCTTGGCCCGTAATGGGCGTGGGGGGCTTAGGTCAATTTTACCCGCCACACAAACGAAAAGCGCGCGCCGGTCCCCCAGCGCGCGCTTTGATGCGAGTATTTGGTGCGGGATCAGCTGTTGATTGCGGTCACGCAGCTTCGGCTTGCAGCATCCCAAACAGTCCCGGTGGCACAGGACATCGCGGCCTGCTTGGCACTGTTGCATTCATACGCGAGCGCAAGGCTCGGCGCGGCTGCCAGGATGGCGGCGATAGAGAGGGTCTTCCACGTCTTCATTGTCGTCTCCTGTTGCGGTTTACGCTAAGGAAGCTAACAGATTTCCCTCATTTGTCACCAGATTTGCGCGCAGCTTATCCGAACACACGTTTAAAAATCGTGTCCACGTGCTTGGTGTGATAGCCCATATCGAATTTTTCGTTGATTTCCTCAACGGATAGGGCTGCGCATACCTCTGGGTCGGCCAGCAGTTCCTCACGGAAATCTGTGCGGTGTTCCCAGACCTTGAGCGCGTTGCGTTGCACCATGGAATAGGCGTCTTCGCGGCTGACACCGGCCTGCGTCAGGGCAAGAAGAACCCGCTGAGACATGACCAAACCCGGAAATTTGTTCATGTTATCGAGCATGTTGTCAGGGAAAATCAGCATTTTGTCGATCACGCCGGTCAGGCGGTGCAGCGCGAAATCAAGCGTAATAGTGGCGTCTGGGCCAATGTTCCGCTCAACCGAGGAGTGCGAGATATCACGCTCATGCCAGAGGGCCACGTTCTCCATGGCGGGGACGACGGCGGAGCGGACCATACGCGCAAGACCGGTCAGGTTCTCGGTCAGAACGGGGTTTTTCTTGTGCGGCATCGCGCTGGAGCCTTTTTGCCCCATCGAGAAAAACTCAGCGCCCTCAAGGACTTCGGTCCGCTGCATGTGGCGGATTTCGGTGGCGACGTTCTCGATCGAGGAGGCGACGACACCAAGGGCGGCAAAGAACGCGGCGTGACGGTCGCGCGGGATAACTTGGGTGCTGATCGGCTCAGGCGAGAGACCAAGCTGTGCACACACATGCTCTTCTACGCGGGGGTCTACGTTGGCAAAGGTGCCGATGGCGCCAGAGACGGCCCCGGTCGCGATCTCGGCGCGGGCGGTTTTCAGACGCGCAAGGTTGCGGTCCATCTCGGCGTAGAACCGCGCAAACGTCAGGCCCATGGTTGTGGGTTCGGCGTGGATGCCGTGGCTGCGACCGACGCGCAGGGTGTCTTTATGCTCAATTGCGCGGCGCTTTAGGGCGGCCAGCAAGCCATCCATGTCTGCAATCAGAATGTCCGCAGCGCGTACGAGCTGTACGTTGAAACAGGTGTCCAACACGTCCGAGGATGTCATGCCTTGGTGGACAAAACGGGCCTCATCGCTGCCCACATGTTCGGCCAAGTGGGTCAGAAAGGCGATAACGTCATGCTTGGTCACAGCTTCGATTTCATCGATGCGCGCGACGTCGAACTCGACATCTTTTGCCTTCCAAACCGCCTGCGCGTTTTCGCGTGGGATCACGCCCAGATCGGCCATCGCGTCGCAGGCGTGCGCCTCGATCTCAAACCAGATGCGGAATTTCGTCTCGGGGGACCAGATGGCGACCATGTCGGGGCGGGAATAACGGGGGATCATCGGCTCTCATCTCTTGCGTTGCTGCGGCTTGGCGTTTCTCTTAGGGTCCGCTCGGGTGATGTGCAACACGGGGACGGGCTGCGGTGAAATATGCCGCGCCTGTAACGGGCTTTGATGACGAAAACGGATGGCAAAGCGCGCACATTGGACGATTTTGCAGGTGTTTGGACGCTGAGCCGGGTTATTTCGCAGGACGGGATGCCGCCGGGACAGTTCATCGGGACCGCAACTTGGGCGCCGCACGCCGACGGCTTGGCCTATGTCGAGGAGGGCACCCTGACGATCGTTGGGCAAACCCCGATGGCCGCGACCCGGCGGTATCTGTGGAAACCGGACCTGAGCGTTTGGTTCGATGATGGCCGCTATTTTCACACCGTGCCCGCACAGGGCGGCGACACGGACCATTGGTGTGATCCGGATGATTACCGCGTCCACTACGATTTTACCATGTGGCCCGAGTTTGTGGTGACGTGGCGGGTTCAGGGGCCCCGCAAATCCTACACGATGACGAGCCGCTATAGCCGGGCTTGAGGTCTGGCTGAGCGATTGTCTTCGCCGCTGAGGGCGGGTGGTAGAAAGACCATGGTCAGGCCGCTTTCAACCTCACACACCTCTGCACGAAGATGTTGGACGTTCCTGGGGGGTGGTGATTTGGTTTGTGCTGTCCTGAGCCGGGCCGCAACATCGGCGGCGAGGCGCGGGGATAGGATCAAGCGTTCAAGGGTGTGCATTCTGTGCCCTCCATTCGTGGGCACAGATTATTGTAAAAGGCTGGCGCGCACCTTGATCTGTCGCAAATTATTAACGCCTTATGGGCCGCTAACGGTCGCCGCTGGTCAAGCGTCTTGGGGCGCCGGTGCAGCTTCATTTTCCGCAACGCGCAGCACGGTTTTTACTTTAGCACCTGCCTCTAAAGTTTTGTGAACAGGGCATTTATCTGCAATCTCAACTAGGCGTTTGTGCTGATCATCTGACAAATCACCTGCCAGCGTGATCACGCGGGTGAACCGATCAATCCGCTCATTCGGGGTGCCTGCATCCTGCGCATGCATCCGGTCGTGGGTGACGTCCACGCTGATGTGGCTCAGCGGCCAGCCCTTGCGTCGGGCGTACATCCGCACGGTCATCGACGTACAGGCGCCAAGGCCCGCCGCAAGGAATTGATAGGGCGACATGCCTTTGTTCGTGCCGCCATAGGCCACGGGTTCATCCGCCAGCGCGTGATGCGCATTGCCGGATGTGACGTCTTGCAAAAAGCCGTTCGCATCCGCTTCTGACACGCGGGTCACGCCTTCGGGCGCGCCGATGGGGGGGGCTGGCGCGCGCAGGTCCAGATACCGTCCCGCCCATGCAGCGATTACGTCGGCCACGTATTCCGCATCCGCCGGGCGGGTGATCAGGTGGTCTGCGTTATCCAGCGTGACAAAGCTTTTGGGGTGTTTGGCGGCGGCAAAAATCGCCGTGGCGTTCTCGATGCCGACGGTTTCGTCGCGCGGCGCGTGCAGCACCAAGAGCGCGCGGTTTAGTGCGCCAATCGCCGGGGTAAGGGCTGCCGCACTCACGTCCTCCACAAACCCTTGGCCGATCACAACCGGGCGGCCGCCCAGCATCACGGGGGCTTTGCCATCCGCTTTGATGCGGGGCAGGGCGTCGGCGAAATTATGTGTGACGTGGCCCGGGTCTGAGGGCGCGCCAATGGTCACCACGGCCTTGGCCGAGGCGATGGCCCCCGCGGCGCGCAAAACCGCCGCACCGCCAAGTGAGTGGCCGATCAGCAGGCTGGGCGCGAACCCTTCGGATTTGAGATGCGCGGCGGCGGCTACAATATCATCCACGTTTGAGGTGAAGGAGGTGTTGGCGAACTCTCCCTCCGAGTGGCCAAGCCCGGTGAAATCAAACCGCAACACCGCGATCCCCATGGCTGCCAACCGTCCCGAAATCCGGCGCGCGGCGGGGATATCCTTGGAACACGTAAAACAATGCGCAAACAGCGCCGTCGCAAGGTGCGGCCCCTCGGGCAAATCCAGACGTGCGGCAAGTTGCGCGCCATCATGTCCGGTGAATGTCAGTTTGCGGCTTGGCATGGAACAGGTCCGATCATTAGGGTTGAGACTGACAATGGGCGCGCGGGCAGGCGGGCTCAAGCGTAGGCGGGCCGCGATCACGCAGCCGTGACTTGAGGCGAGGTTTCGACCCATGTTCCGTGACATATGCTACAGAATGGCGTGGTTTTTTACTGTCGTTTGGGGGGCGTCGTGGCTGGGGGCGGTGCATGATTTGGGCGACTCGCTGGCGACCTTCCGTCCCATTTGGCTGGCCGCAACCCTGATATGTGCGGGCCTTGCGTGGCCGATCCGGCGGCGCGGGGCGGCCATCGTGGCGATGCTTGGCACGGTCGGTTTTGGCGTCACGGCGATGACGTGGGGCGTGGGCCTGCCCGGGCTTCAGGTGCAGGCGCAAGGGGCCCCCAGTTTTCGTCTGTACCAGAACAATTTGTTTTTCGCACAAAGCGATCACAGCCTGACGCTGGCCAATATCGCGGCCCTGTCGCCCGATGTCATCACGTTTCAGGAAGTGTCCCAAAACAAGCGTTCCTTGTTGGAGGAATTGCGCGCCGATTATCCGCATCAGGCGTTTTGCCGATACGGCGCTGTGGGCGCCGTGATGGTCCTGAGCCGGTTGCCCGCGACGGATACCAAGCCCCTGTGCCTGTACCCCATGGGCTTGGTCGCCCTGCAGGTCGAGACGCCGGGCGGGCCGGTGTGGGTCGTCTCGGTCCATGCTAAATGGCCCTATCCGTTCAACGATCCTGCACAGGTGGACTACATGGAGACCGCTTTGGCCAAGCTGGAGGGTGAGATCGTCATGGCTGGCGATTTCAATATGGTGGCGGGCACGCACCGTCTGCGTCGTTTGGCGCGCGCGGCGGGGGTGACGCGGATGGGGCCTTGGGTGCCCACGTTTCGTTTGCCCAGCGGGCCGGAATGGTGGCGGTATCCGATCCAGATTGACCACGTGTTCACCACGATGGATGCAAAGGTCCGCCGCGCGCCCGATTCCGGATCGGACCATGTCCCGCTGGTGGCGGACCTGTGGTGAGGGGGCGATCACTCCCGCTCATGCGCGCAGGAAAATGTGCCCGACACCAGTGATTTGGTCCAAATGAACGCGCCGACACCGCGATCCGGATCCAGATAGGTGACGCGCCGCATGCCGCGCGTGACATGCCAGCCGGGCAGTTGCCTACCGACGAAGAAACCTGCGCAAGCTGCGTTGCCAGGTGGTCCGTCACGGGCCAGCGCCAAGGCGCGCTTTTGATCGGCGGCGCGGGTCGAAAGGTCATCGCCCACCCGGGCATTTTCCGCCTCTGCAGCGGCGATGCGGGCGGCCCGCATTTCGGACCACAGCTGATCCATTGAAACTTCTGGCGGATCAAGGCGGGGTTGTACGGTGCCAGTACTGACCACCCCGAACGCGAGAATAATCGACAATATACACCCCGCAATCAGCAGTTTATGTTGAAGAAACTGCTGCGCCAGTCCCTCGGGACCCACCGGATGGGACGGGCCATCCCCGGCGCGCCCAAGCAGGCGGATCGGGGTGATCGGGAGGCGCGGCGGTGCGTGGGCGACCTCGGCCTCTAGTGCCTCAAGCGCTATGCGGCGCACGGCCCCGGTTAAGGGCGCATCCGCAGGATTGGGCCGTCTTGCCACAAAGATCGAGGCAAGCTCCGTCGGGCCAGTTAACTCATCGCCAACCCGGACACGCACGGCCTTGATCTGGCCCGCAGCCTCAGTCGCGATCAAACAGACCCACCTGCCCGAGGGTTCAAGCAGTTCGGCAACACGCTCCCCCTCGCGGAGCATTTGCCCCGGAGCCACGCAGATCGTGCGCACAGTCATCGGATAGCTGCCCCTTTGCGGGGATTGCACCGAGATCACGGGGTCATGGGGATGAAAACTCAAGGGGCCTGCCTATCGATCGAAGCCCGTGCACCGCACGGATCACGACAGCCTAGCAGGCCCGCATTAACAATCCCCTTCCGGGGGGCTAGTGCCCCATCAAGCGGGGGTCGAAGGGGTATTTGGTCAGGTTTTCGTACCCATCTTCGGTGATCAGGACCTGATCCTCTAGCTTGATAGAGAAATCACCGCCTTTTGGGGAAATTAACGCCTCAACACACAGGACCATCCCGGCCTCTAGGTGGCCATCAAACGCCCCCTCAACGTGGTGATCGGGATAGCGGATCAGAGGCCATTCATCACACAGGCCTACGCCGTGCATGATGCAGCCGTACTTCAACTCCTGATACTCTGGCTTGAGCTTGTGTGCATTGAACGTCAGATCGCGCAGGGGCACGCCGGGTTTGAGCATCTCCATGTTGGTTTGGATGTGCTCGACCCCGTGGCGCATGGCTTCAATCATGTCGGGGCGAGGGTCAGCGTCGCCCACCCACCACGTGCGCGAAATATCCACGCAAATCCCGTAGGACCCCACGAGATCGGTATCAAAGGCCACGATTTCATTGTTTTGAATGATGCGCGGGCCGCATTCTTGGAACCAAGGGTTGGTGCGTGGGCCAGAGGACAAAAGCCGCGTTTCGATCCATTCACCGCCGCGTTTGATGTTTTCGGCGTGCAGCACGGCCCAGACTTCGTCCTCGCTCAGGCCCGGCGCGCAGGCCTTTTCCATTTCATAGCACGCGGCCTCGCAGGCATGAGAGGCACAGCGCATGGCCAAAATCTCATCCGGACCTTTGATGGACCGGGCTTTTTCGGTCAACTCTTCGCCGTCCGTGACCTCAAACCCCTGCGCTTCAAGTGCACGCAGGCCGTGCACCATCGGCTTGTCCGCGGCCAGCCGCATGTTGCCGCCGCCGTGGGCTTCGATCAGGGTGCGGACCTCATTGCTAAAGGTGTCAGCGGCGATGTCGATTTTGTCGCCACGCCCAAAGTAGAACAGATCCGCGCCAGAGCGTTGTTCTTGGACCAAGGGGTTGAAGGCACTTAGGAACTTGGCATTCTTGTAGTCCCAGATGACCATATAGCCATCGGCACAGACCAACACCGCGCGGAACGGGTTGTGCGTGTTCCACAGCTGCATGTTGGTGCTGTCGGTGGCATAGCGGATGTTGAGCGGGTCGAACATCAACACACCGCCCAAATCCCGGGCCACGACAGCATCGACGAGCCGGCGGTGGCGATAGGCGCGCATGGCGGCCAAATCGGGCAGGATCAGATCGGCGGCTTCCCATTCATCATAGGCCAGCTTGGTAGGCCCAATCTCCATCCGGTCGTTGTCGTTTGGTGTCCCGTCTAAAAGGTGGGTGCCTTTGCTGGGGTCAATCTTGCGGGTGGTGCGATAATGCTGGTTCATGGGGGCCTCCTTATCCATGAGTGTGCCGTGCATTTCGGCGCCTTCTGCGGCATAAGCGACACGATTCATCGGCCAAGAGGGCGCAAATGGACATTTTGCAGGAACATCTGCCCTTTACCCGGTGGTCTGACCCCGCGCTTGCGCGGCTGCCGGGGATGCGCCCGGTTGAGGGGGATTGGCTGATTGTGGATGAGGCATACGCCGCACAAATGGCCCACAAAGCGCGGTTGATAAAGGCACGCAGATCGCAAGTTTTGGCCCTTGATCCGGCCGCAGAACCCGCTGCGCGTGAAGCGTTGGAGGTGGTTCTGGGGGCATTGCCCGCTGGGTTTGAGCGGCAGGGCGATGCTGTGCGCTGTCCCGATGGACGGGTTGTCGTGCCCACGTGCGACGCGCCGCTAGAGAGCTTGGGCGGGTTGATCCAAGAGGATGTCGTGGTGCTACAAAAGCGCGAGGGTGCGTTCGTTTTGACGGGGGCTTTGTTGTGCTTTCCGGCGGCGTGGACCTTGGCCGAGAAATTTATGCAGCCATTGGACGCGATACACCGCCCCGTGCCCAGCTACGCGCCCGTTGCGGCAAGGGTTGAACGCATGTTCGACCGCGTCCGCGTGGGCCAACCGCTGTGGCGGGCGAATGCGCTGATGTATCACGATGCAGAGCTGTATCAGCCTCATTCCGAGACCGCGCCACGAATCCCGCCCAAGGGAACGCCGCGCTATTTACGGGCCGAGCGTCAGACGATTTTGCGCCTGCCTCAGACGGATGCGCTGGTGTTTTTGGTGCATACCTATGTGCTGCCGTTTGATCGGTTAACGTCCAAGCAGCAGGCGAGTTGCCCGTTTCATCAGGCGTGAGGTTTTGCGCCGCCTGACGGCATCGCCAAAGCGAGAGATCCTCTCTCGCGCTCTGGGGAGTATTTAGGGAACAAAGGAGGCGGAGTGCGTGGCCTAGGGGGCGGCGAAGTGTTTGGACAGCTTGAGGCCTTGGCCCTGATAATTGCTTTTCATATCTGCACCGTAGAGGACATTTGGGACCTCAGTCATGCCTTCATAGACCAAACGCCCAACCACTTGGCCATGTTCGAGGACGAAGGGGGCTTCGTGGCAGCGAACCTCAAGAACGCCGCGGGCCGGGACGCCGTGGCCAAATCCGGGGTCGAAGAAGCCCGCGTAATGGACCCGGAATTCGCCAACCATAGCCAGATAGGGCGCCATTTCGGCGGCGTATTGGGGGGGAATCGTGACGGCTTCGCGGCTGACGAGGATGTAGAACGCGCCGGGGTCCAGGATGATGCGGCCATCGGATGTGCGGACTTCTTCCCAGTAGTCGCGCGGCGTGTAGTGGCCAATGTTGTCGAGATCGATCACGCCGGTGTGCGGTTTGGCGCGGTAGCCGACCAGATCGCCTTCGCTGGGTTTGAGATCGACGGAGAAGCCCAAACCTTCGGAGATGAGCGGTGTGCCATCCACCAGTGGGGTTTGAGTGTGCAGGGCGGCCATCGCACTGTCGGACAGGACTGCCTCGCCTTGGCGGAAGCGGATTTGGTTGAGGCGCATGCCGGGCCGGACCAAAACGCTGAACGAGCGGGGGCAGATTTCGGCGTAGAGAGGGCCGGCGTAGCCTTCGGGGATGCGGTCGAATTCGGTGCCGCCATCGGTGATGACACGGGTCAGGAGATCGAGCCGTCCCGTGGAGGACTTTGCGTTCGCCACAGCTGTGATCCCGGCGGGGAGGGCGAGGCTTTCCATCAGGGGCACAAGATAGACGCAGCCCTTTTCTAGGACCGCGCCACCGTCAAGCGACATGCGGTGCATCTCAAAATCTGCGAGGCGGTCTGCCACCGGCGTACCAGCACCCGCAAGAAACGAGGCGCGGACGCGGTAGGCTACCGTGCCAAGGCGCAGATCGAGCGAGGCAGGCTGCACCTGACCGTCGACCAGTGGTGCGGTCACGGCGATTTCACCGCGGTCCAACATCGCCTCTAGGGCCTGAGAAGGGAGAACCCCGTGTGTCATTTTCTTACCCCTATGAACAGCAAAAGCCGCAGTGCCAAATGGCCTGCGGCTTTGCAGTCGGTGGTCGGGCTAGCAGGACTCGAACCTGCGACCTTCCGTCCCCCAGACGGACGCGCTACCAGGCTGCGCCATAGCCCGACTATGCGGTCCGTATAAGGTATTTTTTCGGGGCTGCAAGCGGCAATTGCCACGAATGTCCGACCTTTTTTCGTCGTGTTTCCCTGTGCGAAAGCCAGCGTCACGTCAGGATTTCAGCTCGGCACTGATCCGGTCGCTCAGAAGCTTGATCCGGCGGGCCACAAGGTCAAGCTTGGCGCGGTTTTGGACGCTGAGCGCGGTGTTTGTGCCCCGCTTGGCGGCGGCTTTTGCGGTCAGCGCGCGGACCATAGCGTGTTCGGTGATTTCGGGCGATGGTGGCTCTAGCGGGAGTTCGGGGGCGATTGCGTCGTCCACGATTTGGTGTGCGCTGTCGAGGATAAGTGGCTCCTCTGCCGGCTCAGGCACCTCTTCAACTGGTGTTGCGTTCTTTTGCAACGCGTTGGCAAAGCTGAGAACTTCGGCCTCAACCGGTTCGGGCTCAACATGCACCATGGGGGCTTCGGACGGGGCAGGCGGGGTTTCTTCGGACAAAGCATCGAGGTCATAGAGACCGCCGCGCCCGGTACCACCCGCATTGGCGTCCTCTTTGACGACGCGCCGATTGGCGCCACGCCGTGCGGTCCGTGAGGAAGAGGGTTTGGTCTTGGGGTCCGCAAAGGCCGGCTCGGGCGAGAGAGCCTCAATCGGGGCGACCCCATCTTCGGAGATCATCTTTTGCACGCCGCGAATGGTCATGCCCTGATCATGCAATAGCACGCGGATACCGCCCAAAAGGCGCATGTCATTAGGGCGGTAATACCGACGGCCGCCGGGCCCCTTTACGGGACTGACCACGTCAAATTTGCTTTCCCAAAACCGCAAAACATGGGTCGGCACGCCCAACCAATCCGCAACCTCGCGGATCGTGCGAAAGGCATCAGCGCTTTTGCTCATAACTCCCCCTCAACTGTTGGATGGAGGCGGCACTTTAGCCCGCTCCGCGTGAACAGTTTGTTAGGCTTTGTTACCAGTCGCGACGCGATCTTTCATCAGGTGCGATGGGCGGAAGGTCAGCACGCGACGTGGCGGGATGGGGGCTTCTTCGCCGGTTTTGGGGTTGCGACCCACGCGGGCCGATTTCTCACGGACGGAGAACGTCCCGAAGGAGCTGATCTTGACCTGCTCGCCCTGGACCAGCGCATCGGACATGTGCAGCAGAACCTGCTCAACCAATTGTGCGCTTTCGTTGCGCGACAGACCGACTTCGCGGAAAACCGCTTCGCTCAGATCCATGCGTGTCAGTGTTTTTGAAGTCATATCCGGGTCCCTCGCCATGTTTTACCCACATTGGGGCACGGCGGTTTTCGAGTCAATAACAAGCACTTGGCAGATGTTCTTCGCGCAGCAAATGAGCGGTTACCAGCGTAGCACCACAGCGCCCCATGCGAGGCCGCCGCCGATGGCTTCGGTGACGACCAAATCGCCCTCACGAACCTGACCGCGCTGCTTGCCCACGGACATCGCAAGCGGGATAGAGGCCGCCGACGTGTTGCCATGATCTTGGACCGTGATGACAACTTTGCTCTCATCGATGCCCAGTTTGTCGGCGGTGCGTTTGATGATCCGCAGGTTCGCCTGATGGGGGATCACGCAGTCGATATCGTCGGTCGTAAGGCCCGCTTTGGCGACGACATCAACGGTACAAGTGGCAAGCTTTTCAACGGCATGGCGGAAGACTTCCTTGCCTTCCATAATCAGGTGGCCGGTGCTTTGGGTGGCGGATGGCCCCCCCGAAACGTACAGAATTTCGCGGAAGCGACCGTCGGAATTGAGGTCCGTGGCTAGGATGCCGCGGTCGTCCGAGGTGCCTTGGCCTTCGGCCTTTTCCAAGACCAGAGCGCCCGCGCCGTCGCCGAACAAAACACTGGTGGTCCGGTCTTCCCAGTTCATAATCCGAGAGAACGTTTCCGCACCGATAACCAAAACGCGCTCGGCTTGGCCCGACAGAATCAGACCGTTCGCGTTGGTCAGGGCGTAAACAAAGCCCGCGCATACCGCTTGGATATCAAAGGCAAAGCCGCGCTCCATCCCAAGGGCACCTTGGACCATTGTCGCCACGGACGGGAAGGTGAAATCGGGAGTAGAGGTCGCGACGACTATAGCGTCGATCTGCGAGGCATCCATGCCAGCGTCCGCAAGGGCGGCCTGCGCTGCGCGGGTTGCAAGATCAGATGTGGTTTGCCCCTCGGCCGCGAAATGACGCCGCTCAATCCCAGAGCGGGACCGAATCCAAGCGTCGGACGTCTCGACCCAAGTCTCAAATTCCGCGTTCTCCACAACGCGGTCGGGCAGATAGTGGCCCACACCACGCACAACGGATCGGATTACGCTCATGTTAGATGCCTTGATCGGTCTTTTCGGGGGTTAACCCAGCCTCGGTTTTGTTAACACTTTGACCTGTAGACTGAGTAGATGCAAGACGCGCTGCGAGGCGGTCAGAAAATCCGGTTTGCGCCAAGTCCCACGACAGTTTGATCGCTGCGGAAACGCCGGTGGCATCTGCGGAACCATGAGATTTTACGACTGTCCCGTTCAGGCCGAGAAACACGCCACCGTTGACGCGCCGCGGATCGATCCGCTTTTTGAGCCGTCTTAGGGACGTCATCGCCAGTAGAGCCGCGATTTTGGACAGGGGCGTGGCTTGGAACGCGGTGCGCAGCGCCTCAGAGATGAAGCTGGCCGTGCCCTCGGCTGTTTTCAGCGCGACATTCCCGGTGAACCCGTCCGTGACAATCACGTCCACGCGGTTCGAGGGGATATCGCCGCCTTCAACAAAGCCGACAAATTCATATTTGTTGGCATCCGCTGAAGCGGCGATGATGTCATGCGCCTCATGCAGTTCGGGGCGACCTTTGTGTTCTTCGGTGCCGACATTCAAAATGCCAACACGGGGCCGTTGCAGACCCAGACCGTTGCGCGCGTAGGACATGCCCATCAATGCATATTGGTGCAAGTCCTGCGCCTCAGCCCGGATATCCGCGCCCACATCCAGCATGACGTTAAAGCCCCCCGGATTGCGAGAGGGCCAGAGGATCGCGATGGCAGGCCGGTTCACGCCGGGCAGTTTGCGTAACCGCACCATGCTAAGCGCCATAAGCGCCCCGGTGTTTCCGCAGGACAGGCACGTTTCAGCCTCGCCTGCGCGCACGGCTTCCAGGGCGGACCACATCGAGGTCCCCTTACCATGACGCATCACGTGGCTGGGTTTGTCATCCATCGAGACGACATCATCTGCGTGACGAATTTCAACCCGGCCATCCAAAACGCGCTTACGGGCCACAAGCTCTGAAAGCTTGGGCCCGTCGCCATGCACGATGAACTTAATGTCCGGATTTTTACTGGCAGAAATAGCCATACCAGAAACAACGGCCTTGGGCCCAAGGTCGCCGCCCATCGCGTCGATGGAAATCACAGCTGGACGCTGTGCCGGGCCGGGCCGTTTTGCCAATGTTGTCTCCGAAGGCTCTCCGCGCAGTATGCGCTTAGGCTGCGTCGTCGTCTAGATCGATGTCAGTGGCCTGTGCGACCACTTCGCGGTCTGCATAGTGACCGCATGCGCCACACACGTGGTGGGGGCGCTTCAGCTCACCACAGTTGGAGCATTCAGCGGGGTTATCAGCCACGAGCGCATCGTGTGCACGACGCATGTTGCGGCGCGATTTCGTGATTTTATTCTGAGGGACTGCCATGGGACACCCTATTCGTTGTGGGGGGCAGATGCCCCCGAAGTGGAAATTTCGGGCACCCCTACACTGGCTCGCCGATGCGGTCCAGCCCGCTTGTAACGGCGTGGGGCGTGAGGGCGCACCGATAGGGTGAATCGAGGTATGTTGCAAGGGAGAACTACCAACAAAGCCAAGCTTTCCTGCAACGTGTCCGTATGTGGGCCGAACGGCCCGGGTCATTTGCTCAAAACCCGTGGAGCAGGGCGGATATTGGACGCACCCTAGGGCATGATCGTAGCAAGGGCCGGGGACGAGATCAAATGTCTTGGCCGCGGTTCTCGCTTGGGGTGGATAAAACGCGCGGGCGGCTCTCCTCAACCGGCCCGCGCGGCGGCGCGCCTAGTTGGTCAGGCGCGCGGCAAGCAAATGATCAGACTTTTGGATCACGTGACTGGCGTGCCCCACGATCAGCGGATCGGGCGGGGTGGCGACATCCGTGTCCTTGTCTGGATAATCCAAGGTGCTGAGGAAATGACGCATACAGTTCAGCCGCGCGCGCTTTTTGTCATTGGATTTGACAATCGTCCAAGGCGCATCTGCGGTGTCGGTATAAAAGAACATTGCCTCTTTGGCTTCGGTATACGCGTCCCACTTCCCGAGCGAAGCTTTGTCGATAGGCGATAGCTTCCACCGTTTCAGGGGGTCCGTCTCACGGCTTTCGAAGCGGCGCTTTTGTTCGGCCTGCGTGACCGAGAACCAATACTTATAGAGCCTTATGCCCGACCGGGTCAGCATTCTCTCCAACTCAGGGGTTTGGCGCATGAATTCGAGGTATTCGGCAGGCGTGCAGAACCCCATGACCCGCTCAACCCCGGCGCGGTTGTACCACGACCGATCATATAGGACCATTTCGCCGTCCGTCGGCAGGTGCTGCACGTAGCGTTGATAATACCACTGCCCGCGCTCCCGATCGGTGGGTTTGTTCAGGGCGACAACACGCGCAGAGCGGGGGTTGAGGTGTTCGGTGAACCGTTTGATCGTTCCACCTTTGCCTGCCGCATCCCGGCCCTCAAACAGCATCACAAATTTCTGACCCGTCTCAGCCGCCCAAAGCTGCACCTTCAGCAGTTCCGCCTGCAGAGCGGCCTTTTCGGCCTCATATGTCCGGCGCGCGATCTTGTGGCTGTAGGGATATTTGCCCGTCTCAAACGCCTCGCGGATTTTGTCAGCGGTCACGGTGGGAAAGGTGCCGGGTTCAGGGGCAGGGGGGATGCCGTCCATCAGTGTCTCCTGTCGTCATGTGCGATGCAGGTGTGACAGGTCGGAACGCGATGCGCTTTGCGCTATGTCAAATCGGCGGGTGGGCGGGTCCCTAGGTCTTGGGTCCCCGCGGGCGAGAGAAGTTCATCTTTTGCCCCGCCAAATCCTCACGGGCGCCGCACCACGCGTACGCCAGCAGGGCGGGTTCATCGCGCCCAACCGTGATCCGGTGCAAATGCTCTGGCGGGTTATGGATAAGTGAGCCTGCCGCATACACGCCTTGGTGGTTTTCCGAGACCGCGCCGCTTAGGCAGATGTAGCTTTCGGTGATGCCCTTGTGCGCATGGGCCGGATAGGTGCAATCGGGGGCGAACAGAACCACCCCAAGGATGATCTCATCGGTCACAATCGGCCCGCTTGGCCCCGCGATCTCGGCGTAGCCATAGCTGCGCGCCAGCCCCCGTGGGACCTTTTCGTACCCATAGCGCCAGCTCAGCTCGGGGGCGACACGCTCCAGCGTGCGCACAACGGGGGCCATGCGGTCCTGACGCCCCTCATCGAGCGCGCGCCCCAGATGATCCGTCACCGGCAAATTGCAGGGCGGGTCAAAGGACATCTCCGGGTTGGCTTTCTGAACCCGGCTGATCGCTTCGCGCGCGTTGCGCAGGTGCGCACGGATCCGGTCCGATCCCCCAGAGGGCAGGTGGCGATACATTTCATAGAATTCCTTAAGCAGGTATCGCCAGTTCGCAGCATCCTTGAGGCGTGCGTTCGGGGCAGGGATCGGGTCGGTATTCAGCATCAGTCGGGTCCGGTTTGCGCGTTTGCCCCACAGCTACAGCCCAAACCGCGTGGGTCAATGATTAATGCGCGCGGCACTCGGGCTGTACGTCGGGTCATGCGACCCCAGAAAACCGCGCCATCCGCACACCCGCTGCACCGCACCATCTTTCCCCGCGCCCCAACATGGGCCATACTGCCCCAAACCTCACACAAGAAGCAGTACCTCCATGGCCGACGACCTTCTCTCAGGCGCAAATGCCGACACATATGACGCGACCTCCATCGAAGTCCTTGAGGGGCTGGAACCCGTCCGCAAACGCCCCGGTATGTATATCGGCGGCACGGACGAACGCGCCTTGCACCACCTTGTGGCCGAAGTCCTCGATAACTCCATGGATGAGGCGGTTGCAGGCCACGCCAACCGCATCGAGGTGGAACTCCACGCCGACTACTCTGTCACGATCAAGGATAACGGGCGCGGCATCCCGATCGACCCACACCCCAAGTTTCCCGACAAATCCGCGCTAGAGGTGATCTTGTGCACCCTACATGCGGGCGGCAAATTCTCGGGCAAGGCCTATCAGACGTCGGGCGGTTTGCACGGGGTGGGGGCCTCGGTTGTGAATGCGCTGTCGGACCTGATGGTTGTCCAAGTCGCCCGTGACCGCGAGTTGTGGGAGCAACGCTTTTCCCGCGGCATCCCCCAAGGCCCGGTGGAGAAAATCGGTGCAGCCCCCAACCGGCGCGGCACCCAAGTGACCTTCCACGCGGATGCACAGATTTTCGGCGCCCATCGCTTCAAACCCGCACGCCTGTTTAAATCCATCCGCTCCAAGGCGTATCTGTTCTCAGGCGTTGAAATCCGTTGGAAATCCGCGATTGAGGATGGTGAGACCCCAACCGATGCGGTCTTTCACTTCCCAGGCGGGCTGGCCGATTACCTGCGCGAAACGCTGGGCACGGCGGCGACCTACGCCGATACGCCCTTTGCCGGCACCGTCGATTTCAATGAGAAATTCGGCCAACCCGGCAAAGTGGAATGGGCAATCAACTGGACCCCATCGCGCGATGGTTTCATCCAGTCCTACTGTAACACCGTACCCACGCCCGAGGGCGGCACCCATGAGGCAGGCTTTTGGGCCGCGATCCTGAAGGGGATCAAAGCCTACGGTGAGCTGTCGAACAACAAAAAGGCCGCGTCCATTACGCGCGATGACCTGACAACGGGCGGCTGCGCCTTGGTCAGTTGTTTCATCGCAGAGCCGGAGTTCGTGGGCCAAACCAAGGACCGCCTTGCCACGACGGAAGCGGGCCGGATGACCGAAAACGCCGTCCGCGATCACTTTGACAACTGGCTGGCCGCAGACACCAAAGCGGCGGGCGCGATCCTCGATTTCCTCGTGCTGCGCGCCGAAGAGCGGCTCAAGCGGCGGCAGGAAAAGGAGACGGCGCGGAAATCCGCGACCAAGCGCCTGCGCCTGCCGGGTAAACTGGTTGATTGCTCAAACGCGAACCGCGAGGGCACGGAGCTGTTCATCGTCGAGGGCGACTCGGCGGGTGGTTCGGCCAAAATGGCGCGGGACCGCAAGACCCAAGCGCTCCTGCCTTTGCGCGGCAAAATCCTCAACGTCTTGGGGGCCGCGTCGAACAAACTGACCTCCAACGCTGAGATTTCGGACCTGACGCAGGCGCTGGGCGTGGGGCTGGGCAGTAAGTTCAACGTTGAGGACCTACGGTACGACAAGATTATCATCATGACCGATGCGGACGTCGACGGCGCCCACATCGCCTCACTGCTGATGACGTTCTTCTTTACGCAAATGCGTCCGATGATCGACACAGGGCATCTCTATCTGGCCTGCCCGCCGCTGTTCCGCCTGACCCAAGGCGCCAAGCGGGTCTATTGCCTAGATGAAGCGGAACGCGACGCGTGGATGGAAAAGGGCGTGGGCGGCAAAGGCAAAATCGACGTCTCCCGGTTCAAGGGTCTGGGCGAGATGGACGCGAAGGACCTGAAAGACACGACAATGAACCCCGCAACCCGAAAGCTGATCCGCGTGACGGTAGATGAGGACATGCCGGGCGAAACCGGAGACTTGGTCGAGCGCCTGATGGGCAAGAAGCCCGAGAAGCGGTTTGAGTATATCCAACAGAATGCAAGGTTTGTGGAGGAGTTGGATGTTTGAGTCTCATTCCCTCTCTATCCAACCTGGAACTTCCACCTCCGTCTCAAGGCGTTCGACTTCGGTCCAGTCCTTCTTGACGACTGCAGCTTTGGTCGCTGCGGAGTTGTCGGCGATTAGTTTGTTGCCCAAATAAAGCGACTTTAAAAATGCACGCTCGTCTTTTGTGGCCGTGATACAGTCATCGTACAGCATAGTCGTAGCAAAGAACTCGCCGTAAACATAGTTTACACACACGGCGCACTTATCTAAACAATTTTTCGTATCATTATAGCTATTGCCTTTTATGGTGCTTATTTTCGTTGCGATGTCTATATCAGCATGTGCCAAGACTTTATTGCGCCTTGCTCTAAAAGGTTTCGCGGTCTGCATGGCATCATTGAGAAGTGTTCTGAACTCGGGGTGTTCCGCTTCTTTCAAGTAGTCACAGAGTGTCTCGAGGCACAGGTTTGGTTGGCCTACACTTTTCTTAGGATCGGTTAACCTACAAATTGACATGCATAGTGAGTCCCAAAGTGTTTTGCCCGCGTACGTGGCGACTAAACCCGATGCTTCATTGAGAACCTCGACTCTTTTTGGGGATGTCACAAAAAACCCGTGAAAAATCTGTAGTTCAATAAAGGCGTTGGTTAATGCGTTGTCTAACCAATAAATCGCCGTTCCAAACTCAGGCCCAAGCTTTGCCTTAAGGTTTTTTAATTTTTCTTCTGGAGTATGAAACGTCATGTGTAAAACCACCTTAAAATAGTAATGACAGCGCAGTAATCCGAACTACAGATAAGATTTTTAAGACTAAGTCACGAACGTTTCGGGTCGCCCGGTCTCGAGACCGGGCCGCGTCCGATCCGCCCCCACGGGCGGACGCGCTGCGCGCTTACCACCCTCGGACCGGCCGCGTCCCTCACCAAACAGCGGCAACAAGCCTGACCAAATGTTGTATCCCCGGGGCTCCGCCCGTTCGGCACTTGAAAGGTCCCCCGGACCTTTCATCGGCTGCGCCGAAACGTCCCGCAGCCCCACACGGGCGGCTGCGGCTCACGCGCTAGCCCGGGGCTCCGCCCGTCGAGACCTCAAAGGCTCCCCCGGAGCCTATGTCGCCTGCGGCGAACCGTTTTCGACCCCTCGGATCGGACGAGTCCCTCTCCTAACAGCGGCAACCAATCGCGGTCTGAAGCCGGCACTTATCCGGGACAACCCAACACCCAGCGGCATCGCGCCTGCTTCCGGCACAGCGGTCTCGACCCCTCCATACTTGCCGCAACGGCTTGACTGCGCCAAGATGGTGGAAAGGGGACAGAGGTCACCATGCCCAAAATCCTACTCCTATTTGTCGCAATCTGCGTCACTGTCGCCGCCGCGCTGTTTTTGAATACGCGCAGCCCGCGGGACCCGTTGCCCGAACTGATCGACGCTTTTCGCACCGCCCACAGCCTGCCCGGCGGGGTAATCGCGTACGGGCCGCGCGGGGGGCAGCCTTCGGTCTATGGCCTCGGCGATGCAGATCCCGGGGCGCGCACGGCCATAGACGCCAACGCGCGCTTGCACATCGCCTCACTCACCAAACCGCTGACCGCTGCCGCGGTTCTGTCGCTGGCAGAGGCGGGCGTGATCGCGCTGGACACGCCGCTCGCCGCGCAGATGGACCTGCCGCCCCCCTTTGATCCGCGCGCGCTGGACATCACGCCCCGTCATATCCTGTCGCACCGTGCGGGCTTTGATTGGCGCGCCAGCTTTGATCCCGTTTTTGCGCCCGAACGTGTGGGCGGCACACCGGACATGCCATGCTCGGCGCTTGCGCGGCTCACATGGGCCAGCCGTCCGTTGGACCACGCGCCCGACACGTCTGAGCACTATGCAAACATCGGTTATTGCTTGTTGTCTGAGCTGCTGGCCGCCAAAGATCACGATTTATACCAGAGCGTGGCTCAGGCCGCTCCGGGGGTGAATTTCGGGGTAATCGCGCAGCCGCATTGGCTGTTTGACGGGGCAAAGTGGCTCCCGCTCGCGGCGACAGACACGCTGCACAGTGACCCCAGCCTGCTGGCCAGTGCAGGGGGCGCAAATAGCACGGCGGCGGCCTATTGGCGGTTCGCTGTGCAATCCCACATGGCGCAAACCAGCGCCACGCCCGAGGGCGCAGACGGCAGCTATTACGCACTGGGTTGGAGGGTGTGGCCCGGACCTCAGGGGCCGCATCTGACGCACTTTGGCCACTTGCCGGGGGTATTCTCGGCGGTGTTCGTCTTGTCGGACGGATTCACCTTGGTGGCGCTGTTCAATGGCGGCGTGCAGGACGGCGCCCGCGCGTTCTCAGAACTGTTCGATGCGGTCTGCTTTCTGCGCGAACTGACCTGCCGTCCCAGCTGATCCTAGCCTTCGGCTTTTTCTTCCAGCGCGAGCCATTCCTCTTCGCAGTCCGCCAACTTCGTGTGGCGCGCCACAAGCGCGTCTGTCGCTTTTTGGAACTTCACCGGTTCGCGGGTGAATAGCTCTGCGTCCGACAGCAGCTCCTCCAGCTTAGCGATTTCGGCGGAGATCCGCTCCATCTCAGCGGGCAACGCGTCGAGGCGGTGACGTTCGGTGTAGCTGAGCCCCTGCTTCGGCTCAGCCGCGGCTGGCTTGTCCGCGACCTTGCTGCCCGAAGGTTTCGGCGCGGCGGCCTTGGCTTTGGAGGCGGCTTCTGCGGCAACCTTGGCGCGCTGCGCTTGGTAATCCGACCAGCCGCCGGCATAGGCTACGGCGCGGCCGTCCCCCTCCATCGCGATCGTGGTCGAGGCGACGCGGTCCAAGAAATCCCTGTCGTGGCTGACCAGCAAAACGGTGCCGTCGTATTCGCCCAAAACGTCTTGGAGCAGGTCCAGTGTTTCTACGTCCAGATCGTTGGTCGGTTCGTCCAACACCAGCACGTTGGAGGGCAGGGCCATGATCCGCGCGAGCAAGAGCCGCGCCTTTTCCCCGCCGCTCAGCGACTTGACCGGCGCGCGCAGACTGCGTTCGTCGAACAAGAAATCCTTGAGGTATCCGGCGACGTGCCGCGCGGTGCTGCGCACCATCACCTGATCTGAATTGCCGCTCACACCCAGCAGCGGGTCGAGCGTGAGGCTGTCCCAAAGGGTCGCCTCGGGATCGAGAGCGGCGCGACTTTGGTCGAACACCGCGATCTCTAAGCCGATGCCGTGGGTGACAGTGCCTGCGTCTGGTTCAACTTCACCCAACAACATCTTGAGAACGCTGGTTTTTCCAACCCCATTTGGCCCCACAAATGCCACGCGGTCGCCGCGCATGATGCGCAGATCAAAGGGCCGCAGGATCACCTTGTCGCCAAAGCGTTTTTCCAACTCTTTGGCCTCAATCACCCGCTTGCCAGAGGCCTTGCCGCTTTCCAGTTCAAGCGCGGCAGCGCCTTGGCGGCGGATCATGTCAGAGCGTTCTTGGCGCAGATCGCCCAAGGCGCGGACCCGGCCCATGTTGCGCTTGCGCCGGGCAGAGATGCCCTCAACGGCCCAGCGGGCTTCGGCCTTGATTTTGCGGTCCAACTTGTGCCGCGCCACGTCCTCTTCTTCCCATGTTTTGTCGCGCCATGCTTCAAAATGAGCAAAGCCCTTTTCCTGGCGGCGGGTTTGGCCACGGTCGACCCAAAGGGTCGCGCGGGTCAGCGCATTTAGGAACGCCCGGTCGTGCGAGATCAGCACGAATGCGGCGCGGGTTTGGCTTAGCTCCGCCTCCAGCCACGCGATGGCTTCGATGTCGAGGTGGTTGGTCGGCTCATCGAGCAGCATCAATTCAGGCGCTTCGGCCAGCAGTTTGACCAGTGCCGCGCGGCGCCGCTCCCCGCCGGAGGCGCTTTGGGTGGCCATGTCGGGGTTCATCTTGAGCCCCTCTGCCACCATATCAACGCGGTAGGATTCCGCCGGGTCCAAGCCGCTGCGCGCGAAATCGCCCAAGGTTTCAAATCCGCTTAGGTCGGGGTCCTGTTCCATGTAACCGGTCGAGGTGGCAGGCGCCAAAACGCGCGACCCTGTGTCCGGCTCAACCAAGTTGGCCATAACTTTCATCAGGGTCGATTTGCCCGATCCGTTGCGCCCTACCAGCGCCACGCGGTCACCGGGATGCACGACCAGATCGAGGTCTTTGAACAGGGGCGCGCCACCGAAGGTGAGCGAGATATCGGACAATTGAAGAAGGGGGATACGAGCCATGTGCCCGCGCTAAGCGAGGGGGGCAGGCGGGTCAAGCGGTGCGTTGGGTTTTTTGCGCGTTTAACCGCGCGATCAGCCTGCGACAGCCCGCAAAAGGCGTTTGCGCGCAGGCGGTATGGCCGCAATTTCGAGGCCGGTAAACACATGCAGCGTGCCAAGGTCGGCATCGATGACGGCGTGGTCCGACACCCAACCGCCCATCATCAGATATGTCCGCAAGAGCGGGGGCATATTGGCCAAGCCACGCTTAGGGTCCTGCGTGGACGGGCTGTCAGCAAACCGCACAACCGCCGGTGCTTTGACCCGGGGGTGCCACTGGCTGGGCGCAAGATGGCGCGCGTGCAGCAGGGCGAATGTATCCAGATAAGCCTCGGCCCGCGTGCCCTCAAACGAGGAACAACCGAACAACAGTTTGACCCCGGCTTCGTCCACCAGCCGTGTCATCGCCCCCCACGCGACGCGCAGGATATCGGGGTCTTGGGCATGGGGTGCGATGCAAAAGCGGCCCATCTCAAACATCGGTCCGTCAAAATGTTCCAGCGCGTCCAAAGAATAGAATTGTGCCGCATAGCTTTGGCTGATCATCGCCCCCGAGGACAGGCGCATTACCCGAAAACAGCACACCAAGCCGTCAGTTTGATAATCGTGCACCATGACATGCAGGCATCGCGCATCAAACGCATCCACATCCGGCGCACCGCCCCGAAACGCGGCACTGCGCAGGGCGTGGCATTGCGCCAGCTCTGCGTCGGTGCGCGCCACCCGCGCGCGGTACCGGCCTTTGTCGAGGAGGAAATCTGTCTGAGCCATTGCCTGTTTCTGTCTTGGTTTCGGGTTCGGGGCCACCCGATTGTGAAGCCCCGTTAAAGGTGCGTGCATGTCAAACCCTTGCGCCCGCCCTAGTGACGCCTATTTCTGCACGCAGGGCTAGATGCAATCTGTATCACAGCCATGACAAATGGGTTTTGAGCACAAGGAACATCCCAAGATGGACAAAATTGTCAAATCTGACGAGGAATGGCGCGCGCAGTTGAGTGCAGAGGCGTTCAAGATCACTCGCAAGCACGGGACCGAGCGGGCGGGCACCCATGATGATTTCCCCAAAGAGCCGGGCACCTTTCGGTGCGTGTGTTGCGACGCGCCGCTGTTCGATCAGGCACATAAGTTCGAAAGCGGCACGGGCTGGCCGTCGTTCTTTCAACCACTGGATGCTGATTTAGTGGGGGAAAGCGTTGATAACTCGTGGTTCATGCGCCGCACTGAAGTGCATTGTAACCGCTGTGATGCGCATCTGGGCCACGTATTTCCGGACGGGCCGCAACCCACGGGCCTGCGGTATTGCATCAATGGTGTTGCGATGACGTTCGAGGCTGAGGACTAAGCCAAAAGGCGCGCCCTTTGCGGCGCGCCGATGCTGTGGCTACTGCTGGGCCAGCTGTTCACCCACATCAACGCGGCCAAAGTTGCGCAAGATGTTCTGGATCAGGCCGAATTCACGGATCGACGTTTCGGTGATGCGGCGCGAAAGGGCAACAACCTGACCGTCCTCTAGGCCGAAGCGTTCGATGTTGGCCACGGTGCCATCGTCGGCGAAGGAAATTGCGACAATCTCACGCTCGATCGTTTCGGGGGCGGTGAATGCCCATGTGCGCACCCGGCTGCCCACGTAATACCACGCTTGGTCTTGCAAAACGCCCGAGGATGTGGGGCGACCGACGGTTTCGGATACGCTGTCGCGAGTGTCGATACCGACCAAAACGGCAGACAGATCATCATCAGACGGGGTGTAGCCGTGGTTCTGGAACTGCGCGGTGCAGGCGGAGATGAACACACACAGACAGGCGATTACGATGGCCCGCGTCATGGCGCCCATGGACGGGGAGGGCAGGTTGGACATGCACGGCCTCTTGTTGCTGCTCTTGCCATATCTGGCGGGTCGTTCTACTCGATTACCTTGTCTGACAGGGCGGCGCAACAGGGGAGCGTCGGGCAATGCCCGCACCCCAAGCCCGTGCCTTGGTTGAAGGAGAGCGCGATGAACGATCTGAACAGTGATGGCGACGTGTCGGCAACGGTGCCACACCCCGTACGACTGGCCGACTTGGCCCAGCGAAAGACAACGCGCGTGGTGTTGGAACCCAACGCTGGGCAGTGTGCGGCGATTGCGGACGCGCTGGGGCTGAGCGCGCTGCGCAAACTGCGGTTTGTGGTGGAACTGACACCGCAACGCGGGTCCGATTGGCGGCTGACGGGCAAACTGGGCGCAACGGTCGAGCAACCCTGCCGGGTCAGCTTTGAGCCGGTGATCACGCGGATCGAGGATGAGGTTGCCCGCCACTATGTGTCGAACTGGCAAGACGTCACAGAGGCCGAGGCCGAAATGCCCGATGACGACACGGTTGAGCCGCTGCCCGCCGTCGTGGATGTGGGCGCGGTGATGGAAGAGGCGCTCGCGCTGTTGGTGCCAGCCTATCCGCGCGCGGCTGGGATTGAAGATCTCGACCTTGTCGCGGCCCCCCCCGGTGCGGAGCCGTTGACCGAAGACAAAGTCAAACCCTTTGCGGGCCTTGCAGCCCTTAAGGCGCAGATGGAGCAGGACGGCGCCGCGGATGAGCCCGAGGACAATTAATCTAACGGACGCCTGACGGCGACATCATACCATAAGCCACGCGCCCGAAAGCGCGTGGCCCAAAGCGGCTAGGTAATCTTTGGCTCACCCGCTTGGGTGTGTAGCGCATCCACCTGTTCCGGGGTCAGGCGCAGCGCACCGGCCAGATCGATCAGGTAATTCGCCTCGGCCTGACTATCGAGATCAATGGCGATCAGCGACATCATATAAGCCTGCTGTTCCATCCCTTGGGGCACCTCAGAGGCGAGGCCTTCGATGTCCACGGGGGCGGCCAGTTCGGTGCGGATCAATTCGGCCTCTTCGGGGCTAACGTCACCGACCATTTGGGTGATCTGGGCTTGTTCGGCTTCGTCCAGACGGCCATCACATTTGGCGGCCTGCAACATTGCGCGTAGCATGACGCGGGCGATTTCTTCGTCCGACGGGGCCGGGGGCGTGGGGTCGGCCAAAAGCGCGCCACCGAGCAGGGCGCCCAAACCGCCCGCACCTGCGGTCGCACCGCCTGCACCCAGGACTGTGCCCAGTCCGCCGCCACTCCCACCGATTTGGCCCAGCAGGTTTTGCAATCCGCCGCCCGGGGCCCCTGCGGCTGCGGTGCCGCCGGCCATTTTGCTCAGCATATCGCCCAAACCGCCCATCGCCCCCATAGCGGATTGCCCCGCCTGCGCGCCCTGAGTTTGCATTTTGCCCATCATATCCTGAAGCCCTTGGGCCGCGCCGCCGCCGCCTTGCATGCTTTGGGTCAGCGACGACATCATGTCACCCAATGCGCCCCCACCGCCGGTGCCGCGCATCATGCCAGCGATCCCGCCCGTGCCGCCGCCCTTTGTTGCCGCGCTCACGCCCTTTGCGATGGCCACGCCGATGGCCACTTTGGCCAGTGTCTTTACCAATGACATATGAATCCCCTTATTTAATACGTCGCAAGCCTAGCAGCACATCGCCGTTCCCCCAAGCGTGTTGGGCGCGGTGGCGCATCCGGCTTGCCACCGCCGGACCCATGCATTGCCAAGGCGGCGGTGCGGGCGTAGAGCGAGGCATGGAGCAAACCATCCCCCAACCGCAGGCGCACAGCGTCAGTGAGCATGTCCGCCGCACCCTCGTGCTGGGTCTGCCGTTAATCGGCAGCCACCTTGCTCAGACGGCTGTGGGGATTGTCGATACGATCATGCTGGGCTGGTATAGCATTGCGGCCCTTGCGGCCTCGGTGCTGGGCTCGACCCTGTTTTTCACGGTGTTCATCATCGGATCGGGCTTTTCGGCCG
Organism: Thalassobacter sp. 16PALIMAR09; assembly: GCF_000765485.1. Taxonomy (NCBI): domain Bacteria; kingdom Pseudomonadati; phylum Pseudomonadota; class Alphaproteobacteria; order Rhodobacterales; family Roseobacteraceae; genus Thalassobacter; species Thalassobacter sp. 16PALIMAR09. Next base: position 69,672 of record NZ_JHAK01000001.1, read on the forward strand.
CCGCCTTGCCCAAGGTCGCCGCCGCCCAAGATGACCCGCAGCGCGTGCGCCGGATCACCCGGATGACGCTGTGGCTGGGGCTGGCGTTTTCGGTTCTGACCTATCCGATCTTTTTCTTCGCCGAGCCGCTTTTGCTGATGCTCCGGCAGGACGCAGATGTCGCGGCGGGCGCGCAAGACTATTTACGCATCGCGGGGCTGGGCATGGTGCCTGCGATGATCGTGGCGGGGCTGCGCAGCCACCTTGCGGGGCTAGAGCGGACGGCAGTTGTTTTATGGGCCACGCTTGGGGCCGCGGCGGTGAACGCCTTTCTCAATTGGGTGCTGATTTTCGGCAATCTGGGCGCGCCGGAACTGGGGCTTGTGGGGGCGGCTTATGCGTCGCTCTCGGTGCATGCGGTGATGGCAACCGTGCTGGCGATCTATGCGGTGCGCGGCCCCGCGATGGCGCAGTTTGAGGTGTTTGTGCGGTTTTGGCGGGCCGATTGGCTTGAAGCGCGTGAGATCTTTGCGCTTGGCTGGCCGATTTCCCTGACGCTTCTGGCGGAAAGTGGGCTGTTCATGGCGTCTGGCCTCATCATCGGGACGTTGGGGGCGGTGCCTTTGGCTGCCCACGGCATCGCGCTTCAGATCACGTCGGCGACGTTTATGGTGCACTTGGGGCTATCGGCGGCCGTGACGGTGCGCGCGGGCACGGCCTATGCACGCGGCGACGGGGCGGCCCTGCGCAAGGTGGCGCAGGCGGGCCTGATCTTGGCCACGCTTGTGGTGGCCCTCACGGTTGCCGCGTTCTTTGGGGTGCCGGGGGTGATGGTGCGCGGTTTTGTGGATGCTTCCGACCCGGCATTCCCCGCGATCCTGAGCCTTGGCGTCACTCTTTTGATGGTCGCAGCCTTGTTCCAAGTCGCGGATGCCGCGCAGGTGATGGCGCTGGGGCTGTTGCGCGGGGTCCAAGACACCCGCAGACCGATGGTTTTTGCGGTGATCGGGTATTGGGGCATTGGGGTGCCGTGCAGCTATGTGCTGGGCCTGCCGCTGGGGCTTGGTCCTGCGGGCGTCTGGCTGGGGCTTGCCATTGGGCTAAGCGTGGCGGGCGCACTCATGACCCGCCGCTTCCTGCGCCACCCGTTGATGGTACAGAGCAGCACCTGAGGTATCTGTTGCAAGCAGTGGCAGAGGGCGCGCAAACGGGCCCCCTGTCGTTAGTCATACTGAACACACAGCTATTATGTGCGGTTGCGCCGCATGAGGCCAAGCCCGATCAACCCCACGGCCAACAGCGGTAAGCTGGCAGGAAGTGGGATAACAGCGGCAGGTGGGCCGCCACCGGGGACGCTCGTGAGAGCAACATCCGAAAAACCCGTTACATAGAAATTTGCATTCTGACGATCGATTCCGAAGAAATCGCCACCAGAAAATGCCGCCCCCACAAGCAGACTGCGAACATCCGTCAGATTGGCCGCATGGGTGAAAAACCCATCCGTAGCATCATCGGGGCTGTTGGTTACGTTCTGTCCCGTTAAGGCTGTGCCAAGATCGGATGACAGGTCAATGGCTGACGCACTTGCCGTGAACCAAATCGGCCGGGGTGAATTCGACACGTCATCGACAACGATTGCCCCGATGTCTACGGCGGCAGAAAATTCAAACAAAATGAACTCGCTGACGGCTTGGCCTGTCGCGTCCGTATAGCCGTTCAGCCCAAGGTTGCCGTTAAAACCGTCACGGATACCGAGGCCGGCCGAGGAAATGCGCAGGCCATTTGCGCGTCCACCCGGGCAGAGTGCGGGGTTCAGATTGGTACAGGCGGTCACGTCTGTTGCCGCCTGTGGGCCGATCAGGCTTTGGGCGCCGCTGACAGTGTCGACGCCTGCGGTAAAGCCGCTGGCACGGACCGTCACGCCGCCAACATCTCGGCTAATCGCAGATGCCCCTAAAGTGAAATCACCAGACGTGAGCCCGGCCCAGTCGACATCAAATGTGGCGGCGTTGGAGGCCAGAGGCACCAGCCCGCACGAAATAGCTGCGGCCGTAATCAGACCGCGCATTGAAAACTTCATTGATAAGTCTCCTCAAAGATATGTCATCAAAACGTAGCAAACGCTGATGATTGTATCTTATTCGGAGCCAAATTTTAACGCTTGCGTGCAGCCTACCGCAGAGCGGCGCAAAATTGCTGGATCCGCGTGCACGCCTCTCGCAGGGTGTCGTCTGCGGTGGCATAGCTGACCCGAAAGTTCGGAGAGACCCCGAACGCGGCACCAAAGACGACCGCCACGCCGGTTTCCTCCAACAGGGCCGTGGCGAAGGTCTCATCAGTGTCTATGACCGTGCCCTTTGGGGTGGTTTTGCCGATGCAGCCGGCAATAGATGGGTACACATAGAACGCGCCGTCCGGCACGGGGCAGGTCAGCCCCTCGGCCTTGTTGAGCATCTCAACCACCAGATCGCGGCGGCGCACGAAGGCCGCGTTGTTCTCTGCGATAAAGTCATGCGGGCCGTTCAACGCTTCAACGGCGGCCCATTGGCTGATTGAGCAGGGGTTGGAGGTGCTTTGCGACTGCACCTTGCGCATGGCCGCGATCAATTCAACCGGGCCTGCGGCGTAGCCGATGCGCCAGCCGGTCATGCAATAGGCCTTGGACACACCGTTGGTTGTCAGGGTGCGGGGGTAGAGGCCGGGCTCGACCTCTGCCGGGGTGCAAAAGGTGAAATCGTCATAGACGAGATGCTCATACATATCATCGGTCATCACCCAAACATGGGGGTGGCGCATCAGAACATCCGTCAGGCCCTTTAGCTCGGACCGGGTGTAGCCCGCGCCCGTGGGGTTGGAGGGGGAGTTAAAGATCAGCCATTTGGTTTTGGGCGTGATCGCGGCCTCTAGCGCCTCCGGCGTAAGCTTAAAGCCCACGTCGATGCCGCATTCCACGGCCACCGGCGTGCCACCTGCCAAAAGCACCATATCAGGATAGCTCACCCAATAGGGGGCAGGGATCACGACCTCATCCCCGGGGTTCAGCGTGGCCATCAGCGCGTTGTACAGAACCTGCTTGCCGCCCGAAGACACGGTGACTTGGGCGGGCGTGTAATCCAGCCCATTGTCGCGTTTGAACTTGGCGCAGATGGCGGATTTCAGCTCCGCGATGCCGTCTACGGCGGTGTAGCGGGTTTTGCCCGTCTCAATCGCGCTAATCCCAGCCGCTCGGATGTGGGCGGGGGTGTCAAAATCCGGCTCGCCCGCGCCAAGGCCGATCACATCAGCACCCGCGGCCCGCATCTCGGCGGCTTTGTTGCTGACGGCGATGGTGGGCGAAGGTTTTACGCGGGATAGTGTCGCAGAGAGAAAGGACATGGTCGCCTCGAAGTGTACGATAGGGTTAAGACTGTCCTACATTAGGGCCGAGCAGGGTCAAGACCGGGATCAAGGAGACGCCCATGGAAGATGGAGCAGAAACGAACTGGTACTCAGAGGCCAACGCGACCTTTGGCGACAGGCTCGCCGCCGCGCGCGATGCCGCTGGCATGAATCAAGCCGAATTGGCCAAGCGTTTGGGGGTCAAGGTCAAGACCCTCCGTGGTTGGGAAAATGACCTTGCGGAGCCGCGCGCAAACCGCCTGCAAATGCTTGCGGGGCTGTTGAACGTATCGATCGTGTGGTTGCTGACCGGCGAAGGTGACGGGGTCGATGCCCCGGTGGAAGCTGCGGACCCTAATTCCGACAGCCGCAATTTGCTGTTGGAAATCCGCCAACTACGCACAGAGGCCTCTAGCTTGGCGGATCGTTTGGGTCATGTCGAAAAACGTCTGCGGGTCCTTTTGACGACCCCAAAGGTCGACCAATGAGCGCGCCGTTGACAGAGCCGAACGCCGGCCCCGAAAGCCGCGAAGTCCGCTTGAAGCGTATGCGTATCCGGGCCTGGCGGCGCGGCATCAAAGAGATGGATTTGGTGCTGGGCGGCTACGCAAATGACGAACTTGCGGGCATGAGTGACGCGGAATTGGACTTGTTTGAGGCCGTCATGGGCGAGAATGACCACGACATCCTGCAATGGGTGACGCGGCAGGTTGAGCCACCTGCGCGCTACGCAGATCTGATCGCGGATCTGGGGCGCAGGGCTGCACAGGCCCAATAAATCAACCGGTTATGACTGGTTTCTATCGGCGCGTTTTGCGTGCCGATAGGATGCGTGCTAGGCGAATGTGCGCAAGTTTCAAGCAACTAGAGATGTATTCTCGACGATTTCTTATCGCCTTTAACCGAATGTTGAGAAATCCGCACGTATGTTGGGCCAAAGCAGATGTGCGGAGCCTTATTATGAGTAAACTTGAAGCCTTTACCGGTGTTCCTTCCTTTCAAAAGGATGCCGACGACGCCCCCGGTGCCATTTGGACGGGGTATCTAGAATCCCTCGCCCTTGTCGAACGCCTTCATCGCCTTCTTTTGGATGTGATCAAGGATGAGTTTGAGCGCCTCGGCATCCTAGAGATCAACGCTGTCCAAGGGCTTCTTTTGTTCAACATCGGCGATAATGAAGTCACCGCAGGTGAACTGAAATCGCGGGGCTATTACCAAGGCTCGAATGTCTCCTATAATCTCAAGAAGCTGGTCGAGTATGACTTCATGCACCACCAAAGGTGCGAAATTGATCGCCGCTCGGTTCGGGTCCGCTTAACGGACAAGGGGCGCAAGGTGCGCGATGTCGTCCAAGACTTGTTCCTGCGCCACGCCATCGGGGTGGAAGAGGCCACGGGCATCAACGCCGACAAGGTTTTCGACATTAACATGACGCTCAAACGGATTGAGCGGTATTGGTCAGACCAAATTCGCTACATTTATTAAGGCGACCATTCGGTTCCCTCAGATCAAAATGGCTGGACATGCGGGTGCGCTGTCCGGCCTTTTTTTATGGATATGGCAATGCTTGAGCCCTCCGCAGGGGGACAAGTGGCGAATCCCCTTGCACCCCGGACGCACCCTTCCTAGAAAGCGCTGGATTTACACCCGCCGCCGCCGCGGGCCTTTTGGCTATGGCATCGGCGCAGACTTACACGCATCAAGACGTTCAATGGGACGTTCAGCTCAAGGGGAACCCCACATGCAGGTCACCGAAACCCTCAACGAAGGCCTCAAGCGCGCCTATTCCATCACCGTGCCGGCTGCCGATCTCGACACCAAGGTGAACGAAAAGCTCGTTGAAGCTCAGCCTGAAATCGAGATGAAGGGCTTCCGCAAGGGCAAAGTCCCGATGGCGCTTTTGAAAAAGCAGTTTGGCCAGCGTCTCTTGGGCGAAGCCATGCAAGAAACCATCGATGGCGCAATGTCCAAGCACTTCGAAGAGTCCGGCGACCGCCCTGCGATGCAGCCCGAAGTCAAAATGACCAACGAAGACTGGAAAGAAGGCGACGACGTTGAAGTCTCGCTTTCCTATGAAGCTCTGCCCACGATCCCCGAGGTCGACTTCTCACCCGTTTCGATCGAGAAACTGGTCGTGAAGCCTGCGGATGCCGACATCCAAGACGCGCTCGACAACCTTGCGAAGTCCGCACAGAACTTTGACGCCAAAGACGGTAAATCCGAAGATGGCGATCAGGTTGTGATCGATTTCCTCGGCAAAGTTGACGGCGAAGCGTTCGAAGGCGGTGCCGCTGAGGATTACCCCCTCGTGCTCGGCTCCAACTCCTTCATCCCCGGCTTCGAAGAGCAGCTGGTCGGTGCCGCAGCCGGTGACGCTGTTGAAGTGAACGTCAAGTTCCCCGATGAGTACGGCGCAGAGCATCTCGCTGGCAAAGACGCCGTGTTTGAGTGCACCGTCAAAGAAGTCAAAGCACCCGCAACCGCTGAGCTGAACGATGAGCTGGCACAGCAATTCGGTGCCGAAAGCCTCGATGCGCTCAAAGAGCAAATCGTGGATCGTCTCGGCCAAGAATACGCTGGCGCCGCACGTGCGGTTCTCAAGCGTGGCCTGCTGGATCAACTTGACGATCTTGTCAGCTTCGAACTGCCCCCCATGTTGGTCAGCGCCGAAGCCGGTCAGATCGCACACCAGTTGTGGCACGAGGAAAACCCTGAGGTTCAAGGCCACGATCACCCCGAGATCGAGCCAACCGAAGAGCACACCAAACTCGCTGAGCGCCGCGTTCGTCTGGGTCTCCTGCTCGCTGAACTGGGTCAAAAGAACGAAATCGAAGTCTCCGACTCCGAGATGACCCAAGCGATCATGAACCAAGCACGCCAGTACCCCGGTCAAGAGCGTGAATTCTTTGAGTTCATTCAGAAAAATGCCCAAGCGCAGCAGCAGCTGCGTGCGCCATTGTTCGAAGATAAAGTCGTCGATTACATCCTCGAGCTGGCCACAGTGACTGAAAAAGAAGTCACAAAAGATGAGCTGCAAGCAGCGGTTGAAGCTCTCGAAGACGAGTAAGCTTACAATCAAAGTATCGTGTAAAAGCCGTCCCTTGGGGCGGCTTTTTCATTTGGATCAAGCCGCCGAACCAAGCCATAGCTGATAGAGCAGTCCGCTTGCCAACGATCCGGACAAGGCCAAAACGATATACAGGGCAAACACCCGTGGTCGCACCAATGCGTAGACCGCGATCGCCGCGGGTAGGGAGGTCACGCCCCCCGCCACCAAAAACGTTAATCCCGCGCCCGGCACCATGCCTTGCTCCATCAACCCTGACACCAGCGGCAATGCGGCGTAGCCGTTTAGGTACGCGGGCACGCCCACGAACGTTGCGGTCACAATCGGTGCCAAGCCCGATCCGCCCAACGCGCCCGATATCCATGCCGCTGGAACATAGGCTAGCATCAGGCTTTCCAACAAGAACGCCAAGGCTAGCCATTTGACCAAAAAGACCGTGGTCCCCCAAGCCTCTCGCCCAAAGGTGCTGCGTCTGGCTGGGTCTGTCCAAAATTTCCACGCGACAGGCTTTGGCGCGGTGAGGGACGCCGCACCACAGCAGCCTCCGCGCGCCTGCGGTTTCAAAACGTCCCGAAAGTGGCCCGAGGCCGTTAATGCATGGGTCACCGCGCCACCAAACAGCCCAAGCCCCACGGCTGTCAAAGTCTTTGCCACCGCGAACTCAAATCCCAACAGTCCCGTCGTCAAGATAAACATCGACGGATCAATCACGGGGGACGCCAACCAAAACGCCATCACCGGGGCCAGCGGAACACCCATCGCCAGTAGTGCGGCGATCAAGGGGATGACACCGCAGGAGCAAAATGGCGAAAGCCCGCCCAAGGCCGCTGCAGCAACGATCATCACAACCGGCGCCCCAGTGAACGCCTTGGCGATCAGGCCATCGGCGCCCGTCGCAGATGCGTAGGCTGCCATTAGGATGGACAGCACCAGAAACGGCGCCGTTGAGAGAAGGGCGTCGATTGTAAACCAAGTGCTTTCAACGGCTTGGGGTGGTTCCAATGCAACAATCAGGCCCAGGATGCCCACGATCGCCAGTCCAACGCGATGCTCTGACCAGATATGTGAGGCGAACCCTAGAGGCCCTTTGGCAGTAAAAATGTTTGGCTGAAACATCACAATATATCCAGTTTTATAGTTATTTGAGCAGCAAAAAAATTACCCCTTGGCCAATGCCGCAGGCAGCCCGCGACAGCATTCAGAGGTTAGAAAGGCCAATGTTGCATCCATTTTCGCAAAATCTGGGCGGCTCAAAATCTCCCGACCTCGGCGTTCCTGTATCACCAGCCCGGCTTGAACCAGCGTGCGCAAGTGATGCGCGAGGGTAGAGGGCGGCAAATCAACAAAAGCCGCGATGTCGCCCACCGTGAGCCCATCATGGCCCGCCTGCACCAGCAGTCGAAACACGCTCAGGCGTGCGGTGTGGCCAAGGGCGGCGAGGGCGGTTGCCGTGGTGTCGAGTGTGTCAGACATAGGGCCATCATAACCATAAAACTAGTTATGTAAACCGCACGCGCCAATCATCACCCCGAAACGAAAAAGAGCCGCTCGGTGAGGAGCGGCTCTTTGAGAGTGTAAGCTTTAGGCGGTTAAGATGCCTTATGCCTCGTCGCTTGCGTCCGACTCGGGCGTGGTGACAATGTTGTCAGCCATATCGTCGTCGTCTGCGGCGGCGGAACCCAGATCGTCAAACAGCTCAGCGATTTCGAACTCTGCTGCAGCTTCTTCTTCTGCGGCCAGTTCTTGGATCGATTTGCCCGACGCTTGCAGTTCAGCTTCTTCGGTGCTGCGTGCAACGTTCATGACGATTTCGCACGACACTTCGGGGTGCAGAACCACTGTCATTGGGTGCAGGCCGAGGTCTTTGACCGGGCGTTGCAGAACAACTTGGTTACGACCAACGGTGAAGCCAGCTTCAGTCGCGGCCTCTGCTGCGTCACGTGTGGTGACCGAACCGTACAAAGCGCCGGAGTCAGAAGCGGAGCGAATCACGATGAACTGCTGTCCACCCAGACTCTCAGCCATAGCTGCGGCTTCTTTTTTGGTTTCGAGGTTCTGCGCTTCGAGCTGGGCTTTGCGCGCCTCAAAGCCAGCGATGTTGGCTTCGGTTGCGTTTTGCGCCTTGCCCTGGGGCAGAAGGTAGTTGCGGGCGTAGCCGGGTTTGACGTCAACAACGTCGCCCATTTGACCGAGCTTGGCCACGCGTTCCAGAAGGATCACTTGCATGTCTGTCTCCTTACTTCACAGCGTAGGGCAGCAGCGCGAGGAAGCGAGCGCGTTTGATGGCACGGGCCAGCTCACGTTGCTTCTTAGCGGAGACTGCGGTGATGCGAGCCGGTACGATTTTGCCACGCTCAGAGATGTAGCGTTGCAGAAGGCGGGTGTCTTTGTAGTCAATCGCGGGCGCGTTGTCGCCGGAAAACGGGCAGACCTTGCGACGGCGGAAAAATGGTTTTGCAGCCATGGTTTAGGTCTCCTTAGTTGCGGCGTTCACGGCGTTCGCCGCGGTCGCGTTCGTCACGTTTTTGCATCTGCACGGAAGGAAGCTCTTTGTGCTCATCCACTTTGATGGTGAGAACGCGCATCACGTCGTCGTGCAGGCGCATCAGGCGTTCCATCTCCTGCACGGCGGGAGCCGGTGCATCGGAGCGCAGGAAGGCATAGTGACCCTTGCGGTTTTTGTTGATCTTGTAGGCCATCGTTTTGACGCCCCAGTACTCGAAATCGACGAGTGCGCCGCCGTTATCGGCCAGTACTGTTCCGAAGTGTTCAATCAGCCCTTCGGCTTGCGCGTTGGACAGATCCTGCCGCGCGATCATCACGTGCTCGTAGAGCGCCATGGTGTCTCCAGTCATGTTACGCGTGTTTCAAAGACCGAACATTATCCCGCCGCTCGGTCACGAGAGGCCACGCAGGTCAATATGGTGGCGGGATGGGGCCGTATAGGATGCGAGGACCTGCAAGGCAAGGGCGCAATTGCGCGTGGCACATGTGCTTGATCACGACAATTTGCACAATCGCACAGGGTCTGTGGGGTTAAGGTAAATTGCCAATTGGCTGAGAAAGCCGATGTTAGGGTTAATGAACGATCACACATCCAGAGCAAGGACCTGACATGAAACGTACGCTTTTGACCACCGCCGCCCTGATGGCTTTCGCAGCCCCCACCTTTGCCGCTGAAACCTATACATTGGACAGCTCGCACAGTCAGATCATCTTTAGCTACGATCACTTGGGCTTTTCCACGACCTACGGCATGTTCTCCGGCTTTGCTGGCGAAATCCAGTTTGACGCCGAAAACCCCGCCGCATCCTCGGTGTCGGTGTCGATGCCCGTGATGTCGATGTTCACCGGTTGGGAACAGCGCGATGCACACTTCATGTCGGCTGATTTCTTTGAGGCCTCTGCCGACGAAATGGTGTCCTTCACCTCGACTGGGATCGAAGTCACCGGCGACAACACTGCTCTAATCACTGGTGATCTGACGCTGAATGGTGTGACGCAATCCGTCGTGCTGGACGCCAAGATGAACAAAGCCGACATGCACCCGATGGCGCAAAAGCCTTGGTTGGGTTTTGACGCGACGACGACCCTGATCCGCTCCGACTACGGCGTGGGCAACTTTGCGCCGTTCGTAGGCGATGAAGTGAACGTCATCATCTCGATCGAGGCTCAAGCCGAGGGCTAAGCCCCGTGGGCCAGATGGCCCTAGGTTGAAACGAAAAATGGCGGGTCCCGTGCGTGGGGCCCGCCATTTTTGTGTGTATATAGTAGTGGTGATCAGTCGGCGTTGGTCCGACGGCGCGCAGCCCCCAACAGGCCCAGACCGGACAGCAGCAGCAACGCGCTGGCGGGCAGGGGCACAACTGCGGTTTGCCCCGACACAAGGTCCTGCGAAGTTGTAGAGGCAAAGAAGCTGAGCGAGGCTGTGCCCGCGTCCGTGCCGAGGTTGTCGAGCAACCCTTGCGCCGCCGTCACAACAGTCGCGTTGTCCGAGGCCATGAAGTTCCCCGAATTAAGCGCGTAAACCGTGTCGGTTTCGTAGACGATTTCCCAGATCGCGACCTGAAACGCGGCAGCGGTGATAGCGTCCGTTTGTGCCGTGTCGCGCCCAAGGGTGAACAGCCGGTTCAGGTCGGCTTGTTCGGCGTCGCTGACCTGAGTGGGGCGGCCCGGCGTGTAGGCGGCCGTTTTGATCGTATCGAAGAGGTCAATGCACCACGCGATAAAGCTGTTGGTGCCGTCGGACATGTTGAACCCGCCAGCGGACAGGTTGTTGAACGACTGGCCTTCGGCGCTGGCGACGACGTCGACCTTTTGGGCCGGTGAAATGTTGAGGCCATTGTACGTGAGGGTCGAGGCGAATGCGCCCGAACCTAGCGCCCCCAACATGACGGCGGATGCAATAAGGCCGCCCATAAGTGTTGATTTTGTGCTCATGATTTTAGTCCTAATAAATGGTGCCTGACGGCGTCGCTCGGTAAAGAAATGACTGGTTAACGAAATGCACTTTGAGGCTAGCAGCAAAAGGTTAACGCGAGCGAGGAAAAAATGGCGGCTTTGGGGCAATTCCGCGGCGGGCGAGGGCGCGGAATTGTCTAAGTATTTGATTATAAGCTAGATAATTGTGAAAATCCGGCGGCCGCTTACTGTTTGCCATTAAGCAATGTTCGCGCATTTTCCGGCGGATTGTCTTTAGTTTGCGGTGGGTGTTGCGGTGTCGCGGCTGGCCGTCAGCGATATGGCGACGTCCACGGCAAAGCCGACTGAACTCTCATCGGGATAGGCGCTTTCGCCCATGCCAAAGCTGAGACGGCTGAGTTGTGTGCGCGCTTCAACGTTCGCGATCCCGTCCTGTAGCGCCAACGTGAAGGGCAGTGTTGCGGGCACTGTGATGCCTCGGATCGTGACGGTGCCATCGGCCAGATACGCGCCATCTGTCACCGTGATCGGGGCCGAAAACGTCGCCGTGGCAAAGTCGCTTGCGTTGAAGAACTCAGCCCCAAGGGCTTGGGTCGTCACACTGCCCAAGCTGAGCGAAGGCACCGAGATCGTGACGTCCACTTGGCCCGCCACGCCGTCGGTGACGGTCTCATCAAAGGTGATAGCGGCGGTCCAATCAGCGAATTGGCCGGTCACGGGCGCGCCCAATTGCGTGACGGTAATCGCGAGCGTACCGTCGGTCACCTGCCAGTCGGAGGCGACGGCCTCGAGCTGTGGGGTGGCGGGGCCTTCTTGGTGGCCAAACATGCCCAAACCCGCCCCGACCAATAGCGCCAGACCATAGGCCGCGAAGGCCGCAATCGCGGGGCTTGCGGTGGTCGTGTGGTCGTAGTTCGGGACCTTGGGGTTGGTGCCGGGCAACATACGGGCCAGCGTCGCGTCACGGTCGATCCACGCGTGTTTTAGGGCGCCCGCAATGTGCAGCCCGAGCGAGATGATCAGAACCCGTTCAAAGATGATGTGCAGGCTGGCGAATGTGTGCGCGAGGTCCACGTCCTTTGGCACGAACGGCAGGTTTTGCCCGAACGGCCACCAAATCGGGGCGAAGCCCTCGGTTGCCGCGTGGTGGATCCAGCCCGTCAAAGGCACCACCACGAGCGAGGCATAGAGCGCCCAGTGCACCGTTTCGGCGGCAAAGGTCTCAAGCTTGCGGTCGGGGTGCAGGGGGCCGGGTTTGGCTTGGGTCAGGGCCCACGCAATCCGGGCGAGGGCCACGAAAAACAGGGTCAAGCCGACGGTTTTGTGGATGGAGAACAGTGTTGCCTTGATCGCCAGCGCATCGGACGTGTCAAACGACCACCGTTGCGCCACGATCCCCAGCGGAATGACCGTGAGGATCAGAAGGACGGTGAGCCAGTGAAAGGTCTTGGTCACGCTTCCATAGTGTTGGCGGGTGTTTGCGGCGGGCATGGGGGTCTCCGGGTTGAGGTGGCTCTACATTACCGCACTTGAGCAAAAGGAGTAACTGCGCCAGCGCACAGACCCTGTGTGATGGGCCGCGCATGGTGCGCACGCGAGCGGGGGTGTTGTGGGGCGCGCAGCGAAACGCTAGGGAGTGGCAACGCGCTGTCAAAGGCGCAAAACGGGCAAGACCGCAGAGGAGACCCCTATGAGCAGAGCTTTCGTTTTTCCCGGGCAGGGCGCGCAGACCATCGGAATGGGGCGTGATTTGTCCGAGGCCTATCCAGCGGCGCGGGCCGTGTTTGATGAGGTGGATGAGGCGCTGGGTGAAAAGCTGTCTGACCTGATCTGGGAAGGTGACATTGCTGAGCTGACATTGACGCGCAATGCGCAGCCCGCGCTCATGGCGACCTCGCTGGCGGCGCTGCGCGCGCTTGAGGCTGAGGGGGTCGTTTTGGCGGATCACGCGGCCTATGTCGCGGGGCATTCACTGGGTGAATATAGTGCGTTGACGGCTGCGGGCGCGTTGAGTGTGGCGGATGCCGCCCGGCTGTTGCGCCTACGCGGTAGCGCGATGCAAGAGGCCGTGCCCGTGGGCGTCGGTGCCATGGCAGCCCTTTTGGGGATGGATTTTGAGACCGCCTCCGGGATCGCCGCTGAGGCCGCTGAGGGCGAAGTGTGTCAGGCCGCAAACGACAATGACCCCTCACAGGTGGTGATTTCGGGCCATACAGCGGCGGTTGAACGCGCGGTCGAGCTGGCCAAGGCGCGTGGTGCCAAGCGCGCCATGTTGCTGCCCGTGTCAGCGCCGTTTCATTGTGCCCTGATGGGACCCGCCGCAGAGGCGATGGCCGAGGCGCTGTCGCAAGTTGAGTTCAACGACCCGGCGGTGCCTTTGGTGGCGAACGTGACCGCAAATGGCGTGAGCGATGCGACCACAATCCGGGGATTGTTGGTCGATCAGGTGACGGGTGCAGTCCGCTGGCGCGAAGGCGTGATGTGGATGGCCGCACAGGGCGTGACCGAAGTGTGGGAGATTGGCGCGGGCAAAGCACTATCGGGGATGATCAAGCGGATCGACCGCAGTGTCGCAACCCACGCTGTGGGCACCGCCGATCAGGCGCGCACCGTCGCACAAGGATAAGGCTGGCGCCGTCGGTACGCCCCCGAGGGGCGGCCTGTGCGTATTGAGCGGATAAAGGAGACAAAGATGTTTGATCTAACTGGTAAATGCGCCCTCGTGACGGGGGCTTCGGGTGGCATTGGCGCGGAAATCGCGCGCACGCTGCATGGCGCGGGGGCTACGGTGGCTCTGTCGGGCACGCGTGAGGCGCCGCTTGAGGCATTGGCGGCTGAATTGGGTGAGCGCGCGCATGTCACGCCGTGCAACCTGAGCGATCTGTCGGCCGTGGATGCGTTGCCCAAGGCTGCTGCTGCGGCGATGGGGTCTGTGGATATCCTTGTGAATAACGCGGGGATTACGCGGGATAACTTGTTCATGCGGATGTCTGACGACGAATGGCAGTCGGTGATTGACGTGAACCTGACGGCGGCGTTCAAGCTGTCGAAAGGTGTGATGCGCGGCATGATGAAGGCGCGTTGGGGCCGGATCGTGAATATTTCCTCGATCGTGGGGGCCACGGGCAACCCGGGTCAGGGCAACTATGCGGCCTCAAAGGCGGGCCTGATCGGGATGTCGAAGTCGCTGGCCTATGAGGTCGCTTCACGCGGGATCACGGTGAACGCGGTCGCCCCCGGCTTTATCGCCACGGCGATGACCGACAAACTGACCGATGAGCAAAAAGACAAGATCAACGTGCAAATCCCCGCCGGTCGTATGGGCACGCCCCAAGAGATCGCGGCGGCTGCGCTGTATCTGGCCAGCCCCGAGGCCGGCTATGTCACGGGTGCGACGCTGCACGTGAACGGCGGCATGGCGATGCTGTGATCTAAGGCGCGCTGCGATGGCGTCCGTGCCCGGCAAGATCCCCGGGCGCGGAATCGTTTGCGTTGAGTAAACGATGTGCTATAGGCGGCGCACAATTGCGGGGAGGGGACCCTTTCGCCGCTTTCGGGCGTATTGGCCAAAGAGCCGCGTACCGGGCCTGTGCATGGGGCTCAACACATGTAAAACGGGCAGGCGCCCCCATAAGTGAGGAAAAGATATGAGCGACATCGCTGATCGCGTGCGTAAAATTGTGGTGGAACACCTGGGTGTTGAAGAAGACAAGGTCGTAGAAAACGCCTCCTTCATCGACGATCTGGGCGCTGACAGCCTCGACACCGTAGAGCTGGTAATGGCATTTGAAGAAGAATTCGGCATCGAGATCCCTGACGATGCAGCTGAGTCGATCCAAAGCTTCGGCGATGCCGTCGCTTTCGTGACCAAAGCCAGCTAAGCGATTTCGCCTTATTTGGCGGTGAACGGCGCTCCGATTGGGGCGCCGTTTTTGTTTGTGCGGTTGGGATGAGTATTTGGGGAACAAAGGAGCGGGCGGTGTCTATGGGCTGCTTTGTGCGGATGGCCGCAGTTGGTGCCCTTGAGGGTGCGCGCGGAGCGGTGTAGGTAGGCGCTCAAACGACCTATGAGGGGGCAGACATGCGGCGAGTTGTTGTGACCGGCTTGGGGATGGTAACCCCATTGGCGTGCGGTGTCGAAGAGACCTGGGCGCGGATCCTTGCGGGGAAATCTGGCGCGGGCACCATTGAGCGGTTTGACGCCAGCCACTTGGCCACGACCTATGCGTGCGAAATTCCCCTTGGTGACGGCTCGGATGGGACGTTTAATCCTGATGATTGGATGGCTCCGAAAGAGCGGCGCAAGGTTGACGATTTTATTCTGTATGGAATGGCTGCGGCGACGCAGGCTGTGACCGATAGTGGCTATGTTCCTGCAGATGAGGAAGCCAAATGCCGGACCGGTGTGATGATCGGATCGGGCATCGGTGGTTTGTCCTCCATCGCGGAGACGGCTGTCTTGCTCAAAGAGCGTGGGCCGCGCCGGGTTTCGCCGTTTTTCATTCCGTCTGCGTTGATCAATCTGGTGTCCGGTCAGGTGTCGATCAAGTTTGGCTTTAAGGGGCCGAACCATGCAGTTGTGACGGCCTGTTCGACGGGCGCCCATGCGATTGGTGATGCGGCGCGGTTGATCGCGTTGGATGATGCTGACGTGATGGTTGTGGGTGGGGCGGAGAGCCCGATCTCGGAAATCGGGATCGCGGGTTTCAACGCCTGCAAAGCGCTGTCGACAAAGCGGGGCGATGACCCGCAGGCAGCATCACGCCCCTATGATGCGGACCGGGATGGGTTTGTAATGGGCGAAGGCGCTGGTGTTGTCGTGTTGGAAGAATACGAGCACGCCAAGGCGCGTGGTGCGAAGATTTACGCCGAAGTGTTGGGCTATGGCCTGTCGGGGGATGCCTATCACATCACCGCGCCGTCAGAGGACGGTGAGGGCGGCGAGCGGTCCATGGCGGCGGCGATCAAACGTGCGGGCCTGACGCCTGCCGATATCGATTACATCAACGCCCATGGTACTTCGACCATGGCGGATACGATCGAATTGGGCGCGGTTGAGCGGCTGATGGGATCGGCGGCAGAGAAAGCGACGATGTCGTCGACGAAATCCGCTGTGGGCCATTTGTTGGGTGCTGCGGGTGCGGTTGAGGCGATTTTCTCGATCCTTGCGATCCGTGATCAGGTGGCGCCACCCACGCTGAACCTTGAAAACCCGGCTGTGAATCCCAAACTGAGCCTTGCGCCCATGGAGGCCGAGCCGCGGGAAATCAGCGTGGCTTTGTCGAACTCCTTTGGTTTTGGCGGGACCAACGCCAGCCTCGTTTTGGGCAAAGTATAACGCCAACGCCAGCGGGGCCTGCCCATGTGGAACCATATTGCCGCGAATGCGATCACGATGTTGATCGTCGGGATTGTCGCGCTTGCGGGGCTGATTGGGTGGGGCCAGAACACCTATGTGTCTGAGGGGCCGCTGGACGAGGCGATCTTTTTTGAGGTTCCGCGCGGGGCATCGTTGACGGCCGTGAGTGAGAGCCTTGAGGATGCGGGTGCGATTGAGAGCGGGATCATTTTCCGGCTGGCAGCGCGCTATAATGAGCGTGACGGTGATCTGAAGTTCGGCAACTATGAGATCCCGGCGCGGGCCACGATGCCTCAGATCATGGATATTGTGACGGCGGGTGGGCCTTCGACGTTCCGGTATACGTCGACCTTTATCATCCGGGCCCAAGGGGCTGAGACCCGCGTGCGCGAGCGTGTGCCGGGGCAGGATGATTTGTCGGATGTGGCGACCTTTGCCGCCGGTGAGCCGTTACCTGAGGTGTATGCCGATTTGGTCGCGCAGAATGTGCCGATGATCTATCGTGTCTCGATCGCTGAGGGTTTGACTTCGTGGGAGATCGTGGAGGGGCTGAAGTCCGCGCATTTCCTGAGTGGTGATGTGGATGTTGTGCCCGCTGAGGGGCTGTTGGCGCCTGATACCTATGAAGTGGTGCGGGGCACCGCGCGGGCGGATGTGTTGGCGCAAATGGCCGCCTCGCAGGAGCGGATTTTGGCCGCGGCTTGGGACAACCGTCAGGATGATATTCCGGTGACATCGCCGGAGGAGGCGTTGATCCTGGCCTCGATCATCGAAAAGGAAACCTCGGTGCCGGATGAGCGTCGGTTGGTGGCGTCCGTCTTTACCAACCGTTTGCGGCAGGGGATGCGGCTACAGACCGACCCAACTGTGATTTACGGGATTACCAATGGTGAGGGGAGCCTTGGGCGGGGTTTGCGTCGGTCCGAGCTGCGGGCCGCGACGCCCTACAATACCTATGTCATTCCTGCGTTGCCCCCCACGCCGATTGCGAATCCGGGGCGTGCGGCGATTGAGGCGGCGGTGAACCCCGATGAGAGCCCCTATATCTTTTTCGTGGCGGACGGCACCGGTGGGCACGCCTTTTCTGTCACATTAGCTGAGCATAATCAAAACGTTGCCCGCTGGCGTCAGATTGAGAGAGACCGCGCGAACAGCCAAAACTAGGGCTTTGCGGTTTTTGCGAATTTAGGGGATTGACCGGAGCGTACGCTCAAACACATACATTGTGACATGCTGGAAGAAGTGGGTAAGGCGGCCCGGGAATGATACTCCCGAGGTCGCATTTTTCATGTCTGCTCGTGCGGGTCTATTTTTGATCTAGGAGCACAAAAATGACCTTTGACACCAATTCCGCAGCAAGAAGCGAAAAACTGGCCAATGATGCAGTTGCTGCATACGAAGTGGCCCGCGAAGTTTTCCTGGCGCGGATCAATGCCTTGAAAACTGCACCGACCCTTGAAGACGATGGGAAGGACGTGAACGCGATGCTCTCGACCATGAGCAAAGCGATTTCGACTGCTGTGGATCATACTAGGAGGATTGAAGATGACTTCTCCAAATCCAACGGAGGCATGTCCAACGGGACGTTCGACCTTGACAGCGCCCGTGCTGAGATCCGGGTCCGCCTGGCTTGCCTCCGCGCCGCGGGAGACGCAGGAGACGTTCCTGGCGCAACTGACTGATCATGCACTTGCGGCATTGCCTTGGCTCTTTGAGTTTTGGGCATTGCCGCACCAGATGCCGCCCAGTGGGGACTGGCGCAGCTGGGTGATTATGGGCGGCCGTGGCGCGGGCAAAACGCGCGCCGGATCCGAATGGGTTCGGCTAATGGTAGAAGGGTCCCGGCCGCTTGAGAGCGGCCGGGCCAAACGTGTCGCGTTGGTTGGAGAAACCTATGACCAAACGCGGGATGTTATGGTTTTCGGGGACAGCGGCATTCTTGCGTGCTGTCCGCCGGACCGTAAGCCAGAATGGCAGGCCTCTAAGCGCAAGCTAGTATGGCCGAATGGTGCCGAGGCGCAGTGTTTTTCGGCCAGTGAGCCAGAGGCGCTTCGCGGGCCGCAGTTTGATGCGGCTTGGGTTGATGAGTTGGCAAAGTGGAAAAAGGCGCAGGATACTTGGGATATGCTGCAATTTTGTCTGCGTTTGGGCAACGACCCGAAGTGTGTGGTGACCACGACACCGCGCAACGTTGATGTTTTGAAGGATTTGCTGGCGCGGGAGAGTACGGTTCAGACCCATGCTCCGACCCATGCCAATCGGGCCTATTTGGCAGATAGTTTCTTGGCCGAGGTCGAGAGCCGCTATGAGGGGTCCCGGCTGGGGCGCCAAGAGTTGAATGGTGAGTTGCTGGAGGACGTGCAGGGCGCGTTTTGGACGTCTCATATGTTGGGGGCGTGTCGGGTGAAAGAATTGCCCGAGGTGGACCGGGTGATTGTTGCGGTGGACCCGCCGGTCACGGGGCATGCGGGATCGGATGAATGTGGGATCGTCGTGATTGGCGTGACCCATCAGGGGCCGCGTGCGGCGTGGCGGGCCTATGTCATTGAGGATGCGTCTGTTGCGGCGTCTAGCCCATTGGAGTGGGCGCAGGCGGCGGTGGCCGCGATGAAGCGCCATAACGGTGATTGTCTGGTCGCGGAAGTGAACCAGGGCGGTGACATGGTTAAACAGATCGTGCGCCAAGTGGACCCGATGATCCGCTATCAGGCCGTGCGCGCCACCAAAGGTAAGAGCGCCCGCGCTGAGCCGATTGCCGCGTTGTACGAACAGGGTCGCGTGCATCATTGCGGACAGTTTTCAGAACTAGAGGACCAGATGGTCCAGATGACGTTGCAAGGATACGCCGGCAAGGGCAGCCCGGACCGCGTTGACGCGCTGGTTTGGGCATTGTTCGAGGGCATGATCGCACCGACCACGCCCGGCGGCGCGGCAGCGATCCGGACCTTGTAGACATACGTTATCGAACCTTCTTTTCGGGGCCCTTTGGGGCCCTTTTTTATTCGGCCAAGGACGGAGACAGCTATGTTCGACTTTTTGAAGCGGGAGGGCGGGGCTGAGGCACGCGCGAACGCACCTGAACAAAAGGCCTCCGCGACGGGCAAGGTTGCGGCGCTGGCGGGGGGCGGCGTTCGGACAGCATGGAGCGCACGCGACACGGGCAGCCTGACGCGGGTTGGGTTTACCACCAACCCGGTGGGGTTTCGCGCGGTAAAGTTGATTGCGGAGGCGGCGGCGGCGGTGCCCTTGGTGCTAGAGGACGGGGCGACGCGGTTCTCGGAGCATCCGGTGCTGGGATTGGTGCGGCGGCCCAATGGTGTGCAGGGGCAGGCTGAGTTGCTAGAGGCTTTGTACGGCCAGTTTCTGCTGAGCGGGAATGGCTATGTCGAGGCGGTTGGCGATTTTGGCGTTCCGCTTGAGTTGCATGTGCTGCGGTCAGACCGAATGTCGGTAGTGCCGGGGAGCGATGGCTGGCCCGTTGCCTATGACTATAAGGTCGGCGCCAAGGCGCATCGGTTCACCGTAGGTGAGGTGTCGCCTGTGTGTCACATCAAGGCGTTTCATCCCCAAGACGACCACTATGGCCTGTCACCGATGACGGCGGCTGCAAGTGCCGTTGACGTGCATAACGCGGCATCAAAGTGGTCGAAGGGGTTGTTGGACAATGCGGCGCGCCCCTCGGGGGCGATTGTCTACAATGGCTCTGAGGCGGGTATGTCGATGTCGGCGGATCAGTTTGATCGGCTCTCGGCCGAGATGGAGGCGCACCATCAAGGCGCGCGCAACGCGGGCCGACCGATGCTGCTTGAGGGTGGGTTGGACTGGAAACCCATGGGGTTTTCGCCCTCAGACATGGAGTTTCAGCAAACCAAAGAGGCCGCCGCGCGCGAGATCGCGATGGCCTTTGGTGTGCCGCCCATGATGCTGGGCATTCCGGGGGATGCGACTTATGCCAATTACCAAGAGGCGAACCGTGCCTTTTACAGGTTAACCGTTCTGCCGCTGGTGAGCAAAGTGACCGCCGCCCTTGGGTATTGGCTGGGTTTGCATGCGGAAGAACGGCTGTTCCTAAAGCCGGACCTAGATCAGGTCCCGGCGTTATCTGTTGAGCGAGAGGCCCAGTGGCGCCGCGTGGCGGACGCGGATTTTCTGTCGGCTTCTGAAAAGCGCGCAATGCTGGGGTTGCCCCCCTTGGTGGATGGTCATGAGTGATCGCAAACCCGGAGTAGGCGGATCACGGTTTTTATATGACCCTTTCGACGTCGCGAATGCCCGCATCGACGCCAATGAGCGTGTGATGGAGCAGCGCTGGGAGGGGTTGGAGTTTCGGCTCAAGGGTATCGAGGCCGCTATAGAGCGGATGGAAAAGCGCCTTTGGTTGGCCGTTTTTGGTGTTGTGAGCGTGATCCTCGCCAAAGGGATTTCTGAACTTATTCAGATTGGAGTGTAAGGCATGACGCCAGACTATGGATTGGAAACAAAGTTCGCTCGATTGGGGGAGGCCGTTGAAGTAACGGACGGGACCCGTATTGAGGGCTACGCCTCATACTTCGGTGCATGTGATCAGGGTGGGGATATCGTCCAAAGCGGGGCTTATGGTGCGTCGCTACGGGCGCTGTCCACTGAGGGCCGTTCGGTGAAGATGTTGTGGCAGCATGATCCCGCGCAGCCCATTGGCATTTGGGATGAGGTTCATGAGGACGAGAAGGGTCTTTATGTAAAGGGTCGCCTGCTTTTGGACGTTGCCAAGGGCCGCGAGGCTGCAGCGCTGATTGAAGCGGGTGCAATTGACGGGTTGTCGATTGGGTACCGCACGCAAAAGGCCTCAAAGAATGACAAAGGCCAGCGGCTTTTGAACGAACTGGAGCTGTGGGAGGTGTCTTTGGTGACCTTTCCGATGCTTCCTACGGCACGGGTGGGCGCGAAGTCGGATGAGGCTGAAGCGTATCTTTTCCGTGATATGGCACGTGCGCTGGAAACGGCGCGCGCGCAGCTGACGACCGGGTAGCCGCGTTAGGCGAAACTGTCAGCAAGACCCCTATCAACTCTATCGAAGGATAAGACCATGACCACGCAATCGATGCGTGGGTCGGGCAGCGCAAGTGCGTCTGCCGGGACCCAAGCTGCCCGGGAAGTCACAGAGGCCCTGACGGGCTTTGTGACTGATTTCAAGGGCTTTCAAGATCAGATCACCACACGGATGCAACAACAGGAAGAACGCATTGCCATGCTGAGCACCAAAACCATGACCCACCGCCGCCCCGCACTTGAGGGCGCACAAGCGACTGACGCGCCACACCAAAAGGCACTCGATGCCTATCTGCGGTGTGGTGACGATGAGGGGCTTCGCAACCTGACGCTTGAGGGCAAAGCGATGAACACGGCTGTCGCCGCCGAGGGCGGTTTTCTGGTCGATCCGCAGACGGCGGAGACCATTCAGTCGGTTCTGTTGTCATCGGCATCTATTCGGACGATCGCCAACGTCGTGAATGTTGAGGCGACGTCCTTTGACGTGCTCGTGGATCACACCGAGGTAGGTGCCGGTTGGGCCACCGAGACCGCAGCCGTCAGCGAGGGGGCTACGCCCGCGCTCGAGCGGATTTCGATCCCGCTGCATGAATTATCGGCATTGCCCAAAGCCTCCCAGCGGTTGCTGGACGATAGCGCCTTTGACATCGAAGGATGGCTCGCGGGCCGTATTGCCGACAAATTTGCCCGCGCAGAAGCGTCGGCCTTTATCAACGGGGATGGTGTGGACAAACCCACCGGGTTTTTGACGCATCCGACCGTGGACAATGAAATCTGGGAATGGAGTAACATTGGGTATGTGCCCACGGGCCAGGATGGTGATTTTGCGGGTACCAATGCGGTCGATGCCATTGTGGACCTCGTCTATGCGCTGGGCGCGCGGTACCGGGCGAACGCGACGTTTGTCATGAATTCCAAGACGGCTGGTGCTGTGCGCAAGATGAAGGATGCGGATGGCCGGTTCCTTTGGTCGGATGGCTTGGCCGCAGGTGAGCCCGCGCGTTTGATGGGCTATCCGGTGTTGATCGCAGAAGACATGCCCGACATCGCGTCGGACGCGAATGCGATTGCCTTTGGTGATTTCACATCAGGCTACACCATCGCAGAGCGGCCCGATTTGCGTGTGCTGCGTGACCCGTTCTCGGCCAAGCCACATGTCCTGTTCTATGCCACAAAACGCGTTGGCGGTGATGTGTCAGACTTTGCAGCCATCAAGCTGTTGAAATTCGCGGCTTCCTAAGCCCGAAACCTATCCTCCGTGGTTTTTTCTTTCCACGGAGGTGGGCGCGCGACCCAATCATCCTCGGCGCTATCCAGCCGATTTGATCCGTCCGAGCGGCGTCGAGGCCGCGCGCCCCCTTTTTCTACTCACAAAGCTGAATGCAAGGAGCGACATCGATATGATGATGGTGGAGTTAAATTCCGTGCCCAGGGAGGCCCTTCCTATTGCGGATTTCGCAGCGCACCTGCGTCTTGCTGAGGGCTTTGATAAGTTGCCGGGGCAGATGCGCCTTTTGGAGGGATGTTTGACGGCGGCGATTGCCGCACTTGAAGCCCGTTTGGGTAAATACTTTTTGAGCCGTCAGTTCATTGTGCGGACCCAGAAGTGGACTGCCTCGGATCGGTTGCAGTTTCCGGCGGCACCCGTGACCGAAGTTGAACAGATCAAGCTGGTGCATTCGGGCGCTGATGAAGTCATCGTTGATCCAAATACCTATGCGCTTCAACAGGATGCGCATCGGCCGGAATTGGTATCGCGTGTCGGGGCTTTGCCCGCGCTGAGCATGAATTCGAGTGCTGAGATTTTGGTGCGCGCAGGTTTTGCGGCGGAGTGGTCGAGTGTTCCAGCGGCTTTGCGCCAGGCGATCATGATGCTTGCCGAAGACTTTTTTGAGCGCGATTCAAGTGTGGAGGGGAGCAATACCTTGCCATGCTCAGTCTGCCTATTGGTCGAGCCGTTTCGTGACATCCGTTTGCGGGGGCGGCCGGGATGTTGAAGCGCCAAATCAATCTGGATCGCCGTTTGGTGCTGGAGGAGGCGAGTTCGGTTTCCGATGGCGCAGGGGGCAATACGGAAGTCTGGTCTGCGCTGGGCGTGCACTGGGCGCAGGTTGATGCGCGCACGGGTTCGGGGCGGGCGCGGGAGTTTCTGACGCGCAGCCGGTTGGGGCTAAAGATCACCGTCCGCTACGCCCCCCAAGACAGCACAACGCGCCCTAAGCCGGGGCAGAGGTTTGTGGAGGGCACACGCATCTATGCCATTGATGCTGTGCATGAAACCGGTCCGCGTGGCGGGTATCTTATGTGCTTTGCGGAAGAGGAGGTGACAACGTGAGCTATGGTTTGAGCGCTGCGTTGCAAACAGCCCTTTTCGCGGCCCTTGAGGCAGATGCTGAGCTGACCTCAATGGTCGGTTCGGCCGTGTTTGACACGATGCCGACAGGCACAACACCTGACATCTTTGTGGCCTTGGGACCAGAAGACGTCGTTGAGCAAGCCGATGGGACCAGTCCCGGAGCGAACCATGATTTGCAGGTCACGGTCGTCACGACTGGCACCGGGTTCTTGGGAGCCAAGCAAGTGGCCGGGCGTGTTTCGGACATTTTGACCAACGAAGACCTGAGCCTGAGCCGGGGAAACTTGGTTCAGTTGC
Source organism: Thalassobacter sp. 16PALIMAR09 (assembly GCF_000765485.1). NCBI lineage: Bacteria > Pseudomonadati > Pseudomonadota > Alphaproteobacteria > Rhodobacterales > Roseobacteraceae > Thalassobacter > Thalassobacter sp. 16PALIMAR09. Next base: position 93,558 of record NZ_JHAK01000001.1, read on the forward strand.
GGTTTCGAAAGGCGAAGGCCCGGCGCGATACGACCGACGGGTCGCGCCGTATTGATATGTGGTTTCGCGCCCGCGTGACCGACGACATCTAAGTCAAAAGGAGGTGCGCAATGAGCGTGCAAAAAGGAAAAGATCTGCTGGTGAAAGTCGATCTGGATGGAGCCGGTGTGTTTCAAACGTTGGCAGGTCTGCGGGCCACTCGGCTAACTTTCAATGCGGACACGATTGATGTCACCTCGCTGGACAGTGAGGGCGGTTGGCGTGAGTTGTTGACCGGTGGCGGTGTAAAATCCGCGGCTGTTTCCGGTTCGGGCGTGTTTCGGGATGATGCGAGCGATGCGCGGGCGCGTCAGTTGTTTTTTGACGGAGAGATGCCCGTATTTCAGGTGATAATTCCCGATTTTGGCGCTGTTGAGGGAACGTTTCAGCTGACGTCATTGGAATATGCCGGAACGCTAAATGGCGAGGCAACATATGAGGTTTCGCTCGCTTCTGCGGGTGCTTTGACCTTTACGCCCGCTTGATGCGCGGCAAGGAGCGTCCGACCGCGAACCCTTGGGCTGGCGAAGTGGGATTGATGCTGAATGGGCGGCCATTGACGTTAAAGCTGACGCTTGGCGTGCTGGCCGACCTTGAGGCGCATATGGAGACCGACACTTTGGTGGATCTGGTCGAACGGTTCGAGTCCGGGCGGTTTTCGACCGTTGATGTGGTTGAACTGCTTTTTGCGGGCCTTCGGGGTGGGGGCTGGCAGGGCAGTCGGGACACGCTTTTGCAGGGTGATATCGGGGGTGGCCCGGTGGAGGCCACCCGTGTTGCGGCGCTTCTATTGGGGCGCGCGTTCTCCATCGAAGGGTTGAGCGGATGAGTGCATTTGACTGGAACGGTCTTTTGCGTGTCGGGCTGACGCAGCTTGGCCTGCGGCCTGCGGAGTTTTGGAACCTGACGCCGGTCGAACTGGCTTTGTTGCTAGGTCATTCGGGTGCGGAGGCTGCGATGTCGCGCGGTGCGCTGGATGCGCTTTTGATGAAGTATCCCGACGCGCCGCAACCTGACAAAAAGGATACGTCTGATGGATGATCTGAATGAAGACATCGGCACCTTGAAGGAGATGCTGGAGTCACTGCAAACCGAAGCTTCTGGTGCGCAAACCGTCGTGTCGAACTTCACCCGAGAGCTTGGGTCGTTGCGGGGGGAGATGACCTACACCGACAAGGAGGTCAAAAGCCTATCTCGGAGCTTTGGCTCTGGTTTGCGGTCCGCGTTTGACGGGCTGGTTTTTGACGGCATGAAGCTGTCGGACGCGTTGGAGAGCATCAGTAAGTCGATGGTCAACTCGGCCTATTCAGCCGCGATAAAGCCCGTTCAGAATGCGGTTGGTGGGGCCTTGGCGTCAGGGCTGAATTCGATTGGCTCGAACTTGAGTTTATTTGCGGATGGCGGCGCATTCACGCAAGGACGTGCGTCTTCAATCGCGGGTGGAATTGCGTCTCAGCCGACCTCATTTCCGATGCGTGGCGGTATGGGGATGCTGGGCGAGGCAGGCCCCGAGGCGATTATGCCTTTGAGCCGTGGCCCAGACGGTAAGCTGGGTGTGCGGACCGAAGGCGGGAGCGCAAAGCCGGTCACCGTCGTCATGAATATTAGCACCCCCGATGCGCAAAGCTTCCGGCGATCACAAAGCCAGGTTGCGGCCGAGATGAGCCGCGCCTTGGGTCGTGGGCAGCGCAACAGGTAGGAGACGGACATGTCATTTCACGAAGTACGGTTTCCCGCTGCGGTGAGCTTTGGCTCATCCGGCGGGCCTGAACGCTTGACCGAAGTGGTTACATTGGCCAACGGCCATGAAGAACGCAACGCGCCGTGGAAACACTCGCGTCGGCGCTATGACGCTGGCGTTGGGGTTCGGTCGCTTGACGACATTGAGGACCTGATTTCGTTTTTCGAGGCCCGGTCTGGGCGGCTGTACGGGTTTCGTTGGAAGGATTGGTCGGACTATAAATCGTGCCTTCCCAGTCAGGCGCCGACGTTTCGTGATCAGACCATAGGGGTCGGAGACGGTGAAACGGTCACGTTTGGTCTGTCGAAGACTTATCGATCTGGGCCGCACAGCTACACCCGGGGGGTGCAAAAGCCCGTTGCGGGATCGGTTCGTGTTGGGGTGCAAGGCAGCGAGCTTGCAGAGACCACTGAGTTCACCGTGGACTTTGATACGGGGCTCGTGACTTTTGTGGATCCCCCCGAAAGTGATGCGGAGATTACTGCAGGCTTTGAGTTTGATGTGCCGGTTCGGTTTGATACCGACCGCATTTACACGTCCTTAGCGAGTTTTCAGGCCGGTGAAATTCCGGATGTTCCTGTGGTGGAGCTGCGCCTATGAGCACGGTCGGTCAGCAGGCGACAACACTTTGTAACATATGGATTATTCGACGATCGGATGGAACGGTTCTGGGGTTCACAAACCATGACGACGACATCACCTACGAGGGCGTGACCTGCCAAGCGGCTTCTGGGTTGACGGGGGCCGCGCTTCAAACGTCTACGGGTTTGTCGGTGGACAACACCGAGGCTTTAGGCGCGCTACAATCGACTGTGATCTGCCCCGAAGATATCATCAACGGTCGCTATGACAGTGCTGAGGTTGATGTTCTTTTATACGATTGGAAGGCCGGTCATCTCGTGTCGGAGCAATTCAAGGCGATGATCGGAGAGGTTCAGGTCAAGGATGGGAGTTTTGTCGCGGAATTGCGGGGCAAGTCTGATCTGTTGAACCAACCTCTTGGTCGTGTTTACCAACCGTCGTGTGATGCGGCGCTGGGTGATGTGCGCTGTGGTGTTGATCTGACGTCGCCGGAATACCGCACGGATGTGACCGTCGTGAGTGTTAAGGACCAGCGGTATGTCCGTGTTGCGGGTTTGGATGCGTATCCTGAGGCCTGGTTTGAGCGTGGGACCGTTGAGATCATGGAGGACGGCGCGCCGATGGGTGCGACGGTCATTAAATCCGATAAGGTTTCCGACGCTGGGCGCGACATTGAGCTATGGTTTACTCCGAACGTTATGATCGAGCCTGGGCGAGTTTTGCGTGTGACGACGGGGTGCAATCGTCTTGCGAGCACATGCGCGGTCAAGTTCGACAACATCCTCAATTTTCGTGGTTTTCCGACTATCCCGGGTGAGGATTGGGCGATGAGCTATCCCTCTAGCCGACTGACGATGGATGGGGGGCAGCTGTGACGGGTTCGACTGCGATAAGCGACAAAGTCGTTGCAGCCGCACGCACTTGGATCGGCACACCCTATCAACATCAGATGTCGTGCATGGGCGCGGGCAGCGATTGCCTTGGTCTTGTACGCGGTGTTTGGCGCGATGTGGTTGGGGCGGAGCCGGTTCCAATCCCGGCCTATACGTATGATTGGTCCGAGGTCTCAAAGGCTGAGGTTTTGTGGAATTCTGCACGCCAAGTTTTGCAGGATGTCGATACAGAGACGCCTTTGGCACCGGGTCAGGTGTTGCTTTTTCGCATGCGCAAGACCGCCGTTGCCAAACACCTTGGTATCCTTGTGACGGTCGGACAAACACCGCGATTTATCCATGCCTACGCGCGCCACGGGGTTGTTGAGACCAGTTTTTCTGCGCCGTGGCAGCGCGCGCTGACAGCGCGCTTTACCTTTCCCCCTCACGCCTAGGAATTTTGCATTATGGCCACTCTCGTACTTGGCGCTATCGGCGCATCAATTGGCGGCAGCATCGGGGGCTCAGTTCTAGGGATGAGCGCCGCCGTCGTGGGGCGAGCAGCGGGTTCGACCCTTGGTCGGGTCATTGACCAAAAGATCATGGGATCAGGGTCGGATGTGGTGGAATACGGCCGTATCGACCGGTTCCGGATCAACGGAGCCACGGAGGGTGCAGCCGTATCGCGTGTCGCGGGGGCCTATCGTATTCCGGGTCAGGTCATTTGGTCATCGCAGTTTAACGAGGAAAAGAGCACGTCAGGGGGGGGCGGCAAGGGGGCACCGAGCCAACCTGCCTCAACCACTTATGAGTATTTCGTGAGCCTCGCGGTTTCGGTATGTGAAGGGCAGATCAGTCGGATCGGGCGGATTTGGGCAGATGGTACGGAAATCCAAGCGAAGGATTTTACCTTTCGGGTTTATACAGGCGCCGAGGATCAACTGCCGGATAGTGCGATTGAAGCGATTGAGGGCGTTGATCAGACGCCCGCGTATAGGGGCATGGCCTATGTCGTGTTTGACCGGCTGCCGCTGAAGCCCTTTGGTAACCGGGTGCCGCAGTTCTCTTTTGAGGTTATCCGTGCGGTCGATCCGCAAAATCCTGAACTGACGCCTGCGCCTGCGCGGATTGTGCCGGGTGTGGCGCTGATCCCGGGGACGGGCGAATACAGTCTTGCGACGACGCCTGTGCATGTTGATGAGGGGCTTGGGCGTGTGACACCCTTGAACATGAATACCCCCTCTGGAGAGAGCGATTTTGATGCGTCTTTGCGCGCCGCCGAGGGGGAGATGCCTGCGCTTGAATCTATTTTGTTGATTAGCAGTTGGTTTGGGAGCGATCTGCGCTGCAATATGTGCACGATCAAGCCGAAGGTGGATCAGAACACAGGTGATCCAAAGGAGATGCCTTGGCGTGTTGCGGGCTTGGACCGGTTTTCTGCTGAGATATTACCCAAAGTTGATGGCAAGAGCGTGTATGGGGGTACCCCGACGGACCAGTCTGTGATTGAGGCTTTGGCGTCTATTCGGGCTCGCGGCAAGCGAGCGGTGTTTTACCCATTTATTCTGATGGAAGTCTTGGATGGGAATACGCTGACCGACCCATACAGTGGTTTGGAAGGTCAGCCTTCGTTCCCGTGGCGGGGGCGCATTACCACAGAGCTGGCTCCGGGCGTTGATGGATCAACTGATGGGACTATTGCGGCGGAAGCAGAAGTGGATGCGTTTTTTGGCGCCGTTAATGCCGGTGATTTCAGCGTGGCAAATGGTGCAGTGTCGTACACGGGTCCCGCGGATGATTGGGGTTACAATCGGTTCATTCTTCATAATGCCGCGATTTGTGCCGCAGCGGGTGGCGTTGATGCCTTTTGCATAGGGTCCGAGATGCGGGCGTTGACGCAGATCCGTGGGGACAACAACAGCTTTCCCGCAGTTGCGCGCATGGTGGCTCTGTTGGGGCAAGTACGTGCCCTTTTGCCAGAGGCAAAGCTAGGCTACGCCGCTGATTGGTCTGAGTACTTTGGGTATCAAAGCCCAGAGGGGGACGTGTTCTTCCACCTTGATCCTTTGTGGGCGGACGACAATCTCGATTTTATCGGCATGGACAACTACATGCCGCTGTCTGATTGGCGGGATGGGGATGATCATTTGGATGCGTCCTACGGCTCAATCTACAACGAAGACTACCTGATGGCGAATGTTGCGGGGGGGGAGGGGTATGATTGGTTTTATCCCGATCAAGAAGCGCGCGACGCGCAGGAGAGAGCCCCGATAACTGATGGTGCCTTTGATGAGCCTTGGGTGTATCGTTATAAGGACATCAAAAGCTGGTGGAGCCTTGCGCACCATGAGCGTGTGGGGGGGGTAAGGTCAGCCTCGCCGACGGCGTGGGTGCCTCAGTCTAAGCCAATCTGGTTTACGGAATTTGGGTGCGCTGCGATCGACAAGGGCACCAATCAGCCGAACAAATTCATTGATGCAAAATCCTCAGAAAGTGCATTGCCGCACTATTCCAACGGTCGCCGCGATGATTTTTTGCAGATGCGTTATATACAAGCGACGCTGCGCTATTGGTCTGATCCAGCGCATAACCCAACGTCGGACGTCTATGATGGAGCGATGATTGATATGTCACGCGCTCATGTATGGGCGTATGACGCGCGCCCTTGGCCGGAGTTTCCCAACAACACGGCACTTTGGTCTGATGGGGATAACTACAAACGCGGGCATTGGTTGAATGGTCGCCTAAGCGCGCAACCCCTTGCGTTGGTTGTAGCCGAGCTGTGTGAGCGTGCGGGGTACGTGGATTATGACGTTTCTCGGGTAGAGGGGCTGGTCCAAGGCTTTGAAATCCGGGACGTCCAATCCACCCGTTCCAGCCTTCAGCCGCTATTGATGGCTTATGGTCTTGATGTGACCGAAGTCTCGGGAACGCTGGTGTTCACGATGCGTAAGAATGCGCGGCTTGTGGATGTTGACCCAGAGGAATTTGTCGATCAGGGCGATGGGCAAGAGGTGCTAAAACGCGAAACTGCACCGTCTACGGATGTGGCAGGTAAGGTGATGGTCGACTTTGTGGAGGCCGCCAGTAGCTATCAGTCCAAAACGGTAGAGGCGGCGTGGCCGCAGGATCGGACGGCGACCGTGTCGCAGACGGAGTTGCCATTGGTGCTAAGTGTCGGCGAAGGGCACGCCGTCGCAGAGCGGTGGCAAGCGCAGTCGCGTGTGTCGCGCGACACGGTTGCCTTTACGTTGCCGCCCTCCCGCAATGATATCTTGCCAGGGGACCTGGTGCGGTTCGACGCGGGCGCTGGTGTGGCGGAAGTGTTTCGCGTGGACCGGATCGATGATCAGGGCATGAAGCAAGTCGAGGCCATTCGAACAGAGGTCAGCACATATGACCCAGCCGAAATCTTGGACGTTGTGCCAAAGCAGCGGCCGACGTTTACTGTTGTGCCAGTCTACGCACAGTTCATGGACCTGCCGATTGCGGCGTCAATGGATGAGGCCCCCGGGCCGCATGTCGCGGTGAATGCGGTGCCTTGGCGTGGTGACGTTGCGGTGTTTGGTTCGATGCAGCAGTCCGACTATGCGTTGAAGGGCATCGTGAGCGCGCCGTCCGTTGTTGGCACCACCCTTAATGTCCTGGAGCCCGCCCGCGCGGGCGTTTGGGATCGTGGGCCTGCGCTGCGCGTAGAGGTGTCAGGTGGCGATCTGTCGAGCGCTGAGCGCTTGTCAGTGCTAAACGGTGCCAATGTTATGGCCATTGGAGATGGGAGTATCGACGCGTGGGAGATTTTCCAGTTCCTGAATGCGGTTCTGGTCGGGCCGAACACCTATGAGATATCCCTCCGCCTAAGGGGGCAAAACGGGACTGAGGGCTTGGCCGCGCGTGCTTGGCCAGAGGGGAGCACGGTTGTTCTGCTTGGGCGGGATTTGACCAAGCTGCCGATGGATGCAGCACAGCGGGATTTGCCCATTCATTACCTGGTTGGACCGGCCAATCGCCCATATGACGACAGCACCTATTCGCAACAGGTTTGGCCGACCCAAGGCGTCGCACTTAAACCCTATCGTCCTGCGCACCTTTCGGCTGAAACGAGGGCTGATGGGGGGCTAGATGTCCGCTGGATACGGCGGACCCGCCTTGATGGTGACACATGGGCGGGGCTTGATGTGCCTGTGTCTGAGGCGCGTGAGGCCTATCAGGTGTCTTTCGTGCGTGGCGATGCCACGCTTGGTACGTTTGAAACTGCGACCTCTGCCCTTACGATCCCTGTCGCTGATGTAGCGGCCATGGCGCTGGGCGCCGGTGATGAGGTGCATGTGGTGCAGCTGTCTGATCGATTTGGGCTCGGCTCACCTGCGGTTCTTTTGCTGTCCTAGGGCGCAACGTCTCTTTTCTCAAAATCTTAGCTGTGTTACGCCCCGCGCGCGCTTGATCTGGCGCGCGCGGGGCCGCACTGCTATGGTCGCCGGAATACCGCTGAACCTCTGGAGGTCCCATGGCATTGCAAGAAAAACCCCTTCGCTCCATTGATCCGATCTGGGACCGCATCTGCGAAGAAGCCCGTGCGGCCATCGCACAAGAGCCGCTGTTGGGTGGTATGGTGCATGCGTGCATCCTGCATCACGCCAACTTTGAAGGGGCCTTGGCGTTCCGTATCGCAGAGAAAATCGCATCGCCTGCGATGTCCGAACAGCTGGTGCGTGAGGTCGCGGATCAGGCTCTGCGGGATGAGAAAAACGGAACGGCCGCTGCGGCACGTGCGGATTTGGTCGCCGTGTTTGAGCGGGACCCCGCCTGCCACCGCCTGATGCAACCCTTGATGTATTTCAAGGGCTTCCAAGCTGTTCAAGCCTACCGCGTGGGGCATTGGCTGTGGAACCGTGGACAGCAAGATCTGGCCTATTTCATTCAGATGCGTGTTTCTGAGGCGTTTGGGATCGACATTCACCCGGCCGCGCGTGTGGGCAAGGGGCTGATGATCGACCACGCGCATTCCATCGTGATTGGTGAAACTGCGGTGGTGGGCGACAATGTCTCGATGCTGCATTCCGTGACACTCGGCGGGACGGGCAAGGAAGACGACGACCGCCACCCCAAAATTGGCGATGGTGTTTTGATCGGTGCCGGTGCGCACGTTTTGGGCAACATCCATATTGGGCATTGCTCGCGGATCGCGGCGGGTTCGGTGGTTTTGGAAACCGTGCCGCCGATGAAGACGGTCGCAGGTGTGCCCGCGCGGATCGTGGGTGAGGCGGGGTGTTCGCAGCCCTCGGTCACAATGGATCAGCTTTTGGGCGTGCGCGGCTCAGACTAGCACCTGCGTTTACTGCATTAAAAAAGGCGGCTCTCCTAACCGGAGGGCCGCCTTTTTTGCGTTCTGGGACCGCTGATTAGGCCAGCATGCCCATTGGATTTTCGAGGTTATTCTTGATTGCGTTCAACAAGTTCGCCCCAAGTGCACCATCAATCACCCGGTGATCGACCGATAGGGTTGTCGACATGACCGTGGCCACCTTCAACTCACCATCCGCGCCGACGACAGGTTTCTTGGCACCTGCGCCAACGGCCAGAATGGCCGCATGGGGTGGGTTGATGATCGCGTCAAAGTTATCGATGCCGAACATCCCGAGGTTTGAAATCGCGAAGCTGCCACCTTGGTATTCGTGGGGGGCAAGTTTACGATCTCGCGCGCGGGAGGCGAGGTCCTTCATCTCAGCCGAGAGAGCCGAGAGCGACTTCATGTCTGCATCTTTGAGCACGGGCGTGAACAGCCCGCCTTCAATCGCTACAGCCACAGCCACATCGGAGGGCTTGAGTGAAAGCACCCGGTCGTTGGCCCAAACGGCATTGGCGTCCGGCACCTGTTGTAGGGCGAGCGCACAGGCCTTGATGATGAAATCATTCACCGAAAGTTTAACGCCGCGCGGCTCAAGCGTTTTGTTGAGTTGCCCACGAAACGCCATCAGCGCGTCCAGTTCGATATCCTTGCGGAGATAGAAGTGGGGCACGTTTTGTTTGGCTTCAGTGAGGCGGGCGGCGATGGTTTTGCGCATCCCGTCGAGGGAGACTTCCTCGAACTCACGATCTCCGTACATGGCCAACACCTGGTCGGTCGTCGGGCCGGTGCCTGCGGCGGCGGGCGCTGCGGCAGGTGCTGCGGGGGCCGATGCCGCAGCGGCTGGTGCCGCAGCTTTGGGGGCCGCAGTGGCGTTTTCGACATCTGCTTTGACGATGCGGCCATGGGGGCCGGAACCGGAAACCGTGTTCAGGTCCAGACCTTTGTCTGCAGCGATCCGGCGGGCCAGTGGGGTCGCGAACAGGCGCGAGCCATCAGCGGCCTTGGCGGCTGCGGGGGCAGGGGTTGCGGCAGCGGGGGCTGCCTCTGTTGGTGTGGCCGCTGGTGCCGCAGCGGGTGCTGGTGCAGAGGCGGCACCAATGTCGTCCGCGCTTTCACCGTCTTCGAGCATGACGGCGATGGGGGTGTTAACCTTGACCCCTTCGGACCCTTCGGCGACGAGAATTTTGCCCACGACACCATCATCGACGGCTTCAAACTCCATTGTGGCCTTGTCGGTCTCAATCTCGGCCAAAAGGTCACCGGAGGAGACGGTGTCCCCCTCCTTGACCAGCCATTTCGCGAGCGTCCCTTCCTCCATCGTCGGGGACAGCGCGGGCATCAGGATTTCAGTCGGCATGTCGCGCGCTCCTTAACGGTAAGCAATTTGTTTAACACCGGCCACGACCTCATCGGTTGTGATCAGCGCGAATTTCTCAAGGTTGGCCGCGTAGGGCATCGGCACATCCTTGCCCGTCAGGCTCAGAACCGGCGCGTCAAGATAATCAAACGCGCGCTCCATGATGACGCTGGCCATGTGGTTGGCGAGCGATCCGACAGGGAACCCTTCCTCTACGATCACGCAGCGGTTGGTTTTTTGCACCGAGGCGATGACCGCGTCGTAGTCGATGGGACGCAGGGTCCGCAGATCGATCACGTCACATTCGATGCCCTCTTCGGCCAGCTTTTCGGCAGCCTCAAGCGCGTAGGTCATGCCGATACCCCAGCTGACGATCGTCGCATCCGACCCGGTGCGCCATGTGCGTGCCTTGCCGAAGGGGATTGTGAAATCATCCATATCCGGCACTTTGGAGGATTTCCCGTAGAGAATTTCGTTCTCAAGGAAGATCACTGGGTTGTTGTCGCGAATTGCGGTTTTCATCAGGCCTTTGGCGTCTGCGGCCGAGTAGGGCATCACGACCTTGAGGCCGGGGATCGAAGCGTACCACGCCGCGTAGTCCTGCGAGTGCTGCGCGCCAACGCGGGCTGCCGCACCGTTGGGGCCACGGAACACCATGGGTGCCCCCATCTGACCGCCGGACATATAGAGCGTCTTGGCCGCAGAGTTAATAATGTGGTCAATGGCTTGCATGGCGAAGTTAAACGTCATGAACTCAACGATGGGGCGCAGACCAGCAAAGGAAGAACCCGTCGCGATCCCGGCAAAGCCGTGCTCGGTGATGGGGGTGTCGATGACCCGGCGGGCGCCGAATTCGTCCAGCATCCCTTGGCTGACCTTGTAAGCGCCTTGGTATTCCGCGACCTCTTCGCCCATCAAATAGACGGTGTCATCGCGGCGCATTTCCTCGGCCATGGCGTCGCGGATTGCTTCGCGCACGGTCTGAGTTTTCATGGGGGTGCCCTCGGGGTAATCGGGGCTGCTGTCCACAACAGGTGCCGCAGGGGCGGCGACGGTGGCTGCTGCTGCTGCGGGGGCCTCGGCCGCAGCAGGCGCTGCGGCGGCGGGTTCGGCGGGGGCGGACATGTCCTCACCGGCTTCACCGATGATGGCGATGGGCGTGTTCACTTTGACGCCCTCGGTGCCCTCAGCGATGAGCAGTTTGCCCACAACACCCTCGTCGATGGCTTCAAATTCCATCGTTGCTTTGTCGGTTTCGATCTCAGCGATAATATCGCCCGAGGCGACGGTATCGCCCTCTTTTACCAGCCATTTGGCCAGTGTGCCCTCTTCCATGGTCGGCGAGAGAGCCGGCATCAGAATTTCAGTTGCCATTGGTAGTTCTCCTCAAATTCTGTCGGCTCAATCGGCGTAGATGTCGGTCCAGAGTTCGTCCAAAGCGGGCTCGGGGCTCGTCTTGGCGAATTCTGCGCTCTCGTTCACGATGGCTTTGATGTCTTTGTCGATTGCTTTCAGCTCGTCTTCGCTGGCGTGTTTGCCGGTCAGCAACATGTCGCGGACCTGCTCGATGCAATCGCGCTCTTCGCGCATCTTTTGCACCTCATCGCGGGTCCGGTATTTGGCGGGGTCCGACATGGAGTGGCCGCGGTAGCGGTAGGTTTTCATCTCAAGGATGTAGGGGCCTTTGCCCGCGCGGCAGTGCGCGACGGCCTTTTCACCAGCGGCCTTCACCGCGAGAACATCCATCCCGTCAACTGCTTCGCCGGGAATGCCAAAGCCAAGACCACGGGTGTAGATGTCTGGCGTTTTGGAGGCCCGCTGCACCGAGGTGCCCATAGCGTACTGGTTGTTTTCAATCACGAAAATGACGGGCAATTCCCACAGGGAGGCCATGTTGAAGGTCTCATAGACCTGACCTTGGTTCGCCGCACCATCGCCGAAATACGCAAATGACACGCGATCATTGCCAAGGTATTTGTCCGCAAACGCGAGGCCCGCACCAATTGGCACCTGCGCACCAACGATGCCGTGGCCGCCATAGAAATGTTTCTCTTTCGAGAACATGTGCATGGAGCCGCCTTTACCCTTGGAATAGCCGCCTTCGCGGCCAGTCAGCTCGGCCATAACGCCGTTGGGGTCCATGCCGCAGGCCAACATGTGGCCGTGGTCACGGTAGGAGGTGACGCGCTTGTCGCCTTCGTCGGCGGCAGCCTCAAGACCCACCACAACCGCCTCTTGGCCGATGTAAAGGTGGCAGAAGCCGCCAATCAAACCCATGCCGTACAATTGGCCCGCCTTTTCTTCAAAACGGCGGATCAGAAGCATTTGACGGTAATGCTCCATCAATTCTTCGGATGAAACGTTCGGTTTCTTCGCACTCTTAGCGCTTTTGGTGGCCATGTAAGGGTTCCTCCGGGCGAGCATTCGCGGATAGTTTAGTATTGAACTATCTTGTAATCGGCAACGGCGCGGCTGTCTACAGCACAGTTAATGCCGCGACAATCTGCTCGGAAACCCGCGTAAACGGCGCTCAGAGGGCGGTTTTATTGGATGACAATCTCATCTGCGCGCACGAGGCCCAGCACCTTGCGGGCACGTTCGTCCAGCAGATCCACGTCGAGGTATTCGTCGGACATTCGCTTGGTCAGGTTTTCCATGGCAACGACATCGGCTTCAAGCTGGTCGTATTCCTGCTGTAACTCGCTGCGCTGCGCCTCTAGCTCGATCCGTTCAAACAGGCCGTATTCGCCCTGTACCGCCGCAAAGGTAAAGTACCCCGCAAGCGTAAGAACGCCAACGATGAAGAACAACGAAAACAAGGACCGGGTTCGGTGGGGTCGTGCCATGGTGCGCCTCGAAGTGGGGCCTCTGGATGGGCCTTTGGGGCAGTATGGCAGAGCCCGGGGGATTTGGGAATCCCCCGTGGCCAGTATTTGCTGCGGCTAGGCGGACTTAGCCCGCGACAGAGGCCGCGTAGATGCTGTCGATTGTGGCAGCGATCGTGCTGTTAAAGGCTTCGTCGGATTGCTGCGCCGACAGCCCTTCGGTCAACGCCCGAGAGAACGAGGCGATGACGCCCGTGTTCTGCGACAGGCGTGTGTTGGCTTCCTCGCGGGAATAGCCGCCCGAAAGGGCCACAACCCGCATGACGGCGGGGTGATCGACCAAGGGCTGATACAGGTTCGCTTTTTCGGGCAAGGTCAGTTTCAGCATAACCTCTTGGCCCGCGGGCACTGCGTCGAGGTGCTTGGCGATTTCTGCCAGCAAGATATCCTCGGCGGCGGCTTTGTCCGCGATGGAGATCGTGACCTCAGGCTCGATGATCGGGATCAGGCCGTGGGCCAGAACTTGGCGTGCGACGTCGAACTGTTGGGCCACAACGGCGGCGATGCCGGCGGGGTTGGCTGCGTGAATGACCGAGCGTTCCTTGGTACCAAAGATCCCCTTGGCCACGGCGCGGGTCAAAAGCGTGTCCAGATCGGGCATCGGCTTGAGCATTTGCGCGCCGTCCGCTTCATCCGCGAGGCCCTTGTCGATCTTGAGGAAGGGCACAACGCCGTTGTCTTCCCACAATGCGGCTGGGCTGGGCTTGCCGCCCATGTCTCGGTCCATGGTCATTTCAAACAGGATCGCGCCAACGACCTTTTCGCCAGAAAACGCAGGTGCGTCCACGATGCGCGCGCGCATGGCGTGGATCAGGTCGAACATCTCGGCTTCGCCGGAATAGGCGTCCTCTTCGATGCCATAGAGGCGCAGGGCCTTGGGCGTTGAGCCGCCAGATTGGTCGAGGGCGGCAATAAATCCTTTGCCTGTCCGGACTTGGTTGGCTTGTGTCTCGTTCATAGAAGCGGCCTTTCTGAATGCGTTAACACCGGCTTAGCTGCCTCAGAAAGGGACCGCAATTATGATCGCGCTAACGGTGGCGCATCAGCCCTGCAAAGCCGCAACGCCGGGCAGGGTTTTGCCCTCCATCCATTCAAGGAACGCGCCACCGGCGGTTGAGATATAGGTAAAGTCCGCGCCCGCACCGGAGGTATTGAGGGCGGCCACCGTATCGCCACCGCCGGCCACGGAAATCAGCCCACCCTCACGGGTCAGGCGGGCGGCGGCTTGGGCTGCGGCGTTGGTCGCGGTGTCAAAGGGGGGGATTTCGAAGGCACCGAGCGGGCCGTTCCAGATCAAGGTCTTGGAGGCTTCAAAAGCCGCGATAATCTGTGCGGTCGCGTCGGGGCCCGCATCTAGGATCATGGCGTCGGCAGGGCATGCGTCGGCGGGCACGACCTCGCACTCGGCGTGGGCCTCAAACGCGCGCGCCACAACCACATCCGAGGGCAGCAAGATGCGGCATCCCGCGACGCGCGCCGTTTCGAGGATTTGGATGGCGGTGTCGGTCATCTCATGCTCTGCGAGGGATTTACCGACGTCGATGCCTTGGGCGGCTAGAAATGTGTTGGCCATCCCGCCGCCGATCACGAGCGTGTCGACCCGGTGCACGAGGTTGCCCAGCAGCTCTAGCTTGGTTGAGACCTTGGCCCCGCCAACCACGGCCGTGACCGGGCGTTTGGGCGCGCCCAAAGCAGCCTCAAGCGCGCTGAGTTCGGCCTGCATCAAGCGCCCTGCACAGGAGGGGAGCAGCTTGGCCACACCTTCGGTAGATGCATGGGCACGGTGCGCGGCTGAGAAGGCATCGTTGCAATAGACATCACCCAGCGAGGCCAGGAAGGCTGCCATTTCGGGGGCGTTCTCTGTTTCTTGCGGGGAAAAGCGTGTGTTTTCGATCAGGGCAACGGCACCCTCTGGCAACGCATCAAGATCGGCGCGGACAGGTTTCTCAAAGAAAGTGATGGGCTGGCCCAAAGCGGCTTCAAGCGCGGGGGCGACAAGGCGCAGCGACATATCGGGATTGGGCTTGCCCTTGGGGCGACCAAAATGCGCGAGCATCACTGGACGGCCCCCAGCTGCGAGAATATCGCGCAAAGTGGGCAGGATGCGCTGAATACGGGTGTCGTCGGTGACGCGCCCGTTTTCCATCGGCACGTTGATGTCCACGCGGGTCAAGACGAGTTTGCCCGCCAAATCCATGTCGTCGAGTGTTTTCCAGCTCATCAGGGGTCTCCGCCAGTTCTGTTGCCCAGTTGCGTCTGGTGGATGAGTATTTTTGGAACAAAGGAGGAGCAAGGGGGCGATTTGCCCCTTTGCCATTTCTTTTTGCGCGGTTGGGCCGTTAGAGCAGTTTTCCCATGGCCGCAGCGGTATCGAGCATCCGGTTTGAGAAGCCCCATTCGTTGTCATACCAACTGAGGATGCGGACCATTGTGCCGTCCATGACCTTGGTCTGATCGGTGGCGAAGATGGAGGAGTGCGGATCGTGGTTGAAGTCCATCGACACGAGCTTGTCGTCGGTGGCGGCAAGGATGCCTTTGAGGGGGCCGGTCGCTGCGGCGGCGGTGAGGGCTGCGTTGATTTCCTCAACCGAAGTGTCCCGGCTCGCTTCGAACGTCAGGTCCACGGCAGAGACATTGGGCGTGGGGACGCGGATTGCGACGCCGTCGAGTTTGCCAGCGAGTTCAGGCAGAACAAGGCCCACTGCGCGGGCGGCACCGGTGGAGGTTGGGATCATCGACATGGCCGCGGCGCGTGCGCGGTAAAGATCCGAGTGCATGGTGTCGAGCGTTGGTTGATCGCCGGTATAGCTGTGGATCGTGGTCATGAAGCCGCGTTTGATCCCGATGGATTGGTGCAGCACATGCGCCACGGGAGCGAGGCAGTTTGTGGTGCAAGATGCGTTCGACACAACAATGTCTTGGTCCGTCAGGGCACCGTGGTTCACGCCATAGACGATTGTTTTATCCGTATCTTTGCCGGGGGCTGAGATCAGAACACGACGCGCGCCGGTGTCGAGGTGCGCTTGGCATGCCTCACGTGAGGTGAAGATGCCGGTGCATTCCAGCACGATGTCAACATCGCCCCATGGCAGGTCGGCGGGGTTGCGGATGGCCGTGACCTTGATCGGGCCGCGGCCTACGTCAATCGTGCTATCTGTGGTCGTGACTGTCCCTGGAAAGCGGCCATGGATCGAGTCGAACCGCAACAGGTGTGCGTTCGTTTCCACGGGCCCAAGGTCGTTGATGGCGACGACCTCTAGGTCGGTGCGACCCTGTTCCACCAATGCTCGCAATACATTGCGTCCGATGCGGCCAAAGCCGTTGATTGCCACGCGCACGGTCATAACCGGTCTCCGTTCTGGTTTATTGCTAATTTATGGTAGCGCTAACATGTTGGGGCCGAACGCGCAAGTCTGGGTGTTTGAGCTGGCTGTTTACCGCCAGAATGCAATCCACGCGATCAGATCCAAGAGCCGTTGGCCGAGGAAGATAATCACCTGGGCTTCGTTATTGAGCCAGTCGAACGCGAGCAAGCCACAGATCAGGGCGAAGAAAACAAAGGCAAAACGGTTGGACATGGCAGCAGCTTGCCAGAGCGGGGATGCGGTGGGAAGCGCGCATGTGTCCTGCGTGGTAGCGTACAACGCAAAAACCCCGCCTTTTAGGGCGGGGTTTTGGAATATCAGATGGGGGCGATAGTTTAGATCAGGCGGCCCATCGCGGTGGCGACATCGGCCATCCGGCACGAAAAGCCCCACTCGTTGTCGTACCATGCCAGCACGCGGACTTGGCGGCCGATGACCTTGGTCTGGTCGGGGGCAAAGATCGACGAATGTGTCGTGTGGTTGAAGTCGATCGAGACCTTAGGCTCGGGGTCATAGGACAGCACGTGGCCCATGTGACCGGCTGCGGCCTCAGCGACGACTGCGTTAACGTCTGCAACCGTCACGTCCTTGGAGGCGACAAAGGTCAGATCGACGGCCGAGACATTTGGCGTTGGCACGCGCAATGCTGTGCCGTCCAGTTTTCCGTTCAGAGCCGGGATGACTTCGCCGATGGCCTTGGCGGCACCGGTGGACGTTGGGATCATCGCCATGGCGGCCGCGCGGGCGCGATACAGGTCCTTGTGGCGGCGGTCCAGCGTGGGCTGGTCCCCGGTGTAGGAGTGTACGGTCGTCATGATGCCGCTTTCGATGCCGATGGCGTCATTGAGGACTTTGGCCAAGGGCGCGAGGCAGTTGGTGGTGCAGGACGCGTTCGACACGACGTGATGCGAGCCGTCCAATTCGCGGTGGTTCACACCGTAAACGATGGTTTTGTCGGCGTTTGTGGCGGGGGCGGATACCAGAACGCGCTTGGCGCCGTGGTTCATGTGGACGGCGGCTTTGTCGCGGGCGTTGAACTGGCCAGAGCATTCCAACACAACATCCACACCGGACCAGTCCAGTTCGGTGGGGTCGTATGTCGACATCACCTCGATTGGGCCACGGCCCAGATCCATCGTGTTGCCCTCAACCCGGATGTCGCCGGCGAAACGGCCATGAACACTGTCGTATTTCAGCAGGTGCGCATTGGTTTCGATCGGCCCGGTTGCGTTCATCTTGACCACGGCGATGTCATTGCGCCCCGATTCAATGATGTGCGACAGCGTGCACCGTCCGATGCGTCCAAATCCGTTGATCCCGACAGTGATGGTCATCTTTCGCTCCAATTCTTAGCGGTGCAAGCCCCGTGCCCGTTGGGTCCGATATACGGGAGCAAGCGGCTTTGACAAAGGGTGAAACGGTCGCAGTTTTCGTGTGTTAGCGGTAAATGTTGCCGTTAGCGGAAACTGATATCGCTATCATGGCGGGACTGTGCGGAAGTGGTGGTTAACCGGTGCGGATTGCGTAAGGAATTTCGTGCGTTACCCTGCGGTAACCTTGAAGGGGGATTCGCACATGTCGGGCCTTTTGGCGCTATTGGATGATGTGGCCGGGATTGCAAAGATCGCAGCGGCCTCGGTGGATGATGTCATCGCACAAGCAAGCAAAGCCGGGGCCAAGGCTGCGGGGGCTGTGATCGACGACGCGGCCGTGACCCCGAAATATGTGACCGGTTTTTCGGCGGAGCGGGAATTGCCCATCGTGTGGAAAATCGCGCGCGGCTCGATCTTGAACAAGCTGTTGATCCTCACACCTGCGGCGCTGCTTTTGTCGGTATTCGCGCCGTGGCTGATCGCACCTTTGTTGATGCTGGGCGGGGCGTATTTGTGTTTTGAGGGGGCGGAGAAAATCCTGAAATGGCTCCGACCGGGGCACGTTGATCTGGACGCCAAAGGGGTCAAAGGCGACCCCGCGCACCTCGAAGAGCAAAAGGTGAAAGGTGCGATCAAGACGGACTTTATCCTTTCGGCCGAAATCATGACCATCGCGCTGTCGGCTTTGCCTGCGGAGGCGGGCCTTGTGTTCAAAGGGGCTGCATTGGTGGTCGTGGCCATCGGGATCACGGCGTTGGTTTATGGCGCGGTTGCGATCATCGTAAAGGCGGATGATGTCGGGCTGCACATGTCCGCGCGCGGCGGTGTTTCAGCTGCCATTGGGCGTGGGATCGTGAAGGGCATGCCTACTTTTATGAAGCTGCTGCTGGTGGTTGGTACGGCGGCGATGCTTTGGGTTGGCGGCTCGATCATCGTGCACGCATGGGCCGAGATGGGCTGGCACGTGCCCGAACACCTGATCGAAGACGCAGCCCATGCGGTCGCCGCAGGCAGCGGCGGGATCGAATGGACGGCAAAGGCGATTATGGATGGCGTGCTGGGCATCATCCTAGGGTTCGCCCTGATCCCCGTGGTGGAGAAAGCCCTGACCCTGATGGGCCGGGCGCACTAGCACGCGCCCGGGTCGTGAGGCTACGGTCCCAGATTTATTTCGATTTTCGTCTGCGCAGGACGGCGATGCCTCCTAGTCCTGCCAGTAACAGTGGGGCAGACGCCGGAAGAGGCAGGGCCGCATAGGCCGCAGGGAGCGGATCAGGCGGTGCATCGGCGAACGTACATGTGATGGAGAGGGTCGAGGAAATACCACCAAAACGGCGGTTGAAATAGCCATTTACGGTGCCGGTAAGGACGTCGGTACCATTGAAACGCAAGGGCAGGTTGTCCCCCTGTTCGAGGCTTAGGACTTCGGAAATCTCTGCAAAGGCTGACGCAGCCGCTTGGAAATTAGATTGGCATTCCCAGCCAAACGAACTGCTATAGGTCGCGTAGCCGCATTCCTCGAAGGCGTAGTCGCTATCGCTTTTTGTTTGTCTTAGAAAATCTATTGTCACGTAAGCGCTTGCAGAGGCCGAGAGCGGATAATTGTCCGTTGCATCGATAGAAGATGTCCGCCCCGTCATGCGGTACTCGACCATCGTCAAAAAGCCCAATGCTGGATCGAACCTCGGTACGGAGACAGTGCTACGATCGCCGCGAGACGTATCCGTATAGGTAATTGTTCCGGCCTGCGCGTCCTCGGCAAAAAAAGAGAGGGCAAGGGCGGTCGGTAAAATAAGGTGTTTCATCTTTACTCGCAAAGTTTTGGCTAAAGCCCTAGGGGGCGGCACAAAATCAATTCGAGCAAGGGGTTTAGTAGACCCTGAGGCATCAGGGCGCAGGAATGCTGGCACGGGTGACGGACACCGCAGTAGAAAAAAGGCGCCCCGTTGGAGCGCCTTTTGATCTTTTAGAGCAGGGATTTGACCTTGTCGGCGATCGCCTGTGGCGTGATGCCGAAATGCTCATAGAGAACGTCTGCCGGGGCGGAGGCACCGAAATCGTGCATCCCGACAAAGCCGGACTTCTCACGCTTGCCGCGCTCACCAAACAACCAACGATCCCAGCCGAAGCGAATACCGGCTTCAACCGCAACCCGCACCGGGCCACCGGGCAGGACGCGGCGGCGGTAGGCTTCGTCCGTTTCCTCAAACAGTTCCCAGCAGGGCATAGAAACCACACGTGTGCCGATGCCGTCTTGTTGCAGAAGGTCACGGGCCTCCATGGCGATGGCCACTTCCGAGCCGGTCGCCATCAGGATCGCCATGCGCTTGCCTTCGGCGTCGGCAAGAACGTAGCCACCTTGGGCGACTTGGTTCTTGTTGGTGTGCGTCGTGCGCAAAGTCGGCACGTTTTGGCGTGTTAGCGACAGCATCGCAGGCGTGGATTTCGACGTTAGCGCCAATTCCCATGCTTCTGCGGTTTCAACGGTGTCTGCGGGGCGGAACACGTTGAAGTTGGGCGTCGCGCGCATCATGGCCAGATGCTCAACCGGTTGGTGCGTTGGGCCGTCTTCGCCCAGACCGATGCTGTCGTGCGTCATGACGTAGGTCGCGGGCACACCCATCAGGGCCGACAGGCGCATCGCGGGGCGCGCATAGTCGGTAAAGCACATGAACGTCCCGCCATAAGCCCTTGCACCACCGTGCAAAGCCATACCATTCATCGCGGCGGCCATGCCGTGCTCACGGATGCCGTAATAGATGTAGCGGCCTTTGCGGTTGCCCGGCTCAAACACGCCCATGTCGCCAGTCAGCGTGTTGTTGGAACCTGTCAAATCTGCCGATCCGCCGATGGTTTCGGCCATGATCGGGTTGATCGCCTTGAGCACGGTCTCAGAGGATTTGCGCGTCGCCATCGAAGGCTGACCTTCGGAGATCTCACGCTTGAGGCGCTTGATCGTGGCCGAGAGACGCTTGGGCGCATCACCGGCCAGAGCGCGTTCAAACTCAGCGCGTTTGCTGGCACCAAGGGCGGCCAGACGGGCTTCCCATTCGGCACGCTCGGCAGCACCACGGGCGCCAATGGCTTCCCACTCGGATTTCACATCGGCGGGGATTTCAAAGGCACCGTGGTCCCAACCGTAGGCGGCTTTGGCGGCCAGCAGTTGCTCAGCGTTCGTCAGCGCGCCGTGACCCTTGGAGGTGTCTTGCGCCGCGTGACCCAGTGCGATGTGGGTTTTGCAGGCAATCATTGTAGGCTTTTTGCCGGTCTTTGCCTTGGCAATGGCCGCATCAATTGCTGCGGGGTCGTGGCCGTCAACTTCCAGCACGTCCCAGCCAGAGGCCAAGAAACGCTGTTTTTGGTCCGTCACGTCCGAAATCTCGACCTTGCCGTCGATGGTGATGCCGTTGTCATCCCATAGCACGATCAGGTGCGACAGTTCCAGCTTGCCGGCAAGGCCGATGGCCTCTTGGCTGACGCCCTCCATCAAGCAGCCGTCGCCCGCGATCACGTATGTATAGTGATCAACGATCTTTTTGGTGTAGCGCGCGCGCTGGATTTCTTCAGCGATGGCCATGCCAACTGCGGTGGCGATGCCCTGACCCAAGGGGCCGGTTGTGGTTTCGATACCGGGGGCGTGGCCGTATTCGGGGTGGCCCGCGGTGATCGCGCCCAATTGGCGGAAGTTCTTGATCTGCTCCAGCGTCATCTCGGGGTAGCCCGTGAGGTGCAGCAGCGAGTACAGCAGCATCGAGCCGTGGCCTGCCGACAGCACAAACCGGTCACGGTCGGGCCATGCAGGGTTGGCAGCATCAAACTTCATGTGACGCTCAAACAAAACCGTGGCGACGTCGGCCATGCCCATGGGCATCCCGGAGTGCCCCGAGTTGGCGGCAGCCACCGCATCAAGGGTCAGCGCGCGAATGGCGGTTGCGCGGCGCCAGTGGCCGGGGTTTGCGGTGCGCAGGGCGTTGAGGTCCATGAGGCGTCCTTTTTGAAGGGTATGGGGTGTTTGCGCGCGTGATAGCAGGGATGGCCCCCGTTGCAAGCCACTCTTGGGGGCGGGCCGTGTGAAACCGCCCCCAAAGGCCCGGTTTTGCGAGTTAGCCACAAGATATAGGGCCGAAATCGGCCTGTTTGCGGTCTATCGCTTTGACAATTGGGCGCGCGTGCGATTCCATGGGCCTCAGGTTTTTCTCACGTTTGAATGGATGGACCATGAGTGAAAATGATATGACCACGGATGCAGAGCGGCGGTTGACCGGCGCGCTGGACCGTTTGGAGGCCGCTTTGACGGGGCCGCAGTCGGCGGGCGCTTTGGCCGTCAAGCTGGCTGAGGAACAGACCGTTACGGCCCAGCTGAGCGAACGGATCACCGCCCTCAAGGACGAATTGGCTGAGGTACAGGCCGCCGCAACAGAAGCGGCCGCCCCAACCGAGGATCTGAGCCACATCGTGGCAGAGCGTGACATTGAACTGGCCAACCTGCGTGCCGCCTTGGCGGAGGCGCAAAGCGGCGCGAGTGCCGAGATGGAGGCGCTGCGTGTCAGCCACGCGGCGGCACTGGCGGCCAAGGATGCTGAGATCGACCGTATTCACGTGCAAGCCGACGCGATGGGGGCTGCTGCGGCACCAATGGCTGCCGACCCCGGCGATTTGGCTGCCCTCGCTGAGTTGACCGAAGTAACGGCCGCCTTGCGCGCGAGTGCGGCGCAAGGGGCCACGGACGCAGGCCTGATCAACCGCGCCCTTGAGGCTGAGGTCGAGGCGCTGCGCGTCGCGCGTCATGCCGATTTGGCCGAAATGCGGACGCTGCTGGCAGAGCTGGAACCCATGCTTGAGGAGAGCGCCAATGCCTGACGTCACAATCAATATTGGCGGGCGGTCGTTCATCGTGGCCTGTCAGCCGGGCGAAGAACCCTATTTGCAGTCTGCCTCGGGTCTTTTGGATACCGAAGCGCAAAAGCTATCGGCGGCAGGGGCGCGGCTGACGCAGGATCGGATGTTGTTGATGGCGGGTCTGATGCTGGCGGATAAGTCGATCTCGCTGCAAGAGGACGTCAAAAAGCTAGAGGCGCAATTGGCCACGCAACAAGGCGTGATCGAGGAGCTTCAGGCGCGGGGTGCGACAGCTGCGGCACCCGCACCTGACACAGGGCTGCAACAGCGGCTTGAGGATTTTGCAGGCCGGGCAGAGGCCTTGGCCGAAAAAGCCGAAGGCGTCGTCTGACGCATTTGGCTGAAGCTGGGGCGGCCCGTGGTGATCCACGGGCGCGCCAATAGTTTAGGGACGCGGCCCAAACAGACTCGCGACAAGCCGTTCGCCTTCGTCAGCGGGGCTGGCCAAGGTGCTGCGATCTTCTCCGGGATAGAACCGCGCGCGGGAGGCCGTGGCGGTGGGTGCCGGCTCCAACAGATGCACAGATGGGGCCGAAGGGGTCGTGGCCTCACGCTGCCAATGGCGCACAAGCGTGCGTGTGGCGGCTTTGGTCGCGGCATAAGCCCCGGAAAACGCAGCATCTGACGTGTCATCCAGGAAAACCGCATGGGCATTGGGTGCGGCTGCCTGCAACAGCGGATTCACGTAAGTCATCAAGGTCGAGACGGCCTTAATGTTATTGGCGATGCTTTTGTCCATGGCCTTTGCGTCGATCTGAGTGACCGGGGCCAATGGCGGCGTGTGGATCGCGGTGTGCACCCAAAGGGGCAGGGCGCCCCAGCGTTCATGCACCGAACGGCACAGATGCTGCATCGCGCCGTCATTTGTAATGTCCATCGGCGCGAGCGTGGCAACGCCGCCCACGGCCTTGATCTTGTCATCCAGTTCTTCGAGCGCGCCAGTTGTCCGGGCGACAGCCATGATGTGCGTGCCGCGAGCCGCAAGAGCGATGGCAATGCCCGCCCCAAGACCGCGGGAGGCGCCGGTGATCAGCGCGAGGGAAGGAGGAGTGTTCTGTGTCATGGCGGAGCATGTGGCACGCCCTGCGACGTCGTGCAAGGGCATGCGCGGTTAGCATCGCTTGACTTCTATAGTGCGAGCTTGGCATTACCTTTGAGAAATATGTGAACGGAGAGCCACACATGACCCTTACTCAAGCCACACTGGGCCAAAACACACTTCTGAAACAGGCGCTTTTGGTGCTGGCGGGCTCCGCTATCATCGCGATCGCCGCCAAAGTGTCGGTGCCCTTGGGCGCGACTTCCATGACACTGCAAACGCTGGCCATTCTGGTTGTTGGTTTGACCTTCGGCTCGCGCCTTGGTGCCATCACGCTTGTAGTCTATTTGGCGCAAGGCGCTGCTGGTCTGCCGATGTTCACTCTGACGACGGCACCGGGCCTTGCGGCATTTATTGGTCCCTCGGCTGGTTTCTTGCTGGGCTTTGTGGCCATGGCATGGTTCGCGGGTTTTGTTGCTGAGCGCGGCGTTAAATCGGTACTTGGCCTGTCGGCCGCGACACTCGTGGCTTCGGCTCTGCTGTATGTGCCCGGTCTGGCGTGGCCTGCGCTGGTTGCTGGTGGTTTGGGCATTGAAGCCGGTTGGGTTGCCCCAACAATGGAAAACCTGCTGGGTTGGTTCATGCTGCCGTTTCTTGCTGGTGACGCGCTGAAGGCGGTTATTGCAGCACTGATCGTGTCGGGTGCGTGGGCCGCATTGGGCAAGAAATCTGCCTAATGTGCTAAGCACTATGAGATTGTGAAAAAGCCGCCCGTTGAGGCGGCTTTTTTGTTGGGTTTGTCTGATTTATTGTTGCGGAGGTTTGCGGGGCTTTGCCCCCGTCCTTCGGACGCCCCCAGGATATTTGGGAACCAAAGAGGCGGCTTATTCGGCCGCTGTTTTGAGTTGGAACCCTTGGGCGAGTTTGTCGCGTGGGGCGACTGGGTATTCACCCGAGAAGCACGCGTCGCAGTATTGGGGGGCTTTGGCGTCCCGGCCGTTTGCTTCACCCACTGCGCGGTAGAGCCCGTCGAGAGAGATGAACTTGAGGCTGTCGACGCCGAGGTGCGTGCGCATTTCTTCTTCGGACATAGTTGCGGCGAGGAGTTTTTCGCGCTGAGGCGTGTCGACGCCGTAGAAGCAAGGCCAAGCGGTGGGGGGGCTGGCGATGCGGAAGTGGACCTCAGCCGCGCCGGCGTCGAGGATCATTTCCTTAATCTTGCGTGAGGTCGTGCCGCGCACAACACTGTCGTCCACGAGGATGACGCGCTTGCCCCGGATCAGGGCGCGGTTCACGTTCAGCTTGAGGCGCACGCCGAGGTTGCGGACCTGTTCGCTGGGTTCGATAAAGGTGCGGCCCATGTATTGGTTGCGGATGATCCCCATTGCGTAGGGAATGCCGCTTTGCAGGCTAAAGCCGATAGCCGCCGGGGTGCCGCTGTCGGGCACGGGGCAGACCAGATCGGCCTCAACCGGGGCTTCCTTGGCCAGTTCGCGGCCAATGTTTTCGCGAGTTTCATAGACGGACCGTCCGCCTAGGATGCTGTCGGGGCGGGAGAAATAGACATGTTCAAAGATGCAAAAGCGGGAGGGCTTTTGTTCAAACGGGCGGTGGGAGGTGACCTCTCCGGTAGAGGAAATCACGACCATCTCACCGGGTTCGATTTCGCGGACAAACTCTGCGCCGATGATGTCGAGGGCACAGGTCTCAGACGCGAGCGCGTAGCCGTCACCGATGCGGCCCAAAACGAGGGGTCGAACACCAAGTGCATCACGCACACCGATCAGCTTGGTCCGGGTCATTGCGACGACGGAAAACGCGCCTTCGACGCGGCGCAGGGCGTCTTTCATCCGCTCGGGGATGTTTTTCTGCAAGGAACGCGCCATCAGGTGGATGATGCATTCACTGTCGCTTGAGCTTTGGAAGATCGAGCCGCGCTCAATCAGTTCGCGGCGCAGTTCTTCGGCGTTTGTGATGTTGCCGTTGTGCGCAATCGCAGCACCACCCATGGCAAACTCGCCAAAGAAGGGCTGCACATCGCGGATCGCAGTCGCCCCTTTGGAGCCAGCCGTCGAATAACGCACGTGCCCGATCGCGATTGGGCCGGGCAGAGTGTCCATGACGGCTTGGCTGGTGAAATTATCGCGGACGTAGCCAAACCGGCGGGCCGAGTTGAAGCCGTGTTCTGGGTCATGCACCACGATGCCGCCAGCCTCTTGGCCGCGGTGTTGCAGAGCGTGCAGGCCGAGAGCCACGAAATTTGCGGCGGTGGACACGCCGTTCACCCCGAATATCCCGCATTCCTCTTTCAGCTTGTCGTCATCAAACGGCGTCTCGCGCCAGGCGGTTTGGGGCAGGGGAGAGTCGGTCATGGGGTATCCTTGATCCGGCGTGGTCATCTGCGTCGGGGTTTAGGGCTTTGGCCGAGGCTTGTCACGCCTTCAAGACGCCTTGTGCGACATTAGTTACCCGTGGGGGCGGGTTGCAACGGATCTTCGGTCGGACCACAGGCGCCAACCAGTTGTTGGTAGCGTTCCAAAATCCAGCCCGGCGCGTCCGAGGGGATCTGTGCCTCAACCTGTTGTTGGACGCGTTCAAAGATCGCGGCAGAGCGGCTGTCGTCGACCATCGGGATGGCGCCATCCGTTGTCACACGGTCCACAACGATAAATGCGACGATCACCAAAAGCGCCCCACGTGCCACACCGAACAAAAAACCAAGGCCGCGGTCGGTGGCCCCGAGGACCGAGTTGCGAATGGCTGATGAAAACATTGGGGTGAAAATTGAAGTGGCCACGAGCGACAAGGCAAACACGACCGCAAAGGCTGCGATGATCGCTAATTCACAGCTTTCGCCGATGAAATCACCCACATATGGAATTTCGCGGATCAGTGGCTCTGCCGCGCCGGCAAAGGTGAACGCAAGGAAAGCCGCCGCGATCCAGCCCACGATGGCCATGCCCTCACGGACCAAACCGCGCGAAAACGCCAAGATCGCCGAGATAACAATCACGGCCGCTACGCCCGCGTCAATAATGGTAAAGCCATCCATGCATCCCGCTCCGTCTGTCGCGTTCAGCCCGCGCCAAACACTTCGCCCACCAGAGTGATCAGATCAGGCTGCAAGTTGATCTGCAAGTCGTCTGACGTTCCGGTCTTGCACCCCGTTGGTGCGATTGCGGCTGTGAAACCAAGTTTTGCGGCTTCTTTCAACCGATTTTCGGCCTGTGAGACGGGGCGCAGCGCGCCAGACAGGCTGAGTTCCCCAAAAACCACAGTTGTGGGCGGTAATGCGGCATCTTCGCGGGCAGAAAGCAGCGCGCAGGCGACGGCAAGGTCGGCAGCAGGTTCGGATATTTTGATCCCGCCCGCGATGTTGAGGTAGACATCAAGCCCGGCAAAGGAAATGCCCGCGCGGGCCTCTAACACGGCGAGGATCATGCTGAGCCGTGATCCGTCCCAGCCCACAACCGCGCGGCGCGGCTGGCTCAATTGGCTAGGGGCCACAAGGGCTTGGACTTCAACCAAGACGGGTCGTGTGCCTTCGATGCCCGCAAATACGACCGATCCGGGGGCCGGTGCATCGCGGTCCGTCAGGAACAGGGCCGAAGGGTTTGCCACCTCAGACAGGCCCGCGCCGGTCATCTCAAATACGCCGATCTCATCTGCGGGGCCAAAGCGGTTTTTGACCGCGCGCAGGATGCGGAATTGGTGGCCGCGCTCGCCCTCAAAATAAAGGACCGTGTCGACCATGTGTTCAACGACACGCGGGCCCGCGATTTGACCCTCTTTGGTGACGTGACCGACCAGCACGACGGCCGTGCCAAACCGTTTGGCGAAACTGGTTAATTCATGGGCCGAGGCGCGCACTTGGCTGACGGAACCCGGCGCGCTGTCGACCGTGTCGAGCCAGACGGTCTGCACCGAGTCGATGATCGCGAGGTCGGGTTTTTCGGCCTCGAGCGTCGTGAGGATGTTGCGTAGATTGGTTTCGGCGGCCAGCTGGACCGAGGCATCCGCCAGCCCAAGACGCTGCGCGCGCATGCGGACCTGCGCGGTGGCTTCCTCGCCCGAGACGTAGATCACCTTGAGACCTTTGCGCGCAAAGCTGGCGGCGGCTTGTAGCAAAAGCGTGGATTTCCCAATGCCCGGATCGCCGCCCACCAAGGTCGCCGATGCATTCACGAGGCCACCGCCAAACACGCGATCCAGCTCGGCCATGCCAGAGTATTGCCGGGGCGGAGGTGTTTCTTCGGTCGCGAGGTCGGTTAAGGCCATTTTGCTGCCCTTAAGCCCCCCTAAAGCCTTTTTGCCTGGCCCTTGGCTAAGTGGCACGTCCTCTTTGATGGTGTTCCACGCGCCGCAGCCATCGCAGCGCCCGGACCATTTTTTGTGTGTCGCGCCGCATTCGGAGCAAGAATAGGAGGTAATTGGTTTTGCCATGTTCCTGCTTTAGTCCAATTTGGTAGCGTTGAGAAGCCGTGATGTGGAAATCGACACCGCAAGGCTGAGCAGGACGCAGAAGGTAAACAGCCATAGGCCCCACGCGGTTTCGACCCGGCCAATGCCAATGCCTTTCACGATCACGATATAAAGCGAAATCAGAAAGATATCCGCCATCGCGAGTTTACCCAGCCACGTCAATGTGGGCAGCGCCTGGGTTGGGAACAATCCAAATTGCACCAGCGCAAGGGCGATTGTCTTTGCATAAGGCGCAAAAATCGCAAGTGCTGTGACGAGCAGCGCAAGGATCGGGTCGCTTTGCCACAAAGACCGTAACCCGGACATGATCGAGATTTCGTTCAAGCTAAACAAAGGCAAGATGCCTGCGCGCAGCAGGGGCGCAAACCATGCGATGGGAAAGAGGATCAGCAGGGTGAGGTTTAACGCCTTGAGAACACCCATTAACGGACCGCGTCGATGGGGCCCTCGGCGCGACCATGGATGAACTGCTGCAAATAGGGGTCATCCGCGGTATCCATTTCAGACACGGGGCCATGCCATTGGATCACGCCGTCATGCAGCATCGCAACGCTATCGGCGATAGCCCGGACGGATGTCATGTCATGGGTGATCGTCATGGCGGTAGCGCCCATTTCAACAACGATTTCACGGATCAACTCATTGATCACACCGGACATAATCGGGTCCAGCCCGGTTGTTGGTTCATCAAAAAAGATGATCTCAGGTTCCGCGGCAATCGCGCGGGCCAACCCCACACGTTTTTGCATGCCCCCCGACAGTTCCGCCGGAAAACGGTCGGCGACATCGGGCTTTAGGCCCACACGCCGTAGCTTTTCGATGGCAATTTCGCGGGCCTCATCCTTGGGGCGTTTCAACGACCCGCGCAGCAGGCGAAAGGCCACGTTTTGCCAAATCGGCAGGCTGTCAAACAAAGCTCCACCTTGGAACAACATCCCAAATCGGGCCAAAAACGCATCACGGTCGCCATTGCTGATGTTCTTGCCGCCAACGGTAATCGTGCCGCGCTCGGGCGTCACAAGGCCAAGCACGGACTTGATCGTGATGGATTTGCCAGTGCCCGATCCGCCAATGATGACAAGGCTTTCGCCCTTGGCCACCGACAGGTTTACCCCGCGCAGGACCGCGTTTGTGCCAAAGGTTTTATGGACGTTGTCGAGGGTGATCATTGGCGTGCTCATGCGGAGAAAAACACCTCTGTGAGGAGGTAGTTCGACGCAAGGATCATGACGGACGCTGATACAACAGCATTGGTCGTGGCCCGGCCCACGCCCTGTGCGCCTCGGCCTGAATTCATGCCGTGGTAGCAGCCCATTAGAGCGACGATAAAGCCAAAGACCGCGCCCTTAACCAGTCCGGATGCGACATCCCAAAACTCAAGAAAATCAACCGTATTAGAGAGATACACGGCACCGTTAAAGTCGAGCCGCGTCACACCAACCACATATCCGCCCATAATGCCGATCACATCGCCCACGGCGACCAGAACCGGCAGTGATAGTGTTGCGGCCAGCACACGCGGCACGGTCAGGTACTTCATTGGGTGGGTTGAAAGGGTCACAAGAGCGTCAATCTGCTCCGTCACTTTCATGGTGCCGACCTCCGCCGCGACCGAGGCCGCAACTCGGCCCGCGACCATCAAGCCACCCAAAACCGGGCCCAATTCGCGGACCATGCCGATGGCAACGATAGAAGGTACGACAGCCTCTGCATTGAACCGCGCGCCGCCCGCGTAGATCTGTAGCGCCAGCGCACCGCCGGTGAACAGCGCTGTTAGGCCGACGACGGGCAGGGATAAATATCCAATATAAAGAAGCGCATGCCTGAACTCCTTAAAGTAGAACGGGGGGCGCACTAAGTGGCTAAGCGTGTCGATGGCAAACAGCGTGATCCGTCCGATCAATGCCAGTAAGGATAAGGTGCCCCGGCCCAGGGCCGCGACAGGTGTCAACAGCGCGGTCATAGGACGCCACCGGCATAGGCGCGTGTGTAGCGCGCGCCAAGGCTGGTTAGGATCTCGTAGCCGATCGTGCCTGCGATGTCTGCAACGGCATCAACCCCTTGGTGGGGCCCCAGCAGGGTTAGCTCGGTTGGGTCGCGCTCAAGGTGGGTGATATCCACGGTGAGCAGGTCCATCGACACGCGGCCTGCCAATTGGCAGGGAATTGCGCCGTCGAACAAGGTCACCTTGCCCGAAAGCGCGCGCAGGATCCCGTCAGCATATCCGCCCTGGAGGGTGGCAATGCGTGCGGGGCCTGGGGCGGTCCAACTGTTGGCATAGCCGACGGTCTCACCCTGTTTGACATCGCGACATTGGATTACGGGCAGCGATAGCGTGACAACCGGTGTGGCCTCGGTGAAAGGCGCACCGCCATAAAGGCCAATGCCGGGGCGGGTCATGTCAAAATGATATTCAGGCCCGAGCAGAATTCCACCCGTCGCACTGAGCGCGCGAGGCACAGCGATGCCGTCGGTCATATGATGGAACGCGGCAAGCTGTTGCGCGTTCATTGGGTGGCTGGGGTCATCGGCGCAGGCCAGATGCGACATCACAAGGCTTGGCCCGGCGCGCAAAGCGAGTTCGGCGCAGGCGGCCCAGTCATCAATCTCCATCCCGAGGCGGTTCATGCCGGTGTCCAGCTGGATCGCGAAATCACGGCCCGGAGCGGCCTCTAGGTGGTGGGTCAACTGCTCAATGCTGTTGATAACAGGGGACAAAGCCGCGCCGACCAGTTTCTTGGAACTGCCGGGGCTGTGACCGCCCAAAACGTAAATGCGAGGGCCAGTACCGAGGACATTGCGCAAAGCGACGCCCTCATCGACGGTGGCCACAAAGAAGGTGCGCACACCGCTGGCCGCGAGTTTCGGCGCAACCTGAGCGATGTCGAGGCCGTAGGCATTCGCCTTTACGACGGCAGATGTTTCCGTGCCTGCGCCCGACGCGGTGTCGAGGGCGCGCCAATTGGCGACGATGGCATCAAGGTCGATTGAGAGTTCTGCGTTGGACATACCGCTCGTGGTGCGGAAAATGTGCTGTAACGTCAAGGGGGCAGGTGGAAAAGGCGGGCGGACGACTTCGAGCAGGCGCAAGCCTGCCACTCTGCCGTCCGCGCGGGACCCTTCGGGCCCTTGGACGCGAAGCAGTGCGGTTGGGCACACGGGTAAGGGCGCGCCGCAAAGCCTGTGTGGTTAGCCCTCTTGGCCTTGCTGCCAAGGTTGGATGAGGTTGCCAAAGCGGGTGAAACGACCCTCAAAGCTGAGCTCAACGGTGCCGATGGGACCGTGACGCTGCTTGCCGATGACGACCTCGGCCCGGCCGTGCAGTCGTTCCATTGCCTCTTGCCATGCGGCCATTTTCTCTAGCTCATGATCGCCGGGTTTTTCACGCTCTTTGTAGTATTCCTCCCGGAACACGAACATCACAACGTCCGCATCCTGCTCAATCGAGCCGGATTCGCGCAGATCGCTCAGCTGGGGACGTTTGTCTTCGCGGCTCTCGACTTGACGTGATAGCTGGGACAGGGCGATCACGGGGATGTCGAGTTCCTTGGCGATGGCTTTGAGGCCCTGCGTGATCTCAGAAACTTCGTTCACGCGGCTGTCTTTGGCTGAGGCGGGGCGCACAAGCTGAAGATAGTCGATGATCAGCACGTCCAAGCCGCTGGTCCGCTTTAGGCGCCGCGCACGGGCCGCGAGCTGTGAGATTGGCAGAGCAGGCGTGTCGTCGATATAGAGAGGGCACTTTTCGAGCGACTTTGCGGCCTCCACAAAGCGGCGGAATTCGGATTCCGTCATGTCGCCTTTGCGGATTTGCTCGGAGGGCACCTCAGAGGCCTCGGACAAAATTCGGGCGGCCAGCTGCTCGGCGCTCATCTCAAGGCTGTAGAAACCCACGACGCCCCCCTCAACCGCGCCCTCGCGGCCATCGGGTAGGATGCCCTTTTGGTACGCCTTGGCGATGTTGAACGCGATGTTGGTCGCAAGCGAGGTTTTACCCATCGACGGACGACCCGCGAGGATCAAAAGGTCGGAGCGGTGCAGCCCGCCTAGCTTTTTGTCCATATCGACCAGTCCGGTCGAGATACCGGCCATTCCGCCTTCGCGCATGTAGGCGGCGTTGGCGATTTGGACGGCGTCGGTGACGGCGGACAGGAAGGTTTGAAACCCGCTTTCGGTTTTGCCCTGCTCGGCGAGGGCATACAGATGCTGTTCTGCGGCCACGATCTGATCGCGGGGATCATTGCTGACGCGCACGTCCGAGGCTTCGGCGGCGATGTTGCGCCCCAGCCCGATCAGTTCACGCCGGATCGCGAGGTCATAGATCATCTGAGCGTAGTCGCGCACCGCGTAAGACGAAATCGCGGCCCCCGCGAGGTTGACCAGATAAGCGGGTCCGCCGAGCGCCTGAAGGCCTTCATCGTCCTCCATAAAGGCTTTGAGCGTGACCGGGGAGGCGAGCGCGTTTTTGTGGATCCGCTCAGCCGCGGTTTCCCAGATGCGCCGATGCACGGGGTCGTAGAAATGCTCGGCCCGGATGATCGAGGCGGCCTGATCGAACAGGTCGTTGTTGGTCAGGATCGCACCCAGAAGCTGCTGTTCGGCCTCAATATTGGCGGGCAGTTCTTCTGGTGTCGCGGCGGGCATTCCCGTCGCGTTCATTTGCGTTATTTCATTCATTGTGGACCTCGCCTCTCGTGAGGTCTGTCATAGCGGAGCGGACCTGCGCAGGGCAACGTGGAAAAGCTGTGGATAACATGTCGGGCAATGTACATGCACAATATCATGACAAATCGCGGGGTGTTGGGTCAAGATATTGCGCATTTCGGCGTAATAATTCTTAACATGGTGAATGCCGCCCTAAGGGGGCGGCACTCGTGATAAGATCGATTTGTTTGGGCGAAAATCGCCGTGTTCCGGGCCGGTTAGCCGGCGGGCTTATTGGCATCCTGCCACGCGCGGGGCGCGGTGAGGAATGCTTCAACCTCGGACAGGGTATCCGAATCGAAGGAACCTTGGGCCTTGGCTTCGGCCAGGACATCCCACCAGGTGCACAGCGCGTGCAGCGTGACACCGTGATCGCCCAAGGTTTTTTCCGTTTCGGGGAAAATGCCATAGGAGAAAATGACAGCCGTATGCGCGCAGGTCGCCCCGGTTTCGCGGATCGCGTCCACAAAGGACAGCTTGGAGCCGCCATCGGTCGTCAGGTCCTCAACAAGGAGGACGCGTTGGCCTTCGGACATAGCCCCCTCAATGCGAGCGTTGCGGCCGTAGCCCTTGGGTTTCTTGCGCACGTAGGTCATGGGCAGGGCCATGCGTTCAGCAACAAACGCCGAGAAGGGGATGCCCGCCGTTTCGCCGCCTGCGATGTTGTCGAATGCTTCAAACCCTGCGTCGCGCATGACCGTTACGGTGAGGAAGTCCATCAGCGTCGAGCGGATGCGCGGATAAGAGATCAGCTTGCGGCAGTCGATATAGGTGGGCGAGGGCAGGCCAGAGGCCAGAATAAACGGCTCACGTGCGTTGAAGTGGACGGCCTCGATTTCGAGGAGCATGCGCGCAGTCAGGCGCGCGATTTCGCGGGCGTCGGGGAAGGAAGTTGGGATCATAGAAGCCTCCGGCGGGAGTATTTGGGGAACAAAGGAGGGTTAGGTCACGCGCCACATCAGCGGGTGGCCGGGATCGAACACCGTGACGCGGCCGTCCGGGGTGTCGATATGGGACGGGTAGGGCGTGGGTGTGTCGCCCTTGGTTAGGGTAAGGGTCGCATCATTGACGGGCAGGCCGTAGTGGGCGGGGCCATTGAGGGAGGTGAACGCTTCGAGTTTGTCGAGGGCGTTTTCTTCCTCAAACACATGGGCGAGGCAGGCCATTGTGTTGGTTGCGGTAAAGCAGCCCGCGCAGCCACATGCGCTTTCTTTGTCGCCATCAAGGTGTGGCGCGCTGTCGGTGCCGAGGAAAAAGCGCGGGTTCCCGGAGGTGGCGGCTTTGCGCAGCGCCTCCTGGTGGGTCGCGCGTTTGACGACGGGCAGGCAGTAGTAATGGGGCCGGATGCCCCCTGCGAGCAGGTGGTTGCGGTTGATCATCAAGTGGTGGGTTGTGATCGTGCCTGCGATTTCGCCGCTGGCGCCTGCGACGTAGTCGATGCCGTCCTTGGTGGTGATGTGTTCCAGCGTGACCTTGAGGCCGGGGGTCGCGCGGCGGATGGGGTCAAGCTTGGTTTCGAGGAAGACGGCCTCACGGTCGAAGATATCGACGGTTGGGTCCGTGACCTCGCCGTGGAAACACAGGGGCAGGCCGATTTCGGCCATGGTTTCGAGCACGGGGCGCACTTTGTCAAAGTTGCTCACGCCCGAGGCGGAGTTGGTCGTGGCCCCTGCGGGGTAAAGCTTGATCGCCGTGATCAGGCCGCTTTGCGCGGCGGCGCGCACATCTGCCGGATCCGTATCTTCGGTCAGGTACAGCGTCATCAGCGGCTTGAAATCTGCGCCTTGGGGCAGGGCTTCCATGATGCGGTCACGGTAGGCGACGGCATCGGCGCTGGTGACCACGGGGGGCACCAAGTTGGGCATGATGATTGCGCGGGCAAAGTCGCGGCTGGTTTCGGGAAGAACGGCCCGGAGCATCGCGCCATCGCGCAGGTGCAAGTGCCAATCGTCGGGGCGGCGGATCGTGAGTGTGCGTGTCATGGGCCCCGCTCTATACCGCCTTTTGCGACGCCGCCAGCCCCTGTGTCATCTGGCTGGGTGCCGCCTTTGCGGGATTTTGTGAAGTTTGTTTCAACGGCGGCTCAACCACAGGGTAGGAAATGAGCGGCGGTTGGGAGAGGTGCGCAGGTGTGTAGTGGTCCTTTCGGTCGGAAATATCACGCGTTTTCAATGGCATTTGGCGCGTGAGCCCGTGTTTGGTTGGCTTCAGGATATCGCTGCGCCGGCACCCGGATGCGGTGCCTTGGGCCTTTCACTCGCTTGCAGGATGCAATTGAGCCAAATCGGCTGTTCACGGTTCTTTCGCGACGCAGACATGGTAAGATGTTAACACTTTGCCGCTTACACTTTGCGGTCACTTGACCAAAGGCGCGATGATGAAAATCCAAGGACACGACCTGCGACTGCGGTGGCCTCGTGCCGTGGCACAGGTCTCTAACTCAAATTTTTCGCCCGCCACCGGACGGCTGGTGTGCCGAGTGCTGCGCGGCTATGATCTGCGCCGAAATCCCTATCCGACAGTGGCCAAAAGGGGCGCTGAGATTGAGCGTCTGATGATGTTGTCACCGGATGCTCTGCATGTGATGGGTTTGGAGCGGGCCTTTGTGGTGCATCACGTTTTGCACGATATCCTTCCGACCAAGACCTACTCGGGCGCCAGCCGGTAAAGCGCGCCATTTCCCACCGATAAGAACCACAGCCCGCCAGCGGGGCCTTCACGGACATCCCGTACGCGGTTGGTTTCGGGCAGGGTGATCTGTTCGATCTCTTGGGTGTTTTCGCCCAGTGAGATGCGGGAAATGTAGTCGAATTTGAGCGATCCGACAAAAAGATCACCAGCCCATGGAGCGTGCCCGGTGCCCGAGTGGATCACCGCGCCGGAGGGTGCGATCGACGGATCCCAGTACATTTCGGGCTGGGCGAGGCCCTCTTTTTGCGTGCCCTCGCCGATCCGAAAACCAGAGTAATGGCGCCCGTAGGAGATCACGGGCCAGCCATAGTTGGTGCCGGGGGTGATGCGGTTGACCTCATCGCCGCCGCGCGCGCCGTGTTCGACCACATAGAGTGTGCCATCGGGGCTGATCGCGGCGCCTTGGGGGTTGCGGTGGCCATAGGACCAAATCGCGGGGCGTGCGCCGGGGGTGTCCGCAAAAGGGTTGTCAGACGGGATGTGCCCATCGCGGGCAATGCGCAGGACGGTGCCTGTCTCAATGCTGAGGTCTTGGGCGGTGTCGCGCGCGCCGCGATCCCCGATGGTGAGGTAGAGATAGCCATCCGCGCCCTCAACCACCCGAGAGCCAAAGTGCCGCCCGCCCGAGGTGCCCCGCGCCATTTCAAACACAACACGTACATCGCGCAGTCGGCTGCCATCGGCGCTGAGCTCACCGCGCGCAAGGGCGGTGCCCGCGCCACGACCCTGCGGCTTGGCGAAGGTTAAGAACACCTCTCTCGTCTCGGCGAAATCTGCGGGGATCATGACATCCAGCAACCCGCCTTGCCCGTCAGCGGCCACACGCGGCACGCCCGCCACAGCCACCCGGCGGCCATCCGCTGCGATGTGTAGCAGCCGGCCGTCCCGCTCTGTGATCAACAGGGCGCCTTGGGGAAGGAAGCCTACGGCCCACGGCTCAACCAAGTCTGATGCGACCTCGGTGAGGGTGAATGTCCCGGTGCTGAGCGTCACTTCGCGGGCCTGAGCGGGGGTGAACGCGGCAAGGGCCGCAAGGCTGGCGATCAAAAGGGCGGTGGCACGCATTTGGGGGGTCCTTCGGCGACAGATTACTGACCTTGTAAATAGAGGCGCAGATGCATCGGTCCAGCGGGCCCCACGGGCTTGTGAAAACTGTAAATGGACCCAACGTCATATGGCTGAATCCCTCTTGGCATTTTGCAAAGAGGTCCCTAATCTCGATTGCTGATAGGTTATATTCAGGGAGTGAATAGAATGAAAAAAGTACTGCTTGCCTCCGTGGCAGCTGCACTGATGACTGGCGGCGCAATGGCTGACGGCCACGGCGCAATCAAACTGGGCGTTTCGCTCGGCTTTACAGGTCCGCTCGAAAGCCTCGCACCTGCGATGGCGGGTGGTGCCGAGCTTGCGATGGGCGAAGTCAACGCTGCTGGCGGCATTCTAGACGGCAAAATGTTCGAAGCGGTTCAGGGCGACTCGACCTGCATCGACGCGTCTGCCGCGACCTCCGTGGCCGAACGTCTGGTGACGTCCGATGGCGTGGCTGGCATCGTTGGGGCCATGTGCTCGGGCGCGACTGGCGCGATCTTGGCCAACGTGGCTGTGCCCAACGGCATCGTCATGGTGTCCCCTTCGGCGACATCCCCCGGTCTGACCACAGCAGAAGACAACGGCTTGTTCTTCCGCACGGCCCCCTCCGATGCACGCCAAGGCGTGATCATCTCGGAAATCCTTGCGGAAAACGGCATCACGAATGTGGCCGTGTCCTACACCAACAACGACTACGGCAAAGGTCTGGCCGATGCGTTCGAGAGCGCGTTTGAAGCCGCTGGCGGCACGGTGACGATCAACGCAGCACACGAAGACAACAAAGCCGACTACTCGGCCGAAGTGGGCGCGCTTGCGGCTGCGGGCGGCGAAGTGCTGGTTGTTGCGGGCTACGTGGACTCCGGCGGGTCGGGCATCGTGCGCGCAGCTCTGGATACAGGCGCGTTTGACACGTTCTACTTCCCCGATGGGATGGTATCCGAGCAACTGGGCCTGAACTTCCCCGGTGAAATCGACGGCTCGTTCGGCGCCAACCCCGGCACCGACAGCAACGGCGCGCAGCTGTACCAAGAGATGGCAACAGCAGGTGGCTTTGACGGCACTTCGCCATTCTCGGCCGAAAGCTACGATGCAGCGGCCCTGATCATGCTCGCCATGCAGGCTGCGGGTTCTGCGGATCCAGCGGACTACAAAGACACGCTGATGGATGTGGCAAACGCCCCCGGCGAAGTCATTCTGCCCGGTGAGCTGGCCAAAGCGATCCAAATCCTCAAGGACGGCGGCGACGTAGACTACAGCGGCGCATCCGCGGTTGAGCTGATCGGCCCCGGTGAAGCAGGCGGTAACTACCGTCAGATCACCTTTGAAAACGGCGAGCTGGTAGTCGTCGGCTACCGCTAAGCTGATCGCTAGAAACAACGTACGGCCCTTGGCATCCGCCGAGGGCCGTATTTTTTGAGAGTTAGAGCGGTTCCAGTTCTCAATGAGGCAATAAGCATCGCGCATGTCCCGGGAGCGCCAAAGGCGCAGCAGGGCATTTGTGGTGCGATCTGAACTGAAACTGCTATAAGCGTGCCTGCGGGAGTTACGTATGATCGTCGTAGAAAACCTACATCGCCATTTCGGTGGGTTCCGCGCTGTTGATGGCGCTTCGCTCCGGATTGAGACCGGGTCTATCACGGGCCTGATCGGGCCGAACGGTGCCGGAAAAACCACGCTTTTCAATGTGATTGCGGGCGTTCTTAAACCAACTTCCGGCAAGGTCACGATGGCGGGTGAGGATATCACCGGCCTGCCGCCCCACGAATTGTTCCACAAGGGACTGCTGCGGACATTCCAGATTGCGCATGAATTTTCGTCCATGACGGTGCGCGAAAACCTGATGATGGTGCCCGGCGCACAACGCGGCGAAACCCTCTGGGAGACATGGTTCAACCG
This sequence comes from Thalassobacter sp. 16PALIMAR09, assembly GCF_000765485.1. NCBI lineage: Bacteria > Pseudomonadati > Pseudomonadota > Alphaproteobacteria > Rhodobacterales > Roseobacteraceae > Thalassobacter > Thalassobacter sp. 16PALIMAR09. The sequence goes on from NZ_JHAK01000001.1 coordinate 131,919, forward strand.
TCGCCAGATTGAGGCAGACGAACGCGCGCTGCTGGCCAAAGCCGATGAGGTGCTTGAGTTTCTGACGATTTCGCACCTGCGCGATGAGAAGGCCGGAAATTTGTCCGGCGGGCAGAAAAAGCTGCTGGAACTGGGCCGCACCATGATGGTCGACGCCAAGATCGTGTTCTTGGATGAAGTCGGCGCGGGTGTGAACCGCACGCTGCTGAACACCATTGGCGACGCGATCCTGCGGCTGAACAAAGAACGCGGCTACACCTTTGTCGTAATTGAACACGACATGGATTTCATTGGTAAAATCTGTGATCCCGTCATCTGCATGGCCGAGGGCAAAGTCCTCGCGGAGGGCACTTTGGCCGAGATCAAAGCCAATGAGCAGGTGATCGAGGCCTATCTGGGCACTGGGCTAAAGAACAAGGTCGCTGCGGGATGATCGCGCGCCCAAAGCCCGCCCCGCACCGCACACACACTGCACAAGACTTGAGGCATCCATGACCGAGCCGTTTTTGATTGGCGACACCATGTCCGGGGGCTACGGCTCTGGCCCGGATATCCTGCACGATTGCACCGTGTCCGTGGACAAGGGCGAAATCGCGGTGATCGTTGGCCCCAATGGGGCGGGCAAATCCACTGCGATGAAGGCCGTGTTTGGCATGCTGGACGTACGCCAAGGCGCGGTGCGTTTGGGCGGTGAGGATATCACCAAACTGACCCCTCAGGCTCGTGTGGCCAAGGGGATGGGGTTCGTACCACAGACCAACAATATTTTCACCTCGATGACGGTTGAGGAAAACCTCGAAATGGGCGCGTTCTTGCGCCACGACGACATCGCGCAGACAATGGCGCAGGTCTATGAGCTGTTCCCGATACTGCACGAGAAACGCAACCAAGCGGCGGGTGAATTGTCTGGCGGGCAACGTCAGCAGGTCGCCGTTGGGCGCGCCTTGATGACCCAACCGACGGTTCTGATGCTGGATGAGCCGACAGCGGGCGTCAGCCCCATCGTCATGGATGAGCTGTTTGACCGCATTATTGAGGTCGCGCGCACGGGCATCTCGATCCTCATGGTAGAGCAGAACGCACGCCAAGCGCTTGAAATTGCAGACAAAGGCTATGTTCTGGTGCAGGGGCGTAACGCCTACACGGACACGGGCAAAGCGCTGCTCGCGGACCCTGAAGTGCGCAAATCCTTTTTGGGAGGCTGACATGCTAAGACAACTGGGACTGGCGGCCTTGATGGCCCTGATGGCGGGCGGCGCGCAGGCGATGATCTGCACGTTTGAGGCTGAGTGCTTTGAGCAAGACGGCTGCATGGACAGCGGCTTTGGGTTTGAAGTCACCACGTCCGACACCGGAACGCTGCAATTTGTGACAGAATTTGGTGATCTTGATGTGGTGTGGTCGTCTGACGACATCGGCACGTTTTCGGGCCTCGCGACTGGGGCGGGGGCGGACTATTTCCTCACCACTGGGTCTGAGGGCGCGCGGCTGTCCGTGCACCTCGATGGGCCTGTCGCGGTCACCTACATCGGTCAATGTGAGGGCGGGCTCTAGCCCCCTCAGGAAGGATATCCTCGAATGGTTGATGCACTTAACGGACTGATTGTTCTGGCGAACTTCGTCCTCATTCCCGCCACGGCTTACGGCGCGCAGCTTGCGCTTGGGGCGCTTGGCGTGACGCTGATTTACGGCATTTTGCGGTTCTCTAACTTTGCGCATGGGGACACGATGGCCTTTGGCACGGCGATCACCGTGCTTGTCACGTGGGGCTTTCAGGCGCTTGGGATCAGTTTTGGCCCGCTGCCTACTGCTCTGCTGGCCCTGCCCATCGGGATCGCGGCGACCTCCTTGTTGGTGGTGGGTACGGACCGGGCGGTTTATCGTTTCTACCGCAAACAACGCGCGGCTCCCGTGATCTATTTGATCGCATCGCTGGGGGTGATGTTCGTGTTGAACGGCCTTGTGCGGTTCATCATCGGCACCGATGACCAACGCTTCACCGACGGAGAGCGCTTCTTGATCTCGGTACGTGAGTTCAAGGCGATGACCGGCTTGGCAGAGGGGCTCGCGATCCGGACGACCCAAGCCATCACGGTTGTGGTTGCAGTGCTGGTTGTGGCGGCGTTGTTCTGGTTCCTGAACCGCACGCGAACGGGCAAATCCATGCGCGCCTATTCCGACAACGAAGACCTCGCGCTGTTGTCGGGCATCAACCCAGAGCGGGTTGTGCTATACACATGGTTGATCGTTGCGGCCTTGGCCACGACGGCGGGCGTGCTTTATGGCTTGGACAAGTCGTTCAAGCCCTTCGTGTATTTTCAGCTGCTCTTGCCGATCTTTGCGGCCGCCATCGTGGGCGGTCTTGGCAACCCGCTGGGTGCTATCGCAGGGGGCTTTGTCATCGCGTATTCCGAGGTGTTGATTACCTATCCGATGAAGCGCGTCTTGGGCTATTGGATGCCCGAAAGCCTAGAGCCCGACGGGCTCGTGCAGCTGCTCTCTACCGACTATAAATTCGCGGTCAGTTTCTCGATCCTGTTGATCGTCCTGCTGTTCCGACCCACCGGCCTATTTAAGGGGAAATCACTATGATCGGCTCCCTGTTTCGCGGCATGACGCGGCGCGACCTGCTTTTGTTTGCCTTTGTGGCGGTGCTGTATATCGGCACGGCATATGTGCAGTCCTGGAACACGGTTTTGGGCATGGTCAACCTTGCGCTGATCTCGGCGATCATGGCTTTGGGCGTGAACATGCAGTGGGGCTATGCGGGTCTGTTGAATGTGGGCGTGATGGGCTTTGTGGCGCTTGGCGGCTTGGCGGCCGTACTGGTGTCGGTGCCTCCCACCGAGGAGGCCGTATCCGCTGGTGGTTTGCAGATTGTCATCGCGTTGCTGTTGGGTGCTGCGACCGTGGCGGCGGCTGTGGTGGCGTGGGGCAAGATGCCCCCGAGCCGGGCGCGGGGCTTTGCTGTCGCGGGTATCCTGCTGGTAGGCTTCTTCGTCTTTCGTGCGGTGTTTGACCCAGCCGTCGCGCGGGTTGAGGCGGTGAACCCGGCCTCCACCGGGTATCTGGGCGGGCTGCATTTGCCCGTCGTCCTCAGCTGGCCCGTGGGTGGTTTGTTCGCGGCGGGTGCGGCATGGATCATCGGCAAAAGCGCGCTGCGCCTTCGGTCCGATTACCTTGCGATTGCGACACTTGGGATATCTGAGATCATCATCGCGATCCTCAAGAATGAGGATTGGTTGAGCCGGGGTGTAAAGAACGCCACGGGCGTGCCATCACCGATGCCCGCAGCCATTGACCTGCAAAACGACCCAAGCTTTGTGGAGCGCGTGACGGCATGGGGCTTTGACCCGGTCACGGCGTCTACGATCTCGGTCAAGCTGGGATATATGGCTTTGTTCCTCGCGGTGCTCGTGGCGTTGATCTGGTTGACGCAGATGGCGCTGAATTCGCCTTGGGGCCGTATGATGCGTGCGATCCGGGATAATGAGGTTGCGGCCTCTGCGATGGGAAAAGACGTCACGAAGCGGCACTTGCAGATATTCATCCTCGGCTCTGCGGTGTGCGGAATGGCGGGGGCCATGTTGGTGACGCTGGACGGTCAGTTGACGCCGGGTACCTATCAGCCGCTGCGCTTTACGTTCCTGATCTGGGTGATGGTGATTGTGGGTGGTTCTGGCAATAACTGGGGCTCGGTTCTGGGCGGTTTCCTGATCTATTGGCTGTACATTCAGGTTGAGCCAATTGGGATTTGGACAATGGAAATGATCACCTCTGGCATGGCGGATGGAAGCTGGCTGAAGGCGCATTTGCTGGAATCTGCAGCCCATATGCGGTTGTTGACGATGGGGGTTATCTTGTTGGTCGTTCTGCGGTTTAGCCCACGCGGTTTGATCCCGGAGCGGTGAAGTAATGGTGTCGCGCCCTGGTCGGGCGCGACGCGGTTGGCGAGGGGCCGTGCCCCTCGCGATATTTTATGAGTATTTATAGAACAAAGGAGGCGGGGCGTGGTGCCCTGCCTTTTTGTTTGGCGATAGGATCGTTTTGGGGGATCGCTAGATCTTGATGCCTTCGCGGCCAGCGAGGTCTGTGAAGAACTGCCATGCAACCCGACCCGAGCGGGAGCCGCGTGTGGCCTGCCATTCGATGGCTTGGGCCTTGAGGTCATCAGCGGGCACGTTGACGTCATATGCCGCGCAGTAGCCTTCGATCATGCTGAGGTAGCTGTCTTGGTCGCAGGTGTGGAAGCCAAGCCAGAGGCCAAAGCGATCAGACAGCGAGACCTTTTCCTCAACCGCCTCGGAGGGGTTGATCGACGACGAGCGTTCGTTTTCGATCATGTCGCGCGGCATGAGGTGACGGCGGTTGGATGTGGCGTAGAACAGGACGTTGTCGGGGCGGCCTTCGATGCCGCCGTCAAGGACCGCTTTGAGTGATTTGTAGTGTTCGTCATCGTGGCTGAAGCTGAGGTCATCGCAGTACAGCACAAAACGTAAGCGCGGGCTCGCACGCAGCGCGTCGAGCAGGCGGCCCACGGATGGCAAATCCTCACGCTGGAGTTCCACCAGTTTGAGGGGCAGACCCTGGGATGTCAGCGCGCCGTGGACGGCTTTGACCAAGCTGCTTTTGCCCATCCCGCGAGCGCCCCATAAAAGCGCGTTGTTGGCAGAGAGGCCATTGGCAAAACGTCGTGTGTTTTCGAGCAGTGTGTCGCGGGCCCGGTCGATCCCGACCAGAAGGTCCAGATCGACGCGGCTGATGTTTGGAACCGGTACAAGCCTGTCGGGCGCGGTGTGCCACAAGAATGCCTCTGCGGTGCTGAGGTCAGGTGTGGGCGCGGGGCTGGGCGCCATACGCTCTAGCGCGGCGGCAATCCGCTCCAACGTGTCTTGGTTCACAGGTCGTCGTCCTCGTCTTCGTCTAGCAGGCCTTCGGCGCGCAGCTTGGCTTTGCGGCTTTTCTCAACGCTGCGGACCAATTGGATCGAAATCTCATAGAGACCGTAAACCACTACGAACAAGATGCCTTGGGTAATCACGTCCGGAGGGGTCACGAGTGCAGCCAGAACCAAGATGCCGACTACAGCGTATTTGCGCACGTGGGCAAGGCCCTCGGCCGATACGAGGCCGGCTTTGCCCATCAGCGTCAACAGGACCGGCAGCTGGAAGCACAGGCCAAACGCCATGATGAATTTCAGCGTGATATCGAGGCTTTCGTTTACCTTACCAAAGAAGGTGATCCGCACGCCGGTGTCCGTGGTGGGGACCGCGAGGCCGCCATCTGCGGGCAATGTGCTGTCGGCTGTGCCGACGAACTGGCCCATCAGGTTGGCAAAGATCGAGGACACATCTGCGAAGCCCAAAAAGAACTGCATGGCGAGGGGCGTGACGACGAAATGCGCAAAGCTTGCGCCCAACAGGAACATCAGCGGCGAGGCAAACATGAACGGCGCAAAGGCGTTCTTCTCGGCCTTGTAGAGACCGGGTGCCACGAACCGCCACAGCTGGTAGCCGATGAACGGAAATGCCAGCATGAAACCGAACACCATCGAGATGCGGAAGAGCGTGAACAGGTATTCCTGCGGCGAGGTGTATTGCAGAGTGGGCGAGGGGTCACCAAGCGCGCGCAGCGTCGCCTCAATCGGGCCCATCAGGAATTGCAGGATCGGCTCAGCCACCATGAACGCAAGCACGATGCCGACGACAAAGGCCATGACGGCGCGGATCAGGCAGGTCCGCAGTTCGGTCAGGTGTTCGATCAGCGGGGCGGCGCTGCCCTGCATTTCATCGTCTTTGGGGTCGTCAGTGGCGCTCATGTCTTGGGTGTCTCATCTGCGGACGCGGCGGGGGCGTCGGCGGGCGTGGGCTCGGATGGGGCCTCAAGGGCGGCTTCCAGCTCGGACGCCTTTTGCGCGGCATCGGCGGCTTCACGCGCTTTGCGTTCTGCGGCCATCCGTGCGGATTTCGCTTCGATCTTTTGCTTGGCAGCCTGACGTTCCGCGCTCAGCTTGGATGTCTCAGGACCCTGCGTGCTGCCACCGGTTTCGGGATCAACGTCAAAGTTGGTCGCGGATTTGGCGGCTTGGGCCACGGTGTCCAACGGGTTGGACATTTTGCGCAGGTCGCTGGCCATGCCTTTGACACCGGTTTCATCGGCGGCATCGCTCATCGCAGAGGAAAATTCACGCGCCATTCCGCGCATTTTGCCCATGAACCGACCCACGTTGCGAAACAACACGGGCAGGTCCTTGGGGCCCACTACGATCAGCGCGACAACGCCGATGACAAGAAGCTCTGTCCAGCCAAGATCGAACATGCGCGTCGCTTAGACTTTGTCTTTTTCGGTCTCGGCGGGGGTCACGTCGCGGGCCACGTCAGCGGGCGTCGCTTCGTCGTCTTTGGCGGCTTCCAGCTCTTCGGTGCCTTCTTTGATGCCTTTTTTGAAGGACGTGATGCCTTTGCCGACTTCGCCCATCAGGGACGAAATCTTGCCGCGTCCGAACAGGACAAGCACGACGATCGCAATGAGAAGAATGCCGGGCAGGCCGATATTATTGAGCATGGGGGTCTCCCTTGGATAGGTCGCGGGCCCTTGCATGATACATGTGGGACACCGGCTGTGTTGATCAGTCGCCCATAATGTATTGCGGCTCAGCGGGAGTTAAAAGGACGAATACGCTTTTGTTGCTGTATCAAAAGCGATTTCGTCATATTTATGCGGAGCGGGCGTCCTATGCGAAAGGCGAAAGGCCTATTGCATCAAGGGGGTTGGGTCGATCGGCTCAAACCCTTTGAGGATTGAGAACCGCAGCCCCGATGGGGATTGTCCGACGGTAGCGATGCGTTGGCCCGCACGCACACGGTCGCCTTTTTGGACCGTGAGGCCCGAAATATTGGCGTAGACCGATTTTAGGTCCCCGGGGTGTGACACGACGATGACCGGGTTTTGATCGGTGTCGCGGGTGATCAGGATCACCTCACCATCGGCTGCGGCGGCAACATCTGTGCCGGGGTCCGCGGCGATATCAATCCCCTGCTTGGAGCTGGAGTAGCTGCTGAGTTGCCGCCGAACGGGTTGCGCAAAGCGGCCGGGGGGCGGGCTGGCTGGGGAGGGTGCAGCCTCGGCGGGGGCCTCGACGCTGGCCACGCGGCTGTCATTAAGAGCGGGGCTTTGCGGTAAGGTTGCCTCAGCCACTGGCGCGGGCAGGCCCGAACTTGCCGATGGCGGCAGGGGCGTAACCGAGCCTTGGCCGGGGGCGGCGGCAATGGCGGCGCCGGGTTCTTCGACGATAAGGGGAATGATCAGGTATTGGCCTTCGCGGACCTCAAGATCGCTGCTGAGGCCGTTCCATTCCGCCAAGGATTTGACCGACACGCCATAGAGGCGCGCGATGGAAAACGCGGTTTCGCCCCGTGCGGCGCGGTGGCGGATCGGTTCCCGCCCGGTTTGAACGTCAATGCGGCGGGCCTCACCGGGGCCGGGCAGGGTCGAGCGCTCGATCGCGGCCCCCGCGATGGCACCGATGTCGGGGCGTTCGCCGTCAACCGCCGCGGACGGGGGAGCCACACGGCGTGGCATCGCGATCAGCTCATTCGGGCGCAGTTCATCCGTAATGCTGCGGCCATTGAAACGCGCGACTTCGGCGGGGTTTGCGCCCACCCGGTCGGCCAAATCGCTAAGGGTATCGCCGCGCCGGGCAACGGCGACCTGATACGTAGGATATGTGATCAGCCCATTACGGTCGGGCTGCGGGCGCGAAGAGGTCGCGGCCTCACGCGCGGCATTTGAGGTGTCGAGGGCGCCCGGCGCATTTCCGCGCAGATCGAAGTCAATCGCGCTGAGGTTCAGCGGCTCGCAAGCCGAAAGGGCCGCCACCGAGGCAACCAAAAGGGGAAAGCGCAGGCGTGCTGCACGGGCGAATGAAGGGGCAATGACGATCACGAACTCGATCCTTTGAATATATGGCCTCAAGGGTCGGACGCTTGGCGCGCCTCTGGCAGGACGCGCTGTGCGCCCTTTGATATCTGTAGTCTACGTTTCCGCGAGCCCTTCGACAAGCGGGACAAATCGCACCGGCTGAAGCTCTTGGTAATCAAACCCGGCTTCGGTGCGGCGCACTTTGATCAGGGTTTGAACCGCGTCGGACTGACCCACCGGCACAATCATAATGCCACCCATGCGCAATTGCGCCAAGAGCGGACCGGGCGGGTCCTCGGCGGCGGCGGTCACAAGAATGCGATCAAAGGGTGCCTGTTCGGGGAGCCCAAAGGAGCCATCGCCCGAGATAACTGTTATATTGTGCAGATCCAGCTTGGTCAGCAGCGCGCTTGCCGCCCGGGTGAGAGAGCGGTGGCGGTCAATCGTGTAAATCCGGCGGCCCAGTTGCGACAGGATCGCGGCCTGATAGCCTGAGCCTGTGCCGACCTCTAGGACTTTGTCGCGGGCCGAAACCTCAAGCGCTTGGGTCATCAGGCCCACGACGGAGGGCTGGCTGATGGTCTGGCCGCTTGCGATGGGCAGGGGCACGTCTTCGTAGGCACGCTCGGCGAAATGGCCGGTCAAGAAGGCCGCACGGTCGATTTTCTCCATTGCCGCAAGCACGCGTTTGTCCATCACCCCGCGAGAGCGGAGTTGAAACACGAATTGCATGGCTTGTTCGGCGGTTGGCATCGATCAGAGCGTGTTTTTCAGGGCTGTGAGTGCGTCCCCATCAGTTAGGTCCGCGCGCATTGGGGTGACCGAGATATAGCCATCAAGGTTTGCGGCGGCATCGGTGCCGGGGGCGGTTGGATCGTGCTGTGCGCCGCCCTTGACCCAGATGAACTGACGGCCCGAGGGGGCTTTGTGCGGCTCAACCTGGAACCGGCCGTGGCCGCGGTAGCCTTGGGCTGTGGCCGCAGCCCCCTTGACGCCATCGGCGGGGACGGGCGGGACATTGATATTGTAGAAAATTTGGTAGTCGTCGCCGCCCCACGGTGCCGTATCGAGGAGCCGCGTGATGAGGGGTGCGAGGTGGATCGCTGAGGCTTCAAATGGGTCGGCGATCTCTGCGTTCTTTGGGCCAAAGTATTGTGAAAGCGCCAATGAACGCACGCCCTGAAGGGCGCCCTCCATCGCGGCGCCAAGGGTGCCAGAATAGAGCGCGTTTTCCGCCGAGTTATTGCCCCGATTAACGCCGGACAGAATGAGGTCTGGCTTTTGGGGCAAAACGTGGTGAATACCCGCCAGAACGCAATCGGCGGGGGACCCCTCGATCGCAAAGCGGCGCGGGCCGAAGTGCGAGATCATCGTGGGGTGCGTGTAGGAAATGCAGTGACCGACGCCCGATTGCTCAAACGCGGGCGCGACGGTCCAGACCTCTCCGTCCGGGCCTGCGAGTGTGGCTGCGATTTTCTCAAGCGTGTGTAGGCCGGGGGCGTTGATGCCGTCGTCATTGGTGATGAGAATGCGCATGGAGGGTCCTCTTTGTTGCCGTAGTGCTTAGGCGAGCAGGGGGCGGAAAGCCAGAGATGAAGTGGGGGGTGATGGGCGCCGTGGAGTGCGCTGTGCGGTGCACAGCGCGGTGGCTCGGGGCTGGCGCCCCTCGCGTTTGAGTATTTGGGGAACAAAGGAGGTGTGGGTTAGTCCCAATTTGGGGCGCGTTTTTCGATGAAGGCCTGCATGCCTTCGTCGGTATCCGGTTGGGCGAGATTTTGGACCATGGCGTCGCGGGTGAGGGCGTAGGCGTCTGCAATGGGGCGCTCAACTTGGGTGTAGAAGGCGGATTTGCCGATGCGGACTGCGCTAGAGAGTTTGCTGGCGACTTTTTCGGCGAGGGCGATTGTTTCTTGGGCGAGGGTGTCGGGAGCGACGGCGCGGTTGATGAGGCCCAGCTCGGTGGCATCTTGGGCCGAGATAGCATCACCGGTTGTGAGCATTTCAAACGCGCGTTTGCGCGGCATGTTGCGCGACAGAGCCACCATGGGGGTGGAGCAGAACAGGCCGATGTTGACGCCATTCACTGCGAAACGCGTGTGTGTATCGGCGATGGCCATGTCGCAGTTGGCGACCATTTGGCACCCAGCTGCCGCGGCAATGCCGTGGACTTGGGCAATCACGGGTTGGGGAAGGTCGCGCATTTGTGCCATGACGGCGGTGCAGCGATCAAACAGGTCCGCAAACGCGGCGGCCCCGCCATCGGGGGCTTGGCGCATGGCCTGCATCTGGCGCAAGTTATGGCCTGCGCAGAATGCTTTGCCAGCGCCGCGTAGGATAACCGCTTTTTGCGGGCTTTGCGCGATGTCTGACAATTGTGCGCTGAGGGCTGCGAGCATCTCATCTGAGAGCGAGTTGAGAGTAGCTGGATCGTTCAACGTGAGAGTTGTGATTGCGCTGGTGTCTTCGCGCTGAAGAATGTCTGACATTTGCTTGCCCTTCGCTATTGGTCGCGCCAAGAGTAGCAGGCAAAAGGGAGGGTGCAATGGCATTGGTGATGGATGTGGCCGCGCTGACGGACTTTTTGGAGCGTGAGTTCCCTGAGGTTTCGGGCGAATTTACGATCCTGGATGTAGAGGCGGATAGTATCACGGTGCAATTGAACACGGGGGCGCGGCACTTGCGCCCTGGGGGGACTGTTTCGGGTCCTTCTATGTTTGGGCTGGCGGATGTCGCGATGTATCTTGCGGTGCTTGCACAGATTGGGCCGGTGGCATTGGCCGTTACAACCAATTGCAGCATCGATTTTATGCGCAAACCCGCGGCAAGCGTGCCGATTGTGGCAGAGGCGCGGGTGCTAAAGCTGGGACGGACGCTGGCCGTGGGCGACGTGTTGCTACGATCGGGTGAAGCTGGGCCGATCGTTGCGCGGGCATCGCTGACCTATGCAATTCCACCGAAAAAAGATGGGGTAAAATGAAACCCCACATGCAAATCATTGTTTTTGCTGCGTTTGGGGCTGGAGGTGGCGCTTGACGATGGGTGAAAAGGGTATATACCCAGCGCATCTTCAGGCGTGCCAGTTTGGTGCGCCTTAACGTTTGTAGGGTTAGAGATATGAAAACCTATTCCATGACCCCAGGTGATATCGACAAGAAGTGGATCTTGATCGACGCCGAGGGTATCGTGCTGGGCCGCCTGGCCTCCATCATCGCCATGCGCCTGCGTGGTAAACACAAAGCTGCGTTCACACCGCACATGGATATGGGCGACAACGTTATCGTTGTTAACGCCGATAAAATCCAGATCACCGGTAAGAAACGTGAAAAGCCACACTACTGGCACACGGGCCACCCCGGTGGGATCAAATCGCGCACGACGCAAGAGATCCTGGACGGCAAGCACCCCGAGCGGGTTGTGACCCAAGCTGTCAAGCGGATGTTGCCCGGCAACAAACTGTCGCGCCAGCTGATGACCAACCTGCGTGTATATGCAGGCGGTGAGCACCCCCATGAGGCCCAGGCACCAGACGTTCTGGACGTGGCCGCCATGAACAAGAAAAACACCCGGAGCTGATACCGATGGCTGATCAAATCAACACTCTCGAAGATCTGGCTGCGGCCACCGGCGTCCCCTCGGGCGACGAGACAACGCTGCTGGACACTTCGGCCCCCCGTGAGCCCGTCCGTGACGAGCTGGGTCGCTCCTACGCTACTGGTAAACGTAAAGATGCGGTTGCCCGCGTCTGGATTAAACCAGGTTCCGGTAAAGTCACTGTTAACGGTCGTGAACTGAACACGTACTTCGCACGCCCTGTGCTGCAGATGATTCTGCGCCAGCCGTTCCAGATCACGGATCGCGAAGACCAGTTCGACGTTATGGCGACTGTCAAAGGCGGCGGTCTGTCCGGTCAAGCTGGTGCGGTTAAGCACGGCATTTCCAAGGCTCTTCAGCTGTACGAACCCTCCCTGCGGGGCGCGCTCAAAGCGGCTGGTTTCCTCACACGCGATAGCCGTGTGGTGGAGCGGAAGAAATACGGTAAGCGCAAGGCGCGCCGGAGCTTCCAGTTCTCCAAGCGTTAAGCTTTTGGAAATACGAATTAAAAAGGCCACGCTCAGCGCGTGGCCTTTTTTCGTCGATATGATCGTTGCGCAGGATGCGGGAATAGGATTTGATCGACCAAGTCTAATCGGGGGCGCGGGTGAACCAAGAGGCAAAACGGGGTTGGGTACTGGTGTCAGTGCCGCTCCTTTACACGATCTTGCTTATGGCGGCGCCTTTGACCGCGATCTTTGTCTTCAGTTTCTGGAGCCAAGATTTTCTGACGCTCGACACCACGATGACGCTCAAAAACTATCGGGAAGCCTTCAGTGAGCCGCTGTATGCCGAGCTATTGAGCCGTTCCATCAGGATTGCGGGGGCCGTGACTTTGGTGACGGTGGTGTTGGCTTTTCCCGTCGCATATTTCGTCAGTTTCCACGTCGCGCCTGAGCGGAAATCGCTATGGTTGTTTTTGATCACCATCCCATTCTGGACCAGCTATCTGCTGCGTATTTTCCTGTGGAAAGTGATCCTTGGGTTCAACGGGGTTCTCAATACCTCCTTGCAAGGCATTGGTTTCATTGATGAGCCATTGACTTTTATTCTCTATAACGCAAACGCTGTGGTCATCACATTGGCACATGCCTTTGCGCCGTTCGCGATCCTGCCGATCTTCGTGGCTCTTGAAAAAATAGACCGTTCCCTGCTCGAGGCCGCGCGTGATTTGGGCGAAAACGCGGTTATGACGTTTGTGCGTGTGACGCTGCCGCTCGCGATGCCCGGCGTGGTTGCGGCGACGTTGATCGTGTTCATCCCGACGGTGGGTGACTACGTAACGCCGCGCCTAGTCGGTGGGCCAAACGGATTGATGATCGCGAACATGATCCAGACACAGTTTTTGCGGTTGAATAACGCGCCGATGGGGGCTGCCTTGGCTGTGATCGCGATGACGACGGTCACGGTGATGGCGTTGATATTGTTGGCCGCAACACGCAAGTGGATGCGTGGGGGCGGACGATGATTGGGCTGGAGCAAATAATGCGCACGACGTGGCGGAGGGCCCTGTGATGCTTCGGGCCTATGTCATTGCTTTTTTGCTGTTTTTATACGCGCCGATCCTGCTTCTTCCGGTCTTTGCGTTCAATTCCGGGACGGTGATCGCGTTCCCTTTGGATGGGTTCACGCTGCACTGGTTTGCGGAATTGGCGGTGACAAAGGCGTTGCACGAAGCGGTGGTCAATTCACTGATCATTGCGGCCGTGACGGCGGTGATTTCCACGGCATTGGGCGTTGCGGCGGCGCGCGCCGGTGTACGCTACCGCTTTCCTGGTAAGGCCGCGGCGCTGGGGTTGATCATGGTGCCGCTCGTGTTGCCCGAGATTATTGTGGCTGTCTCGCTCTTGGTTGTGGTGGTGCAGATCATGGGGTGGGATTTGTCGATGGGCACGATCATTGCGGCACATGTGTTAATCTGCACGCCTTTTGCGACCGCAATCCTTAACGCAAGTTTCCAAAACCTTGATCCAAGCCTAGAGGAAGCCGCGGTTGATTTAGGTGAAAGCCGGTTTTCAACCTTTCGCCTCATCACGTTGCCGTTGATCATGCCGGGTATCATTGCGGCACTTCTGATCTCTTTCACGATCTCATTGGATGAGTTCATTATTGCGTTTTTTCTGAGTGGATCTGAGCCGACTTTGCCGGTGTATATCTGGTCGATGCTGCGGTTTCCGCGGCTGATCCCGGTGGTGATGGCGCTCGGAACGATCCTCGTCGTGCTGTCGGTGTTGCTGCTGACACTGGCCGAAATTAGTCGCCGCCGAGGCCTGCGCCGGGCGGGCGTCAAAGACAAAGGGGGCTTTCTATGAGCCTGATTTCCATCGAAAATGTGCACAAGCACTACGGTGACTACCACGCGCTACGCGACATTAACCTTGAAGTGGGACAGGGTGAGTTTTTCTCACTTCTGGGGCCGTCAGGGTGCGGGAAAACCACGTTGTTGCGGACGATTGCGGGGTTTGAGGACGTATCATCGGGGCAGGTGCGCATTGGCGGTGCATCAATGATTGGGGTCCCGGCGAACCAGCGCCCCACCAACATGGTGTTCCAGTCCTACGCGATTTTTCCCCATATGAGCGTCGCGGAAAACGTCGGTTTCGGGCTGCGGAAATCATCTCTTTCGGGCGCTGAGAAAGCGGCAGCCGTTGGTGAAGCCCTTGAGATGGTTGGACTAAGCGGGTTTGGTGCGCGGGCGGCTCATGCATTGTCCGGGGGGCAGCGTCAGCGTGTGGCCTTGGCGCGTGCCTTGATCCTAAAGCCCAAGGTTTTGCTGCTAGATGAGCCTCTGAGCGCGCTGGACAAAAAGATGCGTGAGCAGATGCAGTCCGAGCTGCGCCGATTGCAGCGTCAGGTAGGCATCACGTTTATCCTTGTCACGCATGATCAAGAAGAAGCCCTGATCATGTCCGACCGCATCGCTGTGATGTTTGATGGAAAAATCGCGCAGTTGGACCCACCGCAGCAGCTGTATACCCGGCCCGCAAATAGACAAGTCGCGGAATTTATTGGCGTTATGACGTTTTTGCCGGGTAACCGGCGCGCAGATACTCTTGAAGTGGCGGGGCTTGGCCACGTGACGCTGTCGCCAGACCAGATCATCGGCGCCGAGGGGGATGTGCGCGTTGGCTTGCGTCCCGAAAGCATGACCATTTTGTTCGATGATATGGCGGCTGAGCCCGCGAGCCGCGTTGCCCAAGGCACGGTTGAGGACCTTGCCTACTACGGCGATATGACCATGTATGAGGTTCGCCTAGCGGGGGCGCCGCGGCCGGTAACGGTCTCAATGCGGAACTTACCGGGGCGGCCGGTTTTAGCGCGGGGCGATGCGGCGCGCGTGGTTTGGGATCCGGCAGCATTGATGGCGTTTGGTGCCGTGGATTGAAATGTCTGACATTTGATTTGGCTGCCTGATGGCCACCAGAAAAAACCCGAGGGTGGTTTGGTGTCACAGGATTGTTAACGAACCTAGCGTATTCTTTCGGGCATGTATAAATGAGCCACCGCCCGGAGAGGAGATAACACCGTGCAGTCATCGTCCAAACACGTCGCGCGTGACATTTCCTATTCTTTTTCGGCGCAGACCCGTCCGGGACAGGCGTTCATTCGCTCGTTGGAGAACGCGACCGGGCGTCTGCGGCTTATCAAACGGGCCGATGGGTATGAGCGAGAAGTCGGCGCAGGGCGCGACTTTTGGGAGGTGATGGTCGAGCGCTACGGCCTGACCCTCGAACTGCTGGCAGGGTCCCTTGATAATATCCCGCGCGAAGGGCCGCTGGTCGTGGTGGCCAACCACCCCTACGGTATTTTGGATGGCCTGATGATGGGGCACATTCTGAGCGTTGTGCGCGGTGATTTCCGTATCCTGGCCAACCGTGTGTTTCGCAAGGCCGAAGAGCTGAACGAAGTCATCTTGCCGGTCTCGTTCGATGAGACGAAAGCCGGTGTCGCGCTGAACCTCGAAACGCGCCGCACGGCTCTCAAGTACCTCTCAGACGGTGGCGCGATCGGCGTGTTTCCGGGGGGTACGGTCAGCACCGCCAACAAGCCGTTTGGTCGTCCATTAGACCCCAGCTGGCGCAGCTTCACCGCCAAGATGATTGCGAAATCTGACGCCCATGTGGTGCCCATCTATTTCGATGGGGCCAACTCTCGGCTGTTTCAATTGGCGTCCCATCTACACACAACGCTTCGCATGGCGTTGTTGATCAAAGAGTTTAAATCGCGCGTTGATGCGCCGGTGCGCTTGGCGGTGGGGCAGCCGCTCACCCGGGATGCCCTAAATCCGTACCTGCGCGATCCGCGCGGAATGATGGACTTTTTGCGCGCTGAGACTTACAAATTGTCATCCCGTCCGATTGATACATCGCACTACGGGTTCGAATTCACAGAAGTACATAAGCCCAAATCAGGGCAAAAGAACGGGCACGGATGAGCATTGGGATTTTTGACAGCGGGCTAGGCGGGCTAACGGTATGGAGCGCTGTGCGCAACCGCTTGCCCGATGTGCCATTAACCTATTTTGGCGACAGCGCCCACGCACCCTACGGCGTGCGCGATGCGGATGATGTGCATCAACTTACGAAGGCTGCGGTTGAGCGGCTTTGGGATGATGGCTGCAATCTGGTGATTTTGGCCTGCAACACCGCATCCGCTGCGGCATTGCGGCGGATGCAAGAGGCTGGCGTGCCAGAAGGCAAGCGCGTCTTGGGGGTGTTTGTTCCACTCATCGAAGCCATGACAGAGCGTGGTTGGGGCGACAATTCCCCCCCGCGGGAGGTCAACGTCAAACAGGTCGCGTTGTTTGCCACGCCCGCCACCGTTGCGAGCCGCGCGTTTCAGCGCGAGCTGGCGTTTCGGGCCGTGGGCGTCGATGTTGAGGCGCAGGCCTGCGGCGGTGTCGTGGATGCGATTGAAGATGGTGATATGATCTTGGCCGAGGCTCTTGTGCGCAGCCATGTTGACGCGCTGAAACGCAAAATGCCCAACCCCCAAGCCGCGATTTTGGGGTGCACGCATTACCCGTTGATGGAACATATCTTTCAGGATGCCTTGGGCGCGGACGTTAAGGTTTTCAGTCAAGCGGACATTGTCGCCGAAAGCTTGGCCGATTATCTTGAGCGTAAGCCGGAGATGGTGGGCCAGGGACGGGCGGGCGTGATGCTGACGACCGGGGACCCCGACCGGGTATCGCAACGGGCCACGCAGTTTCTGCGTGAACAGATGATTTTTGAGAAGGCGTAGACGATGCGTGGGCTGAAAAAACAACGTCGGATTCAGGTGGTTGCAATTTTGACTGTGGCTTTGATCGGGGCGACCGCGTTGATCGGCTACGCGATGCGCGATGGGATCAACTTCTTCCGCTCCCCCTCGGAGGTGACAGAAGCGCCGCCACCGCCCAACGAAGTGTTCCGAATCGGCGGTTTGGTTGAGGAAGGCACTCTGGTGCGCGGGCAGGGAAAAACGATTACGTTCTCCGTGACCGATACGAATGCGTCGGTCAAAGTAGCTTACACTGGTGTTTTGCCGGACCTATTCGGCGAGGGTGAAGGTATGGTTGGTACAGGTACCTACGTGAACGGCGTGTTCCAAGCCACTGAAATCCTTGCGCGTCATGATGAACAGTATATGCCAGCCGAGGTTGTAGATGCGCTCAAAGAGCAGGGCGTTTACGTTGAGCCCGGTTCTGAAAGCAACTCCTAAGCTGTTGCCTCTGATTTTAGTCGGCGTGCGGTTAACCAACTGTTAACCCGCTCAACCGTTTCGTCCCTCCATTCGCAACCGAGTATGGAGGGTCAGCACCATGCAGTCGGTGCGCGCACTTGCAGAAGATATCATTCGCCGCGAAGGCGGTTATGTGAACGATCCCGATGATCCGGGTGGCGCCACGAACCATGGTGTGACGATTCACACCATGCGACGGCTCGGGTTGGACCTGAACGGGGACGGTGAGATCGATCCCGCGGATGTGCGGCGCCTGAGCCAAGAACAGGCGATTGAGATTTTCATTCAACACTACTTTGATCGGCCCCGTATCGCCGATTTACCGCGCGTCTTACACGCCACAGTCTTTGACATGTACGTTAATGCGGGCAGCAATGCCGTGCGGATTTTGCAGCGATTGCTGAGGGATATGGGGTATGACCTGTCGCTTGATGGTGTGATCGGGCCGCAAACGATCCGCGTCAGCCATATGGCAGTGCGCGAAGGTGGGGATCATTTGGGCGACGCCTACGGGATCGCACGGCGCAATTATTATTACCGGATTGCGGATCGTCGCCCCGCCAGCCGCAAGTTTGCGCGCAGGCGCGATGGCGGTAAGGGCGGTTGGATCCGGCGGGCGGAGGAATTCATCTCAGTCCGGTATCATCTAAGCCCGCAAGAGCATGCCAAGCGTGTCGCGGGGTGGTGAGCATTTTATGAGTATTTTGGGAACAAAGGAGGGCTGGGTATGAGCTTAATTGGCAAAATTTTTGGAGGCTCAGAGGCGGTAACGGCATTGGGGTCGACCGCGCAGGGGGTTGCAGAGGTGTTTACACCGAATGCCACGCGTAAGATGGAGTTAAACCACGAGGCGCAGCAATCGGCGTTATCCCAGCTTGAAACCGAGATGAAAACGATCCGGGACGATTGGTTTGATCGCTTTGTAAACGGGCTCAACCGATTGCCGCGGCCTTTGTTGGCGTTGGGCACTTTGGGGTTGTTTGTCTATGCGATGATGGACCCGATTGCCTTCGCGCAGCGGATGGCGGGTTTGGCGTATATCCCCGATCCATTGTGGTGGCTTTTGGGGGCGATAGTTTCCTTCTATTTTGGAGCCCGTGAAATGCACTATTTCCGCAATCCTTTGCGTGCGGGAGTGGCTGCTCACGAAACCGTTATTTCGGCTTGGCGGAATTCCAAAAAGTCATCAAAAACAGAAGCTAAGAAGGTTGATCCAGAGGTTGAGGCGAACCCCGCGTTGAGCGCGTGGCAGGCAGGTCAGGAGTAAATCCCGAGATCGCTGTTAAAGGGGCATTAGGGCTGTTGCCGCGGCCCTTTTCACAGCCTAGTATTTGGGCATGATCGTAGAACTCGGACACTTCGCCCTTATCGCGGCTTTTGCAGTCGCCATCGCACAAACCGTGGTGCCCCTTGTTGGGGCCCACAAAGGCTGGTCGGATTGGATGGCGCTTGGGCGCCCGGCGGCAAGCCTGCAATTCTGGTTGGTTTTGTTTAGTTTTGGCGCGCTGACGTACGCCTTTGTGACTTCCGACTTTTCGCTGCAATTGGTTGTGATGAACTCACATACCGACAAGCCGATGCTGTATAAAATCAGCGGTGTTTGGGGGAACCACGAAGGGTCGTTGCTGTTGTGGGTCGTTATCCTCGCGCTGTTTGGAGCGACCGCGGCTTGGTTCGGAAACCAGTTGCCGCCGACATTGCGCGCGCGGGTTTTGGGGGTTCAGGGCTCTATTTCCGTCGCCTTCTTGGCGTTCATTCTATTCACGTCTAACCCGTTTTTGCGCCTCGAATTCCCGCCGTTCAATGGCGAAGATTTGAACCCGTTGTTGCAGGACCCCGGTTTGGCGTTCCACCCACCGTTTTTGTACCTTGGCTACGTTGGTCTGAGCATGGCGTATTCGTTTGCTGTGGCGGCCCTGTTGGAGGGGCGCGTCGACGCCGCGTGGGGACGTTGGGTTCGGCCGTGGACCTTGGCGGCTTGGCTGTTTTTGACCATCGGCATCGCGCTAGGCTCTTGGTGGGCTTATTATGAGCTTGGCTGGGGCGGCTTTTGGTTCTGGGACCCGGTTGAGAACGCGTCGTTCATGCCGTGGTTGATTGCGGCGGCCCTGTTGCACTCTGCGATCGTCGTGGAGAAGCGTGAGGCGCTGAAATCATGGACGATTCTGCTTGCGATCTTGGCGTTTGGGTTTTCGCTGATCGGGACGTTTATTGTGCGCTCGGGCGTTTTGACAAGCGTCCATGCCTTTGCGAATGACCCCGAGCGTGGCGTGTATATCCTCGGGATTTTGGTGTTTTTCACAGGCGGCGCGCTGTTGTTGTTCGCCATTCGTGGCGGCGCGATGGAAGCCAAGGGCGTGTTCTCAACCGTGAGCCGTGAAAGCGCGTTGGTGTTCAATAACGTACTGCTCGCGGTGTCGTGCTTTGTGGTGTTCATCGGAACGATGTGGCCGCTGATCGCGGAGATGGCGTTTGACCGGAAGCTGTCAGTCGGGCCACCCTTCTTTAACGCAGCCTTTACGCCTTTTGTCATAGGTTTGGCGGCACTATTGCCCCTTGGCGCGGTGTTGCCGTGGAAGCGTGCGGATGCCGCGCGTGCGATGAAGCCGTTGTGGTATGCGTTGGCTTTGGCCGTGTTCATGGGGGCACTGGTTTGGGCGATGCAGACCGGGCGGTCCGCTGGTGGCCCGCTAGGTGCGGGACTAGGCGTTTGGCTGGTCGTTGGTGCCGGTGTGGATCTATATTTGCGGACGGGGCAAAAGGGCTCTCTCTCGCAGCGATTTGGTCGTGTGGTTCGGTTGCCGCGTGCAGACTGGGGCAAGGCCGTCGCGCACGCGGGTTTCGGGATCACGATCTTTGGTGTTGCTGCCCTGATGGCGTGGGAGCAGGAAGATATCCGGGTCCTCCAAGTCGGTGAGAGCCTGACTGTTGGCAAATATGAGGTTGTGCTTGAGGATGTGTCCCGGGTCGAGGGTCCGAACTACCTCAGCACGATGGCACGGATGCATGTGTATGAGGATGGTCGCGATATCGGCGTGCTATTCCCTGAAAAGCGCATTTATCCAGTGGCGGCGATGCCGACCACTGAGGCCGGGATCGACAACGGTTTTTGGCGTGATGTTTATGCTGTGATCGGTGATCCACAGCAGGGCGGTGGATGGGCTGTGCGCGTCTACATCAAACCCTTTGCGAACTGGATTTGGGGGGGCGCGATTATCATGTCGCTCGGCGGTGTCTTGTCGCTGTCGGACCGTCGGTATCGCGTGGCTGCTGGCGCACGCCGCCGTCGTGAGGTCGCAGCCCAAGGGGTGCCTGCCGAATGATCCGAGCTCTAATTCTGACACTGGCCCTGCTGATATCGGGGCCAGTTTTTGCCGTCCAACCGGACGAAATCCTTGATGACCCAGTTCTTGAGGAGCGTGCGCGCGATTTGTCGGCAAACATTCGGTGCCTTGTGTGTCGCAACGAAAGCATCGACGAGAGCAACGCGGAATTGGCCCGTGACCTGCGGGTACTGGTGCGTGAGCGCCTTGTCGCGGGCGACAGCGATCAGGACGTGATCGATTACCTTGTGGACCGCTACGGTGAATTCGTGCTGCTAACCCCGCAAAAGACGGGCTCGAATTTCGTGCTGTGGTACGCAGGGCCTGCTGTTTTTCTCCTCGCGCTAGCAGTCGCGATTGGATACCTCCGGGGCCGTCAAAACGCCAAGGAAGCCGCTGTATCTGGGCTGTCTGAGGCTGAGGAAGACAGGCTCAAGGCCCTGCTCAAGGACTGACGCAAGGTTTCGCTTTCCTAGCTAATGCGAAGCAGTCAACCTCATGAAAAATCTGGGAGGCATCATGCAATACGAAACCATTGATCTGACGATCACGGATGGAGTGGCCGTTCTTGAACTACGCCGCGCTGATGTGATGAACGCGCTCAACACGCAAATGCGGGCTGAGATCACACATGCCGTGCGCGCCGCAGAGGCAGAGGCGCGGGTTCTGGTTCTGACCGGGGCGGGTCGTGCGTTTTGCTCTGGCCAAGACCTAGGCGACAAAGGGTCGGCCGCGAACCTGAACCTTGAGCGGACCTTGCGCGACGAATATGAGCCGATGCTGATGGCGATATACGAGTGCAAAATCCCAACGATTTCCGCCGTAAATGGAGCAGCAGCGGGGGCCGGGGCGAACTTGGCACTGGCTGCGGATGTCGTCATTGCAACGGAATCGGCGGTGTTCCTTCAGGCGTTTACTCGGATCGGTTTGATCCCAGATGCGGGGGGGACCTATTGGTTGCCACGTCAGATGGGGGCTGCCAAAGCAATGGGCGCCGCTTTGTTCGCAGAGCCGATTTCGGCCCGTGATGCGAGCGATTGGGGGATGATTTGGGAAGCTGTTCCCGATGAAACCTTTGACAGTCATTGGCGCGCGCGTGCGGCGCATTTGGCGAATGGGCCGACAGCGGCCTATGCAAATGTGAAAAAGGCACTGCGTGGAAGCTATGATCATACGTTGTCTGAGCAGCTTCAGGTCGAAGCACGGCTTCAGGGGGAATGCGGACGCACGCGTGATTTTAAGGAAGGCGTTTTGGCGTTCTTGGAAAAGCGTCCTGCGCGCTACGAGGGCCGGTAGAAAACTCTTCCAAAAGAGTTTTCGGGGCCGAAAAGTCTTCGAGAAGACTTTTTCGACGTCACGCGTCGGGCGCGACCAATCCTAGTCCGCGTAGGTAAATTCCGATGCCTGTCTCTAGCAGATCCTCGGGCGGGAACGGTGTATTTGCGCCCGGTGTGCCGCGCGCAAACAGTTCGACAACGCCATGGCTCATCGCCCAGATGTGCGCAGAAAACATCGCGGCGGGGGGGCGTTTTTCAACCGGTATGTTTTCGGACAGCGCGGCTGCCGCTGTTTCCAAGACAGCCTTGGAGCGTTTGACCGCGGATGCGAGTTCTGCGGAGGCGTGCAAGGATACACCGCTTTCGAACATCGCCATGTAGTGGCCGGGGTATTTCCGCGCAAATGCCAGATAGGCACGGCCCGTCGCCTCAAACGCGGACAGTGCAGAAGGGCCGCCGGTGGAATAGGCGTATTCCATCAGGTCGCCAAAGATCATGTGCCCCTGAAAGGCGCATTCGGCGATTAGGTCTTCGCGCCCTTCAAAGTGACGGTAAACGGCGGCGGGTGTAACGCCTGCGCGCTTGGCGGCTTCCGACAGGGTAAAGCCTGTGGGGCCTTTCTCCTCGATCAGCTCAAGCGCGCCATCCACAAGAGCTTGGCGCAGGTTGCCGTGGTGATATCCGCGCTTAGCCACCGGGGTGCCATACCTCTGGTCCGCCCGCGATGTGCGGGTCTAGTGGTAACAGGTCTTTGCCGGGATATTCCAATTGCAGCAGGATTGCGCGAAGCGCGTTGAGGCGCGCGCGCCGTTTGTCATCGGACCGGATGACGGTCCACGGCGAGCTTGCGGAGTGCGGGCGGGCAAAGGTTTCTGAGATTGCATCGGTGTGGGCATCCCAGCGATGCAGCCCCTCTACGTCGATCCGCGACAGCTTCCATTGCTTGAGCGGATCGCTTTCGCGCGCCAAAAACCGGCGCAGCTGTTCCGGCTGAGAGACGTTGAGCCATAGCTTGACGACCGTCACACCATCCTCAACCAACGTGTCCTCAAAACCCTGCACTTGTGCAAAGAAGTGGGCCCGTTGTTCAGGTGTGCAGAAACCGAACACATGTTCGACCACCGCGCGATTGTACCAAGACCGATCGAACAGCACCATCTCACCTGCCGTGGGCAGATGTTGGATATAGCGTTGAAAATACCACTGGCCGGCCTCGGCCTCGGTTGGTTTTGACAAGGCTACGGTACGCACGACGCGTGGATTGAGGTTTTGGCGGACCCGTTTGATCGTGCCGCCTTTGCCCGCCGCATCGCGACCCTCAAAGATCACGACGACGCGCTTGCCTTCGGCTTTGATCGCGGCTTGCGCACGGACCAATTGGATCTGCAGATGCTGCATCTGTGCATCATACCCCGCGCGGTTTAGGCGCGATTTATAGGGCCAATCGGCGGCAAGGATGTCCTTGCGGCCAGCGTTGCGGATCGCTTCGCGCACTGGCTTGGGCGCGTTTTTTTCGAAAAACGCACTGATCGCACCGTCGAAGGGCAGGGTGGCGGGGTCGGTCATGTGAAGTCCCTTTACTTTGCCCTTTATGGGCGCCTCGCGCGGTTAACGCAATCCGGCGCGGGTGGCGGCACGCCCAATCGCATTCACCACTGCTTCGGGGGCGGCGTGATGGGGCATGTGGCCGATACCGGGCAGCACGGTCAGGTGCGCGTCTGGGATTTGATCCACCAATCGGGCCGAGTGGATATCAAGCGGTACAATCGTGTCTGCATCGCCGTGTAGGATTTCGGTCGGCACCGTGATCTGTCCGTAACGGGGCACCATCGTTGCGATGATCGGTTTGAGCGTGTTGATCTGCCGCGCATTCGCCCGCAGCGATATCGGACGCAGGGAGAGGGGCGCGCCGATGGCTTCGGTGTAGCCAGGGGGAACAGGATTGGGGGCAAAAATGGCCTCAACCGCTGCATCCACGCGGGTGCGGGGTGCGAAGGCCGAAATCAGGGGCACCGTCGTCAACGCTCCAAGCCGTGAGCCGTTGATGCGGTAGATCGCGTCCAGCGGTCCGGGCCAAACGTTGGACACCGCCGCCAAGGTCACCAATCCCGACAGCGGTTGGTCCAAGGCCCACGCCAATGCAACCGCGCCGCCATAGCTTTGCCCAACGACAAGGGGCGCATCGGCCCCTAACTGCCGCGCGGCAGCAGACAACAGCTCTGCCTGCTCCGCCGGTGTGTCAGAGGTGGTTGCGGTGATCTGTGCGTAGTGTGCCCGTGTGTGGCCGGTGTAGCCAAGGCCGGGGCGGTCCATGACAATCACGCGGTAGGTGTCTGCCAACCGGTCGACCAGATCAAAGGTAAAATCGCGGGTGTTGCCCGACGCCCCGTGGATCAAAACCACGTCTGGACCCGTGCCCCGCACCACCGCGTGCACGGGCACGCCGCCCACATCCAATATCTGCCCCTCGGGCGGATAGTCTGCCACAACGCGCATCATGCGGCTGTCAAAGGTTTGATCCACGATTGCTCCGCACCCAGCCAAAAGCCCGGCCACTGCTCCGATTTTTACCGCTTTGCGCAGGCCGCTACCCTCCAATCATCTCCATATCGTAGGGTGTGGTTTGATAAATTTGGTTCACCCAGTTTCCATATAGGAGGTGCGCGTGGGATCGCCAGCGGTTGAGCGGCTCTTTGGTGGGGTCATCACCGGGGTAATAGTTCTGTGGCACGTTGATGGGTTTGCCCGCGGCGATATCGCGATCATACTCACCCTTTAGGGTGCCGCTATCATACTCGAAGTGGTTGAAAATATACAGGGATCTGTGATCCACGTCCTCAACCAGACACGGGCCACCATCGTCGCTATCCAGCAAAACCGGCAGACCCGCGGCATAGATTTCGTCGCGCCTCATCTCGGTCCAGCGGCTTACCGGGATCACGCATTCGTCAGAGAAACCGCGCAAATAAGGCGATGCGGGCGCAAGGTTGCGATGCTTGAAACAGCCAAACTGCTTGTGATCCAGCAGGTGTTTTTGCACCCCGTGGAAATGGTTGATCATCGCCATGCCGCCCCAACACACGCCAAGCGTGGTGTGCACATTGGTCTGGGTCCAATCCATCACCTCGGTCAGCTCATCCCAATAGGTGACCTGATCAAACGGCAAATGCTCAATTGGAGCGCCGGTAATGATCAGCCCATCGAATTTGTGCAGTTTGACGTCCTCAAACGGCTTGTAGAACGCCTCCATATGGGCGGGTGAGGTGTTTTTGGAAAAATGCTCCGTCATCTTGATGAGCGTCAGGTCGATTTGCAGCGGTGTGGCCCCGATGAGCCGGGCAAACTGCGTTTCGGTCTGAATTTTTTCGGGCATCAGGTTCAGCAAGCCGATCTGCAATGGCCGGATGTCCTGCCGCGTGGCGGCGGTGCTGTCCATGACCGACACGCCCTCATTGCCGAGAACGTCAAAGGCGGGCAGATCGAGGGGCAGGGTGATGGGCATATCAGCAAGTATCCTTTTGGATCGGATCGTTGATTTAGGCGCGCGTGGCCTGTTTGCCAAGGGCATCGGCCACAAGGTCGGTCACGTCCTTGGCATCGCGGACCTGCGCCACGTCGGCAGCTTGCACCGTCAGGCCCCAATTGCGTGCCATCGCGGCGTAGCGGGACTGACGCGCCTCAATCGCGCGGGCATAGGTAAAGCGGATGAAGGCGTCGGGGTTGACCTCGGCCTCCGTGCAATCCTGCGCAGTCAGATATTCGTGCCAGAGTTGGTCCAAAAACGCGGGCCGGTAGCACATCGGTTTTGGGTCGGCAGAGAACCGCTTGACCAGCGTTTCGGTGTGATCCGGTGTGCCCTCAATCCAGATCATCTGGGTGTGATCATGCAAATGCGCGAGGATTTCGTCATTGGGATCATCGGGATCAACGACCTCACAAATCGACCCGCCCGTGTCGCAGACAAAATGGTCAAAGCCATACAGCTCAATCGCGCGCTCAATGAAATGGTGCGTGTCCAGCAGCGCATTGCGTTCTGCCCGGTGGTGTAATTCTTGTCGGTAGCAGTATTCCGCGTAACTCAGCCCGCCTTTGTCCGGATCACCCGGTTTGCCCAGATAGGTGGCCAGCGGCGCGAGGTTTTCAAAGGTGATGTTCGACCCGATATACACGCTGTCTGAGCGTAGGAGATCCCGCAGAAACGGAACCTTCATCGCCTCGCGCTTGAGGTTGTCGGCGATGAATTCACCCATGTAGGCGGTACCGATGCGGTAATCGATCGAATAGTGAAACCAGCCGTCATCCGCGTGGCGCAAGATGTTGCTTAGGTGGGTTTTTCCCAGCCCCGACATGCCAAAAAACAAAACGCGCTTGTTGGGGCTTTGGTGCCAAGCGGCGGGGGTATCATAGATCATGGCGGGGTCTTTCGTTTGGTCTGCCCCTAGCTACGCGCGCGGGCGCGGGCGCGCAAGCGTGCCATGACCCGCCCATCAAGGATCACCAGCCCCAGTGCGAGGGCGGCAAAGCCTGCGTAGGCGTTGGGGTCCAGCGTTTCGTCCCGGATCCATGCACCAAGCGTGATGGCCACGGGCGGCACCATCAACGTGCACAGCATCAGGTTGCCGCTGCCCGCCATGCCCAACACCCGAAAATAGAGCATATAGGCGAATGCCGTTGCGATCAGCGCGTAATAGAGGATTGCGGCCCATGTGATCGGGTTTTGTGGGACCACGGCGCCGTCAAGGAATAGGGCTGCGGGGATCATCACAAGGCTCGCTCCGCTCAACATACCCGCCGCGGCAACCAAGGGCGACAGGCCCGCCAACCAATGCCGTGCCCAAACGCCCGCCAGAGCATAGGACAAGGTGCCCGTCACGACCGCGACTTGGGCCAAGCTGCGCAGGTCGAACTGCATCAGGGTGCCAAGGCCGATCGCTGTCGCAACACCCATAAATCCGATGCCCACGCCGATCAGTTTTCGTGGAGTGAGCCTTTCGTCCGCCAGAAAAATCGCGGCCACGAGAACGCCGAAAATGGCGGTGGTCGCGTTGAGGATTGAGGTCAGGCCGCTTTCAATATGCAACTGCCCCCACGCCATCAGCGTGAAGGGGATCACGTTGTTCAGCACCCCCATGCCCAGAAATCCAACCAGATGCGCCCGTGTGATCCCAAGGGGCGCGCGGCGGATGAGTGCCACGGTCCACAATGCAGCCGCCGCAATGGCCACGCGATACGCGACCGATGTGACAAAGGGGATTTCATCCAACGCGGTACGGATCGCCAGAAACGACCCGCCCCAAATCGCCGAGAGCAGGATCAGTTCCGCCCAAGCGCGCGGTGAGATGGATTTTTGTGATGTCATGGCAGCGCTCTAGCAAGCGGGACGCACCCAGGCGACCCGGAAGTTGCGACAAACAAAAAACGCCCCAGCGATTGGCCAGGGCGTTTGGGATGGTTTCGGTGGGGTGGGCTTTAGAAGTTGATACCCAAGCGCACACCGACACCGATGGCTTCGCCGTCGGTGAAGTCGATGTCGGTGCTACCAAAGTCAAATTTACGTTCACCCAATTTTGCGTAAGTTACGCCTGTTGTTACAGTAGTGTTGCCTTGAGTGTAGGTCGCGGCAAGACCAATGCTTTGAGAGCCTGTTGTCGGAGCCAGAGCGCTGTTGCTAATGAAGTTGCCTTCGGGTTCAAATCCAAGTGTTACAGCGCCTGACCAAGAATCACTAAATCGTCTGCCTAAGCCGAGCGAATAAGTCGTGCTGTTTTCTTCAAAATTAACATATTCATGCTCGTCCGTGGTTAGATTAACGCCCTTCCATTCGACGTAACGAACTGACCCAAATAGCAGAGTGTTGGCTGCAACACCGGTCTGAAATTCCAGGTTAAGGCTAGCAGGAGTGGTGACGGTAAAAGACTTTGTATCAGATGTTGCTGGGTTAACACCGGTTAGGTCGTCAATGCTTTCGCTCCCCGACAAACCCTGATCAATTTCAGAATTATAGGTGAGAGCAACTCGCATAGCGATATCGGGGCGTTCGTACGCAACGCCTACTAGCCCACCCAAGTCGAATCCACTGTTTGCGTCAAGGCGCATAAAGTCGGTGCCTCTGTACGTGTTAACACTACCAACGATTTTTTGTGCGCGAAGCCCGCCGTGAGCACTCCAATTCTCTGTAACCTTGTAGCGCAACACACCAGTCCATCCTTGACTTGTGATGTTCGCGCCAGGTGTAAACGGCACCCCTGCTAAGCGAATAGGTGCATCGTTGTAATTCACATTTGCGCCGAATGGTTGATCGCCAATAATGGCGAAGCTGAGCTTGTCGGTAACGTCCAGCTTGATGGCAGCGCTCCAAGGCACATAGGTGTCCAGTGGGTCGGAACCCGCGACAGGCCCAGCCGCCACACCAACAGAGGGTTCCACGGAGCTGATGCCAAACTGAAAATAGCTGCCTGTCTCGCCGCCCTTCTCAAATAGTGGCCCTAGGAATTGGCCGGACCGGTCGATGCCGCCCGCGAGGGCAGAAGTAGCAGTAGCGGTCGTGAGTAGGGCCGCAAGCGCGATACGTTTCATGATTGTCTTTCTCCCAAGTTGCGCACCGTGAGTTGGCGCGGCAGAGCTCCCCCGCTCTGGTCCATTGCTTCTTAGTTGAGCTAAATTGAAACCGTCAAACGTTACCCAGCGTAAAAGGGCTTTAGCGCCTTTGTGGTATGACAACGGTGGCAAATATACATCAACCTCAGGGTGTAAGTTGGTTAACGCGAGGGGTTATCCGGTCCGAGGCTGGCTTAACCGCTTTTCACCCCGTGCGGCGGTCAGGACGTTCATGTAGCCGGCTGCGAAGATGATGACCCCGCCCGAGAGCGCCCATAGATCGAACGGCTCTGCGTAGAGCCAGATGCCAACAAAGGCGATGACCGGCAGGCGCACAAAGTCGAACGGCATCACCACAGAGGCGGGTGCGCGGGACAGTGCTTGCGTCATGCACAAATGGGCCAGCAGCCCGGCCATCGCGATCAGCACCAGCCAAGGCGCCACTGTGGCGGAGGGCAGGGCGATATCCCCATCAAAACCTGCGCAAATCAGGCCAAAGACCGCCTGCATCAGGGTCATCCAAAACAGAATGCAGGTCACGCTTTCGGTGCGGGTCAGTCTACGGGTGAACAGGGCCGATACGGCAAAGCCAATGGCAGCGAGCCCCGCGGCCACCAAACCCCATGACGGCGCGGCCTCCCACGGGCGAGCGACGAGTGCCACGCCGATCAGCCCAAGGCACACAACGCCGAGACGGTCCCAAGTGATCCGCTCACCCAAGATGAGTGGCGCGAGCAATACGACCCACAGCGGCGACGTGAATTCGAGCGCAAAGACCTGCATCAACGGCACCATCGTTATGGCGAAAAACCACAGGTTTTGGCCCGCGAAATGGCCGATGTTACGGATTGTGTGCAGGCCCAGCGTGCGGTGGGTAATCGTGTGGGATGTGCCCAACAGCTGTGCCCCTACGACAACGACGCAAATGCCCACGATGGACCGAAAGAGCATAATCTCAAACGTATCAAGCTCATGGCTGACGGCGCGCCCGGCAACCGCCATTGAGGTGAACGACACAATCGCGCCCAGCATCCAAAAGGCGGCCTGAGCCGTGGGGCCAAAAAGCGGGATATCGGTGCGTGCGCGGATCATAAAAAGGGTGGATCACGCCGCGCGGGCATGGTCAAGCGTGCTTGACCTTGGGGCGGTTTGATAAGGCCAATTTTCGGACTTCGATAAGCCAGATGCGCCGAAATGCGCAAAAATCATCCCCGCGATGCGATCACGAATTGACGGAATCGCATCGCGTGAGGGACAAGCGAGGCGGGAGGCGTTATGCGCATAGACAACTTACAGTACTGCAACTGGTCTCAGACCGTCTTTGAACAGATGCATCAAGGCGGGCTGACGGGCGTTCACGTGACAGTGGCCTACCACGAGACGTTTCGCGAAACCGTTGCGAATCTAGAGCAGTGGAACCGCTGGTTCGAACGCTTTCCTGAGCTGATTTTTCCCGGTCGGACGGCGGCTGACCTCAAAACGGCTGAGGCTACTGGACGCACGGCGATCTTTTTTGGGGCGCAAAACCCTAGCCCGATGGAGGATGACATCGGCCTAGTCGAAATCCTGCACCAGCTTGGCCTGCGGTTTATGCAACTGACCTATAACAACCAATCGCTGCTCGCGACCGGGTGTTATGAAGAGGATGACACGGGGCTGACGCGCATGGGGCGTCAGGTCGTGACCGAGATGAACCGTGTGGGCCTTGTGGTGGATATGAGCCACTCTGCCGATCGCTCGACGATTGAGGCGGCGGACCATTCAAGCCGTCCCATTGCGATCACACACGCCAACCCCGGCTGGTGGCACGCCGCGCGGCGCAACAAATCCGACGCGGTTTTGGACGCGGTTTTAGGGCCCAAAGGGGATCATGGTGGGATGCTGGGCTTTTCGCTCTATCCGCACCATCTGAAAGGCGGCACAGATTGTTCGCGGGCGGATTTTTGTGAGATGATCGCGCGAACCGCTGATAAGTACGGTGCTCATTGCCTCGGGATTGGGTCGGACCTGTGTCAAGATCAACCTGACAGCATCGTGGAATGGATGCGGGTGGGGCGCTGGACCAAGGAAATCGATTACGGTGAAGGCTCTGCATCTGCGCCCGGCTTTCCGCCGCAGCCTGATTGGTTCCGCGATAACCGCGACTTTCCGGGCCTTGCAGAGGGTTTGGCTGCCGCCGGATTTGACGCAGGCGAGGTCGCGGGCCTGATGGGCGGCAACTGGGCGCGGTTCTACGAGACCAGCTTTGGACCGGTGGATGGCTAAGCGCGCATCCCCTCCGCTGGCCGGTGCGATGTCCGGCCTACGCCCGCCAAGCAAGGTGATGCGGCTAGAGCGGATGGGGTGTTTTCATGCCTCGCCTCTTTCATTCATGCGGCAACTGACGGCGCGCGCGGTGCGCGATGATTGGCAGTTTTCCATTGCCGATTGGCAGGTGGATGCGCAGGGTGTGGGGCACGCGGTTTTGCGTGCGCAGACGGCGGCGCGGACATATTCTTTGGTCGCGTTTTTTCATGATTTGCCGGATGAGCTTCGCTCGGACCGTGTGATTGCAACGGCTTGGGATGCGACGTTCACGTTGTTTGATGGGGTGCCTGACGCCGCCGATCTGGCGCGGCTTGCGGCAAATGTCCCTGTTCAAGAGGCGGGCCGGATTTCGGAAACCGAGCTGACGTTGAGCCGAGCCAACCGCTCCGTCAGGTTGTGGGAAAAAGTGGTAAGTGCCCTTGCTAGTGGGCAGCAGCCTGACACGGATGAGTTGGCCGAAGTGGGCTATTTGATGCGCACGACAGCCGTCTATGGTTCCGGCAAGTTTGGGGCGGCGGACTACGACACGATCTCTACCCGGGCGGAAGTTGCCGCCCCGTTTCAGGTTGAGATGCTGACCGTCTATTTGATCCGCTGGGCCGTGACGGAACTGGTTCAACACATGGCTCGCGCACAGGCGGCGGCACAGGGCATCAAAGCTGCGACCCTTGATCCCGATATCGCCCGGGGCCTCGGGATAGGCAATTCGACCGGCCTCGGCATGGCGCCGTTTTTGATGACGCACCCCAAATTGATCAACGCATGGATCAGCGCGAGAGAGAACGCCTTGGCGTCCGTGCGCGCGCAAAATGCTCCAGACACAGAGGCGTGGGCATTGGTCCTGACACTGGCGCAGATCATGTCAGCAAAGGTTGCGACGTGGCGCACCGACCACCCCCGCCAACAGGTGCGCGACGCGGGGTTGGCAGATGATTTGGTGCGGATCATCACCCGCTTGGATGCCGGAGTGACCACATGGGATGCACTGATCAACTGGGCCGAAACTGCGTTAACGCTTGAGGGGCAAGAGTGGTTGGTCAGCGCGATCCTAGAGCCTTATGCCGCCCAATTAGAAGAAATCGCCGCCGAAATGTCCGTACCGACCGAGGCGCACAGGATCGACGGACAAATGACTGTCGGCGCGCTTAAGGCTCTGATTGCGCATCACTATCCGTGGGCAGTTGCGATTGACTGGGCCGCGGCTGAGGCGCAGGCGCGGGTCTGGTACACCTCTGCCGAGAAGCTTGAGCCGCGCTTGGGCGAGCGCTGTGAGGAACCGGTTGAAGACTATGAGCAACCTTTGGCACCCGGACGCGACATTGCGAAGTTGCACGCGATGCTGCCCGCTTGGCCCGAGGACGCGCCGGTGGCTGCATTTGCCTTGGCCAACCCCGCGTTGCGACACGCTTTGCGGCGGGTGCAGATCATCGCGGAGCATCCGTTTGGGGAAATCCAAGACAATACAATCGCCGCGGACATGATGCCGATCGACCTTTTGCGCGCGAAGCTTTCGTTCTTTGGGGCGCAGCGGTTTGACCCGCGCTCAGACCGGTGGGTGCGGATCTGCATGTTCGCCGGTGCGCCTTTGCCCCCTGATTTATCTGCGCAATCCGAATGTCGCTGGCCCTATTGGCAAGCTCCGTGGGAGGGGGCGTGAGCCTGACTTTGCGGGAGATGTCGCTCTCGGAGGCGGGGGCGCTGGCGTTCAAGGCCGCGCGGGGCGCTGGCATGGATTGGGGCCTCGCAGAGGAAGCGCGCGCGAGTGTGACGTGGGTCAACAGTCGCGGTTTGCCCGGATTGGCGGCGTTGCTATCCGTCTTGGAGGCGGGGCTAAAGCCTTTGCCCGGCGGGGGGCACAGCCCAGCGGACGTGGTGGGCCTATCGGTGCTGCACGCAGGGGCGGCCTTGTCGGATCACGGGCGCATACCGCCTGAGGGCCTGCACTTGCCTGCGGTCGTTGGCGCCGTTTTGCTGGTGCCGTTTGTGGCGCATTTGCCGGGGCTCTATTCGGTGCAATGGCGTACGTCAGATGCCGCTGCGCAGGTCACAGTGCGCGGTGGGGCTGAACCCTGTCTTTGGTGCGCAGGATCGATCGAAACCGATGGGGCCGCGCGCGTTTCGATAACACCACTGGCGGATGCGCCGACGGGTGCGCCCATCGCGCGGTCAACCCGCGCCTTTGTGCACCCCGATCAGCTAAATCGGCTGGAAGGTTTTGCTGCCGCAACTTATGCTCCCGCGACTGAGGCATCGCGTGCACGCGGGGCCGGGGGCGCAGACTAATCGGCCACGACCATTGTCGCAGGCCCCCGATAATAAATAGTTTACCGAGGAATAAACCATGAGTGAGACCGAAAACCTGTCCCTGGCGGCCATTGAGGCATTGTCGTTTGACGCTTTGCGCCGAGCGGGTGCATCCGAGGCCCAAGCGCGCCCTCTCGCGCGGGACACGGCAGTGACCGAAGCGATGGGCGTGGCCTCCCACGGGTTGGCTTACATCCCGATTTACGCGGAGCATTTGCGCTGTGGCAAAGTGCTGGGAGAGGCGGTTCCATCGGTCGAAACACCGCGCCCTGCGGCGGTTGTTGTTTCGGCTGGCAACGGGTTTGCTCATGCGGCTATTGATGCGGGTCTGCCGCTAGCCATGGACGCCGCCCGCAGCCAAGGGATCGCGGTTTTGTCGATCCGGGAGAGCTATAACTGTGGTGTTCTTGGCGTGCACGCCCTGAGGATTGCACAATCCGGCTTGGTGGGCTTGTGCTTTACCAACGCGCCCGCGTCCATCGCGCCATCGGGCGGGGCGACGCCGGTTGTCGGAACCAACCCAATTGCCTTGGGGGCGCCAGACGGTGCCGGGGGCGCAAGCCTTTTGATCGACCAAAGTGCCAGCGCCATCGCAAAATCCGAGGTCATGAAGCACGCGCGTGAGGGCAAGCCGATCCCGGAGGGTTGGGCGCTGGATGCTGAAGGGCAACCGACGACGGACCCGAACGTCGGCCTCAAGGGTTCGATGGCGCCGGCTGGTGGCTATAAAGGTGTCGGCCTTGGGCTGATCGTTGAGACGTTTGCCGCCGCGCTAAGCGGGGCGGTTTTGGGCAAAGACGCGAGCCCGTTTTCGGGGCCAGTCGGTGGGCCACCGGCCACCGGCCAATGCTTTGTCCTGATTGATCCCGATGCGACAAGCGGTGGGGAATTTGCGGGGCGTATGGCTGCGTTGACGCAGGCGATTACGGCGCAGCCCGGTGCACGGTTGCCCGGTGTGAACCGCCAGTCCGCGATGCAGCGTGCCGCGCAAAACGGTGTGGATGTAAGCGCAGCAATCCTGGAGCGCGTTCGCGCGATCTAAGAGCCAGAAACGAAAACGCGCGGCTTCAGGGCCGCGCGTGATTACATTCCGACGGGCCAGCGTTTATCCGCGCCACGTCCGGACATCACCACAATCCATGTGCACAAAGTTAGATCCGTAGTACCGACCAACCCCACCTGCGCGGCAGGATTGCGCGGCCTTTGCAACCTGCGCAACACTGCGGCTGGTGAGGCGCAGATCCGCGGCTTGGCCCTTCATGTGGAGCGAATTGCGAGCAACCCCGCGGGATTTTGACCGAAGTCCGTTGTTCGTTTGGGGGGAGCGATAGCCGGACAAAAGCGTGTAAGCCTCAGTCGTGCCGGTCAGACGGTGAACGGCGGCCATAATGTCGATTGTGCGGTTGTCGATTGCGATGGCCTCATTGCGACGCCAATCACGCATAAACCAATTCACCTCTTTGAGGGCGTCTTTGACGTAGTCGCCGTCGATCCAGTAGATGATGTCGATTTTCTCGCCGGTGCGAGGGTTAGATGCGCGATAGCGTCGAATATCACCGCTGCCGCGCAAAAAGCCTGCGGCTTGCGTGTAAGTGGGCGCTGCCGTCACCAGTGTCGCGGCGAATGCCCCGAGTAAACCCCGGCGGGAAAAATCCGTGCTCATATCGTACCGTGCCTCTGTCTCTCGCTTACATGCCGGTAACCCGGCTATTTTTGCGCCTCATCCCCATGTGACCCGCACTCTATGACATGATTGAAATGAAGCTCAAAGCCGCATTGGGTCAAAAACGTCAAAAGTACGCATAATTGGGCGAGTTTCCGCGCATTGATGAGACCGTGCCCCGAAAACGGGGCCAAATCGTGGCAAAGCGGGGCGCAAAACGCGGCTTTCGGCGTGGCATATTCTGGCCACGATGCAGGTGTAAAAGCAGAACATTGCGATAACGTGAATGGACATGCGATTTGTGTCGTTTATCCTATGTTAAGTCAAAGATGCGACACCGACGATGCGGGCAGGAGGTCTGAAAATGGCGGGAAAAACAGGCACGATGAATGTGACGCGGCGCGCGGCATTGGGTATGGCAGTTGGCTCGGCCGTAAGTGTTGTTCAGCCGGCCAATGCTTTGGTGTCTGCCTTTACGCAGGCGATTGCCGAAAAATCCGCGCAAACGCCGGCTTTGGCTGCATTTTATCGGGCGCGTAATTTTGAGCCATTATGGATGGATGCGGCGGCGGGCGACCGGCGCGCTGCCTTTTTATGGGCGCTTGATACGGCGCTGGATCACGGCTTGCCGCGCGCGCGCTATGATGCGGCCGAGGTCCGCGCGGCATTTCGGGCGGCGGATAACCCCCGCGCACAAGGCTTATTGGAAGTCGCGCTGAGCGAGATGTTCGTCGCCTATGCGAGTGATGTGTCCTGTGGCGTGACCGAGCCGCGTCAGATTGATCCAGGCCTTGTCCTGAAGAAGCCCAGCCGCGACCCGCTCGAAACGCTTACGGGCTTTGCGGGTGCGGACCCACATCAGTTTATCAAGGGCTTATGGCCGCCGTCTCCAACCTACGTGCGCCTTTTACGCGAAAAACTGCGACTTGAGACCGTGCGCGAAGCGGGCGGCTGGGGGCCGGACGTACGCGCGCGCAAATTAGAGCCCGGCGACACCGGAGACGCTGTGATTGCCTTGCGCAACCGGTTGATCCGTATGGGGTACATGGAACGCTCTGTTGTGCGCAGTTTTGACGCGACGCTGACATCAGCCGTGCGCGCGTTTCAGCTGGACCATGGGTTAACCCCCGACAGTACGGTCGGCCCGGCCACGCTCAAGGCGCTGAATGTATCGGTTGAGGGGCGGTTGGGGCAAATCCTTGTCGGGTTAGAGCGGCAGCGCTGGATGAATAAGCCCTTGGAAAAGCGGCATATCCTTGTGAACCTTGCTGATTTCTACGCCCGTGTCATTGACGATGGTGAGCAGAGCTTTGAAACCGTGGTCGTTGTCGGGGCCAACGATGAGGACCGCCGCACGCCCGAATTCTCGGACCGGATGGAGTATCTGGTCATCAATCCGACGTGGCACGTGCCGCGTTCCATTGCGACCAAGGAATATCTGCCGGTGCTGCAAGAAGGTGGCGCGAGCTACCTACGACTGTTCCAGAATGGCGCAGAAGTCAGTCGCGATGGCGTCGATTTTCTGGAATTCGATGCTGAGACCTTTCCTTTTGACCTCAAACAACCGCCTTCGCCGGGAAATGCACTGGGCTTGGTCAAGTTCATGTTCCCCAACCGGTGGAACATTTACTTGCATGATACGCCATCTAAATCGCTGTTTGGGCGCAACGTTCGGGCGTTTTCCCACGGGTGCGTGCGGGTTCAAAGACCATTTGAATTGGCCCATCACCTTTTGGCGCCGCAACAACGTGATCCGGTTGGCTTTTTCCAAGCCACCCTTGATACGGGGGAAGAAACATATGTCTATTTGGATCAACCCGTTGGCGTACACATCGTGTATTGGACCTCGTGGGTGACGCCAGAGGGGCGCGTGCAATTTCGCGATGATGTTTACGGCCGGGACCGTGCGGTGTTGGCGGCGCTTGAGGATGCAGGCGTCGGTTTGCGCGGCGACTTTAGCTAGACGGGTCGACCATCCTGCGCGCGGCGCTGGCCTTGATCGTCTGGCGCGGGTAGAAGGGCGAAAACGCCCCCGGGTCAGGAGATCGCTATGCCTTATACTATTGCCGAAATTGCGGCCTCCCTCGGCGCGGACGCGGTGGGTGATACTTCCATTGCGATTAGCCGCGCGGCGGAGCCTGCCTCGGCGGGCCCGGATGATCTGGCGCTTGCGATGTCGCCTGCCTACGGCGAACACGTCCGAGCGGGACAGGCGCGGGCAGCGGTTCTTTGGCCCGGTGCAGATTGGCAGGACTTAGGTCTTGAGGCGGCGGTGTTTGTTCCGCGCGCGCGGGTTGCGATGGCTGGGATCACGACTGCTTTGGATGCGGGCCCCGAGATCGCGGAGGGCATCCATCCGTCTGCGGTGATTGATGCTACGGCTCAGATTGGTGCAGGGGCGGCCATCGGGCCGTTTGTGCACATCGGGGCGCGGGCCACAATCGGCGCGAACGCGCGGATCGCCAGCCACGTCAGCGTCGCAGAAGACGCCCAGATCGGAGCGGAGGCTTTGCTGTGCCAAGGCGTGCGGATCGGCGCGCGTTGCGTGATCGGCGCGCGGTTCATCGCGCAGCCCGGCGCCGTTATTGGCGGGGACGGATTTTCGTTCGTAACACCAGCAGAATCCGGGGTGGAGCGCAGCCGAAAAACTCTTGGGGATCAGGGGGATATCAAGCCGCAAAGCTGGACGCGTATCCATTCCCTCGGGGCGGTTCGGATCGGTGACGACGTTGAGGTGGGTGCAAATGCCTGCATCGATCGCGGCACGATTGCGGACACGGTGATCGGCCATCGCACCAAGCTCGATAACCTTGTTCACATTGGACACAACAACCAGATCGGTGAGGATTGTCTGATCTGTGGGCAGGTTGGTATGGCGGGCAGTTCGCGCATCGGCAACCGTGTGGTGATGGCTGGGCAATGTGGCGTGAACGACAACATTACCGTGGGCGATGATGTGGTTGCGGGTGGGGCCTCCAAGATTTTTACCAATGTGCCCAGCGGTCGCGTCATCCTTGGTTATCCGGCGGTCAAAATGGACAGCCATGTCGACAGCTACAAGGCCATTCGCCGGCTGCCGCGCATTGCCGCACAGGTCGCTGAGCTTCGGAAAACAGTGGCAAAACTGACCGGCAATGCGTAG
Source organism: Thalassobacter sp. 16PALIMAR09 (assembly GCF_000765485.1). NCBI lineage: Bacteria > Pseudomonadati > Pseudomonadota > Alphaproteobacteria > Rhodobacterales > Roseobacteraceae > Thalassobacter > Thalassobacter sp. 16PALIMAR09. The sequence continues at coordinate 169,767 of NZ_JHAK01000001.1, forward strand.
ATGACCCCTGACGGGTCGAAGAAGGGGCGAGGCATGTCTGACAACGTTCAGGATCAGGTGATCGCGATCATCGCAGAACAGGCTATGCTTGAGGTCGAAGATGTATCACTGACGGCTTCGCTTGCGGACTTGGGCATCGACAGCCTTGGTCTGGTCGAGAGCATCTTTGCCATCGAAGAAGCCTTTGATATCCAAGTGCCGTTCAATGCGAATGAGCCAGAGAAAAGTGACTTTGACATCTCTTCTGTGGCGGCAGTTGTTGCGGCGGTCGAAGGCCTGGTGAAGGCCCAGTCGTGAGGCGCGTCGTCATCACCGGCGCGGGGACGATCTCGGCGCTGGGGTCGTCCGTTCCGGAAACATGGGAAGCGATGCGCGAGGGGCGTTGCGGGATTGGTGCGCTCGATATCCGCGACGTTGAACGTTTGTCCATCCGGATTGGCGGACAGGTCACGGGCTATGATGCGCAGGCGCATTTTAACCGGCAGCAAATCTCCCTTTATGATCGGTATACCCAGTTTGCGCTCCTCGCTGCGCGTGAGGCAATCGGCCAAGCCGGGCTGACCTTCACAGGTGACTTGGCGGCCAGCACCGGTGTTGTCCTAGGCACATCTGGCGGCGGGCTGACCACGCAGGATGAAAACTACCGCACCGTCTACGAAGAGGGCAAAAACCGCGTGCATCCGTTTGTGGTGCCGAAGCTGATGAACAACGCGGCCGCGGCGCACATCTCGATGGAGCACAACCTGAAGGGGCCCAGTTTCACGGTCGCAACGGCGTGCGCGTCGTCGAACCACGCGATGGGGCAAGCGTTTAACTTCATTCGCCACGGAATGGCGCAGGTGATGGTCACCGGTGGCTCAGAATCGATGCTGTGCTTTGGCGGCGTCAAGGCGTGGGAGGGGTTGCGCGTCATGTCTCGTGATGCTTGCAGACCTTTCTCGGCGAACCGTAACGGGATGGTCCAAGGCGAAGGCGCCGGGATTTTCGTGTTTGAGGACTATCACCACGCCAAGGCGCGTGGGGCTGAGATACTGGCGGAAGTCATTGGCGTTGCGATGAATTCTGACGCGTCGGATATCGTCATGCCCTCCAAAATCAGTGCAGAGCGGTGCATCGTGTCGGCCATGCGGGACGCGCAGATTGACCCATCAGAAGTGGGCTACATCAACGCGCATGGCACAGGCACAGCGGCCAACGACAAAACGGAATGTGCCGCTGTCGCAGGGGCCTTGGGCGCACATGCGGACAAAGTCATGATCTCCAGCACGAAATCTATGCATGGACATTTGATCGGGGGCACGGGGGCCGTTGAATTATTGGCCTGCATTATGGCGCTGCGCGAGGGGGTCATCGCCCCGACGATCAACTACGAAGAGCCCGACCCCGAATGCGCGCTGGACGTCGTCCCGAACGAGGCGCGCGAGGCCGACGTTTCGGTCGTTTTGTCCAACGCATTTGCTTTTGGTGGCATGAATGCGGTGCTGGCCCTACGCAAAGCGCCATAAGCGTTTATCAAAAGGCAAAGGCCCCCGTGGGGGCCTTTGCATCATTCTGGGTGAAAGTGCCCGAGGTCCGATTATTGGCCTTCGGCCACTTCAATCGCCTGCATGCCCGCAGTGAACCCGGCAAGTGACATATTCATTACGACCAGTTGTTCTGGGGCCAGAGCGGGGCGAACGCTGATCGTGGCGGTTGCGCCCGCGCGAAATTCAGCCATTTCAGCCGCGGTAAAGCCCATGCGCGAATAGCAGCCCTGTGTGTCACAGAATGCGAACGGATAGCGCCGCTCGGCGCCGCCATCCACGGACAGTGTCACTTGGGACGTCAGCAAAGTTTGGAGGGGGGTTACGACGGTCGCGCCGCCCTGCACCCGCCCATCGCCAGCTACGTCAAAGAAGTTCACGTCTGCGGTCGGATTGCCATTTGCGTCCGTCAAACGTTGGAACAATTGGCATGGCTCAACGGCTGTGTCCGGAACACGGGCGCAACGGACCGAAAAATCACCGTGCGTTTCACGCTCATAAATTTGGGGGGCTTGGGCTGTTGCGGTTTGGCCAAGGGGCAATTCCGGTGCCGTTGGAGCCTCACCATCGGTGTTTTGTGCAAACACGGGACCTACGGCGAGGGTGGCCAAACAGGCTGTGAGTGTCACGATACGGGTCATGCTCTTCCCTTCAGGACTGTTTCATTGCGCCCGTGCTAGCATGGGGTTCAGGCGGTGTCAGGGGCAAATTTGTGTTGCGGGGGATGAGGATGGGGGCAACGGGCAAGACAGCTTGGTTTCACTGGAAAAGTGGTTCCGAAACGTGAAAAAGGACCCGTGAGAAGGTCCTTTTCCAATCGTTTTTTATCTCCCCGTCGGACTGGCCGACTTGTTGTAAGCGGACGCTAGGGCAGCTTTGCCAGACCGTCAACAGGCAATCGTATGAAAAGTGCGTGAGGCGTGCGTCTTGATCCGTGCGTTGGTGCGCGCCAAGGATATCGCGAAAAAAAAGCCGCGCCATAGGGGCGCGGCCAGTCGACAGGGAGGAAAAATCCAATGTGGCACCAAATTGGTTTCACATGGACAAGATGAGTTTTGCCAGACAATGATTAAGAAAACCCCAACGGGTGCAAATTATTTTGATGAGGGCGCAAAAGCCCGACGAGAAGGACATTATAATGGACCAAGACAGTATTTTTGTCGGTGGCGGCGGGCCTGATTATGCCGATGCACAAGGGCTTTTGTTGAAATATGCTAACCGCCATGGGTTGATCGCGGGGGCGACCGGCACGGGCAAGACGGTGACGCTGCAAATCCTCGCGGAGAGCTTTTCCGCCAACGGGGTTCCGGTCTTTTTGTCCGATGTTAAGGGCGATTTGTCAGGGCTGGCGCGGGCTGGCACCCAAGAGTTCAAACTGCATGAGGCCTTTACGTCGCGCGCGAAAACAATCGGATTTGCGGATTACGCCTATGGGGCCGCGCCTGTTACGTTTTGGGATTTGTTCGGAGAGGAGGGCCATCCGGTCCGCACCACCGTGTCCGACATGGGCCCGCTTTTGCTCGCCCGTTTGCTAGAGCTGACGGATGCCCAAGAAGGCGTGCTGAACATCGCGTTTCGCATGGCTGATGAGGAAGGCATGGCGCTGTTGGACCTGAAGGATCTGCAGGCCTTGTTGGTGTTTGTGGGCGAAAGCCGCAAGGACCTGATGCTCCGCTACGGCAACATCTCAACCGCGTCTATTGGCGCGATCCAGCGCCGGCTTTTGGTGCTTGAGGGGCAGGGGGGCGACCTCCTCTTTGGGGAACCTGCGTTGGAGCTCACCGATATCCTGCGCAGCGATCCGGACGGGCGGGGCCGTATTTCTGTCTTGGCAGGGGCGCGGTTGATGCAGTCACCGCGCCTCTATGCGACGTTCCTTTTGTGGCTCCTCTCGGAGCTGTTTGAAACGCTGCCAGAGGTGGGCGACCCGGACAAACCCAAGTTGGTGTTTTTTTTCGATGAGGCACATTTGCTGTTCGATGACGCGCCCAAAGCCTTGGTGGACAAGGTCGAACAAGTCGCAAGGCTGATCCGGTCCAAAGGGGTCGGTGTTTATTTCGTCACGCAAAACCCTGAAGATGTGCCCGAGGATATCTTGGGTCAATTGGGCAATCGGGTGCAACACGCGCTACGGGCCTTTACGGCCAAGGATCAGCAGGCACTGCGTCGCGCGGCGCAAAACTACCGTGAAAACCCGCGCTTTGATACGGAAGATGCCATCCGAGAGGTCGGTGTGGGCGAGGCTGTGACCTCGTTTCTGGAGCGAAAGGGCATTCCTGGCGTGGCGGAACGGACGTTGATCCGGCCACCCTCGACCCAGCTTGGGCCCCTAACGGCGGCGCAGCGCGCGCAAGTGATAGCGGCCTCACCTGTGGCGGGAAAATACGAGACGCGGATTGACCGAGACTCTGCCTTTGAAATCCTACAAGCCCGCGCCAAAGCCGCCGCCCTTGAGGCGGAAGCCGCCGAAGCCGAAGAGGACGCCGCAGACTTGCGCGAGCGTGAATTCCGATCTGCGCGGCGGTATACGGGCTCAGGCGTCGGGCGCTCAACCTCTCGCACGCCGAAAAAACGGCGCGGGGACACTGCGGCGCAAGCCTTCGCAAAATCCATGGCGCGGTCGCTCGGCACGCGGGCAGGGACGGCCATTGTGCGGGGTGTTCTGGGCGGGTTGTTCAAGGGCCGTTAGGGAACCGATTGATCCACGTCAATCGGCAGAATGAGCGGGTGGTAAGGTGGTCCAAGCCAGCTCAAGGCCTGCCGTGATCCAGACCCGTTAGGCCAAGACTTTTCATACCGACTTTGCGTCAGGCTCGGCTGGTCTGCGTTCGGGTGCTGTTTTCTGGCAAAGCGTTTGCGGCGACTTGGCGGGTCAACGGGCGTCTGAAGTGGATGATTTCCAGCAAAAGGAGAGTTGAGATGAAAGATTATGCCGCCATCAAAGATGGGTTCGACACGGGCTACGCCGATCTGAGCGAGACAATCCCAGACACAGCCGCAGCCTTTGGCAAACTGATCGAGGAAGCCACTCGTGAGGGCACCCTCACCGTCAAAACCAAAGAGTTGATCGCCTTTGCCATCGCAATTGCGGTGCGTTGCGACGGGTGTATCGCGCACCACGCGCAAGCCGTTTTACATGCGGGCGCAACAAGGCAAGAGGTCGCTGAGATGATCGGCGTGGCCGTTCTGATGGGCGGTGGTCCGTCTGCCGTTTATGGGGTTGAGGCCTTGCGAGCCTTTGATGCTTTCAACCACTAGCCGGGCCGGGGATAACAGCAACACCGGGAGATCAAGATGCGTGATACAGTATCTAATTTGGTGGAACGGATACGTGACGTTGAGCAAGAGCTAGAGGACGAATTTGCCCGCCGCCGTGCAGCGCTTAACTACACGATCGAACATGGCCGCATGATTTTTGAGCGGGATGTGCGCAAGCATCATCGGGCGCTCCGCCACAAGCTGGGCAGTTATCTGGTCCATGCGCGGCCGCTTGTCGTGCTGAGCGCGCCGGTGATCTATTCGGTAACCCTGCCCTTGGTTCTGTTGGATGTTTTTGTGACACTTTATCAGGCGATCTGTTTTCCGATCTATGGCATCGAAAAGGTGCGTCGTCGCGATTACATCTCACTTGATCGCCGTCACCTTGCCTACTTGAACGGGCTTGAGAAGCTGAACTGCGTCTATTGCGGCTATGGCAACGGCTTGCTCGCCTATGCGCGCGAAATCGCCGCCCGGACCGAGCGGCATTGGTGCCCCATCAAACATGCTGACAAGATGCAAGGCACCCACAGACATTATCCCGAATTTTGTGAATACGGCGACGCGGATGCGTACCAAAATCGCAGGACCCCGCCAAACTAATGGGCGTCCAGCCAGGGGGGAGAGACTGGACGCCCGCGGCACGTACCGATGGGGACACGTCGGTGCGTACGCAAGAATGGGAGGGGTGCGGTGCGGTTAAACCGGCATCGATTTGGCGGCCTTGGTCGCGCGCTTGGCGCCTTCGACGGTTTCCTCGACGGCTTCGACCTCATTTGTGACGGCGGCTGCAGCACAGCGCGTCATCATTGCCATGCAGTCCTTGGTGTCTTCGGCCAGCCGTTCCATCGAGTGTTTTTGCCAATCGGCCAAAATGCCCATCGCAGCGGTGGGGTTGCCCATTGCCTCTTCTGAGAGCCGTTTGCTGGTCTCAATGGCGGTGCGAGTGGCGGTATGTCTGCGCTTGAACCAAGCAGAGGAGAACTCTTCAAATTCGCTCAGGAACGTATCCTGCGCCTTCCAGAAATATGTGCTTTGCGCGCCAGCTGTTGGCATCGCCGTAAGAGCGGAATTGGTGGTTTTGGCGATCTTCTGCATGTCTTCGATCGTCTTTTTCAGGTCTAACATCTCATACTCCTTGGTGTGCGGTTTGCGGCCAGGGATGTGATCAACGGCGCGAACAATACGTCGAAAATGACCCCTCTGTTGCCAGTCTATGACACGTGGAATGCGGGCCGCATTGATATTGCTCAATGTGTGTGGCGTTAGATTGCCAATTGCGCGCGGCAGGCGTTGGCGATCACCGCTTCTTCGTCCGTGGGCAGGACGAGGACGTCGATGGCCGAGTTTGGCGCGCTGATTTTGACGTCTCCGCGGGCGTTGGCATTGGGGTCTAGGTGCAGGCACAGCCAATTGAGCTGCGCACAGATCGCGGCCCGAACAGGCGCAGAGTTTTCGCCGATCCCTGCCGTGAATACTACCGCATCAAGCCTCCCGATTGCGGGGATTAGCCCTGCTAGCGTGCGCGCGGCTCGGCTGACGAACAGATCGATGGCCTCTTGGGCTTCGGGTGCGTGGCTGATTTCGAGATCGTGCATGTTGTTGCTAATGCCAGACACCCCAAGCAGCCCTGATTTACGGTAGAGGAGCGTTTCTACGTCAGCCGCGCTCATGCCCTTGGATTGCATCAGGTACAGGATCACCCCGGGGTCAAGCGTGCCGCAGCGCCGCCCCATGACCAACCCATCAAGGGCGGTGAAACCCATAGTGGTGGCCTTACTTTTGCGACCCTGCATCGCGCACATGCTGGCCCCATTGCCAAGGTGGGCCACAATCACACGACCTTCTGCACGCGTGCCCAAGTGTTGGGGCAAGATGCTGGCGATATAGGCGTAGGACAGCCCGTGAAATCCGTAGCGAACGATGCCTTCGTCGCCTAAGGCGCGGGGCAGGGCAAAGAGCGTCTGTATCCGGTCTTGGGTTTGGTGAAACGCGGTGTCGAAGCACGCGATCTGGGGGATGTCGGGTTGCCACGCCGCCACGGCCCGGATCGCAGCCAGATTGTGCGGCTGGTGCAGCGGCGCAAGCGGGCAAAGTGCGTCGAGGGCGGCCATAACGTTGGGCGTGATGCGCGTCGGCTCAGTATAGGTTTTGCCGCCGTGCACCACCCGGTGGCCGACCATGCGCAAAGGGTGTGCGCCGCGTTGCTGGACAAGCCATTCGAGAAGGCGTGGGATTAAGTCTTCGTGGGTGTCCGTCGGGTTTAATGCATTCAGCGGATCAGGCGTGCGCAACTGGCCGTTCGCGTCCCGCGCCTGAAATGTTGGCGCCCTGCCTATGCCCGCAATCTTGCCGGTGATCTGTGCGGGCGCGTCTGGTGCGCCCGCGTCAAAGACCGCGAATTTCACGCTGGAAGATCCGCAGTTTAGCGTCAGAATATCACCGGTCATAACTGTTCATTCACACGTAATTTCAATTGCCTGCCACAGCTTAACGCACGGTCTTTATTGTTGAAACACATAGGTGCCGGGGGCCTCGCATAGGGGCGGATATCCTTGGGCCGCAACACCCATCGGTGGCGGCGCGCACGGCGCAGCTGATCGCGCGGCGAGCCATTCGGTGAGAGCAGGCCACCACGACCCCTCCACTGGTTCCGTCTGATCGCGCCAATGATCGGGGTCGGCATAGGGGGTATGATCGGCCCGCGTCTCGATCCGGTAGTGACGCCGTGGATGCCCCGGCTCGGACACGATGCCTGCGTTATGCCCCCCGTTCGTCAAGACAAAGGTCACGTCGGTGTCTGACAGCAAGTTAAACTTGTAAACCGAGTGCCAAGGCGCGACGTGGTCCCGCTCGGTTCCGACAACAAAGGCGGGCACGCGGATGTCCGAAACTGTGACCGGTTGATCCCCCACATTATACCGCCCCTCAGCCAGATCATTGTTCAAAAAGAGCTGCCTCAGGTACTCAGAATGCATGCGGTAGGGCATGCGCGTGGCATCCGCATTCCATGCCATCAGATCGATCATCTGGGCGCGTTCCCCCATCAGATAATGGTGGATCATGTAGGACCAGATGAGGTCATTGGACCTCAGAAATTGGAACGCGCCGGTCATCTGGGTGCTGTCCAAATAGCCTTGATCCCACATCATATCCTCAAGGAAGGTCAGCTGGCTGTCATTGATAAACAACTGCAACTCACCAGCTTCGGTAAAGTCGATTTGCGTGGCCAAAAGCGTCAGAGATTTTAATGCATTGCGGCCATCTCGTGCCATTGCAGCCGCCGCGATCGCCAGGAGCGTACCGCCCAAACAATAGCCTATGGCGTGGACTTTTTGCCCGTCTGTGATCCGCTGCACGGCCCTGAGTGCCGCTTCTATGCCTAAGGTGCGATAATCCTCCATCCCTAGGTCCCGGTCGCCCGCGTCGGGATTTTTCCAAGAGATCATGAAAACCGTGAACCCCTGATCCGTCAGGAACCGAACCAAAGAGTTCTGCTCGCTAAGGTCTAGAATGTAATATTTCATGATCCACGCGGGTGTGATTAAAATAGGTTCAGGTCGGACGGTCTGGGTCGTGGGGGTGTATTGGATCAGCTCCATCAGCCTGTTGCGATAGACCACATGTCCCGGCGCGGTGGCCATATTGCGACCCACCTCAAAATCCTCGGCGCCTTTGGGCTTTTGTCCGGCATTCAGGCGTTGCGCATCCTCAACCCAATTCTGCCAGCCGCGCACAAGGTTCATGCCGCCCTCACCCATGGTTTGCTGCAAAACATCCGGGTTGGTGAGGATAAAATTGGAGGGCGAGACCACATCCAACATCTGACGGGCCGCGAATTCCACTACGTTTTCGTGTTGTTTGGTGACGCCCTCAACCCCGGTGGTGGCGTTGTGCCACCATTGTTGGTTCAGCAGAAAAGACTGGTGGATGAGGTTGAAAGGCCAGTTCTGCCAAGCCTCGCTGCGGAACCTTCGGTCCTGCGGTAGGGGGGTGATGCAGGTTTTCGGGGTGTTTGGGGCTGCCGCACAAAACGCGGCATAGGTGGCCAGCCGCCACCCCTTTTTGCTGGCTTTTTCCAACAGCTCTAATCGCTTGCCGGGTACAGCCGACAGGTGCAGCGCCCAATCGGTGTAGGCGGCGGTTAACGCGATGGGCGATAACCCGGCTGTCACCTTGGCCAATGCGGCCTTCAGGCCTTTGTCCAAGGCTTGCTCCAACGTGGTGCGGGAGTGGGGCAAAGGTGGCGCGTCCATGATCATCCGCGGCGCGCGCCCCTTGGGGGACGCGTTGCGGTTTGCCTGATCAAAGACGACATTGGGATGCGCCATGATGCGCCCTTTCTTACCTGCACGATCTGCAACGGTTCGCAGTTTGCGTTTCATTTATCGCAGCTGCTGATGCCTGCATTGATGTGCATCAATCGTGCATGGCCAATCTCGGTCAGGTTGGCGGTTGATCCTTAGGCGGCGCAGCCGTTTCGCCCGCATACGGGCGCTTCGTTGACAGAGAGTTATACAATGCCAGACAGCCCATCAGCCGAGCCGGACATGACAGTCCAAGCAGATCGGCCAGAGACCACCGATGGCACCATTGCAGCCATTCGGGGCGGGGTTGTTGATGTGGCGTTTGAGGGGGGTATCCCGCGCATCCATGACCTTTTGCATGCAGGCGACGTCCCGTTGGAAGTGGCGTCGCTCATCGGCGGGGGAATGGTGCGTGCAGTGGCGATGGCTCCGGTGCGCGGTCTGGGCCTTGGAATGCGGGTGCGCCCCAGTGGTGGCCCTATCCAGGTCCCCGTGGGTGAGGCGGTTTTGGGCCGCATGTTGAACGTGTTTGGCGCGCCAATTGATGGCCGCCCCGCGCCAGAAGCCACAACCACTCGGTCGATCCACCAAGCGCCTCCTCGGCTGAGTGAACGTGTGGTTCAAGCGGCGTTTCTTGAGACTGGGATCAAGGCAATTGACCTGCTGTCGCCAATTGAACGCGGGGGCAAGACGGGGCTGTTTGGGGGGGCTGGCGTCGGCAAAACCGTTCTGATCACAGAATTGATCAACAACACCGTTCAGCACCACAAAGGCGTGAGCCTGTTTTGCGGCATTGGTGAACGCTCCCGCGAGGCGGAGGAGCTTTACCGCGAAATGGGGTCTGCGGGGGTGCGCGAAAAGACCGTCATGCTCTTTGGGCAAATGAATGAGGTGCCCGGCGTTCGGTTTTTGATCGGGAACACCGCCCTGACGATGGCTGAGTATTTTCGCGACGACAAAGGCCAAGATGTCCTGCTGTTGATCGACAACATCTTTCGCTTCGTTCAAGCGGGCTCTGAGGTGTCGGGCCTGATGGGGCGCATGCCGTCGCGGGTGGGGTATCAGCCGACATTGGCCACAGAACTGGCCGCCTTGCAGGAGCGGATCGCCTCGACCAAATCCGGCGCGATCACATCGATCCAAGCGGTCTATGTCCCGGCGGATGATTTCACTGATCCGGCGGCGGCGCATATCTTTTCGCACCTGTCGGCGTCGGTGGTTCTGTCGCGCAAACGGGCAAGCGAGGGCTTGTATCCGGCGGTCGATCCACTTGCCTCTGCATCTGTAATGTTGACCCCAGCGGTGGTGGGGCAGCGGCATTACGACATCGCGCGCGCGGTGCGCAGTACCTTGGCTGAGTATGAGGAATTGCGCGACATCATCGCGATGCTGGGCCTAGAGGAACTGTCCTCTGCGGACCGGCTGACCGTGGAACGCGCCCGCAGGTTAGAGCGATTTTTGACCCAACCGTTTGTCACAACCGAAGGGTTTAGCGGCATGGCAGGTACGTCCGTGCCCATCGCCGATACCCTTGATGGGTGCGAAACCATCCTGACGCAGACGAAATTCTCGCTGCCCGAAAGCGCGTATTACATGATCGGCGGCTTGAATGACGCACGCGCCGTGCAGGAGGCATCGGCATGAGCATGGCCCCCGATATGCACGTGATCCTGCGCTTGCCAACCCGGACCTTGTTTGAGGGCCGTGCCCTGCGTCTTCGGGCCGTGGCACCCACGGGCGCCTTTGGGATATTGCCCAACCATGTGGATTTCGTGACAGCGCTCGTGCCTTCGGTTTTGACGGTGCAGACCGTTGATGAGGGTGAGAGGTTTTTTGGCCTCGATGAAGGGGTGTTGTTGAAAAAGGGGCATGAGGTCAGCGTGAGCGCGCTACGCGGCGTTTTAGGGGACGATCTGCTCAGCTTGCAACAAACCGTCGAACGCACCTTTGTCCAGATGGATGAAGAAGAGCGTCAGGCCCGCGCCGCCCTCTCGCGGCTAGAGGCGGATATGGTTCGTCGGTTCGCGGATTTGCAAAGGCCGCAGCCATGACTCCATGTCCTGACAAACCCAGCCCCGACAAACCCAGCCGTGCCATCGTCGGATCAGCCCGGCGCATGAAGTCTGCGCGCGATCACCCAAGTGCCAGCCCCCTGCGCGGCATCGGCACATTCGGGATGATCGGATGGTCCATCGCGGTGCCGACGGTGGGGGGCGCATTCCTAGGCCTGTGGTTGGACCGGGTGGCCCCACAGGGGTTCTCATGGACGATTGCGCTGATCCTTGGCGGGGTGGTCCTCGGCGCATTCATCGCGGCGGTTTGGGTCAACAAAGAAGGGGGAAGATGATGGTGGTATCTGTGGATTGGAGCCTTCTGGGCTTGGGCGCTTTGGTGGGGGTCTTGATCGGTGGAGTGTTCTTTGCGGGCCTCGCGCTTGGCGTGTGCGCGGCGATGCGCAGTGACCGTGCTCTCACGATCCTGACGGCCAGTGCTACGGTGCGGATCTTGGCCTGCGTCGGCGCGGCTTGGTTGGTTTTGATGCTGCTTGGGCCATGGGGCTTTGCGGGCTTTGGTGCGGGCTTTGTTCTGAGCCGTATGGTGGCCACGTCTTTTGCCCGTGGCCGCGTGCCAGCGGAGGGGTCCCCATGACCCTGTCGCCGGATGAAATCATCATGGTTACCCTATGGGGGGTACCCATCAACGCCACGCTGTTGTTCACGTGGATCGTCATGGCGGTTCTGACTGGGGCGTCGATGTTGATCACCCGAAATTTGCGCCCAGATGTGCCGCCGAACCGCTGGCGCACGGCATTAGAAGTGGTCGTGCAAGGCATCCAAAACCAAATTGCCGAGATCGCGCAAAGCCCCTCACGACATCTTTTGTCGTTTGTTGGGACGCTGTTTTTATTCGTCGCGGGATCCAACCTTTTGCTCGTGATCCCGGGCTTTCGACCGCCGACATCATCGCTCTCCACAACCACCGCTTTGGCGCTGTCGGTGCTGGTGGCGGTGCCTTTGTTTGGCATAAGCCGCCGGGGCGTCGGGGGCTACTTGCAAAGCTACCTGCGGCCCTCACCGGTGATGCTGCCGTTCAATATCATTGCCGAAGCCTCCCGCGGGATTTCGCTCGCGATCCGGCTGTACGGAAACATCATGAGCGGGGCGGTCATCGCGGCCATTCTGCTCAGCGTGGCGCCGTTTTTCTTTCCGGTCGTGATGGACCTTTTGGGCCTGCTGACGGGCATGATCCAAGCTTACATCTTTGCGATTTTGGCAACGGTCTACATTTCCAGCGCGACGGCGCCGCAAACTCTTTCCTCACCACAAAAGGACGCGCAATGACTGACCTTGCGATCATCGCCGCTATTTCCATTTTCACCGCCGGGTTGACGGTATCCTTTGGGGCGATTGGCCCCGCATTAGGCGAAGGCCGGGCCGCTGCCCAAGCGCTCAGCGCGATTGCTCAGCAACCCGATGCGGCCTCTGACCTGACGCGCACATTGTTTGTCAGCCTCGCGATGATCGAGTCCACTGCGATCTATTGCTTTGTGGTTGCGATGATTTTGATCTTTGCCAACCCGTTCTGGAACGCGGCCCTTGCGGTGGCGCAAACCACGGCGGGCGGGTGAGATCATGTCCATCGACTGGATCACAGTCGCGGCCCAGATTGCCAATTTTCTTGTTTTGGTGTGGCTGCTCAAGCGGTTTTTGTACCGCCCAATCCTAGACGGGATCGATGCGCGCGAGGCCGAAATCACAGAGCGGATGACCGCCGCGACCCGCGCCAAGGATGAGGCTGTTGCCGCAGAGACCGCCTACCAGGCAAAGCGCGCTGCGCTGGCATCCGAACAAGCCCAGATCGCTGAGGCGGCCCGCCATAAAGCCCAACATGAGCGCGATGCGCTGCTGGCTGAGGCTCACGACCGGATCGACCGAGAACGCGCCGCGTGGCAGGCCCACCAAGACGTTGAGGCCCATCGGTTTGCGACCAAGCTACAGCGCGCAGGCGGCCACGCTTTGTTAGAGATGACGCGCAAAGCGGTGCGTGATCTGGCCGAAACCAGCCTTGAGGCGCAGATGGCCGCGCACATAGGCACCCAGCTTGCAGCGATGAAGGATGATTTGACCCACGCGGCGGGAGAGGTCCACGAGGCGATCATCACCAGCCACATGTCCCTGCCGGAGGCCGCGCAAGATGCGTTTCGCACCGAATTGGCGCAGCATTTCCCGCAGGCCACACCGCGCTTTGAGACTGATCCAGCGCAGGCCCCGGGTGTTGCGGTGCAACTGGGCGGCGCGCAAATCGTCTGGACGGTCGATAGCTATATCGAGGGCTTGGGAGCGGCACTCAATGAACACCTGAGCCGAAGCCATGACGCCAGATTGGAGGGCGCATGAACGCCTCGCTCCGCCCGCAACCGATTGATCCGGAAGCCGTGCTCGACCTGTTACTGCACAGCCCGTCGCCCGCCCCCTTGCTGAGCGAGGTGGGAACCGTCACGCAGGTCGGTGACGGCATCGCAATTGTGGCCGGGCTGGAACGCGCATTGGCGGACGAAGTGCTTGAATTCGCCTGTGGCCTCAGCGGGATCGTTCTGGACCTAGAGCCAGGGCGTTTGGGTGTCGTGGTCTTGGGGCCATCGGATCAGATCATGATTGGTGAGGCCGTGAAACGCACGCGCAAAGTCGTCAGCACCCGGGTCGGCCCGGGGTTGCTGGGCCGGGTGGTGGATGCATTAGGCGCCGCGCGCGACGGGCTCGGAGCGGTGAAACACGCAGCACTCCACCCGGTAGAGGCCGAGGCGCCAGCCATCCGAGACCGCCAAGCCATCACACGCCCCTTAGCCACGGGCATCAAGGCGATTGACGCCGCCGTGCCTGTCGGGCTGGGCCAGCGGCAATTGGTGATTGGCGACAGGCAAACCGGCAAAACATCCCTATGCGTGGATGCGATGCTGAACCAAGCCCACAGCGACGTGATCTGCATCTACTGCGCGGTTGGACAGCGGGGCGATGCGGTGGCCAAGGTGGTCGCGGCCCTGCGCTCGGCGGACATGTTGGAACGTGTCATCGTAATGGCCGCTGGGGATGAGGACGCCACCGGGCTGGCCTACATCGCGCCTTACAGCGCCATGGCTATGGCTGAGTATTTCTCAGGGCAGGGGCGGGACGTGCTGATCGTCTTCGACGACCTGACCCACCATGCGCGCAGCTACCGAGAGTTGTCGCTCCTGTTACGCCGCCCTCCGGGTCGTGAGGCGTTTCCTGGCGATATTTTCTACATCCACGCCCGCTTGTTAGAGCGGGCAGGTCAGTTCACAGACCGCGTCCGCGGCGGGTCAATTACGGCGTTGGGGGTGGTGGAAACTCAGGCCGAAAATCTGTCTGCGTATATTCCGACCAACCTGATTTCGATCACCGATGGGCAGATCTACCTATCCCCCCGCTTGGTCCGCAAAAATCAGTTTCCTGCGGTGGATTTGGGCAAATCCGTCAGCCGTGTGGGCGGCAAGGCGCAGACCGCCGCGTTTCGAAAAGTGGCGGGCAACCTGCGTGTGACGCTGTCCCAGTTTGAGGAGCTTGAGGATTTCGCGCGCTTTGGCACCCGATTGGATGACGCGACGCGGGCGCGGTTGACGCGCGGTGCGGCGGTGCGCGGGGCGTTGCGGCAGGCGGAACGGGACCCGATGCCGGCGATCTCGCAGCTCGTGATCCTGACTGCTGCGCAGACTGGCGTGTTCGATGATCTGGATGAGGCAGCGATGCGCGCTGTCATGGATCAGATCAAGGCGGAGGCCCCGGTGGCATTGGCCGACATCGCCAAGCAGATCACGCAGGGGGCGGAACTTGACGATGTCGCCCAAGCAGAGATGTGTGCATTGGCCCAAAAGGCGCGCGCGACGGCAAAAGGGGGCGAAGATGTCCCAATCGCTTGAGGCATTGACCCGTCACATGACCGGGATGGAGAGCATTCACAGCGTGGTTCACACCATGAAGACCCTCTCGGTCCTGAACGCGGCCCCCTATGAGCAAGCCGCGCGCGCTATTGAGGATTATCACCAGACGGTGTTGGACGGTCTGCACGCATTTTTCGTGGCGACTGGCGCACCGGACCTGTCGCCCAACCCTTTGGGCCGGCGTCATATCGTGGTGTTTGGTTCGGACCATGGCCTATGCGGCACCTACAATGCGGGCATTGCGACCCATATCGTTGAGGCGCTTGCTGGGGTCGCGCCCGAGGTGTCTCAAATCGACTGCGTCGGTGCGCAGATGGCGGACGCGTTGCGGGATCGGGGCTTGGGGCCTAGGCAAGTTTTTCTGCCTGCGGCGTCGTTGGATGGGCTGGCGCGGTTGGCGAACCTGCTGACGCAACATATTGAAGTGATACAAAACGCGAGTGGATCACGGGGCATTGCCGTTGAGCTTGTTTACGCGTCGCGGGCTGCGGATGGGACGCAAAGGCCCGTGCTTGTGCCGCTTCTACCGCTGAGTGAGGCCTTAGTTTCTGATCTTCGTGCGCGACCTTGGCTTTCTCGCTCGCGGCCGGCCTTTGCGATGTCCCCTGATGCTCTGTTTCCGGCGCTGATCCGCGCGCATGTTTTCGCAAGTCTCGTCCGGGCGGCAGCCGAGGCGATGCTGGCAGAGAACGCCGCACGGCTTGCGGTGATGCAGCAGGCAGAGCGCTCCGTCGAGGACCGATTGGACGCGCTGAAATCTGAGGCAAATACCCTACGGCAAGATGAGATCACCACGGAATTATTGGACGTCATCGTCGGGTTTGAGGCGCTAGGTGCGTCGGACCGCAGGAAGCGGCGCAAGGATGCCAAGGCATCGGATGCAAACGATTTACCATCAGAAAGGAAACAACCATGAAACGCATTTCAGCACTTGTCTTAGTGCTAGCACTCTTTGGTTTCGCCGGGTGTACCGGTCCGGATCACTACCCCATTTCTGGCCAAGAGTGCGGCCCGGATGACCCCGTAAAAGACCTGAGCCCAAGCGACTGCTTGCCGCCCGTGTGATGCTGGGATCAGCGGCCATCTTGGTTGCATTCGCATTCGCACTCGGGGCCTTGGGGGTGGTCTTCCTGTGCGGTTGGCGCGTGTTGGACCACCGCGCCGACCGTGCCCAGATGGCGCGGTTGATTGCTCTCCAACCCAATGACCCGCCACGGTTCAGCGCCTCAATGGTTGCTGATCTACCTGCGCCCGCGCGCCGGTATTTCACATATGCGATCACGGAGGGCACCCCTTTGTTAAAAGTCGCGATCCTCGAAATGACGGGACAGTTTTCTCTCGGGTCCAAGGCTTTGCCCAAGTACCAAAAGATGTCCGCGACCCAAGTCCTAGCAGCGCCAGAGGGTTTCGTTTGGAAAATGGTCTGCGGGTCGGGCCTCGGGCGCATGTCGGGATCGGACAGCGGATTATGGACCCGATTTTGGCTTGGCGGGATAGTCCCCGTCGCGCGGTTCAGCGGCACGAATGACCATCGGCGCGCGGCCTTTGGGCGATACATTGCAGAGGCGCTGTTTTGGACGCCAGGGGCCTACTTGCTCATGGATAACGTCAAGTGGACGGCCGTGAGTGGAGACACCTTTCGTGTCTCAGTTCCGCACGCGGGATTAGAACAAAGTGTTGATGTTACGATTGAAGCCGATGGACGCCCGAGCAAAGTCGTATTTCCACGCTGGAGCAATGCAAACCCGGATGGCACCTATCGGGAGCAACCCTTTGGCGCGTATTTATCAGCACATCAAAGCTTTGATGGTTTTCGCCTGCCCACCCATGTGGAGGCAGGAAATCATTTTGGAACAGACGCGTATTTCCCGTTCTATATTGCGGAGGTCGCGTCTGTCCGCTTTCCAAGTGTGCCTGACAGATGAGTGGGAAAGAACGGCGCTGCATCTTGGGTCTGTTTGGCCTCATATCATGCGCTCATTTTGCCCCCGAGAAATTCTGTCATTCACGGTGGCATTGCCCGTCTTGTCATAAAACTGTGCCGCCGAGCGTTTATGCGACGGCCTAAACGGGCCAACGTGGATTTGAAAATGAAATGTTTTTACCAAGCGGCTTCCCGGTGGCTCTCGTTGTCAGATCTCGTGACGAACCAATCATCGGCTGATTTTTGCCTCATTTATAATGGATTTAATCGGGCGTTGAATGACATCAAGTTCGGCGTCATTGCGGCGATACATCGAGAATTTTAAAAAAATATATTTGAACACAGGGTGTTATGAATGGAAAATCTGGTTGAACAAGCGGGGCATGCCGATGGTGCTGCCAAAGCTATTTGCCAACCAATGCGGGCAAGCATCGACGATCTACCCGAGCGGCTGCGCAATGATCTGATAGCCCTTGGGCCTTTGCCAATGCGCACTCTGACGGCGTTTGTTGATCTCGGTCTGTCTGATGCAGAGATCGCGCGTTATTTTGACCTCCCGGCCGCCTCGATCGCGAAGCTGCGCACCATTTGGCAGCTCCGCTAAACAGGGCTCACTTCACGGTCAGCACCATCTGCTCCGCGTAGTGGAGCACTTTTTGCGACACGCTGCCCAAAACAGCCCCCCGAACCGCGCCCAACCCGCGTGAGCCGAGCACGATCAGATCGGCGCCCATGTCTTCTGCGGCTTCGATAATCTCATCGGCGAAATCGCCTGTGCGGACCTGTGTTTGATCGACGGTCGCCCCCATGTCCGTGCATGTGGATTTTGCGTATTCAAGCAATAAATCCCCAAAAATTGAGATCACGCGCGCCGATTGCCCGTCGGACCGCGGGCCCAACAGGTCGTACGGCCGGGTGCTTTCACTTGGAGGCAGGGCTTTTTGCGCTTGGGCCACAAGGTGTTCGACCTCTGCCATTCGGACCAATTCCTTACTGGGGCGTCCATGCATGAGGACATGAACGATGCAGAGTTCAGCCTTTAACTTTGAGGATAACTCCGCCGCCACGTGCAGGGCGCGACGGCCATTTTCTGAGCCATCGTAGGCCAAAAGGATTTTCTCAATCATGGTGCTGCTTTCGTGAGCCAAGTGGCAAGGTGCGGCCCCGCCCTTTGGGGCAAAGCCGCTGTCGGATTATTTGCCGTGCGCCACTTTGATCTTTTTACTGCCTGCTACAGTTTCGGGCGGCTTGGGGATTGTGACAGTCAAAACCCCGTCTTTGACCACGGCCTCAACGGTGTCGGCATCGATCACAAAAGGCAGGGTAATCATGCGTTGAAATGCGCCTGACATCCGCTCAATCCGGTGGAAATGACGGCCCTTGTCGTCGCTTTCTTCGTCCTTTTCAGACTTTTTCTCGCCCTTGATGATAATGCGATCCCCGGCGATCGAGACGTCGACATCTGCCTCTGTCATGCCGGGCAATTCGGCGGTGACACAGAATTCGGTTTCCGTTTCGCTAACGTTTGACCGCACGTTCATTTCGGTCGTGCCACTGAAAAAGCCGTTGCCAAAATCGTCAAACAGGCTGTCGACTTCTTTGCGCAGCGCGACCAAAGGGTGATCGTCGTCTTTGCGGTGCCGGATCCAATTGGTGGGTAAGTAATCTTGATAAGACATTGTGTGCTCCTGATGGATTTTGAGGTCCTTTGGAACAGTATAATTCGGTCGGTGGCGGGGTTTGATCTTCGTCAATTCCTTCATGCGATGCGACGGGGTTTTTACTCCGCGCTGGGTCGTCATTGGGGGGCCGCGTATGCTTGTCGGGATTTGCGCTTGGAAACTTGAGCATCGCTCTTGCTCATTCGCTCGACAACACCGTTGAACCCGCCCCCAAAATTGGGCTTAAAGCATCCCAACGCCGACGCAGGCCCCCTCGACAACGCGGAGCGCACCAGTGCCCACACCCCCAACACCCCAGATTGGCCAAAGCAGCAGATTGTCTGTGGCCCCGATGATGGATTGGACAGACCGTCATTGCCGGGCATTCCACCGCGTTTTGTCGCAAGAGGCGCTGTTATACACCGAGATGGTCACGGCACCCGCGTTGGTGCGCGGTGGGGCGCTGCATCTGCTGCGGTTTGATCCCTCGGAGCATCCTGTTGCGGTGCAGCTTGGCGGCTCAGACCCGGTGGAACTGGCCGCCGCCACGCGCCTGTGTGTTGAGGCTGGCTATGCAGAAGTTAACCTGAACGTTGGTTGCCCCTCTGACAGGGTGCAATCGGGCAGTTTTGGGGCGATCCTGATGGAAAACCCCGGTCTTGTGGCTGAGTGTGTTTTGGCGATGCGGGCCGCGGCGGGCGATGTGCCAGTTACGGTCAAATGCCGGATCGGCGTGGATGACCAAGATGTTGAAAACACACTGCCAGAGTTCCTGTCGCGCATCGTGGCAGCTGGGTGCGAACGGGTCACGATCCATGCCCGCAAAGCATGGCTTCAGGGTTTGTCGCCCAAGGAAAACCGCGATATCCCGCCGCTCAACTACGACCTCGTGCGTGAGATGAAGATGCTGTTTTCACACCTCGATATTTCGGTAAATGGGGGGATCGGCTCGTTGGATGAGGCGCTTGGGTTCATCAATGGCGGGCTTGACGGGGCGATGATTGGGCGCGCGGCCTATCACGAACCCTACACCATTCTGGCTGAAGTGGATCAGCGCGTATTTGGCAAAGACCGCCCCGTGATTTCGCGCCATGACGCGGCACTCGCGATGGTCCCCTACATTGAGGCGCATCTGGCCGAGGGCGGCAAGTTGGGCCAGGTCACGCGCCATATGCTGGGCCTGTTTACGGGGCAGCCGGGCGCGCGCACGTGGCGACGGACGCTGTCCGAGGGGGCCGCTCAGCCCGGCGCCGGGGTCGAAGTATTGCACGCAGCACTGGCACATGTCATGCCGCAGACAACCTCCTAAGTATCGGAAAACACCGTGCCAGATATTTCAGTTCTGCTCCCCTTCGTGGGGTTTCTCTTGGTTGTTGGCGGCTTTGCGGGTGTCTTGGCCGGATTGTTGGGCGTGGGCGGTGGTATCGTTTTGGTGCCTGCGTTTTACTTTGTGTTCCAACAACTTGGATACACCGGGCCGCAGCTGATGCAGGTGTGCGTGGCCACGTCGCTCGCGACAATTATTGTGACATCGTTGCGGTCCGTGCGGGCGCACCACGGCAAGGGCGCGGTCTCGTGGCAGACATTGCGCACATGGGCCCCGGGGATCGTTATGGGTGCCGCGACAAGCGTTTTGGTGGCCAATCAGCTTCGCTCGGACACGATGGTGATTATATTTGCCTGCCTCGCGCTGAGCGTTGCGGCCTACATGGGCCTGTCCAAGGATCACTGGCGTCTGGCGGATGCGATGCCGCAGGGCGTGCGCCGCGTGGTGATGTCAATTGGCGTTGGTTTTCTGAGCGTCCTGATGGGGATCGGCGGGGGCGGCATCGCGGTGCCGTTGATGAAGCTGCACGGTCGGCCCATGCACAGCGCTGTTGGCACGGCGGCGGGCTTTGGTCTGTTGATCGCGGTGCCCGGCGCGATTGGTTTTCTGCTCAGCCCAGCAGGGGCCGGAGCGCCCCCCGGAACCGTAGGGTTGGTGAACCTTCCGGCCTTTGCGATCATCGTCGCCATGACCACGATCACCACGCCAATTGGGGTTAACCTTGCGCATAAGTTGAACCCAAGTGTGCTGAAACGCGTGTTCGCGGCGTTCTTGTTCCTTGTGGCGCTGAACATGATCCGTCGGGCGATCATGGGATGAGTACGGCCGCGTTCGAAAACCGGGGCTGGGCGGTTTTTGATCCAGAGCCAGCGGTGGATGCATGGTGCGCGGCGGCAAACATTCGCGCGGATGCCGTAATGCGCGATCCGCGCCGTGCGCGCGAAAACCTACGTCATGGGCGGACGTGGTTTGTGGGCGTAGATGTGATGGGTTGCGACCCGTTCGGCACGGTGCCTGGCGGACCCAAGTTGGCCGGTGCGGGCGTTGAATTCGCAGCGGCCCAAATGTCAGACAATTGGAGCGGCGATTGGGGCCGCGGACAGTTGTCAGTGGCCTATCCCGGCTATCCGCGCCGAGACCCTCAGGAAAGTGTGGCCAACCACCGGTTCAGGGCGTTGCGCGATGGGGCGCATCTGGATGGTTTGCTGCCAATTGGTCCCGCGCGGCGGCGAAAGTTTGTGGAACCTCATGGCGTTATCGTCGGGATCGCCCTTGATGACAGCCGCGCGGGGCGCAGCCCCCTTGTGGTGTGGGAAGGCAGTCATCTTCGCCTGCGGGCAATGATGCGGGCAGCCTTGCGCGATGTCCCCGAACCCCAAATGTCTGACATTGATCTGACGGAGGTTTATGCGGCCACCCGCAAGGCATGCTTTGCGGAGTGTCCACGAATTGAGTTGGGCGTTGAGCCGGGGCAAGTGATCGTTCTTCACCGCGCGCTTTTGCACGGGATTGCGCCGTGGCGTAGCCCCACGCCGCGCCCACGCCGCGCGGTCTATTTCCGCCCAGAGCTGTCGACAGTTACCGACTGGCTGGCCTAAAGCTGAGGCGCTTGCCGTCCGGTGCGCCCACCGCGTCGCCCTTTGGGCTGCGGCTCACGGGTTGGTAACTCGGCCATGATGGCTTGGCGCACCTCGGGGGCCATGCTGGACCACGCGCCGATTTCATCAATGGACCGCGAACAGCCGATGCAAAGACGTGTCTCGGGATGGACAACGCAGACCTGCACACAGGGGCTTTCGATTTCGGCGCGACGCCAGACGGGCGGGGTGTCGGTCATGGTTCAGGTGTTCCTTAAGTTGCGCAGACGATCCAACGCCCCTTGCAAAATAAACCCAGCCGCAACGTGATCAATAACCTCTGCGCGACGTTTCCGCGACGTATCCGCCTCTAGCAGGGCGCGTTCGGCGGCCACGGTGCTGAGCCGTTCGTCCCAAAAGGTGATCGGAAGGGGGCAGCGGGCGGACAGGTTGCGGGCAAAGGCGCGCGTGGATTGCGCCCGGGGCCCTTCAGAGCCGTCCATATTGCGGGGCAGGCCCAGAACGATCCCACCCAACGCGCGTTTGGCAATGATCGCGTCCAGCTTGTCCACGTCCAGGCCGAACTTTTTGCGTTTGATCGTTTCCAACGGCGTGGCGATGGACAAGAGGCTATCTGACACGGCCACACCGATGGTCACGGTGCCCAAATCCAGCCCCGCAATTGCGGTGAACGGGGGCAAAATGGCGGCAAAGTCTTCTAGCGTTTCAAAGACGCTCATCCCGGGTTCACCCCAGCCTGATCTGCGGCGTGGTTCAGGATATCAAGCGCGCCCTGATCGCCCTCAAACACCAAGATTGCCTCGGAATAAACGCCAAAGGCCGCGTCCGTATTGCCCAGCACACCCAGCGATGTGATCAGGCGCGCCCATTCCTCGGGTGGTCCTCCTTCGGAGCCAAGACGTTCTGCCAGCCCTTGGACCATGCCTTGGATCATCTGGATACGGTCCTGCATCGACATTTCGCCCGCCGCTTCGATGTCATCAGAGCTAGGACCGCGGAGGCCGCCGGTTCCGGTCACGGGTTCATCGGCGCGTGGGATCGGTAGCTGATCAAGCGGCGTCGCATCGCCCGCAAGCGCGGAGACATCTTCGATCTGAAGCAAAATAGGCTCAAGCCATGGTGCGTCTGCCGTGCTGTCGGCCAGCAGGCGGCGCCATGTGGGCCAAGCCAAATCGTAGCGGCCAGCCTGCACATACATCAGGCCGGTGTAATAGCGTGCGGTGCCGTTGCGCGGGTCGCGACCCAGCGCGTTTTGCAACACGGCCTCGGCCTCCGGCGAGACGTAGCCACCAGCCGCAAGGATCATCAGTTCGGCCAATGTCGCGACTTCGCTGGCGGGGGCGTCGTTCACCCCAAGGATCTCGATCACACGTTGCTGCGCGGTGTAGGCGGCGACCATATTTCCAAGGCCTGCCTCATTGCGCACCAACAGGCGGTGGCCGCGCAGATCATCGGGGCGCTGTTGCAAAATTGCGCGCAGCTGGGTCATCAACTCGCTGACGTCTTCGGCGTCGATTTGCGGGGCAGGGCGTGAGGTTACTTGTTCTTCGGCTACCGCTTGGCTGGGACGGCTGGCGCGCGCGTCCTCAAGCTGTGCGATGCGGGTCTTGAGCGGCAGATCAGGATAGCCAGGCGCGCCGATCTGTAGATACGTGACAATCGTAATGCCAACCACAATCACAGCCGCCAAAGTGATGGCGAGGCTGCGGGGGCCGACGCCGTGGCCGATCCCAGTGTTGCGGTCCGCCTCTAGCAAACGACGAGAAATCTCAAGCCGGGTGCGTTCTGCGGCGTCTGGCGTAAGCACGCCGCGCGCCACGTCTTTTTCGACCTCACGCAGCTGATCGCGGTACACATCCACGTCTTGGGCTGCGCCGCTTTGCTCCGCGTCGGCGCCAAAGACCGTCCGCGCCAAAAGCCCCACAACCACAAGCAGGGTCGCCCCGGCAACCAGCCAAAATATCATTCCTACACTCCCGTCGGTTTTGATAGATTTAGTATGCCCGAGGCTTGGGCAAAACCCCCAAAGTTGCGGCAAAACGGATGTGTTTTTCGGCAATGTCGCAATTGACGATTTAAGAGACGCCTGCGCGCGGCTTGAAGATCGTTTTGCGAGAGATACCCTCATCCAAGACTGACCCGGGAGCCCTGTGCGCATGAAACGCTATTCTGCCTTTGCTATCGCCCGTGAGGCCGCGAATTACCACCAAGGGTGGGAACGCGCGTGGGCCAAACGCGCGCCTAAAAAACGCTATGATGCCATCATCATAGGTGCCGGTGGCCACGGGCTGGCCAGCGCCTATTACCTTGGCAAAAACCACGGGATCACGAATGTGGCCGTGTTAGAAAAAGGCTGGTTGGGGGGCGGCAACACGGGCCGTAACACCACGATCATCCGGTCCAACTATTTGCAGGACCCTTCGGCGGCGATCTATGAAAAGGCGCGGTCGCTCTATGAAACGCTGTCGCAGGACCTGAACTATAACGTAATGTTCAGCCCGCGCGGCGTGATCATGTTGGCGCAGACCCATCATGAGGTGCGTGGCTATCAACGCACGGCGCATGCCAACGCGCTGCAAGGGGTCAAAACCGAATGGATCGGACCTGAGCGCGTCAAACAGCTGTGTCCGATCATGAATATCGAAGGCCCGCGCTATCCCGTCTTGGGTGGCCTGTGGCAGGCTCGTGGCGGTACTGCGCGGCACGACGCGGTGGCTTGGGGCTACGCGCGGGCGTGTTCGGACATGGGGATGGACATCATCCAACAGTGCGAAGTGACCGGTGTGACGTCTGAGGGCGGCAAGGTCACCGGAGTGCAGACGTCGCTGGGTGACATCGGGTGTAATTCGCTCGGGATCGTGGTTGCGGGTCATTCCAGCCACGTCGCCGAAATGGCAGGCTTCCGCCTCCCCATCGAGAGCGTCGCCTTGCAAGCCCTTGTTTCGGAACCAATCAAGCCCTGTATGGATGTGGTCGTTATGGCCAACACGGTCCACGGCTACATGAGCCAATCTGATAAAGGTGAGATGGTGATTGGTGGTGGCACCGACGGCTACAACAACTACACACAGCGCGGATCGTTCCACCATATTGAGGAAACCGTACGCGCCTTGATCGAGACGTTCCCGATGATCTCCCGGCTCAAGATGTTGCGCCAGTGGGGTGGGATTGTGGATGTGACGGGCGACCGCTCGCCGATCTTGTCGAAAACCCCACTTGAGGGTTGCTACATCAACTGCGGCTGGGGCACCGGTGGGTTCAAGGCGATCCCGGGCTCGGGCTTTGGGTTCGCGGAATTAATGGCCAAAGGCTACTCGCCGCTCACGGCTGAATTCGGGATGGAGCGTTTCCGCGAGGGCCGGTTCATCGACGAAAGCGTCGCGGCAGGGGTGGCACACTGATGATCGCCACGCCCCAAATTGACATGCCCCGCTCGGCCCCGTTCAACATCTTTGCCTCTCGGCCAATCATGAAAAAAGGGATGCGCCCATGCTAACCCTCAAATGCCCATACTGCGGCGTCCAAGCCTGTGAGACAGAATTGTCCCCCGGCTATGAAGCGCACCTCAAACGCTTTGGCCCCGGTTCCAGCGATGACGATTTTGAGACGTATTTGTTCACGCGTCCCAACGTAAAAGGCGTCCATTTTGAGCGGTGGCGCCACGCCTACGGCTGCGGCAAGTGGTTCCTTGCGGCGCGCTGCACCACAACGCTTGAGGTGTTTGGCACCTATTCGGCGCAAACACCCGCACCTCCGGCTGAAATCATCGAAGCCATCAAATCCAAACGCCCCGACTGGAGCCCAGAGACATGAGCTTTCGTCTGCCTAGCGGCGGTCGCTTGATTGACCGCACTTCCGAGCTGAAATTCACCTTCAACGGGCGCATTATGCGCGGGTTTGCTGGCGATACATTGGCCTCTGCGCTGCTTGCGCGCGATCAGATTTTGATGGGGCGGTCGTTCAAATACCACCGTCCACGCGGCGTCGTCGCCAGCGGTGCAGAAGAGCCGAACGCGCTGATGAACATCGGTGAAGGCGGGCGGTTTGAGCCGAACCAACGCGCCACCACCGCGGAGTTGTTCGACGGTATGGCTGCGCGCAGTCAAAACCATTGGCCAAGCCTTGAGTTCGACGTCGGCGCGATCAACGCAAAGTTCGCGCGGTTCTTGCCCGCAGGTTTTTACTACAAGACGTTCCTCTATCCGCGTCACTTCTGGAAGTACGTGTTTGAGCCGATCATTCGTCAGTCGGCCGGTCTGGGCGCGGCTCCAAAAGAGGCTGACGCCGACACTTATGAACACTTCTATGCATTCTGCGATGTGTTGGTTGTTGGCGGCGGTATCGCGGGGCTGATGGCTGCGCGGGACGCGGCCGCCGATGGCAAACGCGTGATTGTACTGGAACAGAACGGCCACTGGGGCGGTCGTGCGCCAGTGGACGGCGCCGTGGTTGAAGGCAAACCTGCGGATGAGTGGGTGAGCGACACGCTGCAAACCCTTGAAGCGAATGAGAACGTAACGCTGCGTGACCGCTGCATGGGCGCAGGCGTCTACGACCACGGCTATGTCTTGGGCTATGAGCGCATCACCGATCACGCGCCTACAAATGACGTGCCGCGCCACCGCTTGTGGCGGATCCGTGCAGGCCATGTTGTGACTGCAACGGGCGCGCTGGAACGTCCGCTGAGCTTTGCGGGGAATGACCTGCCCGGTGTGATGCTGGCCTCTGCGGTGCGGGATTACGTGGTGAACCACGCGGTGGCTCCGGGCAAACGCACTGTGGTCGTGACGAACAACGATGACGCCTACCGCACCGCTGAGGTGATGGTGAATGCGGGGCTGAGCGTGCCAGCGATTATCGATGCGCGTCCCAGCGTGGATGAGGCTCTTATAAGCAAATTCAGTGACTTGGGGGTTGAGGTTAAAGTCGGCTCCGCTATTGCTAAGGTCAAAGGCAAAGACCGTGTGGCCGCTGTCGCGGTGTGTGCGCAAGACAGCAATGGCAGCGTCAGCACGACGATCGAATGCGATGCGGTCGCCATGTCCGGGGGCTGGTCCCCGGTGGTGCATCTGTGGTCGCATTGCGGTGGCAAGCTGACGTGGGACGAAGATCAGGCGATGTTCCGGCCGGATCCAAACCGTCCGCCCACCAATCAAACCGGCGACGGCTTTGTGTCGGTCGTCGGTTGGGCCAATGGTGAGATTGACCAAGGTGACATCGCGCCAGTTTGGATCATGCCCCAAGGCGCCTCGATCGAGACGCGCAACAAGATGTGGCTCGATTTCCAAAACGATGTCAAAGTGTCGGACGTGCAGTTGGCTGCGCAAGAAGGCTTCGAAAGCGTTGAACATGCCAAGCGCTACACCACCCTTGGGATGGCAACGGACCAAGGCAAGTTGAGCAATATCAACGGTCTTGCGGTTTTGGCGGATGCATTGGACACAGGCATCCCGCAGGTGGGGACGACTACGTTCCGCCCGCCTTACACACCCATTTCGATGGGCGCGATTGCTGGCGAAGCGCGGGGAGAGATCTTCCAACCGCTGCGCCGGACACCTATGCACGCGTGGCATGAAAAGAACGGTGCCCACTGGGAACCCGTTGGTCATTGGCGGCGGCCCTATTGCTTCCAACAACCGGGCGAAAGCGTGGAGGACGCGGTCAACCGCGAGATTACCAACACCCGCACCAGCCTTGGCCTTCTCGATGCCTCAACACTGGGCAAAATCGTGGTTAAGGGGCCGGACGCGGGCAAGTTCCTCGACATGCTCTACACGAACATGATGTCGAACCTGAAGCCGGGTAAATGCCGCTATGGGCTCATGTGCTCGGAAAACGGGTTCTTGATGGATGACGGCGTCGTGGCGCGCATCGATGAGGACACGTGGCTTTGCCACACCACGACCGGTGGCGCGGACCGCATCCACGCGTGGATGGAGGATTGGCTCCAGTGCGAATGGTGGGACTGGAAGGTTTGGACCTTGAACCTGACGGAGCAATTTGCGCAGGTTGCCGTGGTCGGGCCGAACGCCCGTACCATGTTGGAAACACTCGGCGGCATGGACCTAAGCGCGCAGGCGCTGCCGTTTATGGGGTGGGCTGATGGTAAGATCGGTGACTTTAACGTCCGCGTGTACCGCATTAGTTTCTCTGGTGAATTGTCCTATGAGATTTCTGTGCCTGCCTCGGAAGGCCTCGCTTTCTGGGAGGCATTGATGAACGCTGGTGAACCCTTTGGGATCACGCCGTATGGCACCGAAGCGCTCCACGTGATGCGGGCCGAAAAGGGCTTTATCATGATCGGTGATGAAACCGACGGCACCGTGATCCCGCAAGACCTTGGGCTCAACTGGGCGTTGTCGAAAAAGAAAGAGGACTTCCTTGGCAAGCGCGCCCACAGCCGCAGCCACATGGCAGATCCGACCCGGTGGAAGCTGGTGGGGCTGGAAACTGTGGACGGCAGCGTTCTGCCTGATGGGGCCTACGCCGTGGCGGATGGCCACAATGAAAACGGGCAACGCAATATGATTGGGCGCGTGACCTCGACCTATTACTCGCCCACGCTGGACCGCGGGATTGCGATGGGGCTGGTGCTGCACGGGCCTGATCGCATGGGTGAGGTGCTTGCCTTCCCGCGTGTTGATGGCACGGTTGCCTATGCGCGAATTGTCAGTCCTGTGTTTTATGACCCTGAGGGGGAGAAGCAAAATGTCTAATGCAATGAGCGTATTAGAAGGCGTCGCGTCGACCGGATTTGTGACCGTTCGGGACGCAGGCTTGACGGGCATGGTCAGTGTACGCGCCGATCTGACCGACGCAGCAACGGTCGCCGCGTTGGCGTCCTGCGGGATTACGGTGCCGGCTGTCCGCCAGATCGTGGATGGCGTGGCATGGATGGCGCCGGATGAGTTGCTGCTGGTCACGGAGTACGCCTACGCACCCGCGCTCGCGCAAAAAGTGCAGGCCGCGATGGCGGACACCCACGCGTTGGTGCACGTGGTGTCGGACGCGCGCGCCGTTCTGCGGGTTGAGGGCGCGGGCACGAAAGAAGCCTTGGCCAAGCTATGCCCGGTGGATCTGGCCACGCTTGCCCCTGGTGAGGTGCGCCGCACCCGCTTGGCGCAAGTTGCTGCTGCATTCTGGCTCGAGGACGCAGAAAACGCACAGATCATCTGCTTCCGCTCAGTCGCGGACTACGTGTTTGGCGCGCTTCAGATGTCTGCGCGCAAGGGGTCTGAGGTGGGTGTTTTCACGCGCTAAACCCGCCTATGATGTGAAACCGCGCCGTCAGGGGTTGACCTTGGGGCCGGTCACACGACATTGAGCGTTAACGATCCATAAGACCTACAGGAGAGACCTACATGGCTTTTGAACTGCCTGACCTTCCCTATGCCCACGACGCCTTGGCCGACAAAGGCATGTCCGCAGAGACGCTGGAATACCACCACGACCTGCACCACAAGGCATACGTCGATAATGGCAACAAGCTGATCGCCGGCACCGAGTGGGACGGCAAGTCGATGGAAGACATCATCAAGGGCACTTACGACGCAACAGCCGTGGCCCAAAATGGTATCTTCAACAACATCTCGCAGCTGTGGAACCACAACCAGTTTTGGGAAATGATGGGCCCAGGCGCGTCGGCTATGCCGGGTGAGCTGGAAAAAGCTCTGGTTGAAAGCTTTGGTTCGGTCGAAGAATTCAAGTCGCAGTTTTCTGCTGCGGGCGCTGGTCAGTTCGGTTCAGGCTGGGCGTGGCTGGTCAAAACAGCAGACGGTGGCCTTGCGGTGACCAAGACCGAAAACGGCGTGAACCCGCTGTGCTTTGGTCAGACCGCTCTCTTGGGCTGTGATGTGTGGGAACACTCCTACTACATCGACTTCCGTAACAAGCGCCCTGCGTATCTGTCGAACTTCCTCGACAATCTCGTGAACTGGGAAAACGTCGCGTCCCGCATGTAATTGCGTGCCGATCGACATTGATGAAAGCACGCCTTCGGGCGTGCTTTTTTTGTTATGCAACGGCTTACATCAACCCAATACCGTTATGAAAGCCGTTACATCGCGCTATTGCTGTGTTGCGTCCAACGCGTCTGCAACATCATCGCGGACTGTGAACAGCGACAACAATGATGCGTCGGCAAACCCCTCGTGCACGACGTGTTGCAACAACGTCAAAAGCGGGTTCCAGTAGCCATCGGTATTCAACAACACGATGGGTTTCGCGTGCAGCCCAAGTTGCGCCCACGTCAGAACTTCCATCAACTCATCCAAGCTTCCGGCGCCCCCGGGCAAAACCACGACGGCATCGGCGTTCATGAACATGACTTTCTTACGCTCATGCATGGTTTCGGTGATGATAAAGGTGCCCAAGTCGCGTTTGCCGACTTCGCGCTGCAAAAGGTGCGTGGGGATAACGCCAAAGGTATCACCGCCCGCTGCTTGTGCGCCGCGTGCAACTCGGCCCATCAACCCAACATCGCCCGCACCATAGACCAATCGCCAGCCGCGTACCGCAAGGCCGTGGCCCAGTGCATCCGCAGCAGCGGCATAGGCAGGATTATTGCCATCACGAGATCCACAATAGACGCAAACAGAGTGAGCCATGTCGCACACCAACCTTTGATGATAAGTAGAAGAAAGGGATGACTTTTCCTTGGCTACACGCCTTGCTAGTGTGGCGCAACCGGGTCCAAGTTTAAGGGCCTTGCAATAATGCTCTCGCAGAGGGCGCTCAGAAGGTAGGCATCATGGCACTGTTGAATGCAAACGCGCAAAAAAGTTTGGGCGTCGTGGTTTTGATTGCGGGGCTTGGCGCGGCTGTCTTTTGGTTGCGCCCTGAGGCTGAGCCTGAGGTTTCGGAAGCGGTTGTGGAAGTGCCTGAGCCTGCAGTGATCCAGCCGCAAGAAGCGCCAGAAGCCATCGTCGTTGCGGAGGTTGAGCCCGAGATCGAACCTGAGCAAGACGTCGCGCCGGTGGCAACGCCTGAGGTTGCAGTCGTAGCGGATGAGGCGTCACCGCCGGTTGTGTCTGCACCAACCGAAGTGGTTGCTGCTCCGGCGGAGACCGTGGTTGTGGCTGAGGAAGTGGTGGCGGATGAGGTTGAGGCCGATCCTATTGAAACCGCAAACGAAACCGCCCAGCCTGAGGTGGAAGAAGCGCCTGCCAAGCCAAGCCCGCCTGTCGTCTCAACCATAAGAATTGATCCGATTGGCAATGCGCTTCTGGCCGGCACCGCAGTGCCCGGCGCAACAGTCCAGATCGTCTTGGGAACAGAGGTTTTGGCCGAGGTGCGGGCCAATGCGCAGGGCGATTTCGCCGCGTTGTTCGACCTCGCACCCAGCGAAACGGCGCGCAGCTTGCGCGTACGTGTTCAGCTGAGCGACGGGTCCGTCGTCGATGCCGATGATACGATCTTGGTCGCGGCGGTGCAGCCCGCCACACCCCCAGTTGCAATCGCGACGGACGCAGAGGTCGAGACATCGTCAGAGCAAATGGCGGCCTTGGATGTAGCGTCTGATGCGGACGAGCCAATCAAGGAATTAGAGCAAGCGACTGAGGATACGTCGCTTGAAGCTCCTGTCGAAACAGCTTCAGCAGCCCCAAAGGTCGCGCCAACAGTGCTGCGCAGCCAAGGAGATGCCGTCGAAATCGTGCAGGGCGCACCGGATTTGGTGGCGGACATTGGCATCGATACGATCACCTACGATGAACTTGGAAATGTTGTGCTGAGCGGGCGCGGCAAGGACGAGCGGGTCGTGCAAGTCTATCTTGATGATGAACCCGTGCGCACAGTCGATATTGGTGAAGAGGGCACATGGCGGACGGAATTGTCCGACGTGGAGGAGGGCATCTATACTCTGCGGATCGACGCGTTGGACGCTGACGGGACGGTCGTTTCGCGGCTAGAGACCCCGTTTGAGCGCGCCCCGGCACAGGTCGCCGCAAGCGTTGCACAAGCGGGCGATGTGTTTGTGACGGTGCAGCCCGGATTTACTTTGTGGGGGATCGCAAAGTCGCAATACGGCGACGGCCTGCTTTACGTTCAAGTGTTTGAGGCAAACCGCGCGTTGATCCGCGACCCAGATCTGATCTATCCCGGTCAAGTGTTCGAAGTGCCCGCGGCGGCAAGCAACAATTGAACCATATTGGTTTCGCTCTGGTGATGCCGGGTCGGGCCGTTTAGACTATCGTAACCTCATTAAAAGGTTTTTTGCGTGCGCGCCCCTCAAGACCTCCAACCAGCATCTGAATTCTCGGCGTCCGGCTTGTCCGTCATTCGCCGTGTCGCACCGTACCTATGGCCGGAGGACAAGCCATGGGTGAAGCGGCGCGTTGTGCTGGCCCTTTCGATGCTGGTTTTTGCCAAAGTCATCGCGGTCGGCACGCCCTTTTTGTACAAGGTTGCGGTGGATGCGCTTGCGGGTGAGGCGGTTGATGCGACGTGGATGATGGCGCTCGGGGCTGTCGGGTTGACCATCGCATACGGGATGGCGCGCGCCATGACCGTGGGTTTCCAACAGTTGCGAGATGTGATTTTCGCCGCAGTCGGGCAGGGTGCTTTGCGGCAGTTGGCGCTGCAAACGTTTACCCATATCCATCGGCTGTCGTTGCGGTATCATATCACGCGTAAAACTGGCGGGCTGAGCCGGATCATTGAACGCGGCGTCAAAGGCGTGGATTTTCTTCTGCGGTTCTTGTTGTTCTCTATTGGTCCACTTCTGCTGGAACTGTTGATGATCGCGGGCGTTTTGTTCGTTTTATTTGACGCGTGGTACCTTGTGATCGTAGTCGGCACGATTGCCATTTATGTTTGGTTCACGTTTGCCGTGACCGAGTGGCGGGTCAAAATTCGCAAGGTCATGAATGAACAGGACACGGATGCGAACCAAAAGGCCATCGACAGTCTGCTGAACTTTGAAACGGTCAAGTATTTCGGCGCCGAGGCGCGGGAAGCTGCGCGTTACGACAGTGCGATGGAGCGGTATGAGGCGGCGGCGCTCAAGACGTCATACTCGCTCGCGTTTTTGAACTTTGGCCAATCGCTGATCATCACATCCGGGCTTGTGGGCGTTATGGTCCTTGCGGCCGTTGGGGTGCAGAATGGCGCGCTAACGGTTGGCGATTTTGTGATGGTTAACGCCTACATGATCCAGATCACGATGCCGCTGAATTTTTTGGGAACGGTTTATCGCGAAATCCGGCAAGCGTTGGTGGACATGGGCGAAATGTTTGGCCTGCTGGAACAACCAGCCGAGGTGCAGGATGCGCCCGGCGCGGCTGACCTCGACGTATCGGCGGGTGACGTCCGGTTTGATGATATCCACTTTGGTTACGATGCAGCGCGGCCGATCCTGAAAGGGGTTTCGCTGCACGTACGACCCGGCCAGACAGTCGCGATCGTGGGGCCGTCTGGATCGGGTAAATCCACAATGGGTCGCCTGTTGTTTAGGTTCTACGATGTGACTGGGGGAGCGGTGCGGATCGACGCGCAGGACGTCCGCGATGTGACACAAGCCAGTGTCCACGCGCGTATCGGGATCGTACCGCAAGACACCGTCCTGTTTAATGACACCCTGTATTATAACATTGCATATGGTCGTCCGGATGCCACTCGGGCGGAAGTTGTTGAAGCCGCGCGTGCTGCAAAGATAGATGGCTTCATCGAAAGTCTGCCTGATGGCTATGATACGCAAGTGGGTGAGCGGGGCCTAAAGTTATCTGGTGGTGAAAAGCAGCGCGTGGGTATTGCGCGCACCTTGCTAAAAGACCCACCGATCTTGGTTTTGGACGAAGCAACTTCGGCTTTGGACTCTGAAACCGAGCGCGAAATCCAGTCTGAGCTTCGTGAAATGAGTGCGGGTCGCAGCGTGATTATGATCGCGCACCGTCTTTCTACGGTGGCTGATGCCGATATGATTGTTGTTTTGGAAGGTGGCGTGATCGTTGAAAGTGGCACCTACAAAGAACTCATCACACGGGATGGGCGCTTTGCCCAAATGTGGTCCAAGCAGCAGTCCGAGGCAGAAACGGCGGCATAGTGGCTGCTTTAGATGACAATCTAAAAGAACTCTATGTCCTCGCTCGACGCGTTGGGTTGCGCCCCTTTTGGCTCGGCCAGGCCCTGCAGCCTATGTTGCAAGCTTGTCAAATTGACTACATCGATCAAGATAGTGGCCTCGTCTTGAGGTATCGGCGTCACGTGTGAAGCATGGGTCATCAGATTGGAAAGTTGTTCAAGGACCTGCGCCAATTCGTCAATCTGTTGAATACCCGTGATTGTGGTTTCCTGTAGGGTATCACCGCCCAGAGCGTCTTCTAGGTGGGTTTCGACATCTTTTGCGGTTGCAGACAGTCGAGATAATTCCTGCGCGATGACGGCTTGAAGCTCCGTTGGATCAGTTGGCAAAGGGTTCATTTTCTAAAGCTTGCCCACAACGGCTTCGATGCAATCGCGCATTTCAACAGGTGTGAATGGTTTTTTGAGAAAGTTATTCATGCCCAACTGTTTGCCGGTACCGACGATTTGCGCATCGGCTTTGCCGGTAATGAGGATGAACCCGGTGCCACGTGTGGTTGGGTCGTGGCGGATGTGTTGCAGCAAACGCAAGCCATCCATTTCCGGCATGTTGTAGTCCGAAATCACGAGGTGGGCAGGGCTTGCCTTTAGTTGATGCATCGCCGTGAGGCCATTGTCGGCATATTCCACTTGTGTGATCCCGAAAGAGTCGAGCGCATTCAGGATTAAGCCACGGCTTGTAGCCATGTCGTCCACGACCAGGACTTTGAGTTGATCTCGGAGTGCCATTATTTGCCTCTCATTTATTCGGTGCGTTGGTAGCTGGTTAGACCAGCGGAACGGAACGCCTTGTTGGTGTCGAGGTTGACGCGCTCACTGTGGCCGACGAACAGCCAGCCTTTTGGTTTCAGCTGTTTGCCAAATTTCTCGAAAAGCCCCTGCTGGGTCGGCAGGTCGAAGTAAATCGCCACGTTTCGGCAGAAAATAGCATCAAATCGACCTGAAAAAGGCCAATCCCTTAGGAGATTGAGTTTCCTAAATGCAATTAGTTTTTTGACGTTTTCTTTGAAGCGGAAGTCTTTTGGATTCTCGGTCGCCTCAATTAAATCGCTGAAGTAATCTGCTCGTTCGTCTGGCAGGCTGTCCTTGGGGTAAACGCCGGCTAGGCCATGGTGCAAGACGTTGGGGTCAATATCTGATGCGAGAACTCTAAAGTCGGCTGTTGCAAGTTGGGGCGCATGTTTCAGGCAGTAGGCCGCGATTGTGAAAGGCTCTTGTCCGGCAGAACAGCCTGCGGACCAAATGCGTACGGGATCGCCTTTGCGTGCAGCTTCGACCATTCCCGGAAGAACCTCTTTGCCAAATAATTCAAAATGGTGAGATTCGCGAAAGAATTGGGTGACGTTTGTTGTGAGAGCTGAAATCAAGTTGATGCGTTCGACCTCACCATCTGGGTCGTTCTGCCGAAGCAAGGCGCAATAGTCCTCGAAAGTTCCGAGTTTGAGCTGACGCAATCGCTTTTGGAGCCGCGAATAAACGAATGCCTTTTTTGAGGCGGGTAAAACGAGACCGGCCTCGTCATAGGCAAGTTTCGAGACAGCTTGAAAGTCTGCTTCGCTTAGTTCGGAACGTTGGGTGCGCATTTGGTTCAAGCAGCCGCTTGCCCTGTTTCAGGCAAAACACCCGCAAGGTCGATGACGCGGATCATGCGGTCCTCGACTATCGTTAGGCCGCTGATGAATGAGCTGGCTTTGCCGTTTGCAAGTTCCGGTGGCGGTTGGATATCGGATTTTTGCAGGGTCAGAATGTCAGATACGGCATCGACCAAAACGCCCAAGGTTTGGGTTTCGAGCTGCATCACGATGATGACATTGCGTGAGGTTGCTTTGATCGGATCCATCCCGAGCCGTGCACTAAGGTCAACTATGGGCAGGACTGCCCCCCTAAGATTAATGACGCCGCGGACATAGTCAGGTGCATGTGGTAGGGATGTTGCGGGTGACCATCCGCGGATTTCACGGACTTTCATAATATCGACGGAGTACTCTTGCTTACCTACGCGAAAGGCCAAAAGTTCGAGGTCGCTGTTAGAGGCATCTGTTGGGTCGTGGGTCATTTTCTATCCTGCCATGGAAAGGGCGGTGGGTGTATCCGGTGAACCGGCGCGCGCGATAAGATCTACTGGATCAAGGATGAGGGCGATTTTGCCGTCGCCTAGGATTGTTGCTGCCGCAACGCCAGGGACATAGCCGTAGCTGTCCGCGAGGCCTTTAATGACGACTTGCCGCTGTTCATGGATTGTATCGACAACCAACGCGTAGGGCTCACCGTCCTCGGCGCTGATAAAGAGAACAACGGCATCTTCGGGAATGACGTTCGGCGCGCGGTACCCAAACTCGACGGCTAGGTCCAACAGCGGAACAAATTTACCACGGATATGAACGACTTGGGTGCCTTGATCCAAGGTTTGAATCTCTGCGTCCGCAAGCGTCAGCGTTTCGACAATGGAGGATAGGGGCACGACCATCGTTTGCTCAGAAACCTCGATCACCATCCCATCTAGGACCGCGAGGGTGAGGGGCAGGCTGATCGAGAATGTTGAGCCGTGTCCCGGGGTTGATTGGATTGAAATCCGCCCACCGAGAGATTGAATGGCCCGTTTGACCACGTCCATACCTACACCACGACCTGAGAGGTTGGAGATTTCTTTGGCAGTGGAAAAACCAGGCATGAACAAAAGGTTGTCGATTTCGGCGTCGCTTAGGACGGCATCTGTTGGAACCAGTCCTTTGCTTTGAGCGATTGACAACACGCGCTCACGGTTGATGCCCGCACCGTTATCTTGAATTTCGATGACAACGCGGCCTGACCTATGCGTGGCGCGCAGGTGGATCGTACCCTCGGGCTCTTTGCCTGACTGCTCCCGTTTCTCGGGAGTTTCCAAGCCATGATCGACGGCGTTGCGGATCATGTGGGTAAGCGGATCAGCGAGGCGTTCGATGACCGTCTTGTCGATCTCTGTTGCCTCGCCCTCTAGCACCAATCGAACTTTTTTGTGCGTGTCGTGGGCTGCTTCACGCACGATCCGTGACATTCTTTGGAACAGAGGTTTAACGGGCTGAGCACGGATAGCCATGACTGAGTCTTGGATGTCCCGGGTCAGTTGTTGGAACTCATCTAGGCCAGTCGAGATTGTCGTATTGGAGGTCAAGTTCTGAGCCGAAAGGCTTTGTGACAGCATGGCTTGATTGATGACCAACTCACCCACAAGGTTAACAAGCCGGTCGATCCGCTCCAGATCCACGCGTACGGTTGCCGCGACGGGTGCGGCTTTGGTGGGTGTAGGGGCTGGTGGTTTCGGGGCCTCGGGCGCGGTGTTCTCTGCGGCAGGTTGCGCCGGGGCTTGGTCATCTACTGAGGGCGCGGGTAAATCGGGCAAGGTGGGAAGGTCTGGCAGAACAGGTAGCGCTTCTAGGTCAGCTGTGTCTGGCGTGCTTTGGTCTGAGGTCTTCTTGGTGATTGCGAGGGTGCATAGCCCCTGGGCAAACTCAAACACCTCTTCGATGTCGGTTTGTGACGTGTCGGCTGATAGCGTGAGGTCCCAGTGCAAGTTGGTTTGGCTAGGGTCCAGCACCTTAAGCGGAGGCAGATCGGAGGCGTCACAGATAGCTATGACAGGCCCCAATTCGGCGAGGGCTCGCATCAAAAATAGGGGTTCGTTGCCGCTTTGATTTAAGCCTTTGTCCGTGGCAAAACGGATCGTCCAGACTGGCGTTGTACCCGCTGCCTCATCCGCGACCTCATCGATATCCGCGTCCACTTGGGCGTCGATAGCGGGCAGATCGATCGAGAGTGTCATCGGAGCGAAGTCTAGATCCTGATCCGCATCGGTTGTGGCCTCGTCGGCATCGCTCCCTCCGGGCATTAGGGTTTCTAATTCGGCAATAACGACCGCATTCTTAGCCTCATCCACGGGCGTTTCATCCCGGGCTGCGGCGACCAGATCGGATAAAGAATCCGCTGATTTTAAAAAGAGCAGAACCGCATCAGCGTCTATCGCGAGGCGGTCTGATCGCACCTCATCCAAGACCGTTTCAAAGCGGTGCGCGAAGTGGACTAGATCGTCCAGCCCAAAGGCACCCGCACCGCCCTTGATCGAATGGACTGCACGGAACACCGCATTGACAGTTTCGGGATCGGTATCACCGCCCTGAACCTGCAATAGCCCTTCTTCGAGGCTTTCGAGAAGTTCGCTACATTCAACAAAGAATGACGCTTTGATTTCTGCCATTGGGTCCATGAATTAGCCCCCCGTGACCATGCGCAGGGCCCCAACCAATTTGGCTGGGTCAAACGGCTTTACGATCCAACCCGTGGCACCGGCTTGGCGGGCGCGCAGCTTCATGTCTTGCGCGCTTTCGGTTGTGAGCACGAGGATGGGAATGCCTTGATAGGCATCTTGTTTGCGAACCTCTTGGATGAATTTGAACCCGTCCATGCGCGGCATATTAATGTCGGTGATGATCGCGTCTGGGGCCATCTGGGACAAAACCTCAAGCCCATGTACGCCATCCTCGGCCACTTGGGAGGTTATCCCGGCTTGGGTCAGCGCAAGCGTGACCATGTTTCGGATGGTGCGACTGTCATCTACGGCGAGAACATTCATGGAGCCGCCCCTTCGGTTTGGATTGCGGAAAGGTCGGTGCCAAAGCTGGTCAAACAGCTAAGAAACTCGGCGGAGGGGGCATCAATCGTCAGAGCCCGACTGTCCGCTGCCAAATGCGGCTTGGCCGCCAGCAGAACCTGTAGCCCCGGCGTGGTCAGAATATTGACGCTGGATGCATCGATCGTGACATCGCTAGAGCCAGATAAAAGGCGGTCGCGCAGGTCAATACTGGCCGACAGATCAACACGGGCGGGAAGAGCAATGACAGTGGCCATGATCACACCGCATTGCACAGGAATTGGGTCATAGGCAGGTTCAAAGCGCGTCCCTTTCAATTTCGATTTGACCCCGAGATAGACTGAAGGATGCTAAGAAACGGTTACTCGTGGTTCAGTTTTTCACGCCAAAACAATCAATCGCGTGGCGTAGCCAAACAATGCCGCATAATCATCCGGCAAAACATGCGGGGCAAACTGTGTCAAAAATCGCCGAAACGGCCTGTGCGCTGAAAAATCAAACGCGCCCTATGACGCCGTAAAGCCGACCAAACTGAAGTCCATGAGCAAATTGGCAGCCGTCGCGTGGTCACGCGTCGTGGGCGGATGTCACCTGCGCCGCTGTGTGGCGCGGCGCGGGCCCAGTAGACTGGCCGATGTGTAGGGTGACATCCCAGACCTCCTGGGTGTGTGGTGCAGTAGGCGATGCGATGCGATCAAGCAGCAGTTCAGCACATCGCCGCCCCGCCGCCCGAACCGAAGACCGCGTGCCGGTGAACAAAGGCGTCTCACCCCCGTTGCCGATGTAGGACAGCGCATCATCATGACAGACAACGGAAATATCGCGCCCTAGCTTGAGCCCAAGTTCCGCAAGCGCGCGGTGCACCCCAAGCGCGATCACCACGGATGACGCCAAAAATGCGGTCGGTGGGTTCGGGGCGGACAAAAGCCGCTTTGCCCCATCGTAGCCCGCATGTTCTGTCATCTCATTGTTGGTGATTAAATCGGGGGCAGGGGCAAAGCCCCGCGCGGCCAGTGTTTCGCAATAGGCGCGCTCACGCTGGTCGGCGTAATCGACACCTTTGGTCCCGTTCAGCAGGCCAATGCGTTCATGCCCAAGGTCCAACAGCATGTGGGTGGCCGTCGTAAAAGCACCGTAATTGTTGATATCCACATAGGAATACTCGATCGCCTGCGGCTCTGCCCGACCATGCACGACGAACGGCAGGCCCAGATCGTGCAGGACCTTGATCCGTGTGTCTTGGGGCACGGGGGCATGGACGATCACACCGTCTACGGTGCCTTTGCCCGCCAAATCTCGATAGGTGCGCAGCTCATCCGTGTCGCTGACGACGGACACAAGCATATCGTACCCGGCTGTGGCATACACCTCGCTCGCGCCCGCGATGAAATCCGCGAAAACTGGGTTCACCATTTCGTGATTGCTCGACAGGGGGATGACGTGTCCGATGGCCATGGATCGGCCCGTAGCCAACGACGTCGCCCGGCGCGAGGGTTTGTAATTATACGCCAGCGCGGCTTGGTGTACGCGTTCGCGGGTCGCGGCCTTTACCTCTGGATAACCGCCCAAAGCACGAGACACTGTCGTTTGCGACAGCCCTAGTTTTTCTGACAATTGTTTGAGGTTCACGGGTAAAGGCTTTCGGGAAATAAATTGTGCGTTAACGGTAGGGGCCCCCTTAGTTTTTGTCAAAGAGTGCGAAGGGCGGAGGCAGGGCTACCGCATTATTCAGCGTAATCGTGATAGAGACGTATGGCTCTGGTCGTCGGTACCGGGCTGGTCCAACGCGCAGAATATCCAAGGCCAATTTGTTTCGATTAAAGCTTGCCAAAGCGCTTTCAAATACGCCACGCTGTAACCCAAGACATTAAAAACATGCGTTTCGTTGTGCTGGCTTTGGTTTGATCGCCAGGTGCGACGTGGGAGGAATTATAATGAAGAAAGCACTGTTGTGCTGCATTGCGTCCTGTGCGCTATGGCCCGCCATGGCAAACGCCGACGGACA
The DNA here is from genome assembly GCF_000765485.1 of Thalassobacter sp. 16PALIMAR09. Lineage (NCBI taxonomy): Bacteria > Pseudomonadati > Pseudomonadota > Alphaproteobacteria > Rhodobacterales > Roseobacteraceae > Thalassobacter > Thalassobacter sp. 16PALIMAR09. Next base: position 210,028 of record NZ_JHAK01000001.1, read on the forward strand.
TCTGCCCTTCGCGCCGGGAGAGGGCGCGTTTTCCTGGGACAGTTACACCGCCTTTGCTGAGGACACTGACCTGACGGGTCAAACCTTAACGATCTCAGGGCCATGGACCGGGGCAGAGAAAGACAAGTTTGAGGTGGTTTTGGCCTACTTTGAGGCCGCCACAGGCGCGCAGGTGCAATACTCAGGCTCAGACAGCTTTGAACAGGACATCGTGATTTCGGCGCGCTCAGGCTCTGCGCCGAACTTGGCGGTGTTCCCGCAGCCGGGCCTTGCGGCGGACTTGGCCAGTCAGGGGTTGCTGACGCCATTGCCACAAGACACCGCAGATTGGGTGGCGCAGAACTATGCAGCCGGCCAGTCATGGGTCGATCTTGCGACCTATCCCGGTGCGGATGGCGCATCTGGGTTTTACGGCATGTTCTATCGTGTCGATCTGAAATCACTGGTTTGGTATTCGCCCGATGCCTTTGACGAGGCGGGCTATGATCTGCCTGAAACCATGGAAGATCTGCTCGCGCTGACGGATCAGATCGCAGCGGATGGCGGCACCCCTTGGTGCATCGGGCTGGGGTCAGGGGCGGCCACCGGTTGGCCCGCGACAGACTGGGTCGAAGACATCATGCTGCGTATCAACGCGCCAGAGGATTACGACGCTTGGGTCCGCAATGAGATCGGCTTTGATGACCCCAAAGTCATCGAAGCGATTGAGAAGTTCGGCGTATTTGCGCGCAACGAGGCCTTTGTGAACGGCGGCGTGAGCGCGGTCGCCAACACCGATTTCCGCGACAGCCCGTCGGGCCTATTTGCGATCCCACCCCAGTGCTACATGCACCGTCAGGCATCGTTTATCCCGGCGTTCTTTCCAGATGGGACGACCATGGGCCAAGACGTGGATTTCTTCTACTTTCCGGCCTTTGCGGACAAAGATCTAGGCAAGCCCGTGCTGGGTGCGGGGACGTTGTTTTCCGTGACGGACCCGTCCGAGGCCGCGACGGCGATGTTGGAGTTCCTCAAGCTGCCCGTTACCCATGAAACATGGATGGCGCAGGGCGGATTTTTGACGGCGCATGCAGGCGTGAACCCGATGACCTACATCGACGACAGCAGCCGCGCTCAAGGCGAAATCCTGCGCAACGCGACGACCTTCCGCTTTGATGCATCGGACCTGATGCCGGGTGAGATTGGCGCAGGCGCGTTCTGGACGGGTATGGTCGACTACGTCACTGGCGAAGACGCCAAAACTGTGGCCGAGGGCATCCAAGCCCGCTGGGACGACCTAAAGTGATCCCCCTTAACGGATCCTCCAAGGCGCGTGTCCTGCGCGCCTTGGGCCATGTTGTTTAGCCGTCAAAGGGGCATTGATGTCACCGCTTATCCAAGGCGCGCTCACGATATTTATCGGTGTGGGCGGCTGTGTGGCCTATTTCTGGGCGTCCAATGTGGTGCTGGATAAGGTTCTCTTTCCTGCACGTGGCCCAAAGGCAGGGCGCAATATCAATCGCGCCAATCTGATCCGGCCTTGGCTGTTCTTGTTGCCGGCGCTGTTGGCGCTGGGGCTTTACCTCGTGTACCCGGTGTTTGGCTCATTCAGTCGGTCGCTTTATAACCGCACGGGGGCTGAGTTCATCGGGTTCGGCAACTACCGTATCATGCTGGGCGATCCGGAGTTTCGCACCGCCCTGACCAACAACCTGTTGTGGGTGCTGATCGTGCCCGCGGCCTCGACGTTCTTTGGGTTGTTGATTGCGCAACTGACGGACAGATTGCGCTGGGGCACGGTGGCGAAATCGATCATCTTTATGCCCATGGCGATCTCCTTTGTTGGGGCCGCACTGATTTGGAAGTTCGTCTATGCCAACAATCCCGACATCGGTCTGATCAACGCGATCTTGGTGGCCTTTGGAACAGAGGCCAGCATCGACGTTCTGCAAATCCCGTTCTGGAATAACCTCTTTTTGATGGTCATCCTGATCTGGATCCAAACCGGATTTGCCATGGTGATCCTGTCGGCGGCTTTGCGCGGTGTGCCAGAGGAGACAATCGAGGCCGCGATCCTGGATGGGGCAGGGCCGGCACGGGTGTTTTTCTCGATCAAAGTGCCACAGATCATGCCCACAATCGTGGTGGTCTGGACGACGATCACGATCCTCGTGCTCAAGGTTTTTGACATTGTCTACACCATGACCGGGGGCAACTTCGGCACGCAAATCCTGCCGTCCTACATGATGTCCTACATGTTCCGCGATGACGGGCGCGCCACGGCGGTGGCCTTTGTGATCATGCTGATTGTTCTGCCCGTGATGGTCTGGAACATCCGCCAAGCCCGTAAGGAGATGTGAGATGACCGGCATCGCGGGACAAAAATCCGCCCTTTCTTGGGTCGTGAATATCACGGTTCTGGCATTGGTGGTGTTGTGGTTAATCCCGACCATTGGGTTGTTGGTGTCGTCCTTTCGGGACCGGGATGCGATTTCGGCCAGCGCGTGGTGGACCGCGCCTTTGTCGGTGGAACAGAACTTCCGGGTCCGCGCGCCTGCGGCAGACGCAAGAGCAATCGATGGCGGATTTGAAACCGCGATTGGGGGCTATGAGATTACGGGCAACATCGCGGATTTGATCGCGGCTGAAACCGGGCAAACCGGGCCCGTTACGATCACCGCATTTGGGGCCACGGCGCGCGCACCTGTCGCCGCACAACCGGGTGAGGTTTTGCCCCTCAGCCGCGACAGAACACTCTCAATCACCGCGGACGGAGACTACCGCTTCTTTGCCCCAGCGGAGATCACGCGCGACCCGTCGCTCTACTTCGCGATGGAGATACCGCCGTCATTCGATTTGGATAACTACCGCGAAATCCTCCGCTCTGACGGTATGGATATCGCGTTCATTAACACGCTGACGGTCACGCTCCCGGCTACGGTGATCCCCATCCTGATCGCGGCTTTCGCGGCCTACGCGCTGGCGTGGATGGATTTTCGCGGACGCGGAATGCTGATCGCGGTGGTGGTGGGGTTGCTGGTTGTGCCGCTTCAATTGGCGCTGGTGCCGATGCTGTCGTTTCACAACACGATTGGGATCGGCCAAAGCTTTCTGGGGATTTGGCTTGCGCATACGGGCTTTGGGCTGCCGCTCGCGATTTATCTGCTGCGCAATTACATGGTCGGTCTGCCGCGCGACATCATCGAAAGCGCGCGTGTGGATGGCGCCACCGACTTTCAGGTGTTTACCAAGATCATCCTGCCCCTCAGTTTTCCCGCACTCGCGTCATTCGCGATTTTTCAGTTCCTTTGGGTCTGGAACGATCTGCTGGTGGCTAAGGTGTTCCTACCCGCAAGCTCCGAAAGCTGGGTGATGACGGTCAAAATCGCCGATGATTTGCTCGGCTCACGCGGGGGGGATTGGGGCATTCTGGCCGCCGCCGCGTTCACGTCGATCGCCGTGCCGCTTTTGGTGTTTTTCACTCTGCAACGCTACCTTGTCCGCGGTCTTCTCGCGGGTTCGGTCAAGTAAAGGTCCATACTAATGTCCGCGAACACTGACGCTCCCTCCGGCCTCGGTCCTGCGCTTGATTGGTGGCGCGGTGGGGTGATCTATCAAATCTATCCTCGCTCGTTCCAAGATAGCAATGGCGACGGCATCGGTGACCTGCCGGGCATCACCCAACGGCTGCCCTACATCGCGTCGCTTGGGGTGGACGCCATCTGGATATCGCCGTTCTTCACCTCTCCGATGAAGGATTTCGGCTACGATGTGAGCGATTATTGCGATGTCGATCCCATGTTCGGCACGCTGGCCGATTTTGACGCCTTAGTGGACCGCGCCCATAGCCTTGGGCTGCGCGTGATGATTGATCTGGTGCTCTCGCACACGTCTGACCAGCATCCGTGGTTTGTCGAGAGCCGCCAAAGTCGGGACAACCTGCGCGCCGATTGGTACGTTTGGGCCGACCCCAAACCCGATGGTGGCCCCCCCAACAACTGGCTGTCGATTTTTGGCGGGCCTGCGTGGCAATGGGATGCGCGGCGGTTGCAATACTACCTGCACAATTTTCTCACCTCCCAGCCCGATCTTAACTTTCACACGCCAGCCGTGCAGGACGCGTTGCTGGATGCGACCCGGTTCTGGCTAGACCGTGGGGTGGATGGTTTTCGCCTCGACACAATCAATTTTTACTTCGCGGATAAGGCCCTGCGCGACAATCCGGCCCTCCCGCCGGAGGCGCGCAACGCAACAATCGCGCCATCCGTGAACCCCTATAATCACCAAGACCACGTCTATTCCAAGAACCAGCCCGAGAACCTTGTGTTCCTCAAACGCTTCCGCGCTTTGCTGGAGGAATATCCCGGCACCGCCGCCGTGGGCGAGGTGGGCGATGCCCAGCGCGGGTTAGAATTGTTGGGGGAATACACCAAAGTCGGGCAGGGCGTGCAGATGTGCTACGCCTTTGAGTTCCTTGCCAAAGCTCCCCTTACGGCGGCGCGCGTGGTTGAGGTGTTCGCGCGGCTAGATGCCGTCGCGGGCGAAGGCTGGGCCTGTTGGGCGTTTTCCAATCACGACGTGGTGCGCCACGCAACTCGGTGGGATTTGTCACCCGCCGCTCAACGGCTCTTTGCGACGCTGTTGTTATGTCTGCGCGGCTCGGTTTGCCTTTATCAGGGCGAAGAACTGGGCTTGAGCGAAGCCAACGTGCCATTCGACGCTCTCCAAGATCCTTATGGCATCGAATTCTGGCCTGAATTCAAAGGACGTGATGGCTGCCGCACCCCAATGGTGTGGGAGCAGAGCAACCAAAACGCAGGTTTTAGCAGCGGCACACCTTGGTTGCCGGTGGACGATGCGCACCTTCCACAAGCCGTCACGACGCAAGAGGCCGATCCTAACGCGCTTTTGCACCACTACCGCGCGATGATCGCCGGGCGCCGTACTCATCCCGCGCTGCGCCACGGAACCCAAACAGATATGCGCGCGCAAGGGAATGTGCTGACATTCCAGCGGATTGAAGGAACTGAAACGCTCTTTTGCGCGTTCAACATGGGCGGGACCCCGGCACACATCCAGGGGCCGAGCGGCGCGTGGCACCCCATCATGGGGGAGGCTTTGGCGCCAAGCGGTGAACTGGCCCCATGGGCTTGTGCAATCCTTCAGAAAACAAACACCTAACAGGGGTACACACATCGATGGCTGAGCTGAAACTCACAAATGTCGCCAAATCCTACGGGGCCGGGGTCGAGGTCCTGCGGGACGTCAACCTAGAGATCGAGCAAGGCGAACTGGTGGTTTTTGTTGGCCCCTCTGGCTGCGGCAAGTCCACGCTTTTGCGGATGATCGCAGGGCTTGAGCAGATCACAAGCGGCACGCTTGAGATTGACGGACACATGGTCAACGACCTGCCGCCAAGCGAACGGGGTATCGCCATGGTGTTCCAATCCTACGCGCTCTATCCACATATGACCGTGCGCGAAAACATGGCCTTTGCTCTGAAAATCGCCCGCAAGTCCCGTGCCGAAATTGATGCAGCCGTCACATCGGCCGCCGACAAACTGCAACTCACTCCCTACCTTGATCGCCTCCCCAAAGCGCTCTCAGGGGGGCAGCGTCAGCGCGTGGCCATCGGACGCGCTATCGTGCGCGACCCCAAGGTCTATCTCTTTGATGAACCGCTCTCAAACCTCGACGCTTCCTTGCGCGTCGCTACAAGGATTGAGATCGCCCAACTCAAAGAGGCAATGCCAAACAGCACAATGGTCTACGTCACCCACGATCAGGTCGAGGCCATGACACTGGCCACGCGCATCGTCGTTCTCGCGGACAAAGGTATCGCACAAGTCGGCGCACCGCTCGATCTTTACAGCAGGCCAAATTCTGAGTTCGTGGCCCAGTTTATCGGCTCGCCTGCGATGAACCTGCTGCCCGGTGAAATTGTTGAAACCGGCACAACAACCCGCCTCAAACTTCGGGACGGCGGGGGCACGATCACTTCGGATTATCCCTCAATCCCGGAACATTTGGGCGCGCAGGTCAACGTTGGTATTCGGCCCGAAGACATGCACAGGGTCACCACACCGGATTACGCCTGCGGGGCCACCGTCACAATTGTAGAGGCTCTGGGCGAGGTGACCCAACTCTATCTCACCGCTCCAAACGCGGGCCAAGACGCCAACCCCATCATAGCCAAACTGCCGGGTATCCACACCGATCTGCGCGGCGGCAAACTTACCCTCTCTGCGCCTCCGGATAAGGTACATATTTTCCTCAAGGGCCGGGCGCTCAGCACGACCTAACGCCTTTGTTCCCAAAATACTCCCGCGCGGAGCGCACCGCGGCCCCCGCAGGGGCCGCAAACACATCGTGTCGTCCGTTAGGACGTCATCTTCAATCGATCAGGGTCGACCAAAGGTGTGGTGACCAACCGTGCCGGGCGCATCTCGCCTAGAATTTCGATCTCAACCTCTAGGCCCTCTGTGGCGCGGTCGCGGGGCACAAACGCCTGCGCCACGGATACCTGAGCGTGGTGCGAATACCCGCCCGAGGTGCAGAACCCGACAACCTCACCGTCCAGCCAAATCGGCTCATACCCCTGCACATCCGCATCGAGCGCCTCAACGATAAAGGCGGCCAGCACACGCGCGGGTGGTTGCGTGCGCTCGGCCTCCGCGGCTGCGCGTCCGATAAAGTCGCCCTTGGACCACTGGATAAACCGCTCCAGCCCCGTCTGCGCACAGGTATAATCGGGCGAGAATTCACTCAGCCACGCGCCGAAGAACCGATCCAGCCGCAACGACATCATCGCCCGCATCCCAAAGGGCCGCATTCCGTATTCCTCGCCCGCCGCACTGAGCACTTGGTACAGGTGACGGGCTTCGTGTGCGTCGCAGTAAATCTCATAACCCAGATCACCAGTGTAGCTGACGCGTTGGACGACGCATTGCGCCATGCCGATCAGGATCTGGCGCACATCAAGGAATTTGAATTCCGCGTGCGAAACATCGGCGCGTGTGACCTTGGCCAGTACATCGCGTGCGCGCGGACCGGCAATGGTGAACCCGGTGCGTGTGTTGCTGATGTTCTCAACCTGCACGCCATCAAGGCTGTGCCGCTCAAACCAACGGGTGTGTACGGCTTGCGCGCCGTAGCTTGCGGTCAGGATGAATTCTGCCTCACTGATGCAGGATACCGTGAAATCGCCCTCAATCCGACCTGCCGTGTTCAGCATGGGGGTCAGGCTCAGACGCCCCGGTTTGGGAATGCGACCGGCCATAACATGATCGAGCCACGCGCGGGCGTTCGGTCCAGTCACCCGGTATTTGCCAAAGTTCTGCAATTCATTGATGCCAACCGCGCCGCGCACGGCTGCGACTTCTGCGGCGGTGGCCTTAAATGCGTTGGAGCGGCGGAAGGATGGTGTCTCGTACCGAGGCTCACCGGGCAGGGCGAAATAGTTCACGACCTCTAGACCGTATTGTTGGCCAAAGACCGCGCCCTGTGCTTCCCAGATGTCATGCATAGGCGAGGTCACCCATGGCCGCGCCGCAGGCAGTTCCTCATTGGGGTAGCTAACCGAAAAACGGGTCTGATAGTTTTCAATCACTTTGGTCAGGGTGTAGCCGGGCGTGGCCCAAGTGCCAAAGCGCGCCACGTCCATGGCTGTGACGTCGCGCTCGGCTTGGCCCTCGACCATCCATTGCGCCAAGGTCAGGCCAACACCGCCGCCTTGGCTAAAGCCCGCCATCACACCGCAGGCCGACCAATAGTTGCGCAGGCCTGGCACCGGGCCGACCAAGGGGTTGCCGTCGGGGGCAAAGGTGAACGGCCCGTGGATCACGGATTTGACACCCGCACGCTCCAACACCGGGAACCGATTGTAGGCAAAGGCGATTGAGTCCTCGATCTTGTCGAAATCATCCGCCAGCAGTTCGTGCCCGAAATCCCACGGCGTGCCATCAACGGCCCATGGGCGGCAGGTCTGCTCATAAAACCCAATGCACAGGCCGCGGCCTTCTTGGCGCAGATAGCTTTCGCCTGCGGGGTCCATCACATGGGGGTGCTCGGCGTCACGCTCATAAATTTCGGGGATTTCATCGGTGACGAGGTATTGATGCTCCATCGGGTGGAGGGGCAGGGCAAGGCCTGCCATCGCGCCCACCTCACGCGCCCAAAGGCCCGCGGCATTTACGATATGCTCTGCGTGGATCGTGCCCTTGTCGGTGACGACTTCCCATGTCCCATCGGGGCGTGGGTTGGTTTCTAGCACTTTGGTGTGGGTCTGGATCGTAGCCCCGCCCATCCGAGCGGCCTTGGCGTAGGCGTGGGTGGTGCCTGACGGGTCAAGGTGCCCATCCAGCGGGTCGTAAAGTCCGCCCAAGATGCCGTCGATGTTGGTCACGGGGGCCACACGGGCGATTTCTTCGGGGCTCAGGATTTCGGTCTCTAGGCCCATAAAGCGATGCTTTGCGCGCTCGGCTTTCAGCATATCAAACCGCTCTGGCGTGTCGGCCAGCGTGACGCCGCCCACGTGATGCAGTCCACACGACATGCCTGTCAGTTCCTCCAGCTCACGGTAGAGGCGGATGGTATAGCCCTGCAACGCGGCCATATTGGTGTCGCCGTTCAACGTATGGAAGCCGCCCGCCGCGTGCCATGTCGAGCCGCTGGTCAGTTCCGAGCGTTCCAGTAGCATCACATCGGACCACCCAAGTTTGGTCAAATGATAAAGGACCGAGACCCCGACGACACCGCCGCCAATAACACATACCCGGGTGGTTTTTTCCATGTTTTGCTCCTGCGCGTTTTGGGCAATTTGGCGCGAGGCGGGGATGCGGTCCTGCCCGTCCGCGACATATACCGGACAGCCTGCGTCTTGCCTCGGTTCCGTGTGGCTGATACGTCCCAAGTAATTTTGTCAGAATAAGACACCGGAGATCGCCGTGCCCGACACATCGCCCCGCTTAGAAGTGCGCAACCTTGTGCGCCGGTTTGAGGGCACATGCGTTGTCGACGACATCTCGCTGAGCGTCGCACCGGGCCAAGTCACATGCCTGTTGGGGCCATCGGGGTGCGGTAAATCCACGACGCTGCGGATCATCGCGGGCGTGGATTGCCAAGACGCAGGTGAAGTCCTGATTGACGGCCACGTTGTGGCGGCTCCCGGTCATTTTGTTCCGCCTGAGGCGCGCGGCATTGGCCTTATGTTCCAAGACTTTGCCCTGTTTCCGCACATGAGCGTCGCGGACAACATCGGTTTTGGCCTCAAGGCCACGGGCGGTGAACGAACCGCGCGGGTGGACAAACTGCTTGAGCGCGTGAACTTGTCAGGTTTTGGCAACAAGGCCCCCCACATGTTGTCCGGCGGAGAACAGCAGCGCGTTGCATTGGCTCGTGCGCTTGCCCCACGCCCGCGCATTATGCTTATGGATGAGCCGTTTTCCGGCCTGGACAACCGCCTGCGTGATGGCATCCGGGATGCCACGCTGGAGCTGTTGAAGGAAGAAGGCAGTGCGGTGTTACTGGTCACCCATGAGCCGGATGAAGCGATGCGCATGGCCGATGAGATAGCATTGCTGCGCAACGGCAAGATCGTGCAACGCGCAGCCCCGTATAACATCTACAATCAACCCGCTGACCGCCGCGCGGCTGAGTTCTTTAGTGATGTCAACGTCCTAGAGGGTCAAGTTCAGGCGGGCCTTGCCCATACACCCTTTGGTGAGTTTTTGGTGCCCGGCGTGGGCGATGGCACAAACGTGGATATTGTGTTTCGGCCGCAGCACGTTTCGCTCGACTTTGATCGCAACGGTCGTGGGCCTGCGCCGACGCCGCAACACGGCACGCCTGCGCGGGGTATCGTGCACCGGGCGCGGTTCATGGGGCGCGAAAGCCTTGTTGAGTTTACGGTGGCCGGTGGCGCGATGGTCAAGGCAACGGTGCCCGCCGTTTTCCTGCCGAAACCCGGCACGGCACTTTGGCTGAGCATCCGGCGAGACCGGTGTTTTGTTTTCCCTAGAGGGCAGGTGGCCCCGCAGGACCTGCCGGAGCGCGCCGCGAGCTAGGCGGGCTCAGCGCGCAAATAGGACCGCATACCGTAGACCAGCGGCTTGCCCTCATCGCGCAGGCGTACTGCCACGACCGATCCGATCACGACATAATGCGTGCCCACCAGTTGCGCGCTGCTGAGCGTGCAATCGAATGAGGCAAGTGCCCCGTCCAGCGCGGGTGCCCCGGTTTTCATTGGCACATGTGAGACAGCGTTGAACTTGTCGCCGCCGGGGGCGGGCAGGCGGCTGGCAAAGACATTGGCTACGTCCTGCTGGCTCGCCTCTAGCAGATTGATCACAAACGCTTTGTTTTCCATCATGGGGGCGGCCGCACTGCTGGTCGTGTTGACACACACCAGCATTGTAGGCGCGTCGCCATCGGCGGAAATGCTGGTCATCGCAGAGACCGTCACACCGGCGCGGCCTGCGGGGCCATCGGTCGTGACCACAGTAACGGTGGCCGCGGCGCGCGACATCCCGTTGACGAAATCGGCCCGCAAGGCGGTGTCTGGCATCATGCTCTCCTACGTTGAGGCTCTAGATAAGACGCGGGCGCGCGGCGTCGACCCCAAAATGTGCGACTCTGCTTGGCAGTTACGCATGGGTATGGTTTTGATGGCGCCAAGTCGCAAGAAGGGAACGCAGATGTCACTCGCCAAAGCACGCAGCAACGTGGATCGGGCCTTTGCGCCCGGTGATCCGAGGGGGCTTGCCTTCGAAAACGCCTTTGGGGGGGCGACGTCGTTTTTGCGTCGCCAGTACACCAAGGACCTGACGGGGTTTGATCTGGCGGTCACGGGTATTCCTTTTGATCAGGCCGTGACGCACCGCCCCGGCACACGGTTCGGCCCGCGCGCGATCCGCGAGGCATCGAGCCTGCAAACCTTTGATCCGCCCTACTATTGGGATTTCGACCCACTGTCGGAATTTGCGATCGCGGATTACGGCGACCTGGCCTTTGACTATGCGAAGATCTCGGATTTCCCGGAGGCGTTGCGCGCACACGCCCGCAGCATCCTAGAGCAAGACGCAGGCATGATCTCGCTGGGCGGTGACCACTACGTCAGCTTTCCGATCCTGCAAGCCCATGCAGAGAAATACGGGCCCCTCGCATTGGTGCAGTTTGATGCCCATTCCGACACCTGGCCCGATGATGACATGACGCGGGTTGATCACGGCACCATGTTCTACAAGGCTGTGAAATCGGGCATCGTCGATCCCAAACGCTCGGTTCAGATTGGCATCCGTACCGTGAACCCAGACACACTGGGGGTGACGACAATTGACGCCCGCGCGGTCCATGAGGCCGCACCCGGAGCAGTGGCCGCGCAAATCAAAGAGATCGTCGGCGATGGGCCATCATATCTGACCTTTGATATCGATTGTCTCGATCCGGCCTTTGCGCCCGGAACTGGAACGCCCGTGTGGGGTGGTCTGAGCTCGGGCCAAGCAGCTGCGATTTTGCGCGATCTGGCCGGGATCAACATTGTGGGCGGCGACGTGGTCGAGGTGTCCCCCCCATACGACACGACGGGGGCTACGGCGATTGCCGGGGCGCATGTCGCGATGGAGCTGATTTGCCTGTGGTGTTGGACGCGCCGTCAAATCGCTTGAGGCTGGAATGTAGGGGTCGCGGCAATGCGCCACTGGATTTTTTGTCCGGCGATATATAGTTCAATGTTCAACTAAGCCCCCCTTGTGGGGCAGCGATGCGCGCGACCCGCGCCCAAGGAGCCGACCAGATGCGTGACCTGAAAATTCCCGAACAGCGGCACCCTGAAAAGCAGCGCCGTGCAGATGCGCCTCAGCCCAAAAAACCAGACTGGATCCGCGTCAAAGCGCCTGTCGGCAAGGGCTATCAAGATACGTATCGCATCATGCGTGAACACAAGCTGACCACCGTGTGCGAAGAGGCTGGCTGCCCCAATGCCGGCGAATGCTGGTCCCAAGGACACGCGACCATGATGATCATGGGCGAGGTCTGCACCCGTGCTTGCACGTTCTGCAATATCGCGACGGGCAAGCCCCCAGAAGACCTCGATGTGTTTGAGCCTGGCCGGGTTGCAGACGCAGTCAAGAAACTGGGCCTCAATCACGTTGTGATCACTTCGGTGGACCGGGACGACATTGAGGATGGCGGTGCGGAGCATTTTGCGCAAACCATCCGCGCGATCCGTCGCCAATCCCCCAACACCACGATCGAAATTCTGACGCCGGATTTCATCAAGTGTGATCCTGCGGTGCTAGAGATTGTCGTGGCAGCAAAACCGGACGTGTTTAACCACAACCTCGAAACCGTTCCGGGCCTGTACCCTGAGGTGCGCCCCGGCGCGCGCTACTTCCACTCGCTGCGGTTGTTGCAGCGCGTGAAGGAACTGGATCCGACCATGTTCACCAAGTCTGGCATCATGGTCGGCTTGGGTGAGGATCGCCAATCGGTCCTGCAAGTCATGGATGACATGCGCGCGGCGGACATCGATTTTCTGACTGTTGGGCAGTACCTGCAACCGACGCCAAAACACCACCGGGTGGATCGTTTTGTGACGCCAGATGAGTTCAAGTCCTACGAAACCGCGGCCTATGGTAAAGGGTTCTTGATGGTCTCGGCCACGCCTTTGACCCGCTCTAGCTATCACGCGGGCGACGATTTCGCCAAATTGCGTGCCGCGCGTTTGGCAAAGCTGGGCTGATTTTCGGGGGCTGCCATGTGCAGTCCCTAAACCTTTACACAAATCGCCCAAGGCCTGCCGCATTCGTGCCCAAGTTGCCGGACACTGTTCCCTCATCACCAGTAGAGAGGGAGAGACAGATGGCACACCCAAAAGACGGCGGCTTGATCAAGACCTATGCCGCGCTCAGCTGGATCATCCTGCGGCTCTATGCGCTCGCGTTTTTGGGGTTGGCGTATATCGCGGTGCAATGGTTGGACGTGGCCAACCCGCTGTTGGCAACGCTGTCGTTTGGGTTTGATCCGTTGCGCGCGATTGTGGTGTTGGCCTTTGTGGGCACGTTCCTATTGCTGCCCCCCCTTACGCCCGGATTTTTGCGCACCCCGCGCAGCATCATCGCAGGCGCGCTGAAGTCCGTAATCATCGTGGGATTTACTTATTACCTGTCGCTCACCGTGCCCTTGGTGCTGCAAACGGGGTTGGTGCCGAACGGTGCTGAGTTGGCAAGTCTTGTGCCGCTAACCCTCAAATCCATTGCGGCCACGGCGATTGCCGGCTCAATCCTTGTGGCCTGCTCGCAGCAACTGAGCCGCGCACGGCTCAAAGCGCAGGGATTAGCCGCCAGTGCCGCAGCCCCGCAGGAGCTGCGCCATTTACGTCATTTACGGATGAATCAGCCCTGATCTGCTTCGGGGCCTGTGAACCGAACCTTGCCGATAAAGGGCAGGTTGCGATTGCGCTGTGCGTAGTCGATGCCGTAGCCGACCACGAATTCATCGGGGATTTCAAAGCCGGTCCAACTCGCCTTTACGTCCACCTCACGCCGGGCAGGTTTGTCGAGCAACGCAATGGTCCGCAACCGAGCGGGCCCGCGTGTTTCCAACAGCTTGAGCACGTGATGCAGCGTAAAGCCCGTGTCCACGATATCCTCAACCAGCAACACATCGCGGCCCGCAATCTCGCCGCGCAGGTCTTTGAGTATCCGCACCTCACGGGAGCTTTCCATACCGTCCCCGTAGGAGGACGCCTCAAGGAAATCGACCTCAACCGGCAGGTCCAATTCCCGCACCAGATCGGCGATGAACACGAAGGAGCCGCGCAGCAGGCCCACGACCACCAGCTTGTCCGTTTCAGCGAAAACGGTTTCGATATCCCGGGCTAATTCTTCGATCCGCGCGGCGATTGCCTTGGCGCTGATCATTTGGTCGATAACATAAGGTTGCGCCATTATGCCCCTCTTGGTGCGGTTTTCCTTGAATCTTCCGCGCAAAGATACGACATCCACCGCCACTGTCACCCGCGAAATGGCCCCATGCCCACTCATTCTGAAACACGCACCTTACCCTATTCCGCCGCGCAGATGTACGCGCTTGTGGCGGAGGTGGATAAATACCCTGAGTTCCTTCCCTGGACGGCGGCGGCACGCATTCGCTCGCGCACGCCCCAAGGGGCATCCGAGGTCATGCTGGCGGATTTGGTGATCTCTTTCAAAGTGTTCCGCGAAAAATTCGGTTCTAAGGTGGTGCTCCACCCGGACGCCTTTCAGATCGATACCGAGTATCTGGACGGTCCGTTCAAATACATGAAGTCGAACTGGCATTTCACGGATTGTGAGGGGGGGTGCGAGGTCGCATTCTTTGTGGATTTTGAGTTCCGCAACGCGATTTTGCAAAAGGTCATCGGCGTCGTGTTTAACGAGGCGATGCAGCGTGTGGTTGCGGCGTTTGAGAAACGCGCGCAGAAACTTTACGCCTAAGGTCCGCAGGGGCGACGGCCAGCGCCGCCCCCAAAGATATCTTACGACGTGTGGTCGTAGGCACGTTCACCATGTAGCGACAGATCAAGGCCTGTGACCTCTGCCTCATCGCTGACGCGCAGGGGGGCGATCATCCGGGTGACCAGGACCAAAACCACCGTCACGGCGACCGTGAACACACCGACGATGGCCAATGCACCCAGCTGTGCCGCCCAAGCGCCGGCGCCAAAGACCGCGATCATGATCGTTCCGAAAATCCCGCCCACGCCGTGCACCGCAAACACGTCGAGCGTATCGTCGATCTTGAGCATGTTGCGGATGACGTTGACGGCCTCTTGACACAGAATGCCCGCAACCGCACCGATGATCAGGGCTTCGACCGGGCCGACAAAGCCGGACGCAGGCGTGATAGAGGCAAGGCCCGCAATCGTGCCCGTTACGATACCCACAAGCGATGCGGTGCCGTACTTCAACTTTTCCCACAGGGCCCAAGTCAGGGACGCAGTCGCCGCCGAAATGTGCGTGACCGTCAGGGCCATCGCCGCGCCACCATCTGCCGCCAGTTGTGAGCCGCCATTAAAGCCGAACCAACCGACCCACAGCATCGCAGCACCCAGAAACACCATGCCGGGGTTGTGCGGGGGTTTGCTGCGGTCCTTGCGTGCGCCCAGCATCACCGCGATGACCAACGCGGCCAAGCCGGCCGTTTCGTGCACCACGATGCCGCCTGCAAAATCCCGCACGCCGATATCGCCAAAGATGCCACCGTCGGACATAAAGCCGCCGCCCCAGATCCAGTGCACCACGGGCGCGTAGCACAACAGCATCCACAGCCCCGAAAATACCAACACGAACCTAAAGCCGATCCGCTCAACGTAGGCGCCGACGATCAGGGCAGGTGTGATGATCGCAAAGGTCATTTGGAAGGCGAAAAAGAGGACCTCGGGCAGGGTCCCGCTGAGGCTATCGGCGGTGACGCCGGCCAAGAACATCTTGTCCAAGCCGCCCCAATAGCCGCTCGTGCCGCTGCCGAATGCGATAGAGTAGCCAAACGCAAGCCACAGAACGCTCATCAAACAGGCGATCGCGTAGCATTGCATAAACACGCTCAGCACGTTTCGTGCGCGCACAAGCCCGCCATAAAACAACGCGAGCCCCGGTAGTGTCATGAAGAGGACCAGCGCCGTTGCGACGATGATCCAAGCGGTATCTGCACCATTCATAGAAAAAGTCCCTCGGTCTTTTTATTGTGATCCGGTGCTTGAACAGCCTGTGGGCCGCATAAAAAAGAGGCGAGGTGGCAATGACGTGCGCAGAAATAGGAAAGATTAAAAATTAGGCGATATGGTGGTGGGAAATTGCTGGGATGACCTAAAATTAGGCACGGAAAAAACAGGCGCGGCGGCACCTAGCCGTAGGGTTTCAGGTCCAGATCGTGTCGAATTTCGCCCGTGAGGCACAACCGAAGCGCGTGATCGCGGGCCGCAAAGCGAACCTTTTCACGACCCAATGCGCCGAAATCAATCGTCTGTGCGCGGGCATCTTCATGGACGCCGTCACGCCGTGCGAGGGCAAAACACACCCGACCTTCGGGCTTATAATCTGATCCGCCTGGGCCTGCGATGCCTGTTATCGCGACGGACAAATTCGCTTGGGGCAGGGCGCGGAGCGCGCCAATAGCCATCTCCCACGCGCACTCTTCGCTGACTGCGCCATGGGTGCTGAGTGTTTCGGCCCGCACCCCCAAAAGTGCCTGTTTTGCGTCGTTGGAATAGGTGACAAGGCCGCCCATCAAAACCGTGCTTGATCCCGGATGATCGCTAAGCGCTGCTGCCACCAGTCCGCCGGTACAGCTTTCGGCAGTGACAAGCTTAACGCCACGGGCAATGAGGGTTTGCAGGTCCTCGGGCGTCATCACATGACACCGTGCGCGACGACTGCGGCCATTGCCACGCACATGCTGGCTAAGCCTCCCGCGACCACATCATCCAGCATCACGCCAAGCGCGTCTTCGCGCCGATCCGCAAGCCCGACGGGGCCGGGCTTTAGGATGTCGAACACGCGAAAAAACACGAATGCCGCGACCAATCCGGGCCACATCGCCAATGGATCAGCCCCCGACATTGCGGCGCCAACGGCCACAGGCAAAAGTGCTATCCATTGGCCTGCGACCTCATCAATCACGATCTCGGATGGGTCGTGATCTTCCTTGCCGCGCGTGGCTTGTTCGGTGGCCCACCAGCCCAATCCAAACACGAATGGAATGGCCAACAGGAATAGCGGTAAGCCGCCGAGTGACCACAAAACCCAAGCCAATGGAAACGCTGCGAGAGACCCCCATGTGCCCGGCGCTGGCCGCAATCGACCCACATAGCCGACGGTGGCGATGGCTTCGGCAAGCACGCTCATTGGCCGATCAGGGTGACTGTTGCGATACAGGCAATCCCCTCTTTTCGTCCTGTGAAACCAAGCTCTTCTGAGGTGGTGGCCTTAACGCTAACCTGCCCAAGTTCTAACCCCATGAGGCGGGCCATTTCAGTGCGCATAGCCACGGAATGAGGCCCGATTTTGGGCATTTCGCAAACCAGCGTGCAGTCAACATTGCCAATCCGGTAGCCGCGATCACGGGCCAATTCGACAGCATGACGTAGGAATATTTCGGACGCCGCGCCCTTCCACTGTGGATCACTGGGGGGGAAGTGTTGGCCGATATCACCCTCTGCCAGCGCGCCGTAGATTGCGTCCGTTACGGTGTGCATTCCGACATCTGCGTCCGAGTGCCCCTGAAGCGCCCGATCATGGGGGATTTTGACCCCGCACAGGATCACATGATCGCCGGGGCCAAAGCGGTGTACGTCATAGCCATTGCCAAGCCGGATATCCATGTGCGCGGGTCCTTTCAGGAGGTGATGCGCGCGTGCGAAATCCTCCGGGTGTGTAATTTTGATGTTGTTATCATCGCCTTCCACGATTGCGACGTCCAGCCCATGATCGCGGGCGACCTCGACATCATCGGCGGCGGGCCGCGTACGGGCGGCGTGGGCGGCGCGGATTGCGGTCAGCTCAAACCCTTGGGGCGTTTGTGCGCGGTACAGGCCGCTGCGATCTTGGGTGCCGGTTACACGTGGGCCTTCGGTGCTGTCGCCCCCGGTCCACAGCGCATCGGTGACGGGCAGGGCAGGTGCCGCAGCCGGGTTGGAGTGTAGTGCTTTGATTACCCGATTAACGACTGCGGGCGTGACGCAGCACCGGGCGCCATCGTGGATCAGGACATGGGTCGTGCCCTCTGGCACAGCCTCAAGTCCCGCGCGGACCGAGCCATCGCGACTGTCAGCGCCGTTTACATCAATGACCGGGATATGAATCGCCGACAAATCGAGCGCCTCAAAAAGTCGCGTATCATCCGGGTGGCGCACGACGACAATCGCCGCAACCTGCGGCGCGAGCGCGCGCAGCGTCCATTCCAGCACAGGGCGCCCGGCAACATGCTCATATTGTTTGGGTTTTTGCGTGCGCGCCCGGGTGCCTCTGCCCGCCGCGACCACAATTGCGGTCAATTGCATCCCCGCCTCACTTTCCTCGACATTTGCCTCTGAGCTACTTATTCAGCGCAGCGCTGGCAATGCCCTGTGCGTTCGTAAGGAATTATAGCTTAATTTTTGTGCAATTGGTGAATTTCGCGGCATTAATGGGCTGAATGCTTTGATACTCGGCAGGTATGCGGCTAACTCAAATCAATAAATCCGGGCAAATCGCCCAAAGAAACATCTCTAGGACCATCTTTTGGACATACGCTTAAAAGAACTCGGCCTGACATCGCCAGTTGCGTTGGCCCCGCTTGCGGGGATCACGGATTTGCCGTTTCGCCGTCTTGTGGCTGGCTTCGGCGCAGGATTGGTCGTGTCTGAAATGGTGGCAAGCCAAGAGGTTGTGCAGGCCAAGCCAGAGGCACGTGCTAAGGCCGAGTTGGATATGGCTGGGATTGGGACGTCGGTGCAATTGGCTGGTCGCGATGCCTATTGGATGGCCGAGGCGGCGCGGTTTGTGGCCGGGCAGGGTGCGTCCCGGATAGACATCAATATGGGATGCCCCGCGAAAAAGGTGACGTCCGGGTATTCAGGTTCGGCTCTGATGCGGGATTTGGATCACGCGCTCACGTTGATCGAGGCGGTGGTTGATGCAGTCGACATTCCCGTCACGCTCAAAACGCGCTTGGGCTGGGATGATGCGCTGTTGAATGCGCCGGATCTGGCGCGCCGGGCCGAAGCCGCAGGCGTGCGTATGATTACGATCCACGGACGGACCCGGTGCCAGTTTTATAAGGGCCACGCCAATTGGGATGCGATTGGTCAAGTGGTTGATGCGGTTGATATTCCTGTGCTCGCGAACGGTGATATCGTCGATACAGAAACTGCACATGCGGCGCTTGCGGCCTCTGGCGCGGCGGGTATTATGGTGGGGCGTGGCGCGCAGGGCAAGCCATGGCTGCTGGCGGAAATTATGGCCGGACTACAGGGCGAGAGCTATGATACTGGCGCATTCAGAAAGACGCTTAGTGACATCGCCTCGGCCCACTATGATGAGATGCTGTCGTTCTATGGCGTAGCCCTCGGCGGCAAAGTCGCGCGCAAACATTTGGGCTGGTACATGGATACAGCCCAGACCCCAGCGCCGTTACGCAAGGAAGTTTTAACCGCCACGCCCGAACAGGTCCGCAGGTTGCTGCCGATCGCCTTGGGCGAACACGCACAGTTGGAGGCGGCATGACAGTGCATCCTACGGAAACGCTCTGGTCGTCACTGCCTGTGGCTGCCCTTATTGTGAATGAAAACAACGATATAAGTCATGTGAATGGGGCAGCGGAAACGTTCCTGAACGCCTCGGCTCGGTCGCTTGAGGGCAAGCCCGTGTGGGACATGGTGTCGGTCGATGTCTCCCTTGATGGGACGTTTGAGAGGGTCCGCAAAAGCCTCGCGCCGCTGTCGTTGCATAGCGTGAAGGTCGGAAGTGGCACCAAAGCCGCTGAGCCTTGTGACATTCAGATCGCTCCGTTGTTGGAAATCCCCGGCCACACGCTGATCCTATTGCTACCGCGTGAAATCGCGGACCGTTTGGGGCGCGCGCAAGACAGCCAGACAGCCGCGAAATCCGCTATTGGGATGGCTGAAATGCTCGCGCATGAGATTAAGAACCCTTTAGCAGGCATTACCGGTGCCGCGCAGTTATTAAGCATGAACCTATCCAAAGAGGATCAAGAGCTGACAGATCTGATCGTCGAGGAAAGCCGCCGCATCGTGGCCCTGCTGGAACAGGTTGAGCAATTCGGCAATCTCCGCCCGCCGGAGCGTAAAGCGGTTAACATCCACGATGTGCTGGACCGTGCCCGTAAGTCGGCAACGGTTGGGTTTGCCGCGCATTGCATCATTGAGGAACGCTATGACCCCTCGCTGCCAGCGACCTTTGCGGATGCGGATCAACTGCTTCAGGTTTTCCTCAACTTGCTGAAAAATGCGTCTCAGGTGTTGGGAACGGGCGGCAAGATCATCATTCGCACCTTCTATGAGCTATCGCTCCGTGTGCGTAGAGCTGATGGCACCGGCGCTGCTGTCCCGCTTCAAATTGAGATTAGGGATGATGGTCCGGGTATTCCGCCAGAGATGATGGATGACATTTTTGACCCCTTCGTTTCGGGCCGCGAAAACGGAACGGGCCTCGGTCTCGCACTCGTGTCGAAAATCGTGTCCGAGCACGGTGGCTGGATTACGGTGGATTCCGTGCCCGGTCGCACTGTGTTTCGCATTTCTCTGCCCATCGCACCTAAAATTTAAGACGACTGACTAAAGGATTTATCATGGACGGCACTATTCTTGTTGCAGACGACGACCGCACCATTCGGACGGTTCTCACACAGGCTCTGACGAGGGCTGGCTGCAAAGTTCATGCGACCTCTAGCTTGGTTACGTTGATGCGGTGGGTTGAGGAAGGCAAAGGTGATCTAGTTATCTCAGATGTGGTTATGCCGGACGGTAATGGATTGGAAACACTACCGAAAATAACTGCTGTACGTCCGGGCCTACCAGTGATTGTAATCTCGGCCCAAAACACGATTATGACCGCCATTCAGGCCGCAGAGGCGGAGGCATATGACTATCTGCCCAAGCCGTTTGACCTACCCGACCTGATGAAGCGCGCGGGTCGCGCATTGGCACGTCAAACCAAGGCACCCGCTAAAGACGAGGCAGAGACTATGGGGGCAGAGGACGATCTGCCTTTGGTCGGGCGGACGCCTCAGATGCAGGCGCTTTATCGCTTGGTCGCCCGCGTCATGAACACTGAGTTGACGGTCATGATTACGGGCGAAAGCGGCACCGGCAAAAGCTTGATTGCGCGCGCGATCCACGACTTTAGCGACCGCCGCACGCTGCCGTTTGTCGTGGCCAGCGATGTTGATCTGGAGGGGGCAGAAGGCCCATCAAATGTCATCGCGAGAGCAAAAGGGGGCTCACTTTTGTTTGATGAGGTCGGTGATCTGACGATGGAGACGCAAGGGCGTTTGGTGCGATTGTTGGATGCGTTGGGCGACTCGATGCCCCGTATCATGGCGATTTCACAACAGAGCCTTGCCGATAAGGTTGAGGCCGGCACCTTCCGGGATGATCTGTTTTATCGCCTTACCGGTGTGACACTGTCGGTGCCCAGCCTGCGTGAGCGGGTGGACGACATCCCGCTTTTGGCGATGCATTTTCTCGCCCGTGCCGAGCGAGATGGCAGCCCCGTGCGGCGTTTCTCGGACGACGCGATGTCATCAGTGCGCAGTCACAACTGGCCGGGAAACGTGCGCCAACTTGAAAACGTTGTGCGCCGCCTTGTGGCGACCAGTTCGGCCGAGGAAATCACTCTGTCTGAGGTCCAATCGGTGCTCGGCTCGGTTCCTACCGTTGCGTTCCAAGGCAACGGGCCAGATACGCAAAAGCTGTCGGCTTCGGTCGAAAAACACCTGCAACGGTATTTCGATTTGCACGGCGGGCAGCTTCCGCCTCCCGGGTTGTATCAACGTGTGTTGCGCGAAATCGAGGCCCCGCTCATCGAAATCGCATTGGATGCGACCGGCGGGAACCAAGCTAAATGTGCGGACTTGCTGGGCATCAACCGCAATACTTTGCGTAAAAAGATCACTGAGCTTGAAATTCAGGTGACACGCCGTCGCAAACTGATGTAAAAGAGCAACATGTAACGTGGCGGGAATGTAACAGCCGCGTCGGCAGTCCACAGGCAGGGGCTGACCGTGTTGAGGTGAGGGCGGGTTATGGCGCGAGCCATGTCCATGGGGCTTTTGTCGCGGATGTCGCTTTGGCGTCGGCAGCGGCGCGTACAGACGTGGATCACATTAGGCTTGGTCGCACTGGGGCCTGTCTTGGTGATTGCCACGTTTGGGGTTTTGGGTCCTTTGGGGACGGACAATGCTGCCGCTTTGCGCGGGGTTTTGCTGCTCGATCTGGTTTACATTTTGGTCGTCGCAACGCTTGTGCTGATGCGCGTGGCCCGCATGGTATCTGCCCGCCGGGCGCGGTCTGCTGGATCACGGTTGCACATGCGTTTGACGTTTGTGTTCTCAGGCATGGCGTTGGTGCCGACCATTCTTGTTGCGGTGTTCGCGACATTTACCATTAACATCGGGCTAGAGGGTTGGTTTTCCGACCGTGTGCGGTTGGCTTTGGGTAATTCGGTGGATGCTGCCCAAGCCTATGCCCAGGAGCATCGCGATAACTTAATTCAAGATGCCAATGGGTTGGCAGGCTATCTTAATGTTGCAAAGCAATCCACATTCTTTCTAAGCGACGCGGATTTGAGGCAAATTCTGACCCAAGGCCAGGATGCTGTACAGCGGGGGCTACAAGAAGCCTATGTAATTGACGGCTCGGGCGAACTGCGATCCCGTGGTACGCGGAGTTATTTGTTTGACTTCGAGCCACTCTCAACCGCGCAGCTGGAGGAAGCTGCCTCCGGCCGTCCACTGCTCGTTGAGGACAAAGAAAACAATGAGTTCCGCGTCGTGGTTAAGCTGAATGCGTTCGTGGATCGCTATCTTTATGTGACCCGAGAGGTCGATGGCGCAATTCTGTCCCTGCTGGATGAGACGCAGGCAACCGTTCAGTTGTATCGTCAGTTAGAGGCGGATCGTGGGCGACTATTCTTTGATTTCGGGATGCTGTATTTGGCCTTTGCTCTGATCCTGATCCTTGCAGCTGTTTGGCTCGGCCTGTGGTTCGCCGAAGGGCTGTCGCGGCCGGTTGGGCGGCTGGCCGGTGCGGCGCAGCGTGTCGGTCAAGGTGATTTGGATGTACGCGTCATTGAAGAACGCGGCGATGATGAGATTGCCATGTTAGGTCGTCTTTTCAACCAGATGACGCGCCAGCTTAAAGGGCAGCGTGACGCTTTGGTCGAAACCAATATGCAGACAGAGCGGCGTCGCCGACTGTTCGACTCCGTGTTGGGATCAGTTACCGCGGGCGTGATCGGTCTCGATGCTCAGGGTCGTGTCGATTTTCAAAACCGCTCTGCAATGCGGCTGCTCCATCTGTCAGATGAGGCGCAATACGGTCGTGCTCTCGCGGACTGCGTTCCGGAATTTGCAGCGTTGTTTGAACGGCTTAAAGGCAGCGGCTCGGAAACGGTACAAGAAGAGCTGCGTTTGACCCGTGGGGGCAAGTTGGAAAACCTCTTGGTGCGTTTGGCTAAGCGTCGTGGGGAGGAAGGGCAGCTTGAGGGCTATGTGGTTGCCTTTGATGATGTGACGGAGTTGGTCAGCGCGCAGCGAATGGCCGCGTGGGGCGACGTTGCCCGTCGTATCGCCCATGAGATCAAAAACCCCTTAACCCCGATCCAGTTGTCTGCGGAACGGGTGAGCCGAAAATTCGGTCCTATGTTGGGCGATGAAGGGGATAGCCTGCGCCAATACACCGACGTCATTGTGAGGCAAACCAATGACTTGCGGCGCATTGTTGATGAGTTTTCGAAGTTTGCCCGCATGCCAGAGCCTGAACGTCGTCAGGCGGATTTGGCCGCACTGCTGCGTGACACGATCGTATTGCAGCGGCCTGCTCTCGATCCAGTTCCGATTAATGCTGACATTGCAAATGGGCCTGTTTTGGCGGCGTTTGATGGCACAATGATTGGGCAAGCGTTTACTAACCTTATCAAAAATGCTGGCGAGGCGATTGAGAGCCTGAACGCCAAAGGCCAGCCCGACGGGCATGAGCACGGGCTTCAAGTGAACCTACGGCTTGTTGACGCGATGGCAGAAATCACCATCGCCGACACAGGGATCGGCCTGCCGGAGGACCGGGCGCGATTGTTTGAACCCTATGTCACGACTCGGGACAAGGGCACGGGGCTTGGGCTCTCCATTGTTAAGAAAATCATTGAAGAACATGGCGGTACGCTCGAACTGCGCGACGCGCCTGCGATGTTCTCTAATAGCCATGTAGGGGCGGCGGCTGTGATCCGGTTGCCCTTGCTCAAAGAGCCGTCGGACGGCGAAAACGTTGACGTAGCGAGGACACCATGAGCGATATTCTGATTACCGACGATGAACAGGACATCCGGGATCTGATCTCTGACATTCTGAAGGATGAGGGGTTTGCGACCCGGACGGCCGCAAACGCTGATGAATGTATGGCGGCCATTAACGATGATCCGCCCGCGTTAATGATTTTGGACATCTGGCTTAAGGATAGCCGGATGGACGGGATCGATATTCTCAAGACTGTTCGCCGCGATAACCCTGACATCCCAGTCGTCATCATTTCTGGTCATGGGAACATCGAGATTGCGGTCGCAGCGATCAAGCAAGGGGCATACGACTTTATCGAAAAGCCCTTTAATATCGACCAGTTGATGGTCGTTGTTGGCCGTGCGATGGAAACGTCTCGCTTGCGACGCGAAAACACGCAGTTACGGCGGAAGGATGTAACAAACTCTGAGATGATTGGATCAAGTGCTGCTTATAAGGCGCTGACCTCTCAGTTGAAAAAAGTGATGAATTCGAACGGGCGCGTTATGCTGAGCGGTCCGGCTGGCAGCGGCAAGGAAGTCGCTGCGCGGTACATTCACGCCAATTCGAACCGTGCCAGCGGCCCCTTTGTCAGCGTTAATTGCGCAAGTGTTGAGCCGGAGCGGATGGAAGCTGTTCTGTTCGGTCGTGAAACCAGTGAGCGCGGGGTTGAGGCTGGTCTTTTGGAGCAGGCGCACGGCGGCGTTGTGTATTTCGACGAAGTCGCGGATATGCCCATCGGGACGCAATCCAAAATCCTCCGGGTGCTCGTGGATCAGCAGTTCACGCGCGTTGGAGGCGCCGATAAAGTGCGCGTCGATATGCGCGTTATTTCCAGCACAAACAGAGATTTGCAGGCTGAAATTAAAGCTGGTCGTTTCCGGGAGGAGTTGTACCATCGCCTAAACGTGGTTCCGATTGATGTGCCCAGCCTTGAGGATCGGTTGGAGGATATTCCAGAGCTGGCGGAGCACTTCATCGAGAGCCTGCACAAATCCCAAGGGTTGCCCATGCGGGAGCTGTCTGAAGACACTCGGGCACTGCTGCAAACGCTGCGTTGGCCGGGCAACGTGCGCCAATTGCGCAATGTCATTGAGCGGATCTTGATCTTGGGTGAGGGCACGGGTCCGATTGAACCGGCTGAGTTACCAAACCCCGGTGAGGGTGGTGGCGACAGTGGTGAGATGACACTCACTGGCAGCCTTGCGACCTTGCCGCTACGCGAAGCGCGTGAGTTGTTTGAGCGGCAATACCTGATGACGCAGATCAACCGGTTTGGTGGAAATATTTCGCGCACAGCAGCGTTTGTGGGCATGGAACGCTCGGCTCTGCACCGGAAGCTTAAATCGCTCGGTGTTGTGACTAGCGCCAAATCCGGCAGCCGCGTCGCCCGCGTTGAGGAAGAAACCTAAGGCGAGAGCGCGAAGGCTCCATCAACCAGACAGATGCCGTTGGTGGAGCCGGGATGCCGCGACAGCTGTAACGGAGTGATTTCCGCCGGGCATTGCGGCACGCGGACTTTGGTGTAGCCCGCCTCTTTCATGCACAGATCAACGGAGCGCGCGCGTAAATCTGCGTTAACATCGCGTTGACGTGCCGTCGGCAACCCGCGTGCTGCACCAAAACAAAAGGGATCGTCGCAGAACCGCCCCCCGATTGTGATGGAACTGTTCCACTCGGTTTGCATGGCCACAGGGAAATCCTGCCGTGCGTCAGCTTCGCAGGTTAACAGGGTACGCTCGGCGCGGGTTGCCTCGACGCCTGGGTTTATCCAGGCCTCCATCGGCATGGCGCAACCGGCAAGAACAATTGGAGCGATTAACAAAATACGGGTCATAACGTCAGTCTAGCGCGCGTGTGGCCGGGCTGGCAATTGACCTTTGCGTGTGTCTCTGCCACATCATCAAGGCTGACGCGATCATTGAGACCGCTCAAGGGATACGGGCCGATATGAAGGTAATTATCTGCGGCGCGGGGCAGGTGGGCTGGCAAATTGCCCGGCACCTCTCGGGGGAGCGCAACGATGTCACCATCGTCGATAGCGACGCCGATTTGGTGCGCCGCGCGACGGACACATTGGATGTGCAGGGGCTGACCGGCTTTGCGAGCTATCCGGACGTGTTGGATCGGGCCGGTGCGCGCGATGCGGACATGGTGATCGCGGCGACGTTTTCCGACGAAGTGAACATGGTGATCTGCCAAGTGGCGCACTCTGTTTTCGGGGTCAGCCGCAAGATTGCGCGCCTGCGGGCGCAGAATTATTTGGACCCGAAATACTCGGACCTATACCGGCGAGAGCATCTGCCGATTGACGTAATCATCAGTCCCGAGCGAGAGGTCGCGGATGCCGCCCTGCGCCGTCTGCGCGCGCCTGTGGCATTTGATACAGCGCGCTTCCTTGATGGCGATGCAGAGCTGGTCGGCCTCGCGCTTGATGAGGATTGCCCGGTTCTGAATACGCCACTGCGACAGTTGAGCGAGTTGTTTTCAACTCTGCGGGCGATTGTGGTGGGCGTCCGGCGCCAAGGTCAATTGTTCGCGCCCGCGCCCGGTGATCAGCTGTATGCGGATGACCAGATTTACGTCATGGTCCATCGCGACGATACCAAACGCGCGCAGGAAATCTTTGGCAAAGTGGCGCGCAAGCAAGAACGTGTAGTGATCATCGGCGGCGGCAACGTCGGCCTGTCAGTGGCCCGCACGCTGGAACAAGCGCCTGAGCGTATCCGTGCCCGCGTGATCGAACGCAACCGCGCCTGTGCGGAACGCGCGGCGGATGCGCTGGAGCGGACCATCGTTTTGAATGGCGATGGGTTGGATATTGATCTGCTGCGTGAAGCCGGCATTGAGAATGCTGATGCCGTTCTGGTCGTTACGGATGACGACAAAACCAACCTTCTGGTCGCGGTGCGCGCCAAGGCGACGGGCTGTCCAATGGCCATTGCGCTGGTGAACGATCCGACGCTGGTGCCGTTGATGGGGCCGCTGGACATTGATGCCTATATCAACCCGCGCCAAACGACGGTCTCATCTATCCTGCAACACGTGCGACACGGTCGGGTACGGTCGGTCTATTCGATTGGCGACGCCGAGGCCGAAGTGATTGAAGCACAGGTCCTATCCACGTCACCTTTGGCCGGTAAGGCATTGCGCGACGTAGATTTTCCCGAAGGCGTGTTGATGGGCGCCATGAGCAAGGGGGGCAAGGTCGTTGTCCCCTCGGGCAGTACGCGGATTGAAGAGGGCGACGTTGTGGCGATCTTTGCGCTATCAGCGGATGTTCCCGAAGTTGAGCGCCTGTTGCAGGTGCAGATCGACTTCTTTTGAGCAGGCCAATCTATAGCCGCAAGGCCGCGAGTGGCGACAAGTGGCAGCCGCGCATCCCCCTCGTTGTGCTTATGGGGATCATGTGTGCGGCGGCGATGTATATTCCCGCGCTTCACGCGTTGGCGTTTGATGATCACCGCCCGGCGCGGATCTTTTTCTATTACGGGACGTTTTTGTTGTTCATCGCGGGGGCGGTCGGCGTGGCCACCGCGAACCATCGCAGCGCAAAGCCTGCGCGTGCTCAGCTGTTGTCGATTGCGGGCGTTTTCACGGTGTTGCCGCTGTTTTTGGCGCTGCCCTTCCGGGAGGTCGTCGGCAACACGACATACCTGAACGCAGTGCTTGAAATGGTGTCAGCCCTGACCACCACTGGGGCCACATTGTTCGATGATCCCGACCGCTTGCCCCTATCGTTGCACGTTTGGCGCGCGTTGGTCGCTTGGCTTGGGGGGTTGTTTATGTGGGTGGCGGCGGTCGCGATTTTGGCGCCCCTCCGGCTGGGCGGTTTTGAGGTCAGCACACCGCGCAGACAACAGGCCGAAACGCGGCCCACGACGGGGTTGGATCAGGTCATCTCACCAGAGGTGCGGATGTGGCGCGCGGCGCGCACGATGGGGCCGATTTACCTGTTTCTGACGCTCAACCTTGCGCTGATCTTGATGCTTGCAGGGGATGGCCCGACAACGGCGGCGATCCACGCGATGTCGACACTGTCGACCTCCGGGATTTCGGCGGTGGGTGGCCTGCAGGATGCGGTCTCGGGCCGGGTGGGCGAGGTGGCCGTATTCTTCTTTTTGATTTTTGCCGTTTCGCGCCAAACATTTGCGGCTGAATGGCGCAAAGGCCATCTGGGTTTGCTGCGCGATGACCGTGAGTTGCGGATTGCCGCGTTTTTTGTCGCCGCCATACCGCTCGCGCTGTTTGCCCGGCATTGGACCGGCGCGCTTGAGGTCCGGTTAGAGGATGACATGTGGCAGGGGCTGGAGGCTCTTTGGGGTGCGATGTTCACGGTGCTGTCTTTCCTCACGACAACGGGTTTTGAAAGCAGCGGTTGGACGGCGGCGCAGTATTGGTCTGGCTTGTCCACGCCGGGGCTTTTGTTGATGGGCCTGTCCGTGCTGGGTGGCGGTGTTGCAACCACGGCGGGCGGGGTCAAATTGTTGCGGGTCTATGCGCTGTATCGGCACGGACGACAAGAAATGGCCCTGTTGGTAGAGCCGCACGCCGTTGCGGGCGTGAAATCGGAATCGCGCCGCGTTCACCCTGAAGGCGCTCAGGCGGCTTGGATTTTCTTCATGCTCTTTGCCATGTCGATTGCGGGGTTGTCGGCTTTGTTCGCGCTCAGCGGAGTTTCATTTGAGGCGGCGATGGTGATGACGGTCGCGGGGCTTTCGACCACGGGGCCGCTGCTGAGCGTCGCGATGGAAGGGGGCGTGCAACTGAGCGATCAAAACACGGCCACCAAGATTATCTTTGCCGGGGCTATGGTCCTTGGACGATTGGAAACGCTTGCGATCATTGCATTGCTCAACCCCGAGTTTTGGCGGCGGTAGGCGAAAGTGCGCCCACGTGAGATGCATAAATTTTTAGCGACAGGATTAAATCGTTGTTTTGGGGTGGAAATTGACGCGCACGACAAGCATAATCCCCAAAAGCGACCGGTAATGGTGTTACGAGCCGCGTAACGCCTCATAAACAAAAAAGGCATAAAACAATGGCTTCCGACAAGCAAAACCTCCAGGACGCCTTCCTGAATCACGTCCGGAAGACGAAGGTTCCCGTGACGATCTTTCTCATAAATGGTGTTAAGTTGCAGGGTGTTATCACTTGGTTTGATAATTTCTGCGTGCTTTTGCGCCGCGATGGGCAATCTCAGCTGGTCTATAAGCATGCGATCTCGACAGTGATGCCTGCGCAACCGATCAGCCTTTATGATGGCGAAGACCGCGCTGACTGATCCTGTTGAGTCCGGCGCCACCGAGGCGCCCCCGACACGCACCGCCGTGCTGCATCCCGATCTTGGACCCGATCACACTCGCCGCGCGCCCGAACACGGGCTTGCCGAGGCGGTGTCATTGGCCCACGCATTGCCGGGTCTTGAGGTCGTGCGTGATCAGGTCGTCCGCCTTCCGAAGCCGCATCCGGGCCATTTGTTTGGCACCGGTAAATTGGCCGAGCTAAAGCAGCTTTTGCATGACGATGAGATTGATCTTGTCGTCATCGACGGTCCCGTGACGCCAGTGCAGCAGCGCAACCTTGAAAAAGAGTGGAAGGTGAAGCTTCTGGATCGCACCGGGCTGATCCTAGAGATTTTTGCCGACCGTGCTGCCACCCGAGAGGGTGTGTTGCAGGTGGAATTGGCCGCCCTTAGCTATCAACGCACGCGGCTTGTGCGGGCTTGGACCCACCTTGAGCGTCAGCGTGGTGGCTTGGGCTTCGTTGGGGGGCCGGGTGAGACGCAGATTGAGGCGGACCGCCGCGCGATTGACGATGCGGTGAACCGCATTCGCAAGCAATTGGCCAAGGTGGTCAAGACGCGTGCTTTGCACAGGGCCGCACGCGCCAAGGTGCCATACCCGATTGTGGCGCTTGTAGGCTATACAAACGCGGGCAAATCAACGCTGTTCAATTATTTGACTGGGGCGGATGTCTTTGCCAAAGACATGCTGTTTGCGACGCTGGACCCTACGATGCGGGCTGTGACCCTGCCGGGGGGCACGGACATTATCCTGTCGGACACGGTTGGTTTCATTTCCGACCTTCCAACCCAGTTGGTGGCCGCGTTTCGGGCAACGCTTGAAGAAGTGTTGGACGCCGATTTGATCTGTCATGTGCGCGATATCTCGCACCCTGAAAGCGATGCGCAGGCGCGGGATGTAAATGCTATTCTTGCGCAATTGGGCGTGAGCGATGAGATCCCCAAGATTGAGTTGTGGAACAAGATCGATGCCGTTGATGCCGACACACGCGCGAGCATCGAGGCGATTGCGGCGCGCCGTGAGGATGTGTTTACCCTGTCCGCGGTCACTGGCGAGGGCCGCGATCCGGCACTGGCTGCGATCGCAACCCGCGTTACGCCCGCGACCCACGACGAAGAGGTGTTTGTGCCCTTCGCTGACGGGCGCGCACGGGCATGGTTGCATGGTGAGGATATCATCCAGCAAGAGGCCCAAGAGGACGAAGGATTTCGGTTCCAAGTCCGTTGGACTACGCGACAAGCCGAGCAGTTTGCAAAAATGCGCCGTTAAGGCGGTTTTTGCGGCTGTGACGCAGCATCTGGTGGCGTGACAAGGAGCGTCCCCTGTTATATTGTATAAAGCAATCAGGGTGGCCAACCGCCCGGACTTTTGATATCGGCAGTAAACATTACAGGATCACGATCATGACCACTTTCTCCCGTCGCGGATTTATTACGACGGCTGTCGCGCCATTGGCTTTGGCGGCGTGCGGCAATGGGATTAACAGTAAGGGCGCCTCAACCATTGACGCCCGCGTGGATAGCGCACTGGATTTTCTTTACAGCGACGTTGAGGGCGCGCAACGGCTTGGCGATACGTCGGCGGGTGTCTTGGTGATGCCGCTGATCACGGAAGCCGGGTTTGGCTTTGGTGCCGGGTACGGTCGTGGCGCGCTGCGTGTTGGCGGGGCGACCGTGGACTATTACTCTGCTGCGAATGCCTCGTTCGGGTTGCAGATTGGCGCGCAACAATACGCGCATGCGTTGTTTTTCATGACCGAAGAGGCTTTGAACAACTTCCGCGCGGGACCCGGTTGGGCGGCTGGCGCAGACCTAGAGTATGCATTGTCGGGGCAGGGCGATAGCGTCAGCGCTGACACAACCAGCGCGCTCGATCCTGTGATTGCGGTGATCTTTGGTCAGGCGGGTTTGATTGCAGGGGCCTCGCTTGAGGGGACCAAATACACGCGGATCATTCCCTAAAGACCCGCGGCGCAGCCTTGTGGCTGCGCCCTAAGCGAGGGGCCAGCCCCTCGCGCACCCCGGGATATTGGGGAACCAAAGAAAGACACTTGTGATTTGGATGAACGCGCGTTAAGTCGCGCGTACTTCACAGGGTGAGGTTGGGTCATACGGGGAGACATCCCGTCTGTATCCGCCGGTTGGGACAATCGTCTCGCATGCCTCGCCCGAGGATTGAAACCGGAAAGGAAGATACGAGATGGCTTTGCCCGAATTCTCGCTGCGTCAGCTTTTGGAAGCTGGTGTACACTTTGGTCACCAGACCCAACGTTGGAACCCCCGTATGGCGCCGTACATCTACGGCGGCAAAAACGGCATCCACATCATGGATCTCACCCAAACCGTTCCTATGCTTGAGCAAGCTCTGAACGTTGTTCGCGACACAGTGGCCAAAGGCGGCCGCGTTCTGTTCGTAGGTACCAAGCGTCAGGCGCAAAAGCCGATCGCTGATGCTGCTGAGCGTTGCGCACAATACTACATGAACCACCGTTGGTTGGGCGGCACGCTCACCAACTGGAAAACCGTTTCCAACTCCATCGCTCGCTTGAAGGCGATTGATGAGGCATCTGCCCAAGGCTTTGCTGGTCTGACCAAAAAAGAGCGTCTGGGTATGGAGCGGGACCAAGCCAAGCTAGAAGCTTCGCTGGGTGGTATCCGTGAAATGGGCGGTGTGCCTGACCTGTTGTTCGTCATCGACGTCAACAAAGAAGATCTGGCCATCGCGGAAGCAAAAAAGCTGGGCATTCCAGTTGTTGGTATCGTTGATACGAACTGCTCGCCCGACGGTGTTGATTACATCATCCCCGGTAACGACGACGCGGCACGCGCAATCGCGCTGTACTGTGACCTGGTGGCCCGTGCGGCGCTGGACGGCATGTCCGCTCAGCTGGGCGCGGCTGGTGTCGACATCGGTGCGATGGAAGAAGCACCCGCTGAGGAAGCTGTCGCCGCAGAGGCCTAAGGCCTATTGCGTCACACTGCTGATACCGGGAGGGGCTAAACCCCCTCCCACGACATTTCCGAACAAGGAGACCAGAGATGGCGATTACCGCTGCATTGGTGAAAGAACTGCGCGATACGACCGGCGCAGGCATGATGGACGCGAAAAAAGCGTTGACCGAAACAGACGGCGACATGGAAGCGGCAGTCGATTGGCTGCGCACCAAGGGCCTCGCGAAAGCGGCGAAAAAGTCCGGCCGTACGGCAGCAGAAGGCCTTGTGGCTGTTGCTGTTGAGGGCAACACAGCAGTCGCACTGGAAGTGAACTCCGAGACCGACTTCGTTGGTAAAAATGCTGAGTTCCAAGAGATGGTTGCCTCCTTTGCGGGTGCTGCTCTGTCGGTAGACGATGTTGACGCGCTCAAAGCGGCTGATCTGAACGGTAAATCCGTTGAGGACACGCTGACTGCGAAGATCGCAACAATCGGTGAGAACATGTCCATCCGCCGGATGGCGAAGCTGACGGGCGGGACTGTTGTGTCCTATGTGCACAACGCTGCTGCACCTGGTATGGGCAAAATCGGTGTGCTTGTTGCCATGAACGGTGGCAACGAGGCGCTCGGCAAACAGATCGCAATGCACGTTGCTGCTGTGAACCCCGCGTCCCTGTCCGAAGCCGATCTTGACCCAGCTGTGGTTGAGAAAGAAAAGCAGGTTCAGATCGACATCGCACGCGAGTCCGGCAAGCCCGAGCAAGTGATCGAAAAGATGATCGTTGGCCGCATGAAAAAATTCATGGCAGAAGTCACACTTGTGAACCAAGCGTTCGTTGTGAACCCTGACCTGACTGTTGGTGCTGCGGCTGCTGAGGCTGGTGCAGAAATCACAGGTTTTGTGCGTCTTGAAGTCGGCGAAGGCATCGAGAAAAAAGAAGAAGATTTCGCAGCTGAGGTGGCAAAAGCCGTCAAAGGCTAAGCGCCTTCTGCGTATCTGAGAAAAAACAAGCGCCGCTGGGGGTAACCAGCGGCGCTTTTTTCATGGGTGCTTTAGCGTCTGGGGATGATAATTAGACAAACACCCATTCAAGTGCCGCGGCCTCGGTGGACTATACACCGAGGCCGCGACGATCCCGAATTCATCGAGCAGAGCCCCATTCAGGCTGCTATCCCAACCCTTCTGGCGCACTGATTAGTCTCAAGGCACAACGCCCCAACTCACAAGACACCTCATATACTACAGATTGACCTTGCGTCAGGAAGTAAGGAAATCCCTACTAAATCGTTTACGAGTATCACAAGATATTACCGAAGACTGCTAGAGATAAACACTTGGTTGAGGAGCGACGCTTTTAGTATCGCTTGGGCTGTGGTGTCGACGTCCAGCGCTTCGCGGGCGAGTCGCAGATGTTTTTCGACCGTGGCGACGTTCCGTTCCCACAATTGCGCGATATCTTGGATCGTTTTGCCATCTGCGACCATTTCCAGCGCATCGCGTTGGCGGGTCGTCAGGACGCGGTTGCCGATGTAGGGCAGGTCGTTCAGCTTGAGGTGTGCGAGGTTGCATAGAACTTCGATCTCAAGGCCTTTGTCCTGCCAGAGGGCGTCGATTTGTTCTTGGCTCATGTGAGATGAACATACCCCGATCCCGCCATTGCTGCGTTGTGACAGCCGAGGAAAGGATACGGTAAAGCCGGCCTTGATGTTGTATTTGGCGTTCAGCTCCATGACCTTGGTCTGCGCTGGGGTCAGTGCGCCGTCCATTAGGGCTTTGCGCGAGTGGCTCCAACTGATGGCGGAACCGGGGTTGTGCGAGACCCATTCGATGGTGGGCGCGTTCTTGTAATACTCATCGCCGAGGAACGTTTTGATGTAATCGGGGGGGTAGTTCGTAAGGATGACTGCGTCGCTGAGATCGCCAAAATCATTCTTGGTGCGGAACTGGGTGGCGGCATAAAACACGCGGTCAAAGCCATATTGCGCCAGTTGTTTGAGGACCATGGGCCAGGCTTCCTCAAGGGTCTTGGCCTGGGTTAACCCCTTGAGAGCTGACAAAAGCTCCGTGGCTGACGGGCAGCGGACTGTGGTTGGCCCATTCACGGGCCGCCCGCTTTCAGGTGGTTTGTCATGGCCCGCAGCGCAAGCTCATACCCCGCCGTTCCAAGTCCCGCGATGACGCCGATACAGGCGCGCGCGATCATGGAATGGTGACGAAACTCTTCGCGTGCGTAGACGTTTGAGATGTGGACCTCAATCACTGGCAACCCTGTGCCTGCAATTGCGTCATGTAGCGCGATTGACGTGTGGGTGTAGGCGCCCGCATTGATCACGACACCGGCACAGGTATCCCGTGCGGCGTGGATTTCGTCGACCATCGTACCTTCGTGGTTGGACTGGGCGCAGCGCACTGTGATGCCGAGTTCAGCCGCGACCGCGTGGCAATCGGCCTCCACGTCGGGGAGGGTTTTTGCGCCATAGATGCCGGGCTCTCGCGTGCCGAGCAAATTGAGGTTCGGGCCATTAAGTATTAGGATTTGTGTCATAGGGAGACGTTATCCGTTGATCTGTGTGTGCGGCAAGACATCAGTCGTCGCAGGGGAGGATTGGGTTAGGCCAACGGCTGCCCCTGCGGCACACAAGCAACACCCATTGCACGTAGGTCCTGCCCGGGTCACGGTGTGCCGGAGGGAGGGCCGAGATGCCGCGCATTTTTTCGAATCGTAGCCGTCCGCTGCATGCGGGGGCTTTGCCGACAGAACGTTTGCCCAAGCAACGGTCGGTGGATTTGCGCGCCGTGCCGACGATGCGCGCGTTGCGGTTTGAGGGGCCGAAGGGATCGATCATTCATGCCATGGCCGAGCATCAGGCAATGCTGGACGCCATCCGCGACGGCGCGACGAACCCCGCCAAGTCCGAGATTCCGGCGGAGCCAGTTGCGCGCACCGATCACCTGAAGGCGTTTGCAACCTTTTGCGATGCGACACTTGTGGGGGTGTGCCGTTTGGGGTCGGAGGATCATCTGGCCGATCCCATTCAAAACCCCGAAGTCGCGACCTTGGCGGAGGCCCTGCGCACGCGGCAGACCAAGACGCTTGCGGCGGGGATCGACCTGATCATGGCCGACCTTAAGGAGTCCGTTTCAACGCCGCCGGGCGACATGACCCATCATCGGTTTGCTCTTGTGTTTGCCTATGCCCAGCCCCGTGCGCCACGAGCGGATGAGGCTGGAACGGATTGGATCAAGGGCGCAGAGCGCCATCGATCCGCGCTTTTAGGGGCTGAGACGGCTACCGTTTTGGCGAATTATATCAGGCTTCTAGGGTGGGATGCCCGTGCCCACACCGAAAGCACGTCTGATGTTGATTTGAATCGGCTGGCTGTTGCGTCGGGTATTGCACTTTGGGATGGGCACGCCCTGCGCCACCCGTTTTTGCCGAATGGATTGGCCCTTGCTGCGGTGACGACCACGCTTGAACTGACGCCGGATGTGCCGTTGGCATCGTCGACCGTGGCGGCACCGGGGCAGGCGGCGCGTGACCCTTACGCGCGGCGCGATTTCAAAGACGGCGCGCACCCGTTTGAGACGCTTAGACGGGTCGACCGACCTACAACCTATATGGATGAACGCAACATTCCGCGTGTCCCCAAGCGCGCCGATTTGTTCGCCCGCGCCCAGTTTGGCGATATGGGACCGGCGCTGCAAAAGGCGGCAACTGGTGGCTACTATGTCCGCAAAGCGGCGCCCTCGGCTGCGCAACGCCGAGCGCTTGGGGCGTTTGTCCTGCTGCAAGACGGCACGCCTGCGCCCGTCCAAGCCGATCTGCCGCCGCAAACCGCGTCTGAGTTGATCAAAGCGACCAGCTATTTTCTGGGTGTTGATGCCGTGGGCATTTCGCGCTGTCCGGAGTGGGCGTGGTATAGCCACGACGCGCGCGGGGCCGAGATTGATCCGCCCCACGATCAAGCGATCTCAATGGTGATCGACCAAGGGTATGAGACGATGGAGGGGTCGTCCGGTGATGATTGGATTGCGGTGGCCCAAAGCATGCGCGCCTACCTGCGGTTTTCGTTGTTGGGCGGGGTGGTGGCTGCTCAAATCCGAGCCTTGGGCTATAGCGCCAAGGCGCACACGGTGATGGATGGTGAGGTCCTACAACCGCCGCTGCTGTTGCTCAGCGGTTTGGGTGAGGTCAGTCGCATTGGCGAGGTGATCCTCAATCCGTTTCTCGGTCCGCGTCTGAAATCGGGTGTGGTCACGACGGATATGCCCTTGGAACATGACCAACCCATTGATTTCGGGATGCAATCATTCTGTGAGGCCTGCAATAAATGCGCGCGGGAATGTCCATCTGGCGCGATTACGGCCGGGCCTAAACGGATGTTCAATGGCTATGAGATTTGGAAATCCGATAGCCAGAAATGCACGACATACCGGGTGACAACGCCCGGTGGGGCGATGTGTGGGCGCTGCATGAAAACCTGTCCGTGGAACCTTGAAGGCCTGTTTCGCGACGCGGCCTTCCGCAAAGTTGCGATGAATGTGCCCAAAGCGGCTCCGATCCTTGCCAAGCTCGACGATACATTGGGGCGTGGCGGGCTGAATTCGGTCAAAAAGTGGTGGTGGGACCTAGAGTTGAGCGAGGCGGGTTCGTATCATCCGACCCAACACGCGGTGAACGCACGTGGACTGCAAAAAGACCTCAAAATTGATCATAATGATCAGACACTTGCGGTATATCCTGCACCTCTTGCGGCACACCCCTATCCCTATCCCTATCCTGATCCGATGGATCGTGAGGCCGGGATCGCCGCCTACAAGGCGATGGTCCCCGCAAAGGACCACATCGCCGCCGTGGCGCGGGGTGATGAAAGCGTGTTGCATCGCACGCGCCCGACCGGTGAAAGCCCGGTATTGCCACTTGTGGTCAGTGCGGCCACGCCGGAGGCCGAAGGCATCACCACCTACACGCTGCGCGACCCTGATGGCGCGCCGCTGCCACCGTGGACGCCGGGGGCGCATATCGATCTGTTGATCGCGCCTGAATACCTGCGCCCTTACTCGCTGACCGGGGACCCGGAGGATCGCAGTTGCTACCGAATTGGGGTCCTGCGTGAGGATGCGGGCAGGGGCGGTTCCAAGCTGTTGCATCGGATCTTTGCAACGGGTCGCCAGGTGTATGCGGCGCGCCCGATTAACCACTTTCCTCTGGTGTCGGGTGCAGCATCCTTCACGTTATTGGCGGGAGGTATCGGGATCACGCCGATGATCCCCATGGCCCATGCTCTGCACCGCGCGGGCACGCCGTTTACACTGCGATACTCAGGGCGGAGCCGTGCGAAAATGGGGTTCATACCTGAGCTACAGGCCGCGCCTTGGGCCGATCAGGTGCGTCTGCATATTTCAGATGAAGGGGGGCGCGTCGACCTCAAGACCGCACTGCAATATACTGAAGGTGGACATATTTATGCCTGCGGAAGTGGCGCGTATATGGAGGCCGTGATGCAAGCCGCGCGCAACGCAGGCTATCCGGAAGATGCGTTGCATCTCGAATATTTCGCCGTCCCGGAGGTAGAGGCCGCCCCTCGCGCGCCGTTTACCCTGCGTCTTAGCCGCAGTGGGCGCGACATCGCGGTTGGTGCCGATCAAGTTGCTTCTGACGCGCTGAACGCGGCGGGCGTTTCCGTTGATGTGAAATGCAGCGACGGGCTATGCGGGGTATGCAGTTGCAAGGTCATTGCGGGTAACGTTGATCACCGCGATTTCGTCCTATCCGCCGCGCAGCGGCGAGAGGCTATGATCCTGTGCCAGTCCCGCGCGGCGGAGCCTGATGGCGTGATTGAGATTGATCTGTAGGTCAGTGACAGAATCTGTGTGTCACGCGGATATTTTCACACTGGTAAAGATGTCCTGAAGAGGGTCAGGAATTCTGGTTGCAGCGCCCTCTGGGCACCGCCATGGTTGATCCCTCAAAGTGGAGGCTAGAATGAGAGCAATCGACTGGGATGACGCCTATGCGAACATGCCCTACGTGCCCGGGGCGGAAGCGCTGCCTGCGCAGTGGGCCGCTGAGGCTGAGGCATTTCGTGCCAGTGGCGTCGCCATTGAAACGTTGCGCTATGGCGCAGCTCCACGGTGTGAATTGGACATCCTGCGGCCTACCCACCCGCCCGAAGGGCTGATGGTTTTTGTCCACGGTGGCTATTGGATGAAGTTTGACAAAAGCTACTGGACCCATCTCGCCAAAGGTGCGCTTGAGCGTGGCTGGGCCGTCGCCATCCCAAGCTATACACTCGCGCCCGAGGCCCGAGTTGGTCAGATGACGGCCGAGATCGGGGCGGCAATTATGCGTGCCGCAGAGGCGATTTCTGGTCCCATACGATTGGCCGGGCATTCGGCGGGTGGACACCTCGTGAGCCGGATGGTTTGCGCCGATAGCCCTTTGTCTCAAGAGGTACAGGATCGAATTGAGCATACAGTCTCAATCAGCGGCTTACACGATTTGCGTCCCCTCCGTTGGACCAAGCTGAACACAAGCTTGAACCTAGACATGGATGAGGCAACGGCTGAGAGCGCGGCTCTGTGTATGCCACGGTCCGGTGCGTCTATGACTGCTTGGGTTGGCGGCGATGAACGGCCCGAATTCATCCGGCAGGCGGAGGCACTGCATACCATGTGGTCAGGGCTTGAGGCGCAGACGACGTGCGTTGTTGAACCCGGGCACAACCACTTCAGCGTTATCGAAGCGTTGACGGACCCTAAGTCCTCACTTTTGAACGAAATCCTTAGCGCGTAGCCTTCTAAAGGAGACATCCCCATGTTGCCAATGAAAGACCATTTTCACCTACCAGAGGGGATGATTTATCTCGACGGAAACTCACTTGGCCCATTGCCCAAATCGACCCCTGACACGGTAGCAAATATGCTTACGCGGCAGTGGGGAGATCACCTGATCAAGGGGTGGAACGAGGACGATTGGATGGGCCAGCCCACCCGCGTAGGCAATATGGTGGGCCGTTTGATCGGCGCGCCTGAGGGGAGTGTGACTATGGGGGACACACTCTCGATCAAAGTCTTCCAAGCGCTTTCCTCTGCGTTGGATTTACGCCCTAACCGGCGTGTTGTTCTATCGGATAGCGGAAATTTCCCGACTGATTTGTACATGGCTGAAGGGCTGCTGCGGTCGCGGGCTGGCGACTATGAATTGCGCGTTGTACCGCCCGAGGACATTCAGGCCGCCATCACGGATGAGGTCGCGGTGGTGATGCTGACGCAGGTCGATTACCGCACGGGACGGATGCACGACATGGCCGCGATTACGCAAGCTGCACACGCTGCGGGAGCCGTGATGGTCTGGGATCTTGCGCACAGCGCGGGGGCCGTGCCGGTGGATTTGCACGCCGCTCAATGTGAGTTCGCTGTTGGCTGCACCTATAAATATCTCAACGGTGGTCCGGGTGCGCCGGCGTTTATTTACGTGCGTCCTGACCTGATCGACACACTTGATCCCGTGCTGTGCGGATGGCTTGGGCATGACGCGCCCTTCGCGTTTGAGCCGAGCTATCGACCCGCTCCGGGCATTGAAAGGATGCGCGTCGGCACCCCACCTGTGATGCAATTGACCGCCCTAGAGGACGCTTTACGCATTTGGGATGGCATCGATATGGACGATATCCGCGCGGCCAGCCTTCGCCTGAGTGACGTTTTCATCCATCAGATTGAGACACGTTGCCCAGAACTGACACTGGTCAGTCCGCGTGA
Organism: Thalassobacter sp. 16PALIMAR09; assembly: GCF_000765485.1. NCBI lineage: Bacteria > Pseudomonadati > Pseudomonadota > Alphaproteobacteria > Rhodobacterales > Roseobacteraceae > Thalassobacter > Thalassobacter sp. 16PALIMAR09. The sequence continues at coordinate 250,034 of NZ_JHAK01000001.1, forward strand.
GGGGGCGTTGCGCGGCTCTCAGGTGTCGTTCACCCACCCTGAAGGCTACGCTGTCATTCAGGCGTTAATTGCGCATGATGTGATAGGTGATTACCGTGCGCCGAACATCATGCGGTTTGGGTTTACCCCCCTTTACATCGATGAAAATGATGTCTCTCAGGCGGTTGATCGGCTCTGTGGTATTCTTGAAAACAGGCTGTGGGATACGCCGGAATATCGGGCAACTAAGCGCGTGACATAACCCTAGCTTCGGCGACGATCCGATGGAACGCGATCAGTGCGGATCGTCGGGAGTAGGCAGCACGGTCCGTTCTCGTACACGGTTTCTTATCCTTTGCGTTAGCTGACCTTTACGTTAAGTTAGGTGGATGTGAGATTTCCTAAATTGTATTTATAAACAGCAAGTTAAATATTTTTCAAAATACATTCAAAAAGGGTATTGGAATTCGGAAAAATCCCGTCAAGACTGTGACTCCAACACACGAAACGCGGCGCTCAATGACCGCGCGTGACGGGAGGAGAAACGATTATGACGTCTGCGCAAGACGCGTCTCAAGGCGTGAGCATACCCCATCTACTGGCGCGTAACGCGGCCCAGTTCGGGGATCGCCCAGCGTATCGAGAGAAAGAATTTGGAATCTGGCAAAGTTGGACGTGGTCGCAAACCGCGTCTGAAATTGAGGCGCTAGCGCTCGGGCTGCTGTCGCTTGGCGTGGCGCCGGGGGATCACGTGGCGATCATCGGGCGCAATCGTCCAGCGCTGTATTGGTCGATGGTCGCGGTGCAATGCATCGGGGCTGTCCCCGTGCCGTTGTACCAAGACGCGGTGGTCGAAGAGATGACCTATGTGTTGGAGCATTGCGGCGCACGCTTTGTGATCGCGGGCGATCAGGAGCAGGTGGACAAGGTGCTGGAAGTCAAAGGCGCCACCACAGTCATCGAGCACATCGTTTACTTTGATAAACGTGGTCTTCGGAAATATGACCATACCGCTATGACGAGCCTGTCAGATGTTCAGGCGCAGGGTCGTAATGCATCGGATGAAATGGTGAAATCCATGCAATCCCGGCGCGATGGCCTTGGGGCGGATGATACTTGCGTGATGCTTTATACGTCGGGGACGACGGGCAAGCCGAAGGGCGTTGTTTTGAGCAACCGCAACGTCATTGAGACGGCGCAAAACTCATCTAATTTTGATACACTCGGACCCGGCGAAGAGGTTCTGGCCTATCTGCCGATGGCGTGGGTTGGGGATTTCATTTTCTCGATCGGGCAGGCGTATTGGACCGGGTTTTGCGTGAATTGCCCCGAAAGTGCTGCAACGATGCAAAGCGATTTGCGCGAGATCGGGCCGACCTACTTCTTCGCGCCGCCAGCGATTTTTGAAAGCCATCTGACACAGGTGATGATCCGGATGGAGGACGCAAGTCGCTTCAAGCGAGGGATGTTCCATATGTTTATGGATCACGCTCGCCGTGTTGGGCCTGCCATCTTGGACGGGGCCTCGGTTGGGTTGTGGGATCGTCTGAAATATGCGCTCGGTAACGTGATGGTGTACGGGCCGTTGAAAAACACCCTCGGTATGAGCCGCATCCGTGTGGGCTACACCGCCGGTGAGGCGATTGGCCCGGAACTGTTTGATTTTTATCGGTCTCTTGGGATTAACCTCAAGCAGCTGTACGGTCAGACAGAGGCGACTGTGTTCATCACGCAGCAGCCCGATGGGCAGGTCCGCTCGGACACTGTTGGCGTTCCTAGTCCTGGGGTCGAGATCAAGATCGCCGAAAGCGGCGAGGTCTATTACCGCTCTCCGGGTACGTTCCAATCTTACTTCAAAAACCCTGAAAGTACGGCCTCCACCAAAGATGCCGAGGGCTGGGTTGCGACGGGCGATGCGGGTTTCATTGAGGAGGCCACCGGCCATCTGCGCATCATTGACCGGATCAAGGATGTGGCGCGCATGTCGGATGGGTCCATGTTTGCGCCCAAATACGTTGAGAACAAACTTAAGTTTTATCCCAACGTGTTAGAGGCCGTGGTGTTCGGCGCCGGGCGGGACCGATGCTGTGCGTTTATCAACATCGATCTTACGGCTGTTGGTAACTGGGCTGAGCGCAACAACATTGCGTATTCGTCCTACCAAGAGCTGTCGCAGCACCCACAAGTGCTTGAGATGATTGAAGGGCATGTGAATGCAGTCAACGCCAGTGTCGCGCAAGATGAAATGCTGTCGGGATGTCAAATCCACCGCTTTCTCGTGCTACACAAAGAGCTGGACGCAGATGACGGCGAGCTGACGCGCACCAAAAAGGTTCGTCGCGCCGTGATCGCAGAAAAGTTCGATGACCTGATCGAGGCGCTTTACAGCGACGCGCCTGAGGTCACGACCGAGACAGAAGTCACCTACGAAGACGGGCGTAAGGGCACGATCCGCGCAACGCTTTCGATCCGTGACGGGGACGTCTTTCCCAAGCTGGAGGCTGTCGCATGATGCTTGAAAATCAAACCCTTGCCCCAAGCGATGGCTACGTGACAGCAGACGGTCGTCAGATCGGCGGCGTCATGATGGACCTGCGCAACATCACCCTTCGCTTTGGTGGGGTTGAGGCGATTAAGGACATCTCATTTGATATCCGTGAGGGCGAAATTCGCGCCATCATCGGGCCGAACGGGGCCGGTAAATCGTCGATGCTTAATGTGATCTCGGGCTTTTATGTGCCGCAGGAAGGTGAGGTTTGGTTCAACGGTGCCAAGCGCCCGCCGACCAAACCCTATCAGGTTGCGCGCCAAGGGATCGCGCGTACGTTCCAGAACATTGCGCTGTTTGAGGGCATGTCCGTCCTCGATAATGTGATGACTGGACGGCTTCGTCAAATGTCATCTGGATTGTTCTCGCAGGCGCTTTGGTGGGGCAAGGCCCAGACCGAAGAGGTCGAAAATCGCGCGGCAGTTGAGCGGATCATCGACTTTCTTGAGATTCAATCGATCCGCAAAACGCCTGTCGGCCGCTTGCCCTATGGCCTGAAAAAACGCGTTGAACTTGCGCGCGCCTTGGCCGCAGAGCCGCACTTGCTGCTGCTGGATGAGCCGATGGCCGGCATGAACGTCGAGGAAAAAGAGGACATGAGCCGCTTTATTCTGGATGTGAATGACGAATTTGGCACCACAATCGCGTTGATCGAGCACGATATGGGTGTGGTGATGGATCTGTCGGACCGGGTGGTCGTGATGGACTATGGACGCAAAATTGGGGACGGCACGCCCGAAGAGGTGCGCAACAATGAGGCCGTGATCGACGCCTATCTGGGGGTGAGCCATGACTAATCTGATGGACGTGAAAATCGGGGGGCTATGCTAATGTCGGCTGATTTTCTGTATGGCATTGAGGTTCTAATCAACGGCCTAATGGCCGGGGTTCTCTATGCGCTTGTCGCTCTTGGCTTTGTTTTGATCTACAAAGCATCCGGAATTTTTAATTATGCACAAGGGGTTATGGCTCTGTTTGGGGCGCTGACGCTGACCGGGATCATGTCGGGGCAGGTGCCCTTCGCCCATTTGATCAACGCAACATTCGGGACGCATATTCATAACTTTGGATGGAACGTGCCAGCTCTTGGGGCCATCGCACTGACGCTTGTTGTTATGGTTTGCTTCGCTTGGATGGTGCAAAAATTCGTGTTCCGGCACCTTGTCGGGCAAGAACCGATCATACTATTCATGGCAACGATTGGGTTGGCGTACTTCCTCGAGGGGATGGGTGACCTAATGTGGGGCTCTGACATCAAGAAGCTCGATGTGGGCTTGCCTCAGGGTGGCTCGCGCTGGGTCGAGGATATCACAGCCGGTCTTGGTGGTGATGATTTCTATGGCTTCTTCATCGACAAGCTGGACATGGTTGCGACCCTCGTCGCGGCAATCCTTGTGATTAGTCTGGTGATGTTCAGCCAGTACACCAAACAGGGTCGGGCAATGCGCGCCGTGGCAGATGACCACCAAGCCGCTTTGTCGGTCGGTATCTCGCTTAACTACATTTGGATACTTGTCTGGTCACTTGCAGGGCTTGTTGCGCTGGTCGCCGGCATCATGTGGGGCGCGAAATCAGGTGTGCAATTCTCACTGTCTCTGATCGCCCTCAAGGCGCTGCCGGTGCTGATGTTGGGGGGCTTTACCTCCATCCCCGGCGCAATTGTCGGCGGGTTGATCATCGGGGTGGGCGAAAAGCTGTTCGAATACCTCATCGGTGCGCCGTTCCTTGGTGGCGCGACTGAAAACTGGTTTGCCTACGTGCTGGCCCTCATCTTCCTCGTCTTCCGGCCCCAAGGCCTGTTTGGCGAGAAAATCATCGAACGCGTATAGGAGGCGAGCATGTTTTATCGCGAAGCCGGAGACTTCAAAACATCCTACGTGGCCGACAGCCAGACCTTTCCGCTCAAGCTTGATAAGGTTGGGTTTTGGGTGACCATGATGGTGGCTTGGGGCGTCATTCCCTTCGTCATCACCGACTACTGGGCGAGTGCGCTGCTGGTGCCATTTCTGATCTATGCGATTGCGGCGATCGGACTGAACATCCTGACCGGATACTGCGGGCAGGTATCGCTGGGCACAGGCGGTTTCATGGCAGTGGGTGCATATGCCTGCTACAAATTGATGACCTCGTTCCCGGATGTGAACATCCTGGTTCACATCCTGTTGTCGGGCGGGATCACCGCAGCCGTGGGTACGGCGTTTGGCCTGCCTTCCCTGCGGATCAAGGGGTTCTACCTCGCGGTTGCCACGCTGGCGGCGCAGTTTTTCCTTGTGTGGTTGTTCAACAAAGTCAGCTGGTTCTACAACTATTCCGCCTCGGGCCAGATTAACGCGCCTGAACGGTTGGTGGCTGGGTTTGCCGTGACTGGGCCCGCATCGCCCGCGTGGGCGCAGTACTTGGTATGCCTGTTCTTTGTGACATTGTGCGCGCTGATCGCTCGCAATTTGACCCGTGGATCCGTGGGTCGGTCATGGATGGCCATCCGCGACATGGACATCGCGGCTGAGATCATCGGTGTGAACCCGCTGCGTGCTAAATTGTCGGCTTTTGCAGTAAGCTCCTTCTTTGTGGGCATCGCTGGGGCGTTGTTCTTCGCGGTGTATCTGGGCGCGGTTGAAGTGGGCGAGGCCTTTGGTATCCAAAAGTCATTCCTCGTCTTGTTCATGATTATCATCGGCGGCTTGGGTTCGATTTTTGGCAGCTTTGCCGGGGCTGCGTTCCTTGTGCTGTTGCCCGTTGCTCTCAAGATTGTGGGCGTCGATTGGTTGGGCTGGCCCACCGATTTGGTTGCGCACTTTCAGCTCGTCATTGTGGGTGCGTTGATCATGTTCTTCTTGATCAAAGAACCCCATGGACTTGCCCATATCTGGGGCTTGGCAAAGGAAAAACTCCGGCGCTGGCCTTTCCCTTACTAATATAAAACCCCGGATCAACCGGGGGTAATCCAAATGTCAGACAATTGAAACTGGGAGGTATCATCTGATGAAATGTAAACTTATTGCTGCTGCTGTGGCAGGGACATTGGCCGCAGGGCCCGCACTGGCGGATCTGGTCATTCCCGACCTTAGCTATCGTACAGGTCCTTATGCGGCGGGCGGCACTCCGTTTTCCGACGGCTATCAGGATTACTTTAACCTGCTGAACGCACGCGACGGCGGCATCGGTGGGGAGCCGATCCGCGTGATCGAATGCGAAACGGGCTACAACACCGAAAAAGGCGTTGAGTGCTATGAGTCCACAAAGGGCGAAGGGGCTTTGATCTATCAACCGCTCTCGACCGGGATCACCTACCAGCTGATCCCCAAAGCGACGGTTGACCAAATCCCACTGCACACAATGGGCTATGGCCGGACATCTGCGGCGAACGGCGAAGTGTTCAACTGGGTTTTCAACTATCCAGCGAACTACTGGGACGCGGCTTCGGTGATGGTGAACTACCTGCTGGAGCAAAATGGTGGATCGCTCGAGGGCAAAACGCTCGCGCTGCTCTACCACAACTCGGCCTACGGCAAAGAGCCGATCCGCACGCTGGAAGATCTGTCCAAACTGCACGGTTTTGAGCTGAAGCAACTTGCCGTGGATCACCCCGGCCAAGAGCAAAAATCCCAGTGGCTGCAAATTCGCCGCGAACGTCCAGACTATGTCCTGATGTGGGGTTGGGGCGTGATGAACCAGGTCGCGGTGCAAGAAGCTGCGAACATCAACTTCCCAATGGAAAACTTCATTGGCAACTGGTGGGCCGGTGCCGAGCATGACGTAACACCCGCAGGTGAAGCCGCGAATGGCTACAAATCGCTCAATATGAACCGCGTTGGCGATCTGCCCGTGTTCGATGAGATTAAGTCGCTGGTTCACGATGCCGGCAACGCTGCCGGTGACGGCTCAAACCTTGGTTCGGTGCTCTACACCCGTGGTATGTACGCTGCGATGCTTGCCTCTGAAGCCATTGCAAACGCTCAGGAAATCAGCGGTGTGTCGGACATTACTGCCGCACAAATGCGCGAAGGTATGGCCACGCTCAACATCACGAACGCGCGGATGGAAGAGCTGGGCATGGCTGCCATTGGACCAGAGTTCTCGGTTTCTTGTCAGGACCACGGCGGTAACGGTTTGGGTATCGTGCAGCAGTGGAACGCGATCGACAAAACTTGGGTTGCTTTGACTGACTACATCGCCCCCGATGACAGCGTGACCGGTCCTTTGATCAAAGAAGACAGCGCCGCGTTTGCCGCTGAAAACAACATCACACCGGGCTGCCTCTAAGGGCCTCGTGACGGACGGCGCTAGTACTTAGCGCCGTCCAATTTGCGGATGGAAGGACACCACAATGCTGGACAAATCACCAGTTGAGACCCTGCTAGAGGTCAACAACATCGAGGTGATCTACAACCACGTGATCCTCGTGCTGAAGGGCGTTTCGCTCACGGTGCCCAAAGGCGGCATCACAGCACTTTTGGGGGGCAACGGGGCGGGCAAGACCACTACCCTTAAGGCGATCTCGAACCTGCTGCACTCCGAGCGTGGAGAGGTCACCAAAGGGTCGATCATCTACCGTGGCGAGCGGGTACAGGACAGCTCTCCCTCCGATCTGGTGAAGCGGGGCGTGATCCAAGTCATGGAGGGTCGCCACTGTTTTGAACACCTCACGATTGAAGAAAACCTGCTGACCGGCGCCTACACCCGGACTGAGGGGCGTGGATCGGTACAAGATGATCTGGAGATGGTTTATAACTATTTCCCGCGGCTCAAAGAGCGGCGCAAAAGTCAGGCGGGCTATACCTCTGGTGGTGAGCAGCAGATGTGCGCAATCGGTCGCGCCTTGATGTCTCACCCCGAGACGATCTTGCTGGACGAGCCATCGATGGGATTGGCGCCGCAGCTGGTTGAAGAAATCTTCACCATTGTGAAGAACCTGAATGAGCAAGAAGGCGTTTCGTTCCTGTTGGCAGAGCAAAACACCAACGTGGCCCTACGGTTTGCCCATCATGGCTATATCCTCGAAAGCGGGCGGGTCGTGATGGAAGGCCCGGCAGCGGATCTGCGTGAAAACCCAGACGTTAAGGAATTCTACCTCGGAATGTCCGAAGAGGGGCGCAAAAGCTTTCGCGATGTGCGCAGCTATCGTCGTCGGAAACGGTGGTTGTCATGATGCCGGATCCGCGGGAAGTCCGCTCCCCCAAGGCGCGCGCGGCTGAGCAGTTGGCCCAATTGCACGCGCTGTTTCCCGAAACAGCACAAATGTCTGACATTTTTGAATTGGCGGCTTTGCCAGTGTTACGGAAGGGGGAATTGTGCGCATCGCAGGCTGTAACCCCACCATTGGGTGCCCTGCGCGCCCAGAATGTCAGCCATATTTTTCAATCCCCGGGGCCGATTTACGAACCCGGCGGCCTCGCACCTGATTATTGGCGCTTGGGTCGGTTTCTGCGTGCGATGGGTGTGGAGGCAGGCAGCGTTGTGCAAAACACGTTTGCTTATCATTTCACGCCGGCCGGGATGATGTTTGAGAGTGCGGCGCGCGCTCATGGCATGACCGTGTTTCCTGCGGGTCCGGGCAACACGGCCGCGCAGGCCGAGGTCGCGGCATCGATTGGCACGACCGCCTATATCGGGACGCCAGATTATCTGGCCACGATCCTCGATAAAGGGGCTGAATTGGGTCTCGATCTGTCGCGGATTACCCATGCTGCCGTCTCTGCTGGGCCGCTATTTCCGCAAACCCGCCAGGCTTATGCCGACCGTGGGATCACCTGTCGGCAATGCTATGCCACGGCGGACGCTGGTCTGATTGCCTACGAAAGCAGCGATTGCACCGATGGTATGATCATTGATGAAGACGTCATCGTTGAGATCGTCACACCCGGCACGGGTGCTCCCGTTGCCGAGGGTGAGATTGGTGAGGTTCTGGTTACTGTCCTTAATCCCGACAATCCGTTGCTAAGGTTTTCTACCGGCGACCTGAGCGCGTTTATGACTGCTGGTGACACGTCTTGTGGCCGTACCAACCGCAGAATTGTGGGGTGGCGGGGCCGTGCGGACCAAGCCGCCAAGGTTAAGGGGATGTTTATCCGGCCTGAGCAGGTTGCGACCCTTGTTGCGCGTCATGCCGATGTCGCCCGTGCCCGGGTTGAGGTCACCCGCGCTGATGGTGCCGATCACATCGCGGTACAGGTTGAGACTGATGGCGGCGATGCCCATGCAATCGCGGCGTCTGTCCAAGATATCCTAAAACTCCGTGCCGATGTTACGCTGCTTGCGCCCGGTGCGCTGCCTCGTGATGGTGTGGTGATTGCGGATCTTCGTCCAATAGAGAGCTGATATGAAAGACGTGTTTATTGTAGCCGCCGCCCGCACACCCATGGGCGGGTTCCAAGGTGTTTTCCGAGACCTGACAGCGCCAGAACTGGGCGCCGCAGCCATCAAAAGCGCACTTGAAGGTGGCCACATCTCGGTGGATGCCGTGGATGAAGTGCTCATGGGCTGCGTGCTGCCCGCTGGCTTGGGCCAAGCACCCGCTCGCCAGGCGGCTATGGGCGCGGGGTTAAGCATTAACGTGCCGTGCACAACGGTAAACAAAGTGTGCGGGTCAGGCATGAAGACGGCGATGCTTGCCTTTGATCAAATCCGGGCAGGTACCAGCGATGTTGTGGTCGCCGGTGGGATGGAGAGCATGTCAAATGCGCCCTATCTCTCGGCCAAAACACGCGCCGGAGCCCGTTTGGGGCACGCCTCTTTGTTGGACCATATGTTTACGGACGGGCTGGAGGATGCGTATCAAACCGGCACCCTCATGGGCGTATTCGCAGAGCAATGCGCCGAGGCGTATCAATTCACGCGCGCCGATCAGGACGCCTATGCGATCGCTTCGCTGAACCGTTCATTGAGCGCCGACGCGGCGGGGCATTTCGCATCTGAAATCAGTCCGGTCACGCTCAAAACCCGCAAGGGAGAGAGTGTCGTGACAGCTGATGAGCAGCCGCAATCGGCGCGGCCTGAAAAAATTCCACAGCTAAAACCTGCCTTTAAAGCTGACGGGACGGTTACTGCAGCGAACTCGTCTTCGATCTCCGATGGCGCGAGCGCGGTCGTTCTGGCCTCAGCTGAGGAAGTCGCGGCCCACGGGTTCACCCCGCGCGCGCGGGTTTGCGGCCATGCGACGTTTGCCCATGCTCCAGACTGGTTTACGACCGCACCGATCCACACCGCTAAAAAGTTGTTGGATCAGTTAGGGTGGGGCGCGGACGATGTGGACCTGTGGGAGGTTAACGAAGCCTTCGCAGTGGTCGCCATGGCGTTTATCCGTGATATGGACCTGAGCCATGAAAAGGTTAACGTCCATGGCGGAGCCTGCGCGCTTGGTCATCCCATCGGGGCGTCAGGTAGTCGGATTTTGGTAACCTTGTTAAACGCGCTCGAAACACATGACCAGCGCCGTGGCATGGCTGTCATTTGTCTGGGCGGTGGTGAAGCGACTGCGGTCGCCATCGAAAGGGTGTAAGCTATGCAAATTGGAACGAATACACCGGCGATTGTGACTGGTGGCGCGTCTGGATTGGGGCGCGCAGTGGCCACACGATTGCGGGCTGCGGGTGCGCCGGTCACCTTGTTGGACCGTGCGCCAAGCGGGGCGGATGTGGCCGCCGAACTGGGGGCAGACTTCATCGCCGTGGACGTCACCCAACCCCAAGACGTCGCCGACGCTTTGGCGCAGGCGCGCGCCTCCCAAGGTCAGGAACGTATCTGCGTAAACTGCGCAGGGATCGCGCCAGCTGCGCGTACGGTGGGACGCGAAGGTGCCCATGATGCGGCGTTATTTCAGCAGGTTATCAACGTGAACCTCGTGGGTAGCTTTAACGTGGCCAGCCAGTCTGCCGCTGGGATGGCAGCGCTTTCATCCGAAGATCCTTGCGTCGGCGTGATTATCAACACCGCGTCCATAGCCGCCTACGAGGGTCAAATTGGACAAGCGGCCTATGCGGCTTCCAAGGGCGGGATTGTTGGCATGACTTTGCCGATGGCGCGCGATTTGGCCAAGGCCCGGATCAGGGTGGCCGCCATTGCGCCCGGCATTTTCGGCACCCCGATGGTCAAAGGTTTGCCCGAGGACGTGCAGGAAGCATTGGCTGCAGGCATTCCGAACCCATCCCGTTTGGGCGCGCCGGAGGAGTTCGCCTCCCTCGTGGCCCATATTATTGATAACGACTTTCTTAACGGTGAGGTCATCCGCTTGGATGGTGCCACCCGTTTGACCCCGAGGTAGATGATGGATTTCGCACTAAGCCCCGAACAAGAAGCCATTTTCGACATGGCCAAAGCCTTTACTGAGGCTGAGATTGCCCCACACGCAGCCGCGTGGGACACAGCGGGCGAAATTCCAAAAGACCTGTGGCCCAAGTTGGCTGAGTTGGGGTTTGGCGGTCTGTTCGTGTCCGAAGACGCGGGCGGTTCGGGTCTCTCTCGACTGGATGGCACCTTGGTGTTCGAAGCGTTGTCGCGGGGATGCGCCTCCGTGGCGGCGTTCTTGTCGATCCACAACATGTGCGCCGGTATGATTGATCGCTTTGGTGATGCAGACCTCAAAGGTCGCATGTTGCCCGGCGCAGTCTCAATGGAGCGGTTTTTTGCGTATTGTCTTACAGAGCCGGGATCAGGGTCGGACGCTGCCGCTTTGAAAACACGCGCAGAGCGGACAAACGAAGGCTACGCGCTGACGGGGACCAAGGCGTTCATCTCTGGCGGTGGCTATGCAGACGCTTACATCGTTATGAGCCGCACGGGCGAGGCGGGACCAAAGGGTGTAAGCGCTCTCATCGTGGAAAAAGACACGGATGGTCTGTCGTTTGGCGGGCTTGAGGACAAGATGGGGTGGCGTAACCAACCCACCCGTCAGGTTCAGCTGGACGATTGCAAAGTCCCGGCCGAGAACCTGTTGGGTGAGGAGGGGCGCGGCTTTTCCTATGCGATGGCCGGGCTTGATGGAGGACGGTTGAACATCGCGGCCTGCTCGCTCGGGGCGGCACAAGCGGCACTTGATGATACGCTGGCTTATATGGCCGAGCGTAAAGCGTTTGGTCGTTCGATCGATCAATTCCAAGCGCTGCAATTCCGTTTGGCCGATATGGAGGTTGAGCTGCAAGCCGCCCGCGTTTTGCTGCGTCAAGCCGCGTGGAAGCTAGATAATAAGGCGCCTGACGCGACCCACCATTGCGCAATTGCCAAAAAGTTCGTGACCGAAGCGGGCTCTCGGGTTGTGAACGATTGCCTGCAACTACATGGTGGATATGGATATTTATCTGACTACGGGATTGAAAAACGCGTCCGCGATTTGCGCGTGCACGAAATCCTTGAAGGCACGAATGAGATTATGCGGATGATTATCGCACGCGCGATGGTGCAAGGTTAAGGCAGAGGAAGAACAGATGTTCACAGCAACAATGAATTTCGGCCTCGGAGAAGAGATCGACGCGCTGCGCGATATGGTCCATCGTTGGGCACAAGAGCGGTTGAAACCACGCGCGGCAGAAATTGACGCAACCAATTGTTTTCCAAAAGATATGTGGAAAGAGCTTGGTGAGCTGGGCCTTTTGGGCATCACCGTGCCAGAAGCGGACGGCGGGTCAGGGATGGGGTACCTCGCGCACGTGGTCGCGGTTGAGGAAATCGCCCGCGCAAGCGCGTCCGTTTCGCTGTCTTATGGCGCGCATTCGAACTTGTGCGTTAACCAAATTGCGATCAACGGCTCGCCTGAGCAAAAGGCGCGCTACTTGCCGGATTTGATGTCTGGGGCGAAGGTTGGTGCTTTGGCAATGTCCGAGGCCGGCTCTGGTTCGGATGTTGTATCGATGAAGCTGCGCGCGGAAAAACGTAATGATCATTACCTGTTAAACGGCACAAAGTACTGGATCACCAACGGCGGTGAAGCTGGCACATTGGTCGTTTACGCAAAGACCGACCCGGAGGCAGGCAGCAAGGGCATCACCGCATTTCTGATTGAAAAAGACATGCCCGGCTTCACGCAATCGGCGCATTTCGATAAATTGGGGATGCGAGGGTCCAACACGGTTGAGCTGGTTTTTGACAACGTCGAAGTACCCTATGACAACGTCCTTGGCGAAGAAGGGCGGGGCGTTCAGGTCCTGATGTCCGGCCTTGATTATGAACGAGTTGTGTTGTCGGGCATTGGCACCGGGATTATGGCGGCATGCCTAGATGAGGTGATGCCCTACGTGGCTCAGCGTAAGCAGTTCGGCCAACCGGTTGGAAACTTCCAGCTCATGCAGGGCAAAATTGCAGATATGTACACCAAGATGAATTCTGCCCGGGCTTACGTTTATGCCGTGGCCGCCGCCTGTGATCGGGGTGAGGTGACGCGTCAAGACGCCAGCGCGTGCGTGCTCTACGCCTCGGAGGAGGCAATGAATGTGGCACACCAAGGGGTGCAGGCCATGGGCGGTGCGGGGTTCGTCAACGACAGTGCCGTTGCCCGGATTTTCCGTGATGCCAAACTGATGGAGATCGGGGCAGGGACCTCTGAGATCCGTCGCATGCTTATCGGTCGTGAGATGATGGGAGCGATGTCCTAATGGGCGTTTTGACCTCATCGATTGTCGTTGGATCAGACACTTACAAGGCCAACGAACATGCGCACCTAGAAGCCCTTGGCGAGGTGCAAGAGGTGGCCGAGACTGCACTGCGTGGTGGCAGTGATGCGTCGCGTGCGCGGCACGTTGAGCGGGGCAAATTGCTTACGCGCGACCGGGTGGATCAACTGCTCGATCCGGGCTCACCGTTCCTTGAGGTCGGTCTTTTCGCAGCGCACGGAATGTATGATGACGCCTGTCCTGCTGGCGGCATGGTGGCTGGGATTGGTCGCGTCTGCGGGCGCGAGGTGATGATCCTTTGCAACGACGCAACGGTTAAGGGCGGCACGTATTTTCCTGTCTCCGTTAAGAAACACCTCCGCGCCCAAGAGATTGCTGAGGCCAATCACCTGCCCTGTATCTACCTTGTCGACAGTGGCGGTGCGAACCTGCCCAATCAGGATGAGGTTTTTCCTGATCGTGACCATTTTGGACGGATTTTCTTTAACCAAGCCAACATGTCCGCCAAAGGTATCCCGCAGATCGCAGCCGTGATGGGGTCGTGCACCGCCGGTGGTGCCTATGTGCCAGCGATGTCTGATGTCACGATCATCGTTAAGGAACAGGGCACAATCTTTTTGGCCGGTCCGCCCTTGGTCAAGGCTGCCACTGGCGAAGTTGTTAATTCCGAAGATTTAGGTGGTGGTGACGTTCATACGCGCCTTTCGGGCGTCGCGGATTATTTGGCGGAGAACGATGCACATGCGTTGGAGCTGGTCCGCCAAGCGGTATCCTCGCTCGGTCCACAAAAGGAACGCGCGCTGCTAGCGGATCATGACGCTCCGCTGTTTGACCCGTCCGAATTGCTCGGCGTGGTGCCCGCAGATTTACGCACCCCCTATGACGTGCGTGAGGTGATTGCACGGCTGGTAGACGGATCGCGGTTTGACGAATTCAAAGCGCGTTTTGGCACGACCCTCGTATGCGGCTTTGCAGAGATTTGGGGCCAAACTGTCGGCATCATCGGCAACAACGGTGTTCTGTTTTCGGAGGCTGCATTGAAGGGCGCGCATTTTGTCGAATTGTGCTCTCAACGCAAAATACCATTGATCTTTTTGCAAAATATCACAGGATTTATGGTCGGTCGCGCCTACGAAAGCGGCGGCATCGCGAAGGACGGCGCCAAGCTTGTGACCGCCGTGGCGACATCTGCGGTGCCCAAGGTGACGGTGCTGATCGGTGGTTCGTTTGGCGCTGGCAACTACGGGATGTGCGGGCGCGCGTATGATCCGCGGTTTGTTTGGACGTGGCCGAACAGTCGGATTTCGGTAATGGGCGGCGCGCAGGCGGCCGGTGTTCTGGCGACCGTAAAGCGCGATGGAATTGAGCGTAAGGGTGGCGAGTGGAGTGAGGAGGACGAAGCCGCATTCAAGCAACCCACGCTCGACATGTTTGAAGCCCAGTCACATCCGCTCTATGCCTCGGCGCGGTTGTGGGATGATGGTATTATCGATCCGCGCAAAACACGCGATATCCTCGGCCTCTCGCTATCGGCCTGTGCTAACGCGCCAATTGGGGACACCCGATTTGGCGTATTTCGGATGTAGGACAGGTTTATGGGAATTAAAAAACTCTTAATCGCCAATAGGGGCGAAATTGCGTGCCGAGTTATCTCCACTGCGCGTCGGATGGGGATCCGTACGGTTGCTGTTTATTCCGATGCCGATCGCGATGCGCAGCATGTGCGAATGGCGGATGAGACCGCGTATATTGGCCCCTCGGCCGCACAGGAAAGCTACCTGAATATCGATAGTTTAATAGCGGCAATCCGGCTCACTGGGGCGGATGCGGTTCATCCGGGCTATGGATTCCTCTCGGAAAACGCCGCATTTGTGGAGGCTGTCGAGGGGGCTGGTGCCGTCTTCGTCGGCCCACCTGCGTCGGCCATCCGCGCAATGGGGCTTAAGGATGCGGCAAAGGCGTTGATGGCTGAGGCCGGTGTGCCGGTTGTGCCGGGGTACCACGGGGCGGACCAATCTCCTGAGGTTCTCGCGCAACAGGCCGCTGAAATCGGCTATCCCGTCATGATCAAGGCCCGCGCGGGTGGCGGGGGCAAGGGAATGCGCCATGTCACGCGCCCTGAGGATTTTTTACAAGCGCTTGAAGGCGCCCAACGAGAGGGTGAAGCCAGCTTCGGCGATCCATCTGTTTTGATCGAAAAATTCATCACCCATCCTCGGCATATTGAAGTGCAGGTGTTTGCCGACAGCCACGGGAATTTCGTTCATCTTTATGAACGTGACTGCTCGCTTCAACGCCGTCATCAAAAGGTTATCGAAGAAGCTCCGGCGCCCGGAATGACACCAGAACTGCGCGCACACTTGGGTGATATCGCCCTACGCGCTGCCCGGGCGGTCAACTATGTCGGGGCAGGGACGGTTGAATTCATCGTGGATGGCTCTGGCCTGCTAAGGGCCGACGGATGCTGGTTCATGGAAATGAACACGCGCCTTCAGGTTGAACATCCGGTCACCGAAGCGATCACCGGAATTGATCTTGTTGAATGGCAGCTTAACGTTGCTGCGGGCCTCCCGTTGCCGCTAGCGCAGGCGGACATCCCCCTTCGTGGACATGCGATGGAGGCGCGCATCTATGCAGAGGATGTTCCCAAGGGCTTTCTGCCTGCAACGGGGCGCTGTTCTCAGGTCGCGTTTCCGTCTGGGGCGTCCTTTGCGCACGGTGATATTCGGATAGATAGTGGCGTGGCGCAGGGGGATGAGATCAGCGCCTGGTACGATCCGATGATTGCCAAGCTCATCACCCACGGTGATACGCGTGAGGCCGCGCTTTCGCGGCTAACGCAGGCTCTTGAAGATACGCGCATCGTGGGGCCGACAACTAATGTCACGTTCCTTCATCAATTGGCCTCTTTGTCTACTTTTGAGACCGGAGCGGTTCATACCGGGTTGATTGAAAACCATCTGGATGCGTTGACACAAGAGAGTGAACCGGACGCGGCTTCATGGGCGCTCGCGGCTCTCACCATGTTGGATTTGCTTCATGCACAGCCACTGCGCGGATGGCGTGCATGGGGGCAGGCGCGCTATGTTTGTCAGCTTGCGCACGGTGATCAAAGCGTTGAAATCGGCGTGACGGATGCCGGTGAGAGCCGTTACATCGTCGATGAAAGCCGTTACATCGTGGAAATGCGCGATGATGCCCGAATTCTTGTGTCACAGGACGGTGGGCCGGGACGCTCTTATTGCGTGCATCGTGACAAAGAGACTGTCACCGTCTTTTCTCAGAGCAAAGCCTTTGTCTTCAAACGGCGTCCGCAGGGCGGACAAGCAGAAGCCGCCGCTGGTGATGGCCGCATCATGGCGCCTATGCCAGGGGTGATCAAAGCAGTTTCATGTGCAGTCGGTGATCATGTTGAGGCAGGTACGCCGCTGATCGTAATGGAAGCCATGAAGATGGAGCACACACTCGTGGCCCCCAAAGACGGCGTCATATCATCCGTCACAGTGGTTCCGGGTGCGCAGGTTAGTGACAACGCCGTCTTGATTGAGTTCGAAGAGACCCAAGATGACTGATGTTCGAATTGTTGAAGTTGGGCCGCGTGATGGATTGCAAAATATCGCAACCTTTATCCCGACGGAGAAAAAGATCGCGCTGGTTGACCTGTTAAGCAAGTGCGGATTCCCTGAGATCGAGGTGGCCAGTTTCGTCAGCCCGAAATGGGTGCCACAGATGGCTGATGGGGCTGAAGTGCTATCGGGAATTACCCGTACGGCTGGCGTACGTTACACAGCCCTCACGCCGAATTTGCGGGGGCTCAAGGGGGCGGTTGAGGCGACGGTTGATGGTGTCGCAATCTTCGCTTCTGCCTCAGAAGGTTTTAGCAAGGCCAATATAAACAAGTCTGTAGAGGAAAGTATTCATCTATTTTCTGAAGTTGCAACGGAGGCCCAATCTGCTGGGTTGCCCGTTCGCGGATACGTTTCGTGCGTGACGGACTGTCCCTATGATGGCCCGGTTTCGCCCTCGGATGTAGTCCGGGTGGTTGAGGCATTTGCCGCTATGGGATGCACTGAGATTTCGCTCGGCGATACAATCGGGCAGGGCACGCCTGACCGGATCGCGGCAATGCTGGACGCGGTCTTGCTTGTGATGCCAGCAGCCCAATTGGCGGGGCATTTTCACGCAACGAATGGGCTGGCGCTTGATAATGTCGACGTGGCCTTGGAATACGGTTTGCGGACCTTTGATAGTGCGATTGGTGGCTTGGGTGGCTGTCCATATGCGCCGGGCGCGCAAGGCAATCTGGCAACAGAGGACCTTGTGGCACACCTTGAGAAACGTGGGTTTGAGAGTGGGATTAACCATGATGCTCTGGCTCAGGCTTCGCAATTTGCCAAGACCTTAAAGGGACCAGAGTAATGGCGTACCAAACCCTGCATATCGCGTCAGATGGTTCTGGCGTAATGGTCTTGACACTCAATCGGCCAGAAAAACGGAACGCTTTGTCAGCCACAATGATTGCGGAACTTACTGATTTTGCAAAGGAAATGGCCAAAAATCCGACCGCACGGGCCATTATCCTTCGGGGTGAAGGATCTGTTTTCTGTGCTGGTGGTGACTTGGGATGGATGCATGATCAGATCAAGGCTGATCGGGCGACACGGATCGTCGAGGCCCGCAAACTTGCCATGATGTTCAATGCTTTGAACGAAATGCCAGTGCCATTGATCGCGGAAATCCACGGGGCTGCGATGGGCGGCGGTGTTGGCTTGGCCTGTGTGTGTGACGTGGTGATCGCCGCGGACACTGCAACGTTTGGCCTGACAGAAACGCGGCTTGGGCTGATCCCGGCGACGATTGGGCCGTATGTGGTTGCGCGCTTGGGCGAGGGCGCGACGCGGCGTGTGTTTATGTCGGCTCGGCGGTTTGATGCGGCTGAAGCGCAGGCACTTGGTTTGGTTGCGGACGTTGTACCTGAGGCCGAATTGAGCGCACGTGCGCTGCAAGAAGCCGCGCCTTATCTGAAGGTTGCGCCGCGTGCTGTCGGCGCTGCGAAAGCGATGGCCCGCAAGCTTGGGGCACCAATCACGACAGAGATCATCGATGCGTCAATTGAGGCACTGGCTGATACTTGGGAAGGCGATGAAGCCGCCGAAGGGATCGCCGCATTTCTTGAAAAGCGGGCGCCATTGTGGGATTGAGTGTCCTCAAATCATAACTCCCATAATAGATATTATGTATTCTTTTCGACCCATATGAATGAAAGATGCATTACAAGCCATTGATTTAATTTATTGCATCCGCAGATGTTTGAGTTCTTCAATCGTTGTGCATCCGAGCTGCGCCATAGTAATTGAGACATCTTGCGATAGCAGATCCCAGTATTGCGCCAACGTTGCGGCCCCACCGGCTGCGCACGCAAATTGCATTCCACGCCCCAAGAACACGAACGATGCACCTTGGACATAGGCTTTCACAATGTCCTCGCCGCTTCGCACGCCGGTGTCATAGAATAACGGGTAGTCTGGGCCGATTGCGTCGCGGATATCCCGCAGCGCTTCGATTGGTGGCACGCCGCTGTCCAGCTGACGGCCTCCATGGCTTGAAACTTGGATTGCATCAACACCAGCGTCGCGCAATTTGAGCGCATCGCCCACGTGACAAACCCCTTTGGCCACCAGATTGCCGTCCCACATCTCGCGGATACGCGCCAAAAAGCCCCAATCGGCGCGCGCGCGGCTTTCGGTGCGATCAAAGTCCCAACCGGGTTCGGTGAAGTTGGCCATGTCCGGTTTGCCCGCGATCAACGAACCGATGGACCATTCGGGATGGAGCGCGAAATCAATGAATTGCGGCACGCCAATCTTGAACGGCATTTTGAAGCCTCGTCGCAATTCACGCGGTCTGCGACCGACCTCTGGCACGTCCAAAGTGACAATCAATGTCTTGTAACCGGCGTCTTTTGCGCGCTGAACCAGCCGCTCCGTGCCGGAACCATCACCGCTGAAGTAGAGTTGAAACCATGCATTGCCATCAGAGACTTTATGTATACTTTCCAATGATGTAGACGCAACAGTTGATGCGCCAATGGGGACATTGTGTTGCGCTGCAATCTTGGCCAACATCAGGTCCGCGCCGGGTCGCGATAGATTGCACATCCCCATGGGCGCGATGCCGAAGGGCACCTGACAGTGCTGGCCAAAAACGGTGGTCGAAATATCCCGCGCGCTGACGTTTCGCAGTACGCGAGGGGTCAATTGAATGGAGCGGAGAGCCGCACGATTGCGCGCCTCCCCTGCCCCTGTGCCCGCGGCCCCGTCGATATAATCGAACACCATCCAAGGCAGATACCGCTGGGCCGCAGCCCGGGCATCTTCGTATGAATGAATGTCGGTTTTCCAGGGGCCGCGGATCATGGCTTAGGCTTTCACCGCCTCCATAAACCGATCCCGGATATTGACCGGGTCGCGAGTGATGACAGGTAGTTTGATGTTGCCGCTGTCGCATTTGCACACAATGATCGTCATCTTTTTGCTGTCGATCGCCTCTTGCAGCACTTTACCGGTGTCGACGTCTTGGCATTCTACCACGTTTTCACAGCCACAGGCCTTGGCCACTGCGGTCAAGGACGTGAGTTTGCCCGCGTATGTTGGCTGATCACCGGTCGAACCGTAAGAGCCGTTATCAACGATCAAAAGGATGAAATTGTCTGCCACATTGTTGGCAATGGTGGGCAATGTGCCCATGTTTGTCAGGATTGATCCGTCGCCATCAATCGAAATAACGGTTTTGTCCTGCGCCAAAGCGACGCCCAAACCGATCGAACTGGCCAAACCCATAGTGCCCAGCATGTAGAAGTTGGTGGGCTGATCATCGATAGAATGCAGCTCTTGGCTGGGCAGACCGATGTTACACACAACAAGATGCGGGCGCAGAATTGGTGCGATTTCGCGCAGAATTTCAGAGCGGATCATATCAGTAACCTCCCCAGAACGTCGCATCAGTCAGGATTGCGACGGGTTTGTTGCACATGAAGGTGTATTTCAGGATCGCGTCGAATTCTTCAACGTCGGATTCCTTGTGGAAATGGTATGTCGGTATGTTCAGCTGTGCCAACAAGGCCTTGGTGTGAACGGCCATCTCCGCTTGGCAGGCCACTGGCTCTTTCAGCTCACCCCGGTACGAAATCAACATCGGCAGAGGCATCCGGTAAAACTGCGTGAGGGTCACGAGCGTGTTGATTGTCACACCGATTGCAGTGTTCTGCATAATGATCGCCGGGCGTTTGCCGCCCATGAATGCGCCGGCGCACAGGCCCATGCCTTCGTCTTCTTTGTTCGACGGGATGTGGTAAATCTCGGGGCGCGCTTCGCACTCTTCGATAACGCCGCCGAGCTGTTTGCACGGAACCGTCGTAATAAAGGACACATCGTTTGCGACGAAATCGTCAACGATTTTCTTGCTTATTGACAAGGGCTTATACTCCTTGAGGGTGATGGCTCAAACCGAGCCGGATGTAGGGTTGAGGATAATTTTCGCAGCGGATGTTGCGCCTGCGCGGATATCAGTGAAAGCGCTTGCACCTTGTGAAAGCGGACGCATGTCAATCCAATCCAGCCGCCCCATGCGACCATCAAAGATCGCCTGAGCGGTGTCTTTGAAGTCTTCGGCCGTATAGGTGTAGATGCCCAAAAAGCGGATCCCAAGGAGCGTCATACGACGAATATCAAGGCCGCCTTCGTCTTCTCCGAGCCCGATATGCACAATCGCCCCACCGCGGGCAGCACACCGACTGGCCGTAACACGGGTGGCGGCATAACCGACCGCATCCACGACGATATCGGCAGTGCCTTCATCCGGGGTTTTTTCAGTGCTCAGGATCGTGATGCTATCAAGGCTTTCGAGCCGTGCTCGGCGGATGGGGTTAGGTTCTAGAATAGCCACCTTTTCAACGCCTTGCGCCTTTAGGGATAGTGCAGCGCCGACACCAATCGCCCCACCGCCCAGAACAAGCGCGGACAGTTCTGCCGTTGGTTGGCTAAAGCCGTGAAGGGCCTGTCGGGCACCCTGCCACCCACAGGCAATTGGCTCCGCGAGGGCGGCATGCTCAAAAGGCACGTGATCAGGTACGGTGACCAAATTATGCTCAGGGATCGCGACATAATCCGCAAAAGCGCCTTCGCGGGGTGTCATAGAAATGATCTGTCGATGCGCGCAAAGGTTGGTGTGCCCTCGCTTGCAATCAAGGCAAACACCGCATGCCATCAATGGGTTAATCGTCACGCGCTCACCATCCCGCGCCCCGCCGGTGATGATGCCCGCGGCCTCATGCCCAAGGATCAGTGGCGCAGGACGCCGTGCGTCGTGACCCAGAAAGGCGTGCATATCAGAGCCGCAAATTCCGGAGGCTTGAATTTTGACCAAAACCTCGCCCTCAGCGGGCACCGGATCAGGCACATCCATGTATGAAAGCGCTTCCACGCCTGTGTAAACCAAAGCCTTCATTTCGCTGTGAACCCCCCATCCACATAGAGCACCTGCCCCGTTACATACGCACTCGCGTCGGAGCAGAAAAAGAGCAATGGACCGTCTAGATCCGCAGGCTCACCGTTGCGACCGATGCACGTCTGATCCGCAAGCTTTTGCGAAAGCACCTCGTCCTCGAACACGGGTCCGGTCAGTTCGGTGCGAAAAAAACCTGGCGCCAAAGCGTTTGTAGTAATCCCATAGCGCGACCAAGCTTCCGCCATTGCGCGAGTGACTTGGGCAATGCCGCCCTTGGATGCGCCGTAGCTTATGCCATTGGGCATCGCACGTTCGGACTGCAACGAGGCGAAATTCACGATCCGACCCCAACCGTTTTTCTTCATCCCGGGCATCAACCCCTGCGCCAAAAAGAACGGCGCGTTTAGGTTAAGCTCCAAGGTGCGATCCCAATCCTCGTGAGAGATCGTATCCGCGGGCGCCCGTGTATTGATACCTGCCGCATTGATCAGAATATCGATATCACCGAATGGCTTACGAACCGCAGATAATGTATTACCTAAACAAGACCTGTCGCCGAGGTCAGCTGTTACGCAGGCAGTCCTGCCACCGACATCGGCCCGCCACTCCTCCAGTGCGTCAGCCCGCCGGGCAACGCCGACAACCTTGCATCCAGCAAAAGCCAAAGCCGTTGCGGCAGACCGCCCTAAGCCGCTGCTGGCCCCCGTCACACAAGCCACCTTTCCGGCGATGTTCCAAAGGCCAGGAGCCATGATTATTCAGCCGCCGTCAGGTTGAAGTTTTCCCCGGGAAAGAACTTGGCCAAACGCGCATCCGCAGCGCGTGCGTGGCCTTCCATCCCTTCAAGCCGTGAAATACGCGCCGTTGCTTCGGCCACAGGCTTGCAGCCTTCTCGTGTGGCGCGCTGCCATGTCACGATTTTCATGAACTTGTGTACCGACAACCCGCCTGTGTACTTCGCCGCGCGTGAGGTCGGCAAAACGTGGTTGGTGCCGGATGCTTTGTCGCCAAAGGAAACCGTGGTCTCTTCGCCTAAAAACAGCGAGCCATAGCAGCTGAGCGTATCGAGCCACCAATCAAGATCTTCGGCCATGACCGTTAGGTGCTCAGGCGCGTATTCGTCTGAGGTCGCTGCCATCTCGGCGCGATCGGCGCAGAGGATGACCTCGGCATAATCGCGCCACGCGGCTTCGGCGTTGTCGCGGTTCAACTCGGGCAGGTCTTCGATCAGTTTGGGTACCATCGTCATGACGGTTTCGGCCAAATCGCGGTCATCCGTGACCAACCAGACGGGTGAGTTGTAACCGTGCTCCGCTTGGCTGACGAGGTCCGTCGCCACAAGGAAGGCGTCCGCAGTTTTGTCAGCAAGGATCAAGCTGTCCGTCGGGCCTGCAACCATGTCGATGCCCACGCGGCCAAACAAAATGCGCTTTGCTTCGGCGACGAATTGGTTGCCGGGGCCCACGAGGATGTCCGCCTCGGGCAATCCGAACAGACCGTAAGTCATTGCTGCTACACCCTGAACCCCGCCCATCGACAGGATTTTGTCCGCGCCACACAGGTGCGCGGCGTAGATGATTGCGGGGTTCACACCCTCACCGGGTTTGGGGGGGGAGCAGACGGTGATGTGTTTGCAACCGGCCACTTTGGCCGTTGTTACGGTCATGATTGCGCTGGCCACGTGGCTGTAACGCCCGCCCGGAACGTAGCAGCCCGCTGCTTGCACCGGGATGACCTTTTGACCTGCGATAAGGCCGGGCACAACCTCAAGGGTGACGTCTGTCATCGTGGATTTTTGCGTCTCAGCGAAGTTGCGCACGTTGTTGTGTGCAAATGCAATGTCATCTTTCAACTGCTGCGGGACCTTGGCGGCAGCTGCCGCAATATCCTCGGACGTCAGCAAAACGGGACCGTCCCACTGATCGAACTTGGCGGCATAGCGCAGGGCCGCTTCATCGCCACCGGCCTGAATGTCATCAAGGATACCCATCACCGTTGCACGCACATCGCTTGCATCGGTTTGAGCCGTTTTCGTCGCTTTTTTCAGATATTCCCGCGTCATGAGCGCCTCGTTTTCAAAAGACCTAGAGATCGGAGTGCGAATCGTAACCTTCGCTTTGGGATCAATGTAAGCGCTTACATTGCCTCTGTGCAAGCGCTTACATTTGAGTTATGATGAACCAAGTATCGAAACGGGAGGCCGTCATGAACATCGCCAAAGCAACTCTCAAGGATGTCGCTGAGCGCGCTGGCGTCTCTTCTGCCACCATTTCAAGGGCTTTGAATGATCCCGACAAGGTAGCGGCTGATACCCGGGCCAAGATCAACGCAGCCATTCTAGAGCTTGGATATACCCCAAATTTCGGCGCGCGCGTGCTGGCGTCCAACCGGACGGGCACGGTTGGTGCCGTAATCCCCACCCTGTCAAACGCGATTTTCGCCAGTGGTGTGCAGGCCTTTCAAGAGGTTCTTGATGAAAACGGCATCACCCTGTTGATCGCGACCACAGATTTCGATCCCGAGAAAGAGCTGTACCAAGTGCGCCAACTCTTGGCGCATGGTGCTGCGGGATTGTTGTTGGTGGGGGCGGATCGTCCTTGGACAACGCTGGATTTCATTGAAAAGCACGGCGTGCCCCATGTATTGGGCTGGTGCGCCCATGCTGATAGCGACCAAACTTGTGTGGGCTTTGACAACGCGGCTGCCGCCTATGATGCAACGCAACGTGTGCTGATGCAGGGGCATCGACGCATCGCGATGATCAGCGGGGAATGTGCTTCAAACGACCGGGCGCAGGCGCGTTTGGATGGTGTGCGTCGGGCGATCTCGGATCATGGGCGCGGCGCGGCGCTTCTCTCGGTGACCGAGGCGAAATACCTTTTGCAAATGGGTGCTGAGGCGTTCGTAACCGCCTATTCAACCCGGCCGCATCCCACCGCGATCATCTGCGGTAACGATGTTTTAGCGGCGGGTGCGATGATCCAAGCGCGCGAGATGGGCCTTGATATCCCCGGTGATATTTCGATCGTGGGCTTTGATGATATTGGCTTGGCGCGGGCCGTGCACCCGGGCCTCACCACCGTTCGTGTTCCGCAAAGTGAGATGGGCCGTCAGGCGGCAGAGCAGCTCTTGGCTAAGATTTCAGGCGAAACACCGCCCCCTAACCCAGAGCTGCAAACCGAGTTTATCATGCGCGGCACCCTAGCGCCGCCCAAACAGGACATTGGGCTGCGTTAAACCGCCCTACCCAAGCGCGTAGCCCGCGCCGCGCACGGTGCGAATGGGGTCTTCGGATTGGGTTGCGTTACGCAAGGCCTTGCGCAGGCGCCCCACGTGGACATCGACGGTCCGGCTGTCGACATAGATGTCGCGCCCCCAAACCCGGTCCAACAACTGATCGCGCGACCAAACCCGCCCGGGCCGCTCCATGAAGGCCGATAGCAGCCGGAATTCGGTCGGCCCAAGGTCCACGGGCATTTCAGCGCGGTAAACGCGGTGCTCGCCCACGTCCATGCGTATGTCCTCAAATGAGAGTTCTTCGCCAAGGGCCGCAGGACGTGTGCGGCGCAGTTGGGTCCGAATGCGGGCCATCAGTTCCACCACCGAGTACGGCTTGACCATGTAGTCATCCGCGCCGGTTTCGAGCCCGCGCACACGGTCAACTTCCTCAGATCGCGCCGAGAGCATGATGACAGGAATGCGCGCGGTGGATGGCTTTGCTTTGAGCTGGCGGCACACCTCAATCCCTGAGACTTCCGGCAACATCCAGTCGAGCAAGATCAGGTCCGGCTCTTCTTCGCGCGCCAGGGTCAGCGCTTCATCCCCGGCCTCCGCCGTGAGAAGTTGGTAGCCCTCGGCCTTCAAATTGTAGCTCAACACTTCGCGCTGAGACGGTTCGTCCTCAACCACCAAAACCATTGGATCGCGTGACATGGCGGGTCCTCAAACCTATGCGGTGGGCGCGTCGGGGGACACGCTCGACATTTTGCTGCGCTCTTCGTCGGGGACTTCGCCCGTGACAAGGTAGACCACCTGTTCGGCGATGGACGTCACATGGTCGCCCATGCGTTCCACGTTTTTGGCCATGAAATGCAGGTGCATACAGACAGTAATGTTGCGCGGATCTTCCATCATGTGGGTCAGATAATTGCGGAACAGCGCGTCGTACATTTGGTCCACATCGTGGTCGCGGGCACGGACATCAAGGGCCAGATCGGGGTCGCGTTGGATGTAGGCATCCAGCACGTCCTTGAGCATCATCTCGACCGAGCGGGCCATGCGGCGCAGCGCCTCGGATGAACCATCGATGCGGTCATGTTCCAGCACAACGCCGGTCCGGCGCGCGATGTTCTTGGAGTAATCCCCGATCCGCTCAAGGTTGGCAGCAATCCGGAAAACGGACAAAACTGTGCGCAAGTCAGACGCTTGGGGGGCACGTAGCGCGATTACACGGGCGGCCTCTGTCGAGACCTGCTCTTCCAACGCATCAATGGTTTTGTCAGCGGCACGCACGGCCAAAGCCAGCTCGCTGTCGCGGTTCACCAATGCCGTGATTGATTGGTCGATGCTTTGCTCGACCAGTCCGCCCATCTTCATGATCATCGCCTGAATGGCTTCGAGATCACGGTCAAAAACGGACGCAATATGTTCTTGTTCAACCATCTAAAGTGCTTTCTTTGCCTTGGCAGTTAACCGATGCGGCCGGTGATATAGCTTTCGGTGCGCGGGTCTTCGGGGTTGGTGAAAATCTTGGTCGTGTCGTCAAATTCAACCAGATTGCCCAAGTGGAAAAACGCGGTTTTTTGGCTGACGCGCGCGGCCTGCTGCATGGAGTGGGTCACGATTACGACCGAAAACCGGGAGCGTAGATCGTCGATCAATTCTTCGACCTGAGCCGTTGCAATCGGGTCGAGTGCTGAGCATGGCTCATCCATCAACAATACCTCGGGCGAGGTCGCGACAGCACGCGCAATGCACAGTCGCTGCTGCTGACCGCCGGACAACCCTGTGCCCGGTGCGGTGAGACGGTCTTTGACCTCATCCCATAGGGCGGCGCGGCGTAGCGATGTTTCGACGATCTCATCCAGTTCGGTCTTGGACCGGGCCAGCCCGTGGATTTTGGGGCCGTAAGCGACGTTGTCATAGATCGACTTAGGGAACGGGTTGGGCTTTTGAAAAACCATCCCGACCTTGGCGCGCAGTTGTACGGGATCCACGCGTTTGTCGTAGATATCCTCATCGTCCAACAGGATTTTGCCCTCAACCCGGCAGATATCAATGGTGTCGTTCATCCGGTTCAAACACCGCAGGAACGTTGATTTACCACACCCCGAAGGGCCGATAAACGCAGTGACCGTCTTGTCTTGGATATCGACCGTGACGTCCTTGATGGCGTGGTTGTCGCCATAAAAGACCTGCACGTCGCGCGCTGTAATCTTTAGCTGGTTGGTGTCCACAGCTCTCTCCGTCAATCGCATGTCATTCATATCCATACCCTCTTACCAGCGGCGTTCAAACCGGCGGCGCAACAAAATGGCCGCGATGTTCATGATCAGGAGGAAAGCCAGCAGGACGATGATCGCGCCGGAGGCTCTTTCCACGAAGGCCGGATCGGACCGTGTGGTCCAAATGTAGACCTGCACTGGCAGGGCTGTGGCCGGGTCCTCTAGTCCCGCAGGTGGGGCTGAGGGGTAGTTTTGCACCAACGCGACCATGCCGATCAGCAGCAAAGGCGCTGTTTCACCCAACGCTTGGGCAAGGCCGATGATCGTGCCGGTCAAGATACCGGGGGCCGCCAAGGGCAGGACATGGTGGAACACGGTCTGCATTTTGGAGGCGCCAAGGCCAAGGGCCGCATCGCGGATCGACGGGGGCACCGATTTGAGCGAGGCGCGCGTTGCGATGATGATCGTGGGCAATGTCATCAGCGTCAGGACCAAGCCGCCCACCAATGGAGCCGACTGCGGCAGGCCCGCAAAGTTGATAAAGATCGCCAGACCCAAGATCCCAAACACAATGGATGGCACCGCAGCGAGGTTTGAGATGTTGACCTCAATCAAGTCGGTCCAGCGGTTCTTGGGGGCGAATTCCTCAAGATAGATCGAGGTGGCGACGCCAATGGGCAGCGCCAAGGCCAAAACCACCATCATCATGTAGAGTGAGCCCAAGAACGCGACGCCAAGACCCGCGGCCTCCGGCCGTGTGGGAGAGCCATCGGTGCGGGTCAGGAAACCGCGGTTAAAGCGGGTCTCCATGATCCCTGCATCCGCGAGTTGCTGTGACAGTTCCAACTGCTCGGGCGAGATGCGGCTATCACGCTCGGCGATCTCCATGGTCACGCGACCTTTGAAGTAGCCATCCACACGCCCGTTGGCGAGAAACCGAAACTCTTGGCGCAGCGGCCATGTTTGATTGCCCAAGGCTGCCATCCGCAGGTCAGCAGGCGCCTGCCCCGACAAAAGACCCATCGCATCCTTGATCGATACAACATCGCCCAACTCCGCCGTGGCGAGCCGCTGTTCCAGCCCGCGCTGGATCAGCTTTTTGTATTTACCGGTTTTGAGCATCGAAGCCTCAGCCGCCTCAAACTCAGCCTGAGTGACGGTGATCGGCAGTGTCACAAATGTCTGGCGGAATGAGCTGAGACCTTGGCTCAGCACCGAGGACACCAGAATGATCAGCATCGTCACACCGACGCCAATGGCCGTAAGCCCGTAGGCTTTGAAGCGTTTCTCGGCCGCGTTACGCCGCTTGACCCGGTCGTCTTGCTTGAACAGCGACGAGGCGGACGGCGTGGCGGGGGTGCTGTTGGCGATTGCGTCGCTCATTCGTACTGCTCCCGGTATTTACGAACAATGTAGAGGGCCAGCACATTCAGACCCAAGGTCATAACGAAAAGCGTGAGGCCAAGAGCAAAGGCCACAAGCGTTTCTGGGCTGGAAAAGTCGGTGTCACCCGTGAGCTGGCTGACGATTTTGACGGTTACGGTGGTCATGGCCTCAAACGGGTTGAGGTCCAGCTTTGCCGCAGCCCCTGCCCCCAATACCACGATCATGGTTTCCCCGATCGCGCGGGATGTGGCCAGAAGGATCGCGCCGACGATGCCGGGCAGTGCAGCTGGAATGACGACCTGACGGATCGTCTCCGAATGGGTGGCGCCAAGGCCAAAGGACCCGTCGCGCATGGCTTGGGGGACGGCGTTAATGATGTCATCCGATAGCGATGACACGAAGGGGATCAACATAATGCCCATGACCAAACCGGCGGTCATCACCGATGAGGAGGACGAGCCCAACCCCATAGGTTCCGCAATGAAGTCACGCAGGAACGGCCCTACAGTGATCAGCGCGAACAGGCCGTAAACGATGGTCGGGATGCCCGCGAGCACCTCAATCACTGGTTTGGCGAAGGAACGCATCCGGGGGCTGGCGTATTCGGACATATAAATCGCCGCGAACAGCCCGATGGGCACAGCCACCGACAGCGCGATAAACGAGATATAGAGCGTGCCCCACAATAGCGGGATCAGGCCGAACTCGGACAATCCACCGCGCCCCGAAAAGCTGGGGTCCCAGACGGTGCCAAAGAAGAACTCGACCCAGTTGTATTGAGTGAAGAAATTGCGTGTCTCAAATAACATGGAAAAGACGATGCCGACAGTGGTCAGGATCGCGATGGTCGAGGCAAGGATCAAAAGCCCCTTGATCACGCTTTCAACGACGTTGCGCGCGCGGAAGTTTTTGTCCGTGCGGACATAGGAAAAGGTCAGCCCCGCCGCCCCAAGCGCAAGAACAAGAACCGTCATCAGGATGTTCATCGTGCTGGACAGCTCACGGTATTGTTGGGCGGCGTTCAGGATCGGTGCATCAACCTCGGACCCAAGGGCCACACCGACGCTGCCCAACCGTTCCCGCACGTCGACGAATTCGGTGCGGATGTTGCGGGCCTCATCTGCGGTCATCGCGCCTTGATCCACCGCAACATCAAGCCCTTCGGCCACACGGCGCACGTCGGACATGACCAATGAACGGGTCGTGTCCTCAGAAATCGCGGTTTCGGGCAACAGGCTGCTGATGCGGCTTTCGATATAAATCGGCTGAAGGATCAACCAAAGACCCAACAAAATCAGCGATGGTACGGCCAAGAAAAGCGCCGAGTTGTAGCCATAATAGCTGGGAAGCGAATGCAGACTGCGCATATCGCCCCCTGCTGACGTCATGGCCCGGGCCCGCCCGAGGAAAAACCCGATGATCGAAAACACAAGGATCAGGGTCAAAATCCAAATCACAGGCATGGTGCGGTCCTTATCGGCAGTAGAAGTCACCGAAACCCCAAGTCCCGGCGTAATGAAGGGCGCAGAAGCTGCGCCCTTCGGTCGTGAGGTGTCTAGACGACCTTAGCTGCCTGCGCCAGCAACTGTGGCCTGTGTTTCAGCCAAAGCAGGGTCGGACACGAGGCCGTATTCGGCGAGTGGACCGTCTGGGCCAGCAAGCTCATCGGCAACAAAGAACGAAGCGAACTCTTTGAGGCCGGGGATCACGCCGATGTGGGCTTCTTTGATGTAGAAGTACAGTGGGCGCGAAACGGGGTATTCACCGGTGGAAATCGACGCAGTGGAGGGCATGACCCCGTCCATCGTGGCCACTTTCAGCGTGTCTTGGTTGTTTTCGTAGAACGCGAGGCCGAAAACGCCGATGCCGTTGGGGTTGGCGGACAATTGCGCCAAAGTCTCGGTGTAGTCGCCTGCGATGTCGACCGAGAGACCGTCCGAACGTGTCGCAAGGCATGCATCCTCAGCGTCGTCTTCGGACATGCCCGCGTCCATCATGGCTTGGAATGCGCCTGTCGCTTCACAACCTGCCGCGATCACTTTTTCCTCAAACACTTCACGGGTGCCGTGGTTGGTGCCGGGGATAAAGCCGATGATGTCTGCGTCGGGCAGATCAGCGTTAAAGTCGGACCATTTGGTGTGTGGGTTGTCGACCAGTTGGCCGTCGACCAGAACCTTGGCGCCGAGCGCGTTGAACAGGTCGGATGGCGAGAACGCGTTGTAGGCAGGGCCTTCGATGCGCGAGGCAAAGACGATGCCGTCATACCCGATGCGGACTTCGACGATGTCGGTCACGCCGTTTTCAGCACATGCAGCGACTTCTTTTTCGCGGATCGCGCGGGACGCGTTTGCGATGTCGATGGTGTTTTCGCCCACACCTTCGCAGAAGCGGCGCAGACCAGCGGACGATCCGCCGGATTCAACAACAGGTGTTGGGAAGTCGAAGTTTTCGCCAAAGGCTTCGGCGACGATGGATGCATAAGGAAGCACGGTCGAGCTGCCGGCAACTTGGACCTGATCACGGGCCGAGGCTGCGGTTGCGGAAACGGCGGCGATGGCCAGCGCGGAAACTGTGAGTTTCGTCAGAGACATGTTATCCCCCTGGATTGGGTCTCGTGTTTACATAGTCAAGAAAGCGTTAATGCCGCCTTGTGGGGACTGCCTAATGTCACCGTGCTGCGCTTTTGTGACGGTCAGGTAACAGTTTTATGACAGTCGCAAAATCAATTTTACAAAAGTTAAAGGGCGCGCGGTTTTTGAGCCGCACTTTGGGCTAAGATGACGTGCTTTGATCGCGTTCAGCCGGGAATAATACCGTAAATTCAGAGCCTTTTCCCATCTCGCTTTCGATCTTGAGGCGCCCTCGGTGACGTTGCGCAATGTGCTTCACAATTGCCAACCCCAACCCCGTTCCGCCCTGCCCGCGCGACCGGTGTGTGTCGACCCGGTAGAATCGTTCCGCCAATCGCGGCACATGCAGCGGATCGATCCCCGGCCCATTGTCACGCACACACAATTGCCATGCGGGGCCGCGCAATTGACCATCATAGCCGATCTGGCGCAGCGACAGCTCGACCTCGCCGCCGCCATATTTCACTGCGTTTTCCGTTAAGTTCGTCACGATCTGGATCACTTGGTCCGCATCGGCGCGCACAACCGCCTCAGCCGGCAGGTCGGTGCGGATGACCGCGCCTGCATCCGATGCAATTTCGCTCAGCGGCTCCAACGCGATGCGCACAAGCGATACGAGGTCTTCGCGCCGTTTGGGCCGCGTGCGTTCCCCCGCCTCCACCCGGCTGAGCGAGAGCAGGTCTGACACGAGACGGTTCATGCGTCGCGCCTCACGGGACATCAGGCTCAGGAAATGGCGCTGCGCCTCGGGGTCGTTGCGGGCGGGGCCATTCAACGTCTCAATGAAACCCAGCAGCGCCGTTAGCGGTGTTTTTAGCTCATGACTGACATTAGCGACAAATCCGCGACGAAAGCTAAGGGCTTGGGATTGCTCAGATATATCCTCAAAGTGCAGGAGCACTTGCCCTGCCCCCGCCAGCCCAGCCAAGGGGCGGATGCGCACGCGGTAGAGTGTGTCGACCGCTCCTTCGGTGTGGGTAAAATCAGCCTCACCACTTTTGCTGTCAAAAAACGCAGCCTCAATCGGGCTGAGGACCTCGGGCTGGCGCAGAACGCTCACATACGACCGGCCAATCACCCAATCACCTAGCAAAGCCCGCGCAGGCGGATTTGCGCGCGCCACACGCCCGGCTTTGTCCAACAAAACCACAGCCCCCGGCAGCGCGCCCGTTATTTCATCAATCAGATCCGGCTCATGCCGTGCATCATCCATTTCTCGCCGCCGTTTCTCGCACAGACCAACGGGCCTTTTCAAAATGCGAATATTATGTTAGCAATATGCTAATTGAACTCGCGAAGCTTTTCAGACCAGCTTCAACACATGAGGACAAGCATGACAAGCACCACGCGCGACCAGACCGGGTCCCGCCCGTTGGGGCGTACCGCACGCCGATTGATCGCTGTTGAACTGCCCGATGGTTATCGTGGGGCACTTCCGCGGCGCATTTTGGATTCGAGCTACGATCAGATTGAACATCTCAGCTTTCGTGATCTGTCACCCGAGCTGATCGCGGATCGTGGTGCGGATACCGTGCTCGCACCCTTGCTGACCAAAACGTTCGATGCCGTAGAGCTGGCAGAGTATCTGGCGACGCAGGCCTTTGAAGGCATGTTAATCATCGCCAGTGAGGTATTGCCCAACGCCAAGCTGGTACAGCGCGAGATCGCGCGTTCTGCACCGGGGCTGAACGTTGAGCTGTTTCAGTTGAACCAAAACGCACAGGACTTGCGCGAGGTTTAGACCGCGCGGAGGCCCTGCTCAAAGTCCGCTTGCAGGACATCCCACGGCTCAATCCCGACAGACACGCGGAAAAATCCATCTGTGATGCCGAGTGCCGAGCGACCCTCGGGCGTGAGGCCGCGGTGCGAGCTGCTGGCCGGATGGCTCAGCGTTGTGCCGACATCCCCGAGCGTCGGGGCAAAGGCCAGTTGCGGGGCTGCGCGGACCAGCCGGTTCGCCTCATCCTCGCCGCCGTGCAGTTTGAAGCTGACCATGTTGCCCCACATCCCGTTCAGAACGGTTTGCGCGCGGGCGTGATCGGGGTGATCCGCGCGACCGGGGTACAAAACCTGCGCCACCGCGGGGTGTGTGGCCAGAAAATCGGCCAGCTTGATCGCGGTTTCTTGCGCGCGGTCAAAGCGCAGGTCGAACGTGTAGAGCCCGCGTTCCGCCAGCCAGCATTCATAGGGTGATGGGGTGAAGCCAAAGGTCACTGCAGTGTCGTAGATCGCCTTGCTGTGGCCCGCGTCGCGCGCCAAGACATAGCCCAAAGTCACATCCGAATGCCCCGCCATCAACTTGGTCACGGAGTGGATCACAACATCAGCCCCTTCGGCAAAGGCCGGGTAGCCAACGGGTGTGGTAAAGGTGTTGTCAACCACAAGGATCAGCCCGCGCTCTTTCGCGAGCTTGGTGATCCCCTCCATATCCGCCACGCGCAAAGTGGGGTTTGAGACGGCCTCGATCAGGATCAATTTGGTCTCGGGACGGATGGCGTCGGCAAAGGCCTGTGCGTCCGTGGGATCGGCCAAAGTGGTGGTGATGCCAAAGCGCGGCAGGTCTTGGTTCATCATCCGCAGCGAACGGCCGTACAACTGATTGCCGCCGACAATGTGATCGCCCGCACTAAGCAATCCCATCAGGGTCGCGGACACTGCCGCCATGCCAGAACCGAGGATGATCCCGCCCTCGCCGCCTTCCATGGCGTCGATTTTCTGTGCCAGAACGTCTGCGTTGGGGTGGCCTTCGCGGCCATAAGTATAGCCCGTGGCGCGGCCCTCATACTGGGCATGCAGCGTGTCAATATCGGGGGAAGCATAGACCACCGAGGGCTGAAGTGGCGTGACAACAGCGCGGCTCATGCTTTCGGGAAAGCCCGTGCGACGCACGAGATTAGGGCGTTTTGTCATGATATTAGGTCCTTAAGGGCGGGTCGTACCGGCGCCAGTCACATGGTATTGAAATGAGGTCAGCTGTTCGGCGCCCACGGGGCCGCGCGCGTGCATCTTGCCCGTCGCAATGCCGATTTCGGCACCCATGCCGAACTCGCCGCCATCTGCGAATTGGGTAGACGCGTTTCGCATCAGGATCGCGCTGTCTAGTTCCGCAAAAAAGTGCGCCGCCTCGGCATCGTCGGCGGTGATGATCGCGTCCGTGTGGTTAGAGTTATAGGCACGAATATGAGCGATTGCGGCATCGACGCCGTCCACCAGTTTGGCGGCACAGATCATGTCGAGAAACTCTGTCCCAAAGTCTGCGTCTGTGGCGGGGGTCGTGCCGGGCACTTCTGCCAGCGGCCCGTCCGCGCGCACATCAACGCCCGCGTCCCACAGAGCCTCAACCACGATCGCGCCGTATTTGTCGTGGAACGCCTGATCGATCAGCACTGTTTCAAGCGAGCCGCAAATTCCGGTGCGCCGTGTCTTGGCGTTGAGCACGATTTCAACCGCCATCGCGGGGTCCGCAGATGCGCCGACATAGGTGTGGCAGATGCCCTCAAGGTGGGCAAATACCGGCACGCGGGCCTCTCGCTGGACCAGACCCACAAGGCCTTTGCCACCCCGTGGGACGATCACGTCGATTGTATCGACCATGGTCAACATTTCTTGGACGGCGGCGCGGTCCCGGGTGGGAACACGTTGAATGGCATCCTCGGGCAGGCCCGCATCACGCAGGCCCTTGGCCATTGCGGCGTGGATCGCGCCAGAGGAATGAAAACTCTCGGAGCCGCCACGCAGGATCACGGCGTTGCCAGCCTTAAGACACAGGGCACCGGCGTCTGCAGTCACGTTTGGGCGGCTTTCATAGATCACGCCAATGACGCCCAGCGGGGTGGCAACGCGCTTGATATTCAGGCCCGAAGGCTGGTCCCATTCCGCAAGGACCCGGCCCACGGGATCAGCCTGTTCGGCCACGGCGCGCAAGCCATCGCAGATGCCGCGAATGCGGTCTTCATCCAGCATCAGGCGGTCCATCATCGCGTCGCTGAGGCCTTTGTCACGCCCAAAGTCCATGTCGTGGACATTGGCGGCAATGACTTCGGCCCGGTCGGCCCACAAATGCTCAGCCGCGCCGATAAGGGCCGCATGTTTGCGTTCCGCAGTTGCCGAGGCCAAAGCCGCGGTTGCGGCCCGCGCGCGCGCGCCGATGTCGGCCATCAGGTTCGGGATCGTGTCAAAATCTTTCATGCCGTTGCCCCCTCCGGGCCTCCTTAACCTGTCACCATATCGTCGCGGTGGATGAGTGCGGAGCGTGCAGGGTAGCCCAGCAATTCCGCGATGTCACCGCTTTGCGCGCCGCAAATCAGCCGCGCTTCTTCGCTTGTGTAGCGGGTCAGGCCCTTGCCGATGGACATCCCATCGGGACCTTCGATTGTTACGGGTTCACCGCGGCCAAACTTACCCCCGACCCATTTCACGCCCGCGGGCAGCAGTGATTTCCCGCGTGCAAGGGCTTTGGCCGCGCCGGCATCAACGGCCAGCGTGCCGCGAGGCTTCATCGCGCCGATCCAGCGTTTGCGCGCAGTTTGTGGGTCTTGGGCGGCGGTGAACCACGTGGCACGCGCGTCTGAGGTCAGCCCCCGAAGCGGCCTGTCCGAAGCGCCCAGCGTGATCGCCATTGCACAACCCGCATCCGTAGCAGTACGCGCGGCCATCAGCTTGGTCACCATTCCGCCCTTAGACAGGCCAGAAACCCCCTCACCCGCCATTGCGGCGATTTCAGGTGTTATCGCTTGGACCAGTGGCAAATGCTCGGCCGTGTCGTCAATCATTGGGTTCGCGGTATAAAGGCCATCTACGTCCGACAGCAGAACCAGTTGATCCGCGCCTGACATCACCGCCACTTGCGCCGCGAGCCGGTCATTATCACCAAAGCGGATTTCATCCGTGGCGATAGTGTCATTCTCATTCACAATCGGTACGACGCCGAGGCCCAACAACGTGGCAAAGGTCGCCCGAGAGTTGAGGTAGCGGCGGCGATTTGCGCTGTCTTCAAGGGTCAGAAGAACCTGCGCTGTGGTGATCCCGTGGGGTGCGAGGACTTGCTCATACGCACGGGCCAGTTGGATCTGCCCAACGGCTGCCGCGGCCTGCGACTGCTCAAGCGACAGCTCACCCTCAGGCAGGCCCAAGACCCGGCGACCCAGTGCGATGGAGCCTGATGAGACGATCACGACCTCCTGGCCACGAGCGCGAGCATCGGCCACATCCAAGGCCAAGCCGGTGAGCCAATCGGTTTTGACGGTGCCTGTCTGCGTATCAACCAACAGCGCCGAGCCGATTTTGACAACAAACCGGCGGGCGTGGGTCAGTTGGGGCGTCAGCTCGGTGACCACGGCTTTTCCTCCTGCGCGGGCTTTTGGCGCAGGCGGTCAGCGTCGATCTGGTCGCGCAACACGCGTAGCACGTCAATCGTGCCCTGTTTTGCCACACCGGACATTTCCATGATGGGCGCGCCAACGGCTTCGGCCAACGCGGCGCATTTCTCGGCGCGCTCTTCATCGGTGAGGGCGTCGATTTTGTTGAGCACGGTCACCCGTGCCTTTTCAGCGAGACCGCCACCATACATTTCCAGCTCGGTAATGATCGTCTTGTAGTCGCCCGCAACATCCGCGCTAGTGCCATCCACAAGGTGCAGCAGAACGGCGCAGCGTTCCACGTGGCCAAGGAACCGGTCCCCGATGCCGCGCCCCTCATGGGCCCCTTCGATCAGGCCCGGAATATCGGCGACGACGAATTCCACCTCATCCACGCCCACAACCCCAAGATTGGGCACAAGCGTGGTGAACGGATAATCCGCCACCTTTGGGCGGGCATTGGATGTCGCCGCCAAGAAGGTGGATTTACCCGCATTTGGCAGCCCCAAAAGACCCACATCCGCAATCAGCTTGAGCCGAAGCCAGATGGTGCGTTCAACCGCCTCTTGGCCGGGGTTCGACCGACGCGGTGCTTGGTTCGTTGCGGATTTAAAATGCAGGTTGCCAAAACCGCCGTTGCCGCCCTGCGCGAGGATCACCTTTTGCCCGACTTCGGTCAGATCGGCGATGATGGTTTCTTCGTCCTCATCAAGGATTTCGGTCCCCACGGGTACGCGCAATACGATCGGATCGCCATCCTTGCCAGAACGTTGACGCCCCATGCCGGGCTGGCCGTTTTTCGCGAAAAAGTGTTGCTGGTAGCGGAAATCGATCAGTGTGTTCAGGCCTTCGACGGCCTCAACCACAACGTCACCACCCCGGCCGCCATCGCCCCCATCGGGACCGCCGTATTGCACGTATTTTTCACGCCGAAACGAGACGCAACCGCCGCCTCCTGCACCGGAGCGAATGTAGACTTTGGCGAGATCGAGAAACTTCATGAATTGCGTCCTATGAGGGTGCGTTGCCGATACCTCAGGGCGGGATAAAGCTCAAGCACTGCGCATGTTCCGATGATAGGTCCATGTAGCAACGGTTGTGTTGCGCGCGACGGAAAACGCCTCGGCCGGACCGATGTAGGCAAAACCTGCGTGCGTGAGCACCCGCCCGGAAGCTGGGTTGTCTTGGAAAACGCTTGCGAAAAGCGTGTCGTTGTTGAGGGGATTGGCCTCTACCAAGGTAGAGACCGCCTCAGACGCGAGGCCGGTGTTCCACGCAACAGGGGCCACCCAATAGCTGATCTCAGCCTGTTTGCGGTCCATTTGTTTCAGCGAAATCAGGCCGACAAGCTCGGACAACCCGGTGCCGGATGCGTCCATGGCCCAAACGACCTCGTCGCTGTCAGGCTGCGTGACCCGCGCGATATACGCCGCCGTCGCACCGGGGGGCAGCGGATGGGGGATTTCGGCTGTCATCTTGGCCACACGCGCATCGCCACCATAGACCTCAATCAGGCCTTGGTCGGACGTCCGAAGAGGGCGCAGGGTAAACCGCTCGGTTGGAATGGTTGTTTGTTGAAATAGAGTGTGTGTCATGGGGTTCCTCCTCCGAACAACACGAAAAGTACGCTTGCAACGGTCAACGCTGCTAAAATACGCATCAAGGTTCGCTCTGCGCCGGTGCCCGCGACGCGCGCGGCAATAAACGCCCCCGCCGAGGTCCAGACCGGGTGCAAAACGATCTGACAGGTCAAAAGGCACAAAGCGATAATGGCTGTGGCTTCGAGTGGCGGAGTGCCGGGAGCCACGAAATTGGTAAAGCCAGCCGTGATCATGGCCCAAGCTTTGGGGTTGAGCGGGTGTACAATAAGTCCCGCGAAAAATCCGGGCGCGCGGTCCTGCGCATCTGTTGTGTTAAGGCGCAGGTTCGCGACCTTCCACGCGAGCCACAGGATATACGCGGCGGAGATGTATTTGAGCGCGCTGAATACAGCCGGATAGCTGGTTGCCAGCTCCATCAGGCCAAGGCCGATGGGCCAAATGATCAATTGTTTGCCAAGGGCTACGCCCGCAACAAAGGGCCAAGCTGCGCGCAGCCCGTACCGCGCACCGGTTGCCATCAGCGCCATGTTGGCAGGCCCTGGCGTACCGACTTGGCTGGCGGCAAAGATCAGAAAGGACGCAGACGCGACACTCATGCGGCCACCCTGCCCTGCGCGGTGCATATCAGTGTGACGTCTGGCAATTCTCGACCCAAGGCGCGGCAATGCGTGCGCCCGCGCGACGTGATCGTGAAGCCGAGGCCGTGCAGGATACGTGCACTGGCCGAATTGCCCGCAAAGTAGCCGCTGTGCACGGTGCTGTTTCGTTCAAGGGCGAATTTCAAAGCTGCACGCGCCGCCTCACGCCCGTAGCCATTGCCCCAATGGCGCCGCGCAATCCAGAACCCGAAATGCGGGTGGGTCGTTACGGCGCCGATGACCGTCGTGTCTTTGGCGATCACCATGAGGTCCGGCCAGTTTGAGGGAACTTCGGATTGCATCACCGACAGGTCAGCTTGGCTGAACGGGTATGGGACCCGTGCCAACCATTGTGACACCGCCAAGTCATTAAGACCTTCGGTCACCGCAGCGCGATCAGCGCCCGTAAACGGACGCAGGCACAGTCGAGATGTGAAAATCGGATCGGGGGTCATTCTGACCTCCTGAAAGGAAAAAGGGGACCGGTTTTCACCGATCCCCTAAATGTCTGGCATTATTTCGGGTCGGCTTACTCAGCGGCCTCCGCCACTGGCAGAACCGAAATAAACGTGCGGCCTTTGAGGCCTGTGTGGAAGGTCACTGCGCCTTCGACAGTTGCGAAGATCGTGTGATCTTTGCCCATGCCGACGCCTTGGCCTGGCCACCACTTGGTGCCGCGTTGACGCACGATGATGTTCCCAGGGATAGCCGCTTGGCCACCGTAGAGTTTAACACCAAGGCGACGTCCAGCGGAGTCGCGACCGTTGCGGGAGGAACCGCCTGCTTTTTTATGTGCCATGCTTTCTCTCCTTAACCTTTAGCCAGTTCTTTGGCTTGTTCGATCCAGCCTTCACGCTCGATACGGCCTTTGAACGACAATTGCTCGTCGATTGCGGCAACGTCTTCGGGCGACCAAGCTGCGATCTGTGCGAAGGTTGTCACGCCGGCTGCAAGCAGCTTCTTCTCAAGGGCTGGGCCGACACCGGACAGCTTCTTGAGATCGTCTGCGCCAGCAGCGGCAGCAGGAGCGGCCTCAGCTTTTGCAGCCTTTTTAGGAGCGGCTTTTTTGGCAGCAGCAGGTGCAGTTGCAGCAACAGCCACACCAGCAACCGAACCAGCACCAACAGCGGCTTTGACGCCAGAGGCATCTGCGCCAGCAGCAAGGATGTCCGTCACGCGGATCAGCGTCAGTTTTTGACGGTGGCCCTTGGTGCGTTTGGAGGAGTGCTTACGACGACGCTTCACGAAGTGGATCAGCTTTTCGCCTTTGATTTGGTCGATAACGTCGGCCTGAACCGCAGCACCGTCCACCAAAGGTGCGCCAACAGTGACAGTGTCACCACCTAGCATCAGCACATCGTTGAATTGGATTTTCTCACCGGCCTCTGCGGCCAGTTTTTCGACACGCAGTACGTCGCCCGATTGGACGCGGTACTGTTTGCCGCCAGTTTTCAAAACAGCGAACATTGGCTGCTTCCTTTTTTCTGTCGCATCCTGTGGCCCCGGTATGCACCGGCGTTTCATTTACCTCGGACAGCGTGTCCCGTGATCGGGACAAAACAACAAACACCGCGCGAGGGAATCCCGCACGGCGTGGCTGGGGTATCCTGTATGGAGGGTGCTGTGTCAACCGCCAACTCAAACGGGCCGCGTCGACAACCCTATATGTCCTGCGCCAACATCCGGTCCGCGACCGCCCGGCCGAGTGCGCGACTGATCGACGTGAAGACTGTGCCGAAACTGTCGAACAAGACCGCGTTGAACGCCTGTGCCGCATCGGTTCGGGCAAAGGCGATATAGGTCTGCATCTCATCATCGCTCAGCCCTGCATAGGACGCCAGCAAATAGGCATACAGCCAATCCTCGGTCTCGGTTGTGATGGTGTCCTGCTGGGACCACACCTCATTCACGATTTGATCCTCCGTCATCGAGTCCGGCAATGCCCCGCCCGCCGCGAGCCCCTGATAGAAGGCGTAGTTGGAATTGAGCCCGCCGACGACGTTGGACGTCACAAGGTCATAGGCTGCGATGAACTCGGCAATCTGTTCGACCCGCCTGCCTCCTTCGCGGCGCATTTTTTGCGCAAGATCGGTTGCGGCCTGATCGACGTCTTCGTCCAGCATCGCGGCCCGTGCGGCCACCTCGCCCTCAACGATGCGCTTTCCCAGCGGGCTGCCAAGAAATGAGATCAGCACATCGGCGTCGGCCTCTGACAAGTTGGCCCTGATGTCGTCGGACATGATGCCCATCACGCGAGGGATGTCATAAATGCGCTCTAGCTCAACCTTCCAGCCAAAGCCCCCACGTCCGGGAAACATGTCCTCCTCAATCTCAGGGCCTGCGGCGATGCCTTCGGCGGCAACGACCTCGATGATGTCGCGCAGCCTAAGTGCTTCCATCAACTGGGTGTGTTTGATCGCGGGCAAACCTGCGGGCGCTTGGGTTTGAGCGGAAACAATCCCCGAGACACTCGGAATGCTGAGGGGTGCAAGCACAAAGCCCGCGGCTAGAATGAGGGCAGCACGCAGCATCGAGATCTCCTTTTGGCGTCGGTCACACACTATAGATGGGGGGATTACGAGGCCTGCCAAGGGATGCACTTTAACCTTTACGCATAATGGTTGCAAAACCTGCTTGCACCCCCGCCAGTTTGCCCCTAGACCGCACGCCACCAGAGTGACCGCTGGTCTGCGGAGATATGCCGGAGTGGTCGA
The DNA here is from genome assembly GCF_000765485.1 of Thalassobacter sp. 16PALIMAR09. Classification (NCBI taxonomy): domain Bacteria; kingdom Pseudomonadati; phylum Pseudomonadota; class Alphaproteobacteria; order Rhodobacterales; family Roseobacteraceae; genus Thalassobacter; species Thalassobacter sp. 16PALIMAR09. The sequence goes on from NZ_JHAK01000001.1 coordinate 291,437, forward strand.
ACGGGCCGGTTTCGAAAACCGGTGTGGGTGCAAGCCTACCCAGGGTTCGAATCCCTGTGTCTCCGCCACTTAATCAGACTAAACATACAAAAAATGCCCCAAACCAGCGGCTGAAGCGCTTGTCGAGGGCAGTGATTGTCAGGCTTCTGTGAACTGATCTGTGATTAGATGCGCTTGGGCGTTGTGTGGCCCTATTAGTCCGAGAGAGCCGCGCGCTCCGCCCCGAGACCGCGGTACCAGCGGATGATTTGGGCGCGCTCATCGTCGGTCATGCCGGTCACATTGCCCGGAGGCATCGCGTGACTGAGCCCTGCGTGCAGATAAATGGCACGGGCGTTCAGGGCGATCTGCGCGTCATTGTCTAGGCGCACGGCCTTGGGTGGCCACATCATGCTTGACCATGTGGGCTCCGGGTTGTGGCACATAGAGCACCGACCCATCACGATGTCATGCACTTCGCCGTAGCCCTCTGCCTCAACGATATATTGCATCTGTTCTGGCACGACGACGTCTGCCTGCCAGTCGTAATCGCGGAACATCGGGGCAGACGACAGCCACATGATCAGCACGAAAATTACTGCAGACGCGCCAAGCGTCCAAACCGGTTTGCCTTTGCGGGCGTGCATCGAGTTAAAGTAGTGGCGGATCAAAACGCCCAGCAAAAACACCAACGACGCGATGATCCAATTATGCTCTGTCGCGAACGCCAAAGGATAGTGGTTGGACAGCATCAAAAAGATGACGGGCAGCGTCAGGTAGTTGTTGTGGGTGGAGCGTAGCTTGGCGATTTTGCCGTATTTCGCATCAGGCGCGCGGCCTTCTTGCAGGTCTTTGACCACGATGCGCTGGTTCGGCATGATGATCAAAAATACGTTCGCGGTCATGATCGTCGCGGTGAATGCGCCCAAATGCAGCAGTGCGGCGCGGCCCGTGAAGACTTGGTTGTAGCCCCATGCCATCGTCACGAGGATGACGAACAACAACAGCATCAGTGCCGTGGGGTGCTCGCCTAAGCGGCTTTTACACAGCATGTCATAGAGTATCCAACCAATCGCGAGCGAGCCGCCAGAAATCGCGATGGCTTGGAACGTGGACAATTCGATCTTGTCATAGTCGATCAGGTACATCTCGGCCCCGGCCCAATAAACCAGCACCAACAGAGCCGCGCCCGACAGCCACGTCGAATAGCTTTCCCATTTGAACCATGTCAGATGCTCGGGCATATTTTCGGGGGCCACGAGGTACTTTTGGATGTGGTAAAACCCGCCCCCATGGACCTGCCATTCCTCGCCATGGGCGCCGACGGGCAGATGTGGCACCTTCCGCAGGCCAAGGTCTAAGGCGATGAAATAAAACGACGAACCGATCCAAGCCATCGCCGTGATGACGTGCAACCAGCGCACCGCGAACCCGAGCCAATCCGTCATAACGGCGAGATCATACATGTGGCGTTCTCCCAAACATTTTGTGCGACGCTATACCGTCCCGCTTCTATATGATAATTGCTGATTATCCGGATCAGCTTCAAGAAAAACCGAATAATCCATGGCCAATATCAACAATATCCGCATGTTTACCCGCGTGTACGAGCTTGAAAACATGTCTGCCGCGGCGCGCGATCTGCGTGTGTCGGCGGCCGTGGCCTCGAGCCGGATCGGAGAGTTGGAAAAGCAGCTGGGGATTCGGTTATTTACCCGCACGACCCGCTCCATCCAGCCGACAGAACAGGGGCGCATTTTCTATCCTAAGGCTTTGAAAGTTCTCGAAGCCCTAGAGGAGGCGGAGGCTGCGGTTCATGAGATCACACTTAACCCGCGCGGGTCTATTTTTGTGTCGGCACCGCTTGGTATTGGGCGGCGGTTGATTGCGCCGAATGTGGCCGTCTTTCGAGAGAAATACCCAGAGATACACACGCGCCTTAGGCTCTCGGACCGTGCGCTTGATGTGGCGGGCGAAGGTCTGGACGTAGCTTTTGTGGTTGGGAACCCACCGGATTCAGGCCTGATGATGAAGCCGATCGCCACGTTTGAGCGGGTGCTATGCGCCTCCCCGGAATACATCAGGCGCAAGGGGCGACCGGTCTACGGTGCCGATCTGATTTCGCAAGATCACGATTGCCTGCTTTTGCGGTTTCCCGGCTCGACCGAGTTCCGCTGGTCGCTCAATACCTCTGACGGGTATCAGAACTTTGACGTCACGGGGCCGTTTGCCTGTGATGACGGCGATGTTCTGACTGAATGGGCGCTTGACGGACGTGGGATCATCAACAAGCCGACGTTTGAAATCCAGCACCACCTTGATAGCGGTGCCCTGATCCCGGTCTGTCAAAAATCACCGCCGCCCAATACACAGCTTGCGGTGCTGTATCCTCATCGGAAAAACCAAGACCCAAAGAGCCGGTTTTTCATAGATTTTATGTCCGATACGCTGAAAGCCGCGCTCGCTTAGCTGCCGCGGTAGGTGCTGTAGCTATAGGGGCTGAGGAGAAGTGGGACGTGGTAGTGATCTACGTCGCTCATCACAAAGCGCAGTGGGATGACGTCCAGAAAATCTGCGGACGCATTGTTGGCGCGCAGGTAATCACCGGCATGAAAAACCAATTCGTAGGTGCCCGTATCAAACGCGTCTTGGGGCAAGATTGGGCTATCGGTGCGACCGTCGGAGTTGGTCGTCGTCTCGGTGATCTTGGTGGCTGTGCCGCCATCAATCCGGAACAACTCAATCCGTAAACCCGCTGCGGGGCAGCCTTTGGCCGTGTCCAAAACGTGGGTCGTGAGATAGCCAGCCATGATGCGTCTCCTGTTGGTGTAAAAGATGTCTGCGGGATGGGCTTTGCATTGGAAATGCAAGAACCCCCGAAACACTTTCAAGAAAATTTTGAAAGACCGAAACTTAATCGCGGTTTAAGCGGAGATAGCTTTGGGAGGACACTTTGCAACGTTATAGCCGAGATATGTCGGGATACGCTGGGCAACCGCCCGCGGCCAACTGGCCCAATGGGGCCAAAATTGCGGTGCAATTTGTGCTGAACTACGAAGAAGGTGGTGAGAACTGCGTTCTGCATGGTGATGCCGCCTCGGAGGCGTTTTTGTCCGAAATCGTCGGGGCCGCCGCTTGGGAAGGTCAGCGCCACTGGAACATGGAGTCGATCTATGAATATGGCGCGCGCGCTGGGTTCTGGCGGTTGCACGATATGTTCACGGCCCGCGACATGCCGGTTACGGTCTACGGGGTGGCCACCGCCCTCGCCCGCTCACCCGCGCAAGTGGCCGCGATGCTGGACGCCGATTGGGAAATCGCCAGCCACGGCCTGAAATGGGTCGAACACAAAGACATGCCCGAGGCCGAGGAACGCGCCCAGATCGCGGAGGCTAAGCGCCTGCACACCGCCGTCACGGGCAGCGCGCCAAGGGGCTGGTACACAGGTCGATGTTCTGAAAACACCGTGCGATTGATCGCAGAGGATGGCAGTTTCGACTATGTCTCGGACACCTATGCCGATGATCTGCCCTATTGGACCGACGTGGCAGAGCACCCACAACTTGTGATCCCCTACACGCTGGATGCCAATGACATGCGATTTGCGACACCGCAGGGTTTCAACACCGGTGAGCATTTCTACACCTATCTTAAAGACAGTTTCGACACGCTTTATGCGGAGGGTGTCGCAGGTGCGCCCAAGATGATGAGCATCGGTTTGCATTGCCGCTTGGTGGGCCGCCCCGGTCGGGCGGCGGCCTTTGCGCGGTTCTTGGATTACGTTGCCAGCCATGAAGATGTTTGGGTGGCTCGTCGTGCGGATATCGCCGCACATTGGGCGGTTGAACACCCCTATCAGGCCCCAAAGTTACAACCATCTCGCATGGACGCCGCAACATTCGTGGCCACTTTCGGCGGGATATTTGAACATTCTGCTTGGATCGCGGAGCGCGTCTATGAGGCCGAGCTAGGCCCGGCTCATGATAGTGTCATCGGCATACATGCAGCTCTCAAAACGCAGTTCCGGCTTGCGTCCGAAGATGAGCGCCTTGGCGTTTTGACTGCGCACCCGGATTTGGCAGGCAAGCTTGCGCAGGCCAAGCGTCTCACGGCAGAATCCACCGGTGAGCAATCATCCGCAGGTCTAGACGCCCTGACCGATGCCGAGCGCCAGACGTTCACTGAATTGAACGCCGCCTACGTCAAAGCCTTTGGCTTTCCGTTCATCATTGCGGTCCGCGACCACGACAAAGCCAGTATCCTAGCGGCTTTCCACGCGCGCCTGACCAACAGCCGCGCGGAAGAATTCGCACAAGCCTGTCATCAGGTTGAACGCATCGCCTTTCACCGTCTCAAGGATCTATTCGCATGAACGTCGTGAACACCGCGCCCACAGATGGGACGCAACCGATTGAGCCGCAGACCCGCTATGCCTTTCCGCCCGGCGGGATGCCCCCATTTGATGAAAGCCCCGAAGGCACCGCGATCTTTACGCCCGCGTATGCGGTCCTGCCCGCCAATACACAGCGCGATATCGTCACCAGTTTTCTGCCCGGCTGGACGGGGCATCGCGCTTGGATCCTTGCGCGCCCGTTGACCGGCTTTGCCGAGACGTTCGCGCAATACGCGGTCGAATTGCAGCCCGGCGGCGGGTCATCCGCGCCTGAGCCGCTGGCCACCGCGCAAGCCGCTCTGTTTGTGGCGCATGGAAACCTTCGCTTAACGATTGGTGAAGTCTCGCATGAGCTGCGCGCAGGCTCCTTTGCGTATCTGCCTGCGGGTGCGCCTTGGCAGTTGTGGAATGCGTCCGAGGCCGAGGCAGGGTTTCATTGGGTGCGCAAAGCCTATGTGCCGCTGCCTGGTGATCTGGAGCCTGAGCCATTTGTGGTGCACGAAACGGACATAACCCCAACAGGCATGCCCGGCGCCGAAACCACATGGGCCACGCAGCGGTTTTTTGACCCGCTGGACATGGCCTATGACTTTCACATGACCATCGTGAATTTTGAGCCCGGCGGTCGGATCCCGTTTGCTGAGACGCATGTGATGGAACACGGGCTTTATGTTCTGCAAGGCACGGCCAAATACCTGTTGAACGACACGTGGGTCGATGTCGGCCCGGGCGATTTCATGTGGTTGCGTGCCTTTTGTCCGCAGGCCTGTATCGCCACTGGCGATGAAACGTTTCGCTATCTGCTCTATAAGGACGTAAACCGCCACGTGGGGCTGCACCTGTGACACAGCAGACCGCGACACCGATGCGCGCGGTTCAAGCGCGCCCCATAACTGCCGCCGCTTTTGCGCCGTTTGGTGATGTGGTCGAGGTGGGCACCGTGGCGCCCGTGTCGATCAACGCGGGGCTGTGTGAGCGATTTAGCGACCTAGCGTCGTTCGATATTGAAGGCGGAAAGCTGGGCCTCAGCCTGTTCCAAGCGGAACTGCGCGCCCTGCCCTACACCTGTGATCTGCTCGAGCGTCATTCGCTCGGCTCGCAGTGCTTTGTGCCAATGTCGGCCGCCCGCTTTTTGGTGATAGTGGCACCGGATGAAAATGGCCGTCCCGGTCCGCCGCAGGCTTTTGTCGCGACCAACACGCAAGCCATCAATATCGCTCGTAACACCTGGCACGGTGTTCTGGCTCCGATCGAAGGATCGGGGCTTTTTGCTGTTATCGACCGGATCGGCGACGGCACCAACCTTGAGGAACACTGGCTGGAGGAGCCAACCCTCATCACGCTCTAACAATAAAACGACTATTCTAAAGGGAGGACAGCCACATGGCTGACACATCAATCGGGACGCCAGAGCAACTGCGCGATCCAAATTACACCCCACCACTGGCAAAAGCGGTCCCACTGGGTATCCAGCACGTTTTGGCGATGTTCGTGTCCAACGTGACACCCGCGATCATCATCTGTGGCGCGGCAGGCTTTGGCTTTGGCTCAAACAGCCCCGATTTTCCACAGATGATCTACATGATCCAGATGTCGATGTTCTTTGCCGGGATCGCGACTTTGATCCAGACAATCGGTTTGGGCCCCGCAGGTGCGCGCCTGCCCATCGTGCAAGGCACCTCGTTTGCGTTCATCCCGATCATGATCCCGCTGGTTGCGGGCAAAGGTGTCGATGCCATGGCTGTGGTCATGGGCGGTATTGTCGTGGGCGGCTTGTTCCACGCGGTGCTCGGCCTGTTCATTGGCAAAATCCGCTTTGCTCTGCCGCCACTGGTGACGGGCTTGGTCGTGACGATGATCGGTCTTGCGCTGGTCAAGGTCGGCATTCAGTACGCGGCCGGTGGTGTCCCCGCGATTGGCAAGCCTGAGTACGGCTCTCTCCTGAACTGGACGATGGCGGGCACGGTTGTTGTCGTCACTCTTGGGTTGAAGTTCTTTGCCCGTGGGATGCTGTCTGTTTCTGCCGTTTTGATCGGTTTGCTCGTAGGTTACGCGTTGGCCTTCATGTTGGGCGAAGTGAGTTTTGGCAACGTGGGACGGGCTGCGTCCTTTGCTCTGCCCAACCCACTGCATTTCGGGATAGAGTTCTCGGTCGCGGCGATCATCGGCTTTTGTTTGATGTCGTTTGTGTCTGCGGTCGAAACCGTGGGCGATGTGTCCGGCATCACCAAAGGCGGCGCGGGGCGCGAAGCCACCGACAAAGAGATCCAAGGTGCCACATACGCCGACGGTCTGGGCACGGCCGTTTCGGGCCTGTTCGGGGCGCTCCCGAACACATCGTTTAGCCAAAACGTGGGCCTGATCGCTATGACCGGCGTCATGAGCCGCCATGTTGTGACCATCGGCGCATTGTTCCTGATCGCGGCGGGCTTGATCCCTAAGGTGGGCGCGATCATCTCCTCGATCCCGATTGAGGTTTTGGGCGGCGGCGTCATTGTGATGTTTGGCATGGTTGTGGCCGCTGGCGTTTCGATGCTTTCGGATGTGAACTGGAACCGCCGTAACATGGTTATCTTTGCGATCGCATTGTCGCTGGGTCTGGGTCTCCAATTGGAGCCGGGTGCGTTGCAACACCTGCCCGGGACACTCAAGGTCCTAGCCACGTCCGGTATCCTGCCAGCAGCGTTCATCGCGATTGTGCTGAACTTGATCCTTCCTGAGGAGCTGGCTGCTGAAGCGACCGAAGAAGTATCGGGCGGTATGTCCGGAAACGATAGCGGGCGTTCGGGCAAGTAAGCCGAACTGCCTTCGTTGTACCTAACACTGAGCAGCTCCCACACCGGGGGCTGCTTTTTCGTTTCAGGGTAACTCTGTGCTGTTGGTTAAGTTGCAGCGCATGCGGGTCGTGTCGCTGAGTGTTTGGGCGATGAATTTGTCACGTTATCAGGCGAGCGGTATTGTGAACCGACCGGCTCAATCTAACCCACTGGGCGGTTCTCAGGCTTGGTCGAGTTTCGATCACAACAGTTTTCGAAAATCGAGACGCCTCCGGCGGAACTTTTCACCACGGATATGATCGCCGCTGGAAGATCTGCGTCAAAGCACAACGCCTTAAGTCACCGAAAAGGCGGCCTTCGGTGTCCTGTTCTGCTGCAATTAGAGGCAAAGTTCCCCTTAGGTAACTCATCTCTTGACAGAACTACTTGTAAGTCTAAGAGCTATAATAATAACGTATAAGTATTATTGTTTACGCTAGTTTATCGAATTCCGTCAGTACCTTTAGTCGAGGACATTATGTTTCAACACCCGCCAAGAAACCCCATCGACCTAGCTCATGCTTTCAGACGTAGTGTGGCGGTTCTTGCCTCATGCTTTGCTTTGTCTGATGCAGCAACAGCCGATACCTTCACGATTGGCATCGTTCCGCAGTTTGAGCCGATCAAATTGGCAGAGATATGGTCGCCCATCTTGCGCGAACTTGAAGAGGAAACAGGTCATACCTTTGAAATGATCGGCTCCCCCCGGATTTCGGAATTCGAGGATGGATTTATCAAAGGTGATTTCGACTTCGCCTACATGAACCCGTACCATTTTTTAGTCGCGCGCAAAGCCCAAGGATATGATGCGCTGGTGCGGGATGGCGCGCGGGAGCTTTTTGGCGTGCTTGTCGTCGCCAAAGACTCGGGCATCGAAAATGTTGCAGACCTTAAGGGCAAAACGATTGCATTTCCGTCGCCCAATGCTCTGGGAGCGGCCCTTTTGATGCGCGCTGACTTGGACCGCATTCACGGGGTGGAGTACAAACAGGAATATGTTTCGACCCATTCGTCCACCTATTTGAACGTTGCACTTGGCCAAATGGATGCGGGCGGCGGGGTTATGGCCACTTTAAACCGCGCAGAGCCGCAGGTGAGGGACCGATTGCGGATCATCTATGAAACAACCCGTGTGCCGCCGCATCCCTTTGTGGCGCACCAGCGTATCGCACCAGACGTTGCCGAGGCCGTTCAAACAGCATTTCTCAAGATTGCCGAAACCACAGAGGGCCAAGAGCTATTGGCACGTATTCCGATGCGGCAAGCCATTGCAGCCACGAGTGCTGAATACGATGGCTTGCATGCTCTCAATTTACAAAACTACTGGGTTGATTAGGCCCTTCAAAACTCTTTTTTTGGGTGATCATATGAATTTTAAATCAATCCGGGTTCGCGTTACGGCCGCCATTCTTATGTGCGCTGTTGTGGGTGTAGTGCTGTTCGAAGCATTCTGGCTGCCGCGATTGAACAGTATGTTGACGGAAACCCAAACAAGCGAGCTGCAAAAAGGCATTACCATTCTGTCCGAAGGGCTGTTGCCATACTTGGTGAGCAATCAAATTGGTGCAGTTTACGAGACACTACAGAACGTTGAAGCCCAGTACCCAGATTGGGTGCAAGTCAGCTTGTCACGCCCGGATGGTGGACAGCTTTACCCTTTGGAGCCTTTGTCGGAACTACAAGGGGACTATCTATTTACTGAAAGCATGGCGATCTCTCTACGAGGTGAAGATCTTGCCGTGCTGAGCGTTGTCGCCGATTTCGGGCCGCAACTCCAATACTTTCAAAACGAACAAATTCGAATTTTCTTCATTGGGATGATCATTGTCGCACTAATTTTGTTTGCGAACATTTATCTTGTGGATCGTCTCATCACACGTCGAATTTTGATGGTTACTGAGGCTGCAGATGAGTTGGCTGATGGCAACTATGACGCGGTTCTTCCAAGCGGGCCCGATGAAGTGGGACTATTGGCTAAGAGTTTCTGTTTGATGCGCGATCGTATTCGTGACCAGACCGCCAAGCTGGATGCGGCCCGTGTTCGCGCAGAATTAGCGTTAGAGGCGCGCTCACGGTTCTTGGCAACGATGAGCCACGAAATTCGAACTCCGCTCAATGGAATTATTCCAGTAGCTGAGCTTTTGCGACACTCCAAACTCGAGCCATCTCAGTTTGAAAAGGTCGATATTATTGTCAAATCTGGCAAGGCGCTGTCCGCAATTGTGAATGATATCCTGGATGTCTCTATGCTTGCTGGCGGCAAGCTAACCATTCAAAAGGTTGAGTTTTCTCCCAATGAGCTGGTGGCGGAGGCCCTAGAGGTTGTCCGCTCCACAGCGGAGCATAAGGGCTTGAAGATCGTCAACGCCTTTAACGCGCCGGCCGATATCCGTTTGCATGGTGACAATAGCCGTATTCGCCAGGTGCTAATCAACCTTCTTGGCAACGCCATTAAGTTCACGGAAAGTGGCACAATCACATTGAAGGGTTTTGCGAAGCCAAAACCCAACGGTCATATTCCGCTTCATTTTGAAGTCATTGATACCGGGATAGGCATTCCGGATGATGCAGTTTCCCGGATTTTTGAACGCTTCGAGCAGGTTGATGGCAGTATTGAGCGGCGTTTTGGTGGGACAGGTCTGGGCCTGTCAATCGTAAAAGACTTGATGGATGCTATGGAGGGCCGCGTTTCTGTCACAAGCCGTATTGGGCAAGGCAGCACATTTACTCTCGATCTTGAACTCGAAGCAATTACCACCCCGCCCGTTCCCAAGGCTGAAAGCGGGATCGAACCGTTATCATACAGCGATCACCGGACCGCACTGATTGTTGATGACAATGGGATCAATAGAACCGTTGGCTCCGCGATCCTCACCAAGCTGGGATACAAAGCTGAATTGGCCGAAAATGGTGTTGTCGGTGTATCAAAGGCGCAAGATAAAAAGTTTGATGTGATCCTCATGGATATGCATATGCCTGAAATGGACGGGCTGATCGCGACCCAAAAGATCCGGGAAACTGATGGACCGAACGCGCAAACCAAGATCATCGCCTTAACCGCGAGTGTGCAGGCCGAAGATATTGAAAAGTGTCGTACCGCAGGGATGGATGATTTCCTATCCAAGCCAATTAATATTAAAAACCTGACTACGATGCTGAGTGATTGCAGCTAGAAAACCGCGTTTCAGCTTCGACAATCTGGCGAAAACACTTCGCTATTTCTCAAATAGGCCGATCAATTTACTACCCTGACGCTCGCCTCAGTCTGCAAAGGCGATGGAGACGCCACGGTTCATCCGTCCCTTGTTTTCAATCTTGGTGATCTTTATCGCACCAATCTCTCGGGTGTTGGCGATGTGCGTCCCACCGCAAGGTTGCAAATCAACTGTCCTGCTCTCAGAACCGATCCGTATTAAACGAACACGACCGCTGCCCATTGGGGGCGCGACCGACATCGTCTTTACCAACTCGGGCTGGGCTGCAAGTTCCGCATCCGTGATCCAACTTTCGGTAACGTCAAAATACCCGGCAATAAGCTGACTGAGTTTGGCCTGAATGGTGTTTTTGTCATCAATTGGATCTGGCATGTTGAAATCCAACCGCCCCTTGTCTGCTCCAATCGAGCCACCCGTCACCGGAAAGGGCAAAACGACGGATAGCAAATGCAAAGCGGTATGCATACGCATATGGGCATATCGCCGATCCCAATCTAGCCTTTGCTCAACGTCGGCGCCAATGGGCGGTAACGGATCTGGCGTCGCGGGGATAATAGCAATATCGTCCAAGTCCACCTTTACGGCCGTTGCTATATCAAGTGTTCCGCCATCCCACGCCAATCGCCCAGAATCGCCCGGCTGCCCCCCGCCACGGGGATAAAAAATCGAACGGTCTAATATAATCCCACCCTCATCCGTATGCCCGACGACACGCGCAGTAGCGGTCTTGGCGTAGGGTTCTGACCGAAATAACGGCTCTGTCATGAGCTTGGCTCTTGTGTGCTCAGTGCCTCGGGATTGCGGAGCCAAACGTCCCGCTGTGCGAATGGAATTTCGATGCCTTCCTTCACAAACCGCTCCGCAATCGAATGGTTCATGTCGGATTTAACGCTCATCATCCAGTTCACATCCCGCAGGAATGCGCGAATTTCGAAATCAAGGCTATCTGCACCAAACCCTTGAAAAACAACGGCTGGTCCGGGATTGAGCAGGACCATGGGGTGGCTTTCTGCGATCTCTTTCAGGATACCTTCGACGCGCCGTGTATCGGTGCCGTAGGCCACGCCCACGGGAACGATGACCCGGCCCGTTGTGTTCCCCAAAGTGTAGTTCGTCACGACGCCTGCGATCAGGTCGGCGTTGGGCACGATCACATCTTGGCGGTCAAATGTCTCAATCCGAGTAGAGCGGACTGAGATGTCGCGCACATAGCCAGATACGCTGCCGACTGAAATCCAGTCGCCAAGTTTGATCGGGCGTTCGATGAGCAGAATAATACCGGACACAAAATTAGATACGATGGTCTGAAGACCAAAACCGATACCAACCGACAAAGCACCTGCAACGATCGCGAGGCCAGATAGGTCGATACCCGCAAGCGTGATCGCAACCAAAGCCGCGATGAAAAAGCCGATGTATCCGGCGCCCGACAGGATAGCGTTTTTACCACCACTATCCAGGCGCGTCTTGGGCAGTACGGAGTTTCGCAAAACCCCCTGTAGCAAGCGAGTGATCGTATAGCCGATGGCGAAAACGATGGCGAATGTAATGAAGTTGGTCGGTGAAATCACCGTGCCGCCAATCGAAACCCCATTTAGGAAGCTCGACCAAAGCTCGGTCAACGTGGCCCAACGCACACCCCAGATGAGAGCGAAGACGGGGGTCGCAAGAACCCACAAAACGATCCCAATCAGTGTTGGGATCAAAGCATCGCCTGCGTCCTCATCGCGTTGTGTCACCCAAGCAAATATATCCTCAATCAGAGACTGCAGCGCCGCCAGTAAAGCCCAAAGGCCAAGCGAAATGATTGTCGGCCAGATCAAAAGGTGCGCCGCGGTGCTGTAGCCGACCAATGACAATGCAGGGGCTGTGATGCCAACGATGATCACTATCTTGGCGATCAAGCGCAATGCGCGGGTTAGGACCGGAATGTCTTCGTTGCCCTCAGCCGCGGCGCGCGCTGCACGCAGCACAGTTAACGCGAGACGGATCAATACGATGCCTGCCAGTGCGATCACCGGGAATGCGAGGACAGAGACGTACTCTGCTACCCCCTCGCCCGTCTTTTGCAGAACGTTCAATAGCGTGGCGATTGCATACAACAGCGCTAACCCGAGGGTCTGCCTGCGGGCTTTTGCGCGGACCGATGGGTCTAGATCTAGAACAACGCGGTGCGCCTCCCCCTTGGGGAAGACTAAGATGCCCAACCAGCGCGCCGCAAGGATCGCGATGCCAATTGGAAGAAGCGTGTCGATAAGTGCTGTCAGTCGGATGCCCGAAAGACCTGCAAGCTCAAGCGCACGCCCGATCAGGATAAGGCCGACCAGCGGCAGGGCCATACGTATAAAGCTTGCGAAAAAGCTGATGGCGCGACCTTTTGGCGTGTCTTGGCTAGGCAGAAGTGCAGTCTTGCCCCGCTCGATCCAACGACCAGCACGCAACAGCAGCACTGCGGCAACAATCAGATAGAGAGCAATTGGAACCGAATTACTGCGTAGCGCAGTGCGCTCGGTCTCTGTATCAAAGGCGCGCTCAACTTCGGTACTTACTTGGTCCGAATACTTGTTCAGTGCGTCGATGGCGGGCAGCCAGTTGGCGACGTTGATCGCTCCGCGATCAAGGTTAAAGAAAGCCTCAGTTTGGCGGCTGGCGATGATTTGGTCTATTTCGCCGATCAGGCCACCCGCGCGCTGAAAGGCCTCCGTCGCGGCAAAGCCGGGGGCCTCTTGGGCACGAAGTTGCGCCGCCAGCTCCGCGCGGCGTGTCGCGATTTCTTCCGGTTCGGTTATGCCATCTACGGGCTCTGGGCCGAGGGCTGCAATTTGATCACGTAACGTCGCGATGCGAGCTGCATTGGCCAAACGGCCATCAGAGAATTGTGTGCGCGCATCATCAATCTGATCTCGCAAAGCCTCAAGCGCGCCAGTGGATGCAAGCGCACGGTCGATAACGTCTTCTGCCCGTGACGCGAGGCGTTCCCACTGAGCATAATCCTCAGCGGTGAGTGTGGCGCGTGTATTTTGCGCAGATGCCGCCCCCAACAGAAGCGTCACGCTTACTAGGAGTGAGAAGAATAGATGGAATGAGACCGCTTTCATGTGCGATGTAAGCTCTTTCATGTTGATTAGACTAGCCTGCGCGTCGAAGGAGCGGTTCATTAAACGTCTTCAAAAACTGTGGGCAGATCCTGGGGCGCACGGTCCAGCCATTCCGGCACAGGCAAGCCTTTGGACTTGAGGAATTCAGGATTGTACAACTTGGATTGATAGCGATTGCCGTAGTCACACAGGATGGTGACGATGGTATGTCCGGGGCCCATTTCTTTGGCCATCTTGATTGCGCCGCCGATGTTCACACCGGTTGAGCCGCCCATTACCAAGCCTTCGTCACGCAGAAGGTTGAATACAATGGGCAACGCTTCCTCATCAGTAACACGGCATACGAAATCGGGCGTGAAGCCTTCGAGATTGGCGGTGATACGTCCCTGCCCGATCCCTTCGGAAATACTCCCGCCCTCAGACTTCAGCTCGCCCTCAGTGTAGAAACTATAGAGTGCGGCGCCCATCGGATCGGCGAGGCCGACCTTTACACCCTTCGGCTGTAGCGCCTGTGCCATGCCGGCCACTGTGCCACCCGAACCCGCGGCACAGATAAAGCCGTCTACCTTGCCATCTGTTTGCGCCCAAATCTCGGGGCCGGTCGTCTCAATATGAGCTTGTCGGTTGGCGGTGTTGTCGAATTGGTTGGCAAAGATCGCCCCATTCGGTTCGGTCTGTGCCAGCTGTTCTGCAAGCCGCTTGGCATAGCGGATGTAATTGTTGGGGTTCTTGTAGGGGGCGGCCGGAACCTGAACCAACTCGGCACCAGCCAGCCGCAGCATGTCTTTTTTCTCTTGGCTCTGCGTCTCGGGGATAACGATCACCGTCTTGAAACCCATCGACGCTCCAACTAGCGCAAGCCCGATCCCGGTGTTGCCCGCAGTGCCCTCAACAATGGTACCGCCGGGTTTTAGCGCGCCCGAGGCGATTGCCGCGTTAATGATATACAACGCCGCGCGGTCCTTGACGGATTGCCCGGGGTTCATGAATTCGGCCTTCCCGAGGATCTCACATCCCGTCGCCTCAGATGCGGCGCGCAACCGGATCAAGGGAGTGTTTCCAATAGCTGCCGCGAGCGTGGAATGGATGGTCATGGGTCGCCTCCTGCTGGTGTGAGGCCAGTGTTACGCGCGGGTTAAAGCGACTTCAAGCACCTGCCTGAAGGCGATTTCGCTCCACTTGCAACCATTGTGCACTGATGATCAATGCCGCGTTTGCAGCCTCACCTGAGCGCACCATTTCCATGAGGGTATCAAAGGGCACCAAATGCGCCCGAAGGTCCTCATGCTCGGTGCTTTCTCCGCCCAATCCGGCGGCCGCATCTGGCAGATCGCAGACTGCAACGTAGGACACAAATCGCTGCGCAATTCCCCCGGGGCTGGGGTAATACGTTGAAATATGGTGCAAATTAGTCGGCGTCAGCGTCAGCCCAGCTTCTTCGTGCGTTTCGCGTAAAGCGGTCTGCTCTGGGGTTTCACCCGCGTCAATCATTCCCGCGACAGGTTCGAGCATCCACGGCTGTTGGTCCCCGCGCACCAATGCGCCGATCCGAATTTGCTCAATCAACAGAACGCGGTCGCGCACGGGATCATAGGGAAGTACCGTTACGGCATCTGTCACAACAAACACCGCGCGATCAATCGGGCCGACCTCTCCACCGTCGTGAGCTTTGTGCGACAGCGTGACTTCGTCTACACGGAAAAACGCCTCATACGGGTGGCGGGTCTCGTGAATGGTTACATCCGCGCGCATCGCACCCGCGCTGATCGTTTCAGGCCGGCGCGATTGCGATGTGCTGATCGTTGAGTGTGCCCTCGCACGGATAATCGCCTGGCGCTGTGTTAACGTCTCGACGGTCATTCCGGCGTCATGCGCGCGCATGATTTCCGCGGCAGCCTCAACCGTCATGGCGCCGTGGTTACCAACCCAAGTGTCCAAATCCCAAGGCACCTCGCTAGGTGACAGTCCCCGGGCGCGATAAACCATCGTAAGCTTCGGCCCGTTGTTGGTTTTGACCGTTTGCTCCATCAGATCAAAAACAAAGCCGGCCTCATAGAAGTTGAGCCGCTCTTGCTCTGCCTTGGTGACGTTTTCGACCAGAATTCCGATTGCAGTGCCGTTGGGTGACGCTACGAGCATGGGAAAATCCGCGCCCTCCACATGGCGCACGGCAAACCCGGGTAACTCTGCGGCTGAGACAGAGGGCTCCCGCCCCATGACGATCCGCAAAAGCGGCATGTGGCGCAGCGTTCCGAAGAAAAAGAAATCCGTCACCGCCAATTACGCGCCGTGAAGTGACCGATCAGCCCGGCCAAGACAGATAGTCCAAAGTGGAACCCCAATACGACGCTGTCGAAAATCTGAACGGCGTAGGATGCCGTAAAGTTCAGCATGCCGTTCAGGGCTTTCTCGGGGCTGTCGTAGCTGAGGTCTAACGATTCAGTAATCATTGTGTAGAACCCCTGCGAAACCAGAGCCAAAGCCATCAATAACCCGCCGACAAACAGGCCGTTCATCATAGAGATAGAAATGGCTTCGCCAACCATCCGCCCCAACAACCGCCAGCCAAAGAAAAAGCCAAGCAGTGCATTGTATTCTTGGAACCAACCAACCCGTACACCTTCCTCAAGTGTTTGGAGGACAACGATTTCGGAAGAAAGATAGCCAACCGCCGCCATGGCGAAGGCGCATATGAGTTTTGCAGCGGTGGGCATGTCGAATTACTTTGGTTTTTCTACGGTTATCTGAAGTACATCACATGTGCGCGAATGAAATGTCGCCGCGCAAGAGGTTAAATACACATTCCACATCCGACGGAAGCGATCGTCAAATCCTAACGAGGCGACCTGTTCCCAGCGTTCGTTAAAGGTTTCGAACCAACGACGCAGGGTGACAGAGTAACTCTCGGCGAACTCGATGTCTTTCACTTTGCGCAAACCAGCGGCCTCAATTTCTTCGCTTAGGCGCATTGGGCTGGGCAACATCCCCCCCGGAAAGATGTATTTTTGGATGAAATCTACGCCCTTGCGGTACGAGTGCCAGCGTTTGTCCTGCACAGTGATGATCTGCAATGTCGCATTGCGCCCGGGATTCAAGCGATCGCGGAGAGTTTGAAAATATGTGGGCCAATACTGTTCACCCACAGCTTCAAACATCTCGATTGATGCGATCCCATCGTAGGTGCCTGTCTCGTCGCGATAATCCTGCAATTTGAAGGTGACTAGATCAGAAAGTCCCGCCTTTTCAATGCGATCGACAGCGTAGTTAAACTGTTCCTGACTGATCGTCAGGCCAGTGACCTTTAGACCCCGTTCCTTGGCTGCATATTCCGCAAAACCACCCCAGCCGCAGCCAATTTCCAACACATGATCGCCGGGCTCTACGCCCATTTGGTCGACCATCATTTCGTACTTTTGGATTTGTGCGCTCTCGGTGCTTTCTTGTCCGGTTTTGAACAACGCGGACGAGTATGTCATCGTATCATCGAGCCATAACTTATAGAAATCATTACCTAAGTCATAGTGAGCTGAGATGTTCTTGCGGGCCTGTTTCTTGGTGTTCCGCTGAAGCCAGAACCGCATACGCTCATAAGCTTTGACCAGCGTCAGCGCCGGATAGCCGTCATAAATGGCTTCGTTATCCGCGTGTACGAAATCAAAGAAGGCCATCAGGTCGGGGGTGTCCCACCAGCCGTCCATGTAGGCCTCGCAAAAACCGACATCGCCATCGCGCACAGTGCGGGCAAATAGGTCAACGTTATGAACATGCATTTCGGCCACTGGACCAGGCTGAGGCCCCTCAACCCGAAAGCTACGCCCATCGGGGAGGTGGATATCCAGACGTCCGTTTTGGACCAACTGTGCCACTGCGAAAACGCGGGCAAAATAGCGTGGGAGATTTTTTTGACCGTCGGTCGTCGTCAGAAGTGTCATTCGCGTTCCTGTTGCAGGATGTGTAAGGCCAAGTTGACAGATAGTGCGGTTCTTAACAAGTGCCGCATATGGTTACATTTTTAGAAAGGTTAACTGGATTTTAGCGCCGTGTAGGCCTCTAGCGCGCGGACCCGACCTTCGGATGTGTCAATCAAAGGGCGCAAGGGGTAGCCATCGCGCACATTCATATCCCAACTTTCAGGGATCGCCTCAAAATAGCTGAGGGCGGTTGGCTGCGGATTCGGATCCTGCTCCGCTATCCAGCGGCGACGATATTGGCCCTTAGGGTCGAATTTTTCGGCCTGCGTTTCGGGATTAAACACCCGGAAATAGGGTGACGCATCGGGGCCGGAGCCCGCCGCCCATTGCCAGCCCATCGCGTTACTGGCTGGATCCCAGTCAATCAAGCAGTCCGCAAACCAAGCCTCCCCAATTTTCCAATGGGTCAAAAGATGTTTGGTCAGGTAACTCGCGACCAACATGCGCGCGCGGTTGTGCATGTAGCCTGTGACATACATCTCCCGCAGGCCGGCATCGACCACGGGCAAACCTGTCTGCGCGCGCCGCCAGCTTTCTGCCTGGGGCCCATCGGTTTGCCAGCCAAATTGATCCCATTCGGGGCGCCAATTTTCGGTCGTGATCCGCGGTGTGTGATACACAAGATGGTAGGCGAACTCGCGCCAGACCAGTTCTTTCAGAAATGTCTCGGCCTGCGTGTCACCCCGTTCCAACGCAGCGCGACCCGCCAAATACGCCGTGCGCGTCGAAATCTCTCCGTAGGTCAGGTTTTCGGACAGACGGCTGGTGCCGTCTTCGGCCAGCATATCGCGGGCTGAATTGTAGCGATCGACCCGAACGTCGATAAAGGCTTCAAGGCGGGCGCGAGCAGCGGCCTCACCGACGGTGACATGGGCGCTGACAACGTCGGCCCCACGTCCCATCGCACGACCAAGATCCCATGAGGCAAGCGGCTCAGAGCTGGGCCATATATCCGGCGCAGGTATAACGCTAGGTTCCGGCAAAGCAGCGCCCGGATCACGGTCCCGCACAGCCTTCCAATAGGGGGTGTAAACCTTGTAGAAACTGCCCTGCCCAGTCTCAACGGTCCAAGGTTCAAACAGCAGATGTCCGTTGTGGCTGTTGGCGTCCAGCCCTGCCTGACGCAACCCATCTTTGACGTCCGTGTCGCGGGTGCGCGCCACCGGATCATAAAGTCGGTTCCACATCACCGTCTTGGCGCCTGTCTCCGCGGCTAGCGTCTTTAACGCGTCCAGCGCATTCCCTTTGCGCAGGATCAGGCGGCTGCCTTTGGCCTCTAGGTCCTTGGCGATTTGGGCAATGGACAAGCCGAGCCGCCACAATGGTGCGGCGCCTTGGGCTTCAGTCTCAGGGTCAAGCACAAAGACCGGGATGACCGGTGCACCTGTTGCGATGGCCGCACTTAGCGCGGGATTGTCGGCAAGCCGCAGGTCGCGGCGCATCCAGTACAAAATGGGGGGCGTGGGCATCTGATCTCCAACATCGGCTTCCCCCTCATTTAGAACTGCGCACAGGTTTTCCACCCTCATTTAGTGGTGCGGATGCAGATTTTCGATATCCACACAAAAAGGCAAATGGCCCCCGAAGGGGCCATTCAATATTGTCTGGATCGGCGTCTATTCTGCTGGGCTAACTGTTGTTTCAAGCCCGTGCTTTTCGCGCAGACCATCGCGCCAAATCGCCTTGACCAAAGCGATGCCCATCAAGACCATCACAAAGCTGAAGGGCAGCGCGCCGATGACCATGGCCGTTTGGATCGCGCCCAGACCGCCAGCGATAATCAAGCCGCCGACCACAAAGGCCAGCGCAGCACCCCAGAACAGAATGTGCGGCCGTGCTTTGGGCCCTTCGTCACCCGCGGCGTTGATCGTGTTGATGATCAAAACCGCGCTATCGGCCGACGTTACGAGATAAGTCAGAAGCAAGATCACAACGATGACGGACATGATCCAAGCAAGGCTCTCGGAGAGGATAACCGCCAGCATCGCGAACAGCTGATCGGCTTGGCCCGCGCCGGTGATGGCCCCATTGGCAGCCCCGTTCAGCTCCAAATCGATGGCGGTGCCGCCTACGATCGCGAACCAAACAAAGCACATCAGAGCGGGGATAATCATCGCCCCCAGAACATATTCACGGATCGTGCGGCCCTTGGAAATCCGCGCCAGAAATACGCCGACAAAAGGGGCAAACGCGATCCACCATGCCCAATAGAAGATGGTCCAACCACCCTGCCAACCGGCCAACGCATCACCTTGCTCGGTCCCGTCTGCGGACCAAACCGTCAGGATGTTGCCGGGGATCGAGGCCAGATAATCCCAGATGCCAACAAACAGCGCCTGGAGGCCAAAGAATGTCGACCCAAACGCCAAGAAGAACGCGAGGATAAAGAACGACAGACCCATGTTGATGTTCGAAAGCCACTTGATGCCCTTACCCACGCCCGAAAGCGCCGACAGGGTCGAGGCCCCCATGATGACCACAAGCGCGACCACGATCCCCATGGTCGAGGAGCTGACACTGCCGTCCGCTGCCGTCACCTGAAGCCAATCGCCAAAGCCGATCCGCACAAGGCCCGACACGAACTGCTCAACCCCAAAGCCCAACGTTTGAGCCACGCCAAGAACAGTCGCGACAACGGCCACGACATCTACGGTATGCCCAATCGGCCCCGACAGTTTCGCACCAAAGATTGGTGTGAGCGCTGAGCGGATCGTCAGTGGAAGCCCCCGCCTGTAGGAGAAAAAGCCCAAGGCAAGCCCCACAATCGCGTAGGACGCCCACGCTGCCAGTCCCCAGTGCGTGAACGACCACACATAGGCTGAGCGGACGTTGCCTGCTGTTGATCCTTCGGTCTGGCCCATGATCGTCGACGGGTTTGAGGCCCAGTGATACATCGGCTCAGCGGTGGCAAAGGTCAGCATCCCAATGCCGATCCCTGCCCCGAACATCATGGAAAACCATGAGAAATTGGAAAATTCCGGGCGGTCCGTTTCCAGCCCCAATCGCATGCGCCCCGCCGATGGCCACAGCGCCAGCAGGAAACACAGCACCACAAAGAACGCCATCGCATAGACGTACCAGTAGCTAAAAGAGGCAAGGATAAACCCGTTAATCGACCCCAGCACATTGGCCGCTTGGTCCGGAAAAGCGATGGCCCAGATAATAAGCGCCCCGACCAAGATCTTGGCCGTGACGGTGACGTCTTTGGTAAAGCCTTTGTAGAAGCCACTCGCCGCCGTTTTAATCGGCAGCATCGTGATTGGTTCTTTGATTGGCATAATCTCAGTCCCTGTTTTTTAATAATTTTGTAGGACAAGCCTAACACAGCGGGCAAAATTTGCAAAAAACCAAAGAAAACGCGCGCTCGGATGGTTCCGAACGCGCGAAAGTGATTTAGGCTTGGTGACTTAGGCTTTGGCCTAAGCGTTTACGTCCACAACGACGCGGCCTTTGACGTTGCCCTTCAGGATATCGCGACCCAGCTGCGGCAGATCGCTCAGCGTGGCGGGCTGTACCATGGCTTCTAGTTTTTCCATGGGCAGATCGCTTGCGATACGTTTCCACGCAGCGACACGGTTTTCGTAAGGTTGCATGACGCTGTCGATGCCCAAAAGGTTCACGCCGCGCAGCAGGAACGGGATGACGGTGGCTGGCAGGGCCGCACCACCCGCAAGACCAACGGCTGAAACGCTGGCGCCATACTTCATCTGGCCCAAAACGCGCGCCAGCATGTCGCCGCCCACCGCATCGACGCAACCGCCCCATGCTTCGGCCTCTAGCGGACGTTTGGTTGTCTCATTGATGTCCTCACGGGCCACGATCTGGGTCGCGCCAAGGTCTTTGAGGTAATCGGCTGTTTCGGGCCGTCCCGTCACGGCAGCTACTTCATGGCCGAGGTTCGACAGGATTGCCGTTGCGACCGAACCAACGCCACCAGCAGCACCTGTGACCAATACGGGGCCGTCCTTGATGCCATGTGCCTCAAGCGCCATCACCGCGAGCATTGCAGTGAAACCCGCGGTGCCAACTGACATTGCTTGGCGCGTCGTAATGCCTTCGGGCAGTGGGACAAGCCAATCCGCGTTCACACGCGCCTTTTGGCCGTAGCCGCCCCAATGCGCTTCGCCGACGCGCCAGCCTGTCAATACGACTTTGTCGCCGGGTTTGTAGCGGTCATCGTCCGATGCCTCTACGGTGCCGGCAAAGTCGATCCCGGGGACGTGCGGATAGTTCCGCACCAAGCCGCCGCCAGGCCCAATGCACAGCCCGTCCTTGTAGTTAACGGTCGAGAATTCCACCGCCACAGTGACGTTGCCCGCAGGCAAATCATCCAGTGTCAGCGACTGCACCGCTGCGTGGGTCTTGCCTTCATCGTCTTTGGTCACAACCAGAGCGTTGAACATGGGTCTCTCTCCTTAAATCCAGAATTTTTCTTTAACGATGGCGCCTTTGGGGCCGTCGGGGGTTTCGACCGTCAGTTCGGTGCCGTCGTCCCAATGGGTCATACGCACCATGCCAATCGCGACGGAGCCACCAAAATCAGGGGACGTCGCGGCCGAGGTCACCTGCCCGACCTGCTTCCCCTTGGCCATCAGCTTCCACGGACGATCACAGGGGCCCACTGGGCCATCAATCGCAATGGCGCGGATTTGCTTGACCGGGCCTTCTTTGGCAACGCGCAACAGGGCATCCCGGCCCACGCAACCAATCGCAGTCTGCGTGTTGCAGAATTTGCCAAGGCCACATTCGTGGGGGGTGTTTTCGCGGGTCATGTCGTTGCCATAGGATAGCAAACCGCCCTCAATCCGCTCAATCAGGTTGGGGCACCCGGCGTGCACGTCTAGGTCCTTGCCTGCCTCCATCAGCGCATTCCACAGAGGCATGCAGATATCGGCGCCTTCGACGTAAATCTCAAAACCGCCCTGTTTGGAGTAGCCAGAGCGCGCGATAATCATATCCCGCCCCTGGAAGTCGAAGTGGCCAAACCGGAAGAACCGCAGGTCCGATACGGTGCTGCCAAACACGCGCGACATCAACTCATCTGCCTTTGGCCCTTGGATCGCGAGCGGACTGACGTCAGGCTCATCCACCAACACATCCAAGCGGTAGCCGTAAGCGATGCCCTTGACCCACAGCAACAGATCGCTGTCGGCAATAGAGATCCACCAACGATCCTCGGACAGTTTGACGGCCACGGGGTCGTTCAACATGCCTCCGGTTTCATCCACTGTTGGGATGTAGAAACACTGCCCCGGCAGCATACCGCGCAGGTCACGTGGCGTGAGCATCTGCATCAGACGCGCGGCGTCTGGTCCGCGCAATTCCACCTGTCGCTCAACCGCAACATCCCAAATCTGCACCGCAGACTTGAGGTGGTGATAGTCCTCCTCAACCGAGCGGAACACCGTCGGCAAGAGCATGTGATTATAGACTGTGTACCCTTTGGCACCAGCGGCCTCCACACCTTCGGCAAAGTTGGTGCGACGCAGACGACGCGAAAACGCGATTGCGGCCATGTTAGATCCCTCCAAAGATCATAAAGACGGCATCAGAGCGGCTTTGGGCCACCCCAGTTAATCGGGCAGATTTCAGCGGACTTGCCGCCAAAGTCCCAAACGCGCCCGTAGTCACGGACCTTGGACCGAAGACCGGTCGCGGCGATGATGTCGGGACCCATCCAGTACTTGGAGTTGGACACCATGACGGGGTGATCGGGGCTTTTGCCGTCAATCATCTCGATCTCGCCTTGGATTTTGCGCCCAATATTGATGGAGCGTTTCTTGCCATCACGCACGATCTCAACGGGAGCACGTTCGGCGCCGATGATCTCGGACACGAGCATGGTGAACAGACCCGTGGTGCCGCCAGCCGCGCCAGACAGAATTTGCAACAGACCGTTGTAGGCTTTGCCGGTCGCATTTTCGTCGACGTAGGCCGCGACCTTCCAGTTGCCCTCGCCCATGCGGCCGGGAATATCGACCAAAAGGCCGACGTTCAGACCGGCAAGGCTTTCGCCCTCAAAGTGGCCGTCATCGATCGCGATGGCCATCCACGCGTGGCAATGCCCCTCGGTGGGAGGATGCGCGCCGAGCGACACAACACAGGGACAAAACACGGTGCATGAGCAGTTGAGAAACAGCTCACCCTGAATGGCCCAGTTTGTGGGGTTCATCGTGCGGCGGCCCGGGTTGGGCATCCGTTGGTCGATCCGTTGCGATATGGGCAACCGGTCTGCTTCAGCGCGTTGTTTGGACATATCAGGCTCCGTTGAACAGAATGTTGGCCGCCAGCACGAGGCCGCCAGCGATGAGGGCAAAGCCCATTGGTTTCGTAAGACGATGGCCGATTTGAGGGAGTTTTTCGAGGACCATGAACAGCGTCGCAGCCCCCATCCACAACAGGCTCATGACGCCGCCCGCAAAGCCAAGGGCCATAAAGCCCCAGCAACAGCCGACGCAAAATGCGCCAAGGCTCAGGCCCATGCGCAGCCCGCCCGCAAAACCGGTGCGCCAGTGGCCGAGAAAGTAATGCATGGGCGCGTGGCATACCCCATGGCAGATCTCTTTGGTGCGGCTAAACTGAAAGGTACCAACCGCGATCAAAAGGGCTGTGGTGATCCACAGTGACGTTGCCGCCCCCATCATATCCAACAGCCCTGCCCCGCGTAGGCCCAATTGCAGTGCTGCGATGCCCGCAGCGAATGCAACCCAAACGGCAAAATAGCCTAGCAACACGCCTGACCACCCTGCCCGGGTGCCATCAGCGTTTGCAATCAAGTCTTCGTAGGCGCGCAGTGTCGGGACCAGCGTCGGCAACATCATCGCCGCCATCATCGCGGCCCACATGATGAACAGCGGCACAAAGCTGCCCATCATCATATCCATCATCATCGGGTTCATCGCTGGCGTCGCGCGGCCAAAAACGTCTAGCCCCATGCCGATGCTCATGGCATACATAAGCCACCAAGCCGCAAGAATGCTGGCAAAGAAAACTAGCCACAAAGTGGACCGAATGACTGACTGCATCGTGCGAACCCTCCCCCGACTCAAACGACCGATTTGCGTGGGGCAGCTTGTCGCAGTTTTTCAATTGTCTGACAAATGAAAAACGCGTCACCGTCTGCCTCTGATCTGTCGGCGAAAATTGCCGATGCGCTGCGTCAAGAAATCATCTCAGGCGTGCTGTTATCCGATGATCGTCTCCCGTCGGAAGCTGATCTGTGTGAGAAATTTGACGTGTCGCGCAGCACCGTACGCGAGGCTTTGAAGCGGCTCGCGGCACAAAACCTGATCCGCACACAGCGCGGCCACACGGGCGGCGCGTTCGTGAATAAACTGACGTTTGATGCGGCCGTCACCCAGCACATCAGCACCTCAACACTCTTGCTGTCGATGAATGCCGTCAGCTTTGAGACCGCCTGTGAGGCCCGCTTTACGCTGGAGCGGGCTTGCGCAGGTCTTGCCTGTGCTCGGCGCGAGCGTGAGACGTTTGATCTGATGAAAGCTGAGGTGGACCGTCAAAGCGACCCTGTACTGAGTGATGAAGCATTCTGTGCAAGTGACGTCGCGTTTCACCGGGCCTTTGTAGATGCCGCCGACAACCCGGTACTGTCTTATCAACTCGCTGGGGCGGTTGAGGCCATGCAGCCCTTGATGAACATGATCACCTTTCCCGCGCGGGACCGTGCCCGGATCGTGGCGCTCCATATCGGGATGGCCAATGCCCTCAAGGCGCGCGACGCAGATGAGGTGACAGCACTACTGCATGAGTTGGAAACCTACACGCTAGAATTGGCCGATACGTACCGCGCGCGCAGGGCTGGCACGTAACACCTATATATCACGCTTGAAGCGGCGGCCTTCCGGCTCTAGTTTCCGCTTCAACAGAATGGTCCAACGGGAGTGACCCATGACACTGAAACTCACCCTTTTGACGGGCACAGCCCTCGCATTTGCCTCCGCCGCACAGGCCGACTTGCTGGTCTTTGACTATGCCGGTTTCGAAGACCCTGCGTTCCACGCGGATTACGTGACCAAACACGGTGAGAGCCCAGAGTTTTCGTTCTTTGGCGACGAGGAAGAAGCCTTCCAAAAGCTTCGCTCGGGCTTCAAGGCGGACGTGACCCACATCTGTGCGGGCTCTGCCACCAAGTTCATCGAATCCGGCATTATTGCACCGTGGGATACGGCGAAGTTGGATCAATGGGGCAACCTCGACACCGATCTCGCGGGTGAGCAAATCAGCGGTCAAGGTGAGGTGTTCTTCCTGCCGGTCGACTATGGCTCGACCGCGATTGCCTACAACGCTGAGGACGTCCCCGCCGAGGATGTTGCCTCGCTCAACGTCTTTTTGAACCCAAAGTACGCGGGCCGCATGACTCTGCCCGACAATGTGGATGACGCCTACGCGCTTGGTTATCTGGCCACCGGTACGACCAACTGGCAAAACGCGACGCCCGAGCAGTTCGCCGCGGCATCCGACTGGCTGCGTCAGGCGCACGCCAACCTGCGCACCTATTGGACCGACCCTGCCGAGCTGAGCCAACTGCTTGCCTCCGGTGAGGTGCTGGTCAGCTGGGCGTGGAACGAAACGCTGCCCACAATGGTCGACGAAGGCTTCCCCATCGGCTTTCAACGCGAGGCGGCCGAAGGGTCTTCGCTGTGGCTGTGTGGCTACGTGAAAATGGCCGAAGGCACCGGCGCGTCCGAGGATCTGGTCTATGACTTCGTGAACGCAATGCTCGCGCCAACCTCGACCACGGCCCTGTTGGATGCTGGCTACGGCCAGTCCAACGCGGTTGCGATGGCGGACAAAGGCGAAGAGGCTCTTGTGGCATCTGGCCTTGGCCAAATCAGCGCGCCTGTACTGGCACAGTTGCCCATGGATGGACGCCTTCGCGAAATGCAGGCCGCAGAATTTGAGAAAATCAAAGCCGGATTCTAGTCGCCTTTCCACCTGACTTTGAGCGCGCCCCGGATGTACGTAACGTCGCCGGGGCGTTTTCATTGGTCCAATCGCTTGGCTGCGCCGTACATAGTTAAAAGGAGCTTTTGAGCATGGACCTAATTTTCAATCTGATATTTGTGGCGTTGTCCGTTGGGCTTGGCGCAATTGGCTGGCTCGCGCCCCGCTACACCATGAGCCTGCTTGGCCTCACGGATGGTAGTGTGCGCGGCATGGGCACATCAGAAATTCGGGCCGCGTCGGGGGCTTTGTTTGTGCTGGTGGGGATCGGTGCGTTGATCATGAACACCCCAGCCGGCTACGCGATGATTGGGTTTGTCTGGCTTGGCGGCGCTATGGGGCGTGTCACCTCGGGCATGTTAGAGGGCTGGACCCAGCGAAAGTTCGGCTTTTTCGTGACTGAGCTGGTCGTAGGCGTTGGCGCATTGGCCGTGAACTGGCCTCACCTCTGAGCCCTTGCACCTTGGGCAATGGGTGCTTATATCAGAGGTGTCTCGGCAACGGGACTATCGTGATAAACGCGCTCGTAATACACGGCTCGGACCCGGGGGCGGTACCCGGCGACTCCACCAACACTCCCTTCATTTGAGGGACGCGCGGGGTCGAAACAGGATCGACGGACGTTTAAAGGTGTTAGCTTTCACGCGGCGGGATACCACCGTTATTGGTTCACTTAAGCTAGTTGCAAATGACAACAATGCTCCGGTAGCCCTGGCTGCGTAAGCAGTTCGGAAAACCGAAAATTAAGTCCTAGCGCTTAGCAGCTCTAGGCGGGGTTCGCAGGTACCTGGCAACAGAAACCTGCACTTACCTTCCCTCTCAAATTGCAACGCGTTAACTATGGCAATGACCATAGAATCCCCTATGGTGGTACCTGACCGATTTGACAAAGAGTGTTCGCAATGACTGCATCTATTGACTACGGAAATCTGATGCATAACGCGATGCGTGGGCTCATTCAGAATGTGCTGACACGTGTGGCCGAACAAGGCCTGCCCGGGGATCATCACTTCTTTATCAGCTTTGATACGACCCACTCAGGCGTGGCCATCGCGGACCGTCTGCGGGAGCGGTATCCCGAAGAGATGACCATCGTCATCCAGCATTGGTTCGAAGACTTAATCGTGACCGACAAGGGTTTTTCGATCACGTTAAACTTTGGTGACACGCCAGAGCCGCTTGTGGTGCCGTTCGACGCGCTCAAAACGTTTGTTGACCCTTCTGTCGAATTTGGTCTTCGGTTTGAAACTCAGGACATGCCCGATGATCTTGAGGCCGATGACGACGACCCCGAGGATGATTACCAACCCGAGCCCCCCAAAGGCGATGGGCAAGTTGTATCACTGGACCAATTCCGCAAATAACAAACTTGCGTGCTGCGACACGTGCGCATTTGTGCCCCGCGTCGGGACCCGTTAAACGGCATACAACAGCATACCGCACCTGAGGGATTCATATCATGACCACCACCCGCACCGAGACTGACAGCTTTGGCCCCCTTGAGGTCCCTTCGGACAAGTATTGGGGCGCACAGACCCAACGCTCGATCATGAACTTCCCCATCGGTTGGGAGAAACAGCCCGTTGCCATCGTGCGCGCATTGGGTGTGATCAAGCAGGCCTGTGCCAAGGCCAACACCGCCGCCGGCAAGCTGCCCGTCCAAATCGGCGAAGCCATCCAAGCGGCCGCTGCCGAAGTCGTCGCCGGCAAGCTGGATGATAACTTTCCGCTGGTCGTGTGGCAGACAGGGTCCGGCACGCAATCCAACATGAATGCCAACGAAGTGATTGCCAACCGCGCCATCGAAATGCTGGGCGGCACATTGGGCACCAAAGACCCCGTTCACCCCAACGACCACTGCAACATGGGTCAGTCGTCGAACGACACTTTCCCCACTGCCATGCACATCGGCACCGCGATGACCGCGCGCGACGTTCTGTTGCCGGGCCTCGTGAAACTGGCCGAAGCACTAGAAGCCAAAGTTGCTGAATTCGATGGCATTATCAAAATTGGGCGCACGCACACGATGGATGCGACGCCCCTGACATTGGCCCAAGAATTTTCGGGCTACGCGCATCAAGTGCGCATGGGGATTGCACGCATCGAAGCGGCCCTGCCCCGGATCAACGAATTGGCCCAAGGCGGCACAGCTGTCGGCACCGGCCTGAACACTGCACCGGGTTGGAGCGAGGAAGTCGCCGCCAACATGGCCGAAATCACCGGCTTGCCCTTTGTAACTGCGCCTAACAAGTTCGAAGCCTTGGCCGCCCACGATGCAATGGTCGAAATGTCTGGTGCGACAAAAACCGTAGCGGCCTCGCTGTTCAAAATCGCAAACGACATCCGCTTGCTTGGTTCTGGCCCGCGCTGTGGTTTGGGCGAATTGATGCTGCCCGAGAACGAGCCCGGCTCGTCGATCATGCCCGGCAAAGTAAACCCAACCCAATGCGAAGCCCTGACGCAGGTCTGCGCCCATGTGTTCGGGAACGACGCGGCCGTTGGTTTCGCAGGATCGCAGGGGCACTTTGAGTTGAACGTCTATAAGCCAATGATGGCCTATAACGTGTTGCAATCCATGCAGCTTTTGGGTGACGCAGCGGTGGCCTTTACCGACAATTGTGTGTCGGGCATCCGCGCCAACGAAGACCGCATCGCCAAAATTATGCGCGAAAGCCTTATGCTGGTAACGGCACTTGCGCCCACCATCGGCTATGACAACGCAACGACAGTCGCGAAAACTGCGCACAAAAACGGCACAACCCTCAAGGAAGAGGCAATTGCGCTGGGGTTTGTGGACGAAGAGACGTTTGAGAAAGTCGTACGCCCCGAGCAGATGATCGGGCCTAAGTAAGGATAGCGTTTGAGCAATAAAAACGTGATCAACCTCAACCGCGCCCGCAAATCCCGGGCGCGGACTGAGAAAGCGGCGCAAGGCGCTGAAAATGCGGTCAAGTTCGGCCGCACCAAAGACCAACGTGCCCTAGAGCGTCGTTTGGACGGCAAGGCCAAAACCCAGCTTGATGGCCATAAGATCGGGGATGCACCCGAAACCCCTGACACATGAGCCGCCCGAAAAAACGCTCACTGACGTTGCGCGGGCACCGCACAAGCGTTTCACTTGAAGATGAGTTCTGGGAAGCTTTCGGTGCGATAGCGGCACGTGAAGGCAAAAGTATCAATGCTTTGGCGGCCGAAATTGATGCAGAACGTGTTCTGAAGTCGGGCCTTGCCGGGGCTATTCGGCTGTATGTTCTAGCGTGGTATCAGGCGCGCGATTAGGCGGCGTCCTCTAAGACCCGCAAGACTTCGTCCCGTGGCACATCGCCAGTGACAAAGGCCGCTCCAATTCCGCGCGCAAGGATGAACCGCAACTGCCCTGCGACAACCTTTTTGTCCTGCCCCATGAGGGTCAGGAGTGCCGCGGCATCGGGCAGATCACCGGAAATATCCCGCAAATCCCGCATCATTCCCATCTGTGCGAGGTGCTCCCGCACGCGGCTTGGCGCCTCTTGGCTGCACAGGCTCAAACGCGACGACAGCTCAAACGCAAGCGCGCAGCCGATGGCCACGCCTTCGCCGTGTAGCAGTCGCGCGCCGTCGTAGCCCGTTGCGGCCTCTAACGCGTGGCAAAAAGTGTGACCAAGGTTTAAAAGCGCCCGGTCACCCTGTTCTGTTTCATCCCGCGCGACGATGTCTGCCTTCATTTGCACGGAGCGGGTCACAGCCTGCTGGCGCAGAACCATGTCACCTTTTGCAAGTGCGGGGCCGTTCGCCTCTAGCCAGGCGAAGAAATCCGCGTCGCCTAAAAGGCCATATTTGGCGACCTCACCGTAGCCGGCAAGGAAATCTCGTGGCGCGAGGGTGCCCAGCACCTCAACATCCGCCAGCACAAGCGTAGGTTGATGAAACGCCCCAACAAGGTTTTTGCCATGCCGCGTGTTGATCCCGGTCTTGCCGCCAACGGAACTGTCGACCTGCGCCAGCAAAGACGTCGGGATCTGCACAAACCGCACGCCCCGCCGCAAGATCGCAGCTGCAAAGCCGACCAGATCCCCAATCACGCCGCCGCCAAAAGCCACGACCATATCGCCGCGCTCAGTCTCATGATCCAGCAGCCATTCGACACATGTTTGAAGATGCCCCCATGATTTCGTGGTCTCGCCCGGCTCCAACTCCAGCACTTGGCCATCGATCCCAGCGGTTTTGAGGGATGATTTAAGGGTTGCTAGGTGCAAACCCGCCACACGTGTTTCGGTGATCACGAACACTCGAGGTCGCTTGAGCAGGGGCGCAATCGCATCTCCGGCCACGCTCAAAAGGCCCGCGCCAATCCGGACGTCATAGGCGCGCTCACCCAACGGGACATGGACTACATTTTCGCTCATACCGGGGTCTCCGTCAAAATGCCTGCGTCTTTCAAGACGTCAATCACGACGTCCACCATGGCCTCAATGCTGTAATCGGGGCGGCAGTCGGCCACCAAATCCGCCATCTCATAGGACGGTGTGCGCGCAGCCAACAGGTCGGCCAAGGTTTGCTTGGGGTTTTCTGTGCGCAGCAAGGGCCGCGTGTCTTTGTGTTTTACACGTGACCAAAGCAGTTCGATATCAGCCCGCAGCCACACCGCAACACCATGGCCGGTGATCAGATCCCGCGTTTCGGGGCGAAGATACGCCCCACCACCGGTTGAGATGATCGCAGGCGCCTCACGCAACAGGCGCGCGATGACCTCGGCCTCACGAGCGCGGAAAAACGTCTCACCGTCGCGGGCAAAAATCTCGGCGATGCTACAGGCGGCGGCTTGCTCAATCTCAGCGTCAGAATCGCGAAACATCACCCCAAGGCGTTTGGACAAGGCCATCCCCACGGCGGATTTTCCGGCGCCCATCATGCCCACCAAAACCACGGGTTTCAGCAGGACGAGCGAGCAGTCGGTCGCGGTTGGCAAGTGTTCGCGCAAGTTTGATGGCTCCGTTAGGTGGCGTGGTGCGGCTGAGAGTGCTATTTATATCTTGGGCATAAAAGCAACAGAAGGCAGCGTCCATGGGCAGACTGGTAAAATATCTCGTGATCCTCGCGATTTTGGGCGCGGGGGGGCTGTACGGCTATTCGTATCTTTTGACGGCGGATGTCGCACCTGTGTCTTTGATGGTGCCGGTTGATGTTAACTAAAACTGCCGCAAGCGTTGCGGCGCTTGGGCTGATGGCGACAGTTGCGTTCGCGTCGGGGGGCGATGACCCCGTTTCGTCGCAAGAAGGCCCGCGCTCGGCGATTGAATGGCTGACCGATCCTGCGTCCTTAATGCGGTTGATTGCTGAACCGGAGGCACAAGCAGAACAAGCACGCGATCCCATCCAAACCACCCTGCTTGGTGGGCAAACCTTGGGCGGTGTTGGGCTGTTGTCGCCTCTGATCACCGGGTTGCCACAGGATACGTTTGCCAATGTACGGCCGGAGCGTTTGTTGACCTTGCTGGCTGACTTACGCCCCAGTGACTTGCCTGCTCTGCAAGACCTTGCTCTTGTATTGCTGTTGGCCGAACTGACGCCCCCAACCACCGCCGATGGCGGCACCGCGCTGTTGCGAACTCGGGTGGAGCGGTTGGTTGCGTTTGGGGCCATTGATCAGGCCCAAGCCCTGTTGGAGCAAGCTGGGGCCGATACGCCCAAGCTGTTCGACTTGTGGTTTAACGTGTCCCTCCTTAGTGGCGATGATGCGCAAGCCTGCGCTGCGTTGCGCCGTGCGCCTAATCTGACCCAGGATCTCGGGGCGCGCATTTTTTGCCTCTCGCGCGGTGATGACTGGGCCGCGGCCTCTCTCACGCTTGAGGCAGGCCGCGCGATTGGCGCGATTGCCCCTGACGATGCGTTATTGCTCGGTCAGTTCTTAGATCCTGAAGCCTTTGAGGGCACGCCCCTGCCCTCACTACAGGGTCAAATGACGCCATTGCGTTTTCGGCTCTTGGATGGGTTGGGTGAGCCGCCCGCGACCTTGGCCCTGCCCATCGCCTATGCCGTTTCGGACCTGTGGGACACAATCGGCTGGAAGGCTCAGATCGAAGCTGCGGAGCGGCTTGTCCGCACCCAAGCCATAGCACCCGAGCGACTTCGGGCATTGTACACGGCGCGTAAACCGGCAGCATCAGGTGGCGTGTGGGACCGTGCGGCCGCTTTTCAAACCTTTGACGCTGCGTTGCAATCGGGTGATCCCGGCGCAATCGCCAACGCCCTGCCCGAGGTCTGGGCCGCCATGTCACGCGCAGGGCTTCAAGTCCCTTTTGCGCGGATGTTCGGCGCAGAATTGACGGACCTGCCGCTTGCACCCTCGGCGGCGCAATTGGCGTTTAAAATCGGTCTCCTGTCCAAGGAGTATGAGAAAGTTGCGGCCTCGGACGCCCGATCTGACCTGCCCCGGGACGTTTTTGCACGGTCCATCGCGATGGGCGTTGCCGCTGATCCGCGCGGGCTTGGCCCCTTGGCGGAGGCGATCACATTGGGCTTTACCCTCCCGCAGGTACCAGAGCCGTTTGCCGCCCTCGTTGCCGATAATCGTTTGGGAGAGGCCTTGTTGCGGGCGCTTTTACTCTTGCAAGACGGCGCGCAAAGCGATCCCGGTGATATTACCGCCGCCCTCGTATTACTGCGCACCAACGGGTTGGAGGCTGTCGCACGGCAAGCAGCTCTGCAACTTATGCTCATGGAACGCGCGATATGAGTGCCCCCCGCAATGCCGCCCTCTGGGTCGATACGTTCATTGAGGCGCAGGCCGCCGAATTGGACGCCGCCCAAAACACCCAGCTGGCCTATGTACGCGATCTGATGGATTTCGTGGCGTGGTCGGATGAGCCGGGGAATGTGTTTTCGGCAGTTACAAAGGCCGATGTTGAGGCCTACCTGATCCATTGTGAGGCGCAGGGATTGGCGGCTTCGACCCGGGCCCGGCGCTTGTCCGCGCTCAAGCAATTGTTTCGTTTTGCCTACGAAGAAGGCTGGCGCGCAGATAACCCGGCGATGCAAATAAAGGGCCCGGGCAAAACCAAATCCTTGCCACAGACCTTGCCTCCAGATGCGGTTGAGGCCCTACTTCTAGCGGCCGAACAAACCGCCAAGACCGCACATGACCGCGCCCGGGATACCGCACTGATGCGGCTTTTGTACGCCACGGGCATGCGCGTGTCTGAACTGGTTGGCCTGCCCGTGGCAGCCGTGCGCGGGAACCCCAACATGGTGTTGGTCCGAGGCAAAGGTGGCCGTGAACGAATGGTGCCATTATCCCCCGATGCACGAGAGGCCGTTGGCCATTGGCTCGCGATCCGCGATGCCCGTGAAGATACGCTCCGAATGGAAGCGGGCACGCCCCCATCGCGGTTCTTGTTTCCGTCCAATGGGAAATTGGGCCATCTGACGCGGAATTGGTTCTTTACCCGGATCAAACGCTTCGCGCTTGAGGCGCAGTTGGATCCATCCCAGATTACGCCACACACCCTGCGCCACGCATTTGCGACGCATTTGTTAGCGGGTGGTGCGGATTTGCGGGTGATTCAAACCCTTCTGGGGCACGCAGATGTCTCAACAACTGAGATATATACCCATGTCCTTGATGCGCGGTTAAAGGACCTTGTGTTGCACAATCATCCTTTGTCGCCTGATGCGTCCTGACAGGCGTTCGCGCACTGGGCCTATGAAACGCTCTTGAAAGCCTATCCCAAGGACCCCATACCCTAATCATGATACCAATTGACGCCTCACTAGCCCTCGAAACTTCTCCCTTTGACGCCGCATTCTGGTGGACGTCAGCAGGGATTGTCGGCCTTTTGTTCATGTCGGCTTTCTTCTCGGGATCCGAGACGGCATTGACCGCCGCCTCCCGTGGGAAGCTGCGATCCCAAGCTGATCGCGGTGCGGGGGGCGCCGCGCGCGCGCTGCACCTGACCGAGGACAATGAGCGCCTGATCGGAGCCGTTCTGCTCGGCAATAACCTTGTGAACATCCTTGCTGCATCGTTGGCGACGGCTCTGTTCACTCGCGCATTCGGTGAAAGCGGCGTGGCCTTGGCGACGCTGGTCATGACGCTGTTAGTGTTGGTGTTCGCTGAAGTGCTGCCCAAAACGTACGCCATCTCTAACCCCGAGGTCGCCGCATCGCGAGTGTCCCCGGTGATCGCCGTGGTCATCGTGGTGTTTTCCCCTGTGGTGACTGCAGTGCGGGCGCTCGTGCGCGGTGTTCTCGCTCTGTTTGGCGTTCGGATTGACCCAAACAGTCGGATCATGTCTGCGCAGGAAGAAATCGCTGGCGCGATTTCGCTTGGCCACTCCGAGGGGAGTTTTGAGAAAGAAGATCGGGATCGGTTGATGGGTGCCCTTGATTTGGGGGAGCGTACGGTCGAGGAAATCATGTTGCATCGCTCTTCTATTGAAATGGTCGACGCCGATGACGCCCCCGAGGCTATTCTTAGTCAATGTCTAGCGTCGCCCTATACCCGCCTACCCGTTTATCGGGGCGATCAGGAAAACATCATTGGTGTCCTTCATGCCAAGGACCTGTTGCGCGCCATGGACCGGCTGATGCGTGGCCCGAATGCGAATGCCGCAGCCCTTGAGGCATTCAAAGTGACTGACGTCGCGATGAAACCCTATTTTGTGCCAGAAACATCAACACTTGATGAACAGATGCGGCAATTCCTACGCCGTCATACGCACTTTGCTCTTGTGGTGGATGAATACGGTGCGTTGCAGGGCCTGATCACGCTTGAAGACATCCTTGAGGAAATCGTGGGTGAGATCACGGATGAGCATGACATCGACGAAGGCAGCGTTCTAGCTCCAGACAATCTGGGGAATTTTAACGTTGATGGTGCGATGACCATTCGCGATCTGAATCGTGCCTGTGACTGGAACCTGCCCGACGATGAGGCCAATACCGTCGCAGGCCTAGTCATTCATGAGGCGCAGTCTATCCCGACAACAGGTCAGGTCTTTAGCTTTCACGGGTTTAGGTTTGAAATCACATCCCGTGCTGCGAACCGTATTGTTAGCCTGAAAATTAGGCCACTGAGCTAAGCTCGCTTTTGATTGCTCTGTGAAAGCCGGCCTAAAGGTCGAAGCTAAAATAGCTCCAATCCACTGGGCGCCGGTGGCTTGGACGCTGCGATAATCGGCTCAATTGGGCGATCTGTGACCAACTTCAATTGCACCCGGCCGGTTGTCGGCTCGAACCGAATACGACGCGCTTGAGTGCCGCCCAAATCCTGGCTTTCAACCGGGATGCCCTCATCGCTAAGAAAAGACAAAACAAACTCTGCATTCTTTTCACCGACGGCTGCGGAACTGCCAATCATGCGAGCGCCCCCAAACACCTTTGCCACCAATCGGCTGCGCACCGCACCGCCCTTGAGCAGTGCATTGATCAAACATTCCATCGCGTTGACTTGGCTCATCAAATCGAAAGGGTCGTTGGATGAATCATTGGGCAAAACCATGTGATTTAGACCTCCAACCTTCGCCAAAGGATCGAACATGCACGTGGATACACACGATCCAAGAAGTGTCGATAGCACGACCAAAGGATTACCAGACACTGCGTGTTCACCCTGCCCCACGTGCTGCATTTTTGTTGCTTCCTGTTCGATCGGTCTAGGCCCTCGATCTGCTTGCGACAGGCACGGCGGCGTGTGCGAGGATCGCATCGCCAATTTCGGTTAGAGGCAGTATCTTGTCGGCTGCGCCCGCTTCAATCGCCGCGCGAGGCATACCATAGACCACGCAGGTCGCCTCGTTTTGAGCAATGGTCATTGCCCCACGGGAACGCAAACACTTCATACCATCCGCTCCGTCCTGGCCCATACCCGTTAGCAGCGTTGCGACCACGTTATCAGCGCGGGGAACCAGCGATCCGAAAAGAACATCAACCGAGGGACGATGACCTGCGACTTTGTCAGAGGCGACGAGTTCGGCGCTCAGATGGCCGTGTCCAACATTCAGATGATGATCACCACCAGGTGCAATTAACACAGCCCCCGGCCGCAGGGGTGCACCATTTTCGGCCAGCTTTATTTTAGGCGCATATTTTGCATCGAGCCGGGTCGCGAGGGACGTCAAAAACAATTCGGGCATATGCTGGACGATGACCGTGGGGGGGCAATCAGCGGGAAATCTGCTTAGGACGGTTTCTAGTGCGTCTACGCCGCCGGTGGATGCTCCAATCGCCACTATTTTGCCTGTCCATGCACCGTGGCGCGCTGGCGCAAGGGTGGGATTAACCGCCGCTTTCTGACCAACGCGCGCGCGCGCTGCGGTTTTGACCATAGACACGAGGCCCTGCCATTCCGATATCTCTGCACGCCTCGGCTTTCCGAAAACATCGACCGCTCCCAGTTGCAGAGCCGTAAGCGCAACTTCTGAGCCTTTGTGTGTCAGTGTGGAAATCATGACCACAGGTGTCGGTCGCAGCCGCATTAAGCGACGTAGAAATTCGATGCCATCCATCTTGGGCATCTCAACATCAAGCGTCAAAACATCTGGATCGGTTTGCTTGATCAGTTCTCGTGCCTCAATCGGATTTTCGGCCTCTCCGACGACGCAAATTTCTGGGTCAGACCCAAGGACCAAACTTAACAAACGGCGAATAGTTGCGGAATCGTCTATGATGAGGACCTTTATCGGAGCATTGGGCGAGGCCGCGAATGTGGTTGCCATTCCTAGAACTCCCGCCAATCGTCCAGATCGCCTTGGAGATTAAGAGGTCCCGCGCCGACAGCTTTCTTGGGTCGGTTCGAAGACGTTTGCCCAGCATCGTAAAACTGCGTCGCTGTTGGGGTATCGCTCATCTCAGTTGGCAGCGGTTGCTCTTTCGCCGACGTCTGAATCTGGCTGACCGCGTTATCGATCCTAAAGTGCTGAATAAGGCGCGAGAGCGTGTCGGCGTCGCTGTTCAGTGATTGACTGGCAGCGGTGGTTTCCTCGAACAAAGCCGCGTTTTGTTGGGTGACTTGATCCAGTTGCCCCATTGACGTGTTTATCTCACTCAAAACCGCGCTTTGCTCCTTGGCTGAGTGTTCAATGTCGCTGACGTGCTCAGAAATGTTGGTCACAAAGCCAACAATCTCTTGTAGTGCAGTCCCAGCTTTGCCCACGAGATCGACACCATGGCTGACCTGTTTGCTGCTTTCTGAGATGAGGTCATTGATCTCTTTAGCGGCCTCGGATGACCTATGCGCGAGCGATCTTACCTCAGACGCAACAACCGCAAATCCCCGACCTGCATCACCAGCGCGTGCAGCCTCTACGCCAGCGTTGAGAGCTAGCAGGTTTGTCTGAAAGGCGATGTCGTCAATTACGCTGATGATCTTTGACATCTTCGAAGAAGACGAAGAGATCACCCCCATGGCCGAAACTGCCTCTGTCACCACCAAGCCGCTTTGTTCCGCGTTCTCTTTGGCCGTAGACACGACACAATTGGCCGCCGTGGCCCCTTCGGCTGCGGAGACGATCGACGCCGTAATCTCTTCGATGGCTGCCGCAGTTTCTTCCAGCGTTGCGGCTTGCTTTTCGGTCCGGGTCGAAAGATCAGCTGCCGCATTGCTGATCTCGGCGACTTCTCCGCGAATGCTCTCTGCATTGGTGCGAACGTCTTGCATGGCTTTTGACAGCCGAGAGCTTGCGGAATTGAAATCAAGCCGGAGCTTTTCGTAGTGGGGGCCGAACGTGTCCTCTATGGTGGCTTGAAGGTCGCCCTCTGCCAGTCGGTTCAAGCCAACGCCCAGCTGGTCAACAACAAGGTCTTGTTGTGCCTGCATCTCTTTGCGTTGTTTCTCAGCTTGGCTTTGCGCAATGCGTTGCGTGCTCACGTCATCCAAGATGGCGACAACCCGTGATATGGTTCCGTCAACCTCACGCACCGGATTTAAAGATCCTGCCAGCCAAAGAGTGCTGCAATCTGGCTTTTGACAGACGAAAGTTCCAGATAGCGTTTCGCCCTGCCCAGCATTCATGGCGGCTTCGAAGAGGACGGTGGCATCGTCGGCTGAGCTATCGACCGCTGAACTAAAGACTTCAAGAAAATCGTTCAGGCTGACAACGTTAGCTGCATTCAACATGTTCGCATTCGCGCTGATGATCTGACCGGCGGTGTTCATCTCAAACACCGCTTGAGAGACTTCAATAGCTTCTAAAATTGTGGCGGAGCGAAGCGTTTGTGTGACGTCCGACCATTCTGCAATATAGCCTGTGTGTTGACCGCTCTCCGGGTCAACAATACGACCAATGTTTAAACGGAGCCGGGTTTGACCGAGTTCGACATGCATCGACACAGTAGCCGTATTAGCAAAGCTTGCGTCGATGCCGTCACATGGGTGAAGCGCATCTAGGCGCGTTCCGACCATATCGGCTATGTCAAAAGCAAAACCCTTTCGCGCCCATGCTTCTTGATGCTGTGCCATCAAGGCTTCCGCAGCGGGGTTGATATATGTCACTACGCGGTTCTCATCGGTGATCATCATCGTTGCGGAAGATTGGTCAAAGGCTGCACCTTTGAATTGGGCGTCTCGCGCGGCTGATTGGCCAGCGGCCAAATCCCCTCTTAGGTCTCCTAGAGCGGATGCGATTTGGCCAATTTCGTCGCTGCGGTCTGTATCCGGTACATCGCTCGTCAGATCACCATTAGCAGTCTTGCGCAGTGCTTGGATCACGCGGCCCAAGGGGCCAGACAATGACCGCGCAAAGAGCCAACCCATGCCAAAAATGACAATCTGAACGACGGCCATCTCAACCAAGGTGAAATTGCGGATGGCCACAGCGGGTTCCAACACTTCTTCTAGTGATTTTTCTACGGTCAAAGTCCACGTGCGGTTCCAGACGGTTACAGTGGCAAAGGCAGTGGTGGCCTGATCGTACCATGTGCCGGCGCCTTCTATCGCGCCAGTCCCTGCCTGTTGCATTGCGCCCAAGAAACTGGCCTCGGCGCGTGTTTCATAATAGGGCGTCTGTCTTTCATTTACTCGGGGCGCTGTTCGAAAAAAACCATCAGACCCTAGCAGATACGCTTCGCCAGTCTGGCCAAGACCAGTGGGCCTGTCGATGACGGCTTGGATCGCATCCATCGGCAGTTCGAGGACCATAATCCCCCGCGTATCGCCGCGTACATTCACGAGGCGCTGGGCAATGAACGCGGTCGGCAGGCTGCCGTTGGGCGCGTAGGGTGTGACGTCTACGAACACTGGGGACGCTGGCCCTGTCTGCGCGCTGATCTGCTTGAACAGCTCTGCAAGGGGGGAGTCGCTCGCTGCGTCTAGATTGATGCCAAAATCGTCCCGCTTTTGGACTGAGTAGATCACCTCGCCGTCGGGGTTGATCATCAGCAAATCACCGTAATTGAGACTTTGCATAAACCCTTGCATCTGTGCGTGAGACATCGCGTGCGTGAGTGAATATTCCGAACGATCATCGGCATCGCTGAGTTGTGCGCGTTGCGCCATCGGAAATGGATTGTCGCGCCCGTAGAGCACGCGAATGGCGGCACGCTCCTCTTGGGACATGTTATTCCACGACCTATTCAAACCGCGCAGCGCCTGCTGCGCCTCCTGTGAGGCGGCAAAACTGCGGATATCGCTGTCAATGCGTGCGATTAAATCTTCAACCTGTCGCACACGGGCATCGCGCGTAGCGGTAAGTTGTATCATGTTGGCGTCGCGGACCGACGCATAGGCACTCACGATATGAAAATAGCCGCTTATCCCCATTGCCAATGCCGTTAAGCCCATCAAAACGAGGGGTAATTTCACCTTTAGGCTCAGGTTCTTAAACAACGACATATTCGGGCTCCGGGCTTGCGCGAGGTACAAAGCCGCTCGGGGTGCGGCTTCGAGTTGCTCGTGTGTTTCGCCGCTAGATGTGAATATTCGTTTAAGTCCCGCGTGTTTTACGCCCCCACAGTCACTGGTTTGTGTAATGCGTGAACCCATGCGCATGGCTAAACCGGAGCATGTAGCGATGAGAGAGTGTCCTAGATGGCTTTGAAACCCACACGCCGCGCCGTCTTGTTTACCATGTCTGCGCTGGTGATTGTTGGAGCCGCGATGATAGGTGTCGGCGGCCCGCCCGCGCCCCGAGTGGCGCTGACGCCGGGTCAAGCCTTTGAGATGGCCGCAGCGCGTGAAATCTTGCTGATCGATATCCGCAGGCCCGATGAATGGCGCGCAACCGGTGTGCCCGAATTCGGGACCCCTCTGGACATGCGTCAACCCGATTTCACGACCCAATTGGCAAAGCTAAGCGGCGGCGATTTTACCGCGCCGATCGCGTTGATTTGTGCGCGCGGGGTGCGGTCTGCGCGGCTGTCCTCGCGGCTGGTGTCCGCCGGGTTCACCAATGTGATTGACGTCCCCGAGGGGATGCTGGGTTCGCGCACAGGGCCGGGTTGGCTGCGGCGTGGCTTGCCCGTAAAATCAGGCGCTTAGTATGTTGCTGCGGTTAATCGCGCCTCTGGTATTTCTGGCGGCAACTTCCATCGCCGCGCTGGCCGATTGTGGCCGGTCCGATCCCCCATGCGAGGTTGATCAAGGGACCTACCGAATCGCCCTGCCCGATGGTCCTGCCCCCAATGGGGGGTATCCTCATGTCATGTTTTTGCATGGCGCGGGCGGAACCAGCCGAGGTGTTTTGGGCATGGTTCAGATGGTGCAGCCTTTGCTGGACCGTGGGTATGCGGTGATTGCCCCACAAGGGCTGTCGTGGCGTGGGGGCGAAGGCGGTATTTGGTCGTTCCTGCCGGAAACCAACCGGCCGCGCGCCCGCGACGAGGCTGCGTTTTTCGCCTCGGTCCTGTCAGACGCGCAGGTACGTCACGGGCTGTCAAAGGAGAAGGGAATGTTGGCCGGGTTTTCTGCTGGCGGGTTCATGGTGTCGTATCTCGCGTGTGAAACACCGAGCGCCTTTTTCGCCTATGCACCCGTGGCCGGTGGGTTCTGGTGGCCGCACCCCATAGAATGCGCGGGCCCTGCGCGGCTGTTGCATACGCACGGGTGGACCGATCGGACCGTTCCGCTTGAGGGTCGCCCGCTGGGAGATCGTTTCCTCCAAGGGGATATCTTTGAAGGGTTGGCACTGTGGCGCGGCGCAAATAGCTGCGCCTCGCCTGCGCCGAGTGGTGTGTCACAATCTGGGGCCTTTCTGCGCCGCAAATGGGACTGCGCGCCGGGTTTTTCCCTAGAACTCGCACTCTACCCCGGGGGGCATCGTGTGCCCGAGGGTTGGGCGGATATGGCGCTGGACTGGATGGAGGGATTGGCGGAAGTGGATCAGGTAACTATTCCCCGGGAATAAAGGCCTTCTGAACCGCTTGCTTTACCCCATCTTGCCAGTGTAACGCCGCACGTCGAATGGCCGGTGCTCGGAGGCTTTGCGGTGTGACCAACAGCCGGTGATGTGTCGGTCGACCGCTGAGCCATGAAAGCCCCACAGCCCCTGTGAGCGAGACTGCAATCGGAAAGAGCCACACCGACACAAGCCCCGCAATGATGCCCGTCAGAAGTGCAGCCCCAATCACCGTTTCCAACCAATGGGCGCGCACTAAATCGCGCAAATCATAAACCCCGCCGTCCCGCGCTTGAGGTGTCCAATCGACCGAGACACCAAGCAAAGTTTGAACAACCGCGCGGGTCTGTTGGACCATCAAGATGGGCGCATAGAGAATCGACAAAAGCACTTCGGTCACCAAACCAAAGGAAAACGCGCCGATGCCACCCACTCGCAACACCCCGCGCCGTTGGGCCAGTGTAGCCGCCGCTCCAATCAGCTTGGGCGCGATCAACAGACTGTAGACCAACAGCATCGCGCCGACGTGGCCTTGGGTGCCCATTTCGGGCCATGTGGGGCGCAGAGGCATGTCGGGTGAGAAATAGGCCAGCACGCTTTGCTCTTCGCTGGTGCCGATCAGCGCCCAGATGATCAACAGAGCAAACCACAGCGGCGACAGCAGATAACCCACCGCACCATGCAGCAAATGGAACCGCGATAGCCCGTGAAACCCCCGCGCGCGCAGCAGCCGCAGGTGTTGCAAATTGCCCTGACACCACCGCGTGTCGCGGGCGACGTGATCCAGCAGAGCGGGTGGCGTTTCCTCCCACGAGCCGCCCATTTGCGGCAGGAACCGAATGCCCCAGCCTGCGCGCCGCATCAGCCCCGCCTCAACGAAGTCATGGCTTAGGATCAACCGCCCACCGCGCAACTTTGGCAAGCCTGCGCTGGCCGCAAATGCCGTGGTGCGGATGATCGCGTTATGGCCCCAGTAGTTGCCCTCTTGCCCGGTCCAAAGGGCCAAACCCTTGGCAAGTGCGGCCCCATACGTACTGTTGGCGAACTCTTGGGCCCGGGCAAACAGCGTGCGCGCCCCGATCAGGTGGGGAAAGCTCTGGATCAGCCCCGCGCCGGGATCACTGGCCAAAGCGTCGGTCAGGGCGCGGATCGCAGGTGCGCTCATCAGGCTATCGGCATCAAGAACAAGCATCGCGTCGTGCGCGCCGCCCCAATGGGTCACCCAGTCGGCAAGGTTG
Source organism: Thalassobacter sp. 16PALIMAR09 (assembly GCF_000765485.1). Lineage (NCBI taxonomy): Bacteria > Pseudomonadati > Pseudomonadota > Alphaproteobacteria > Rhodobacterales > Roseobacteraceae > Thalassobacter > Thalassobacter sp. 16PALIMAR09. The sequence goes on from NZ_JHAK01000001.1 coordinate 334,419, forward strand.
CCGACCTTGCGGTCCGTATTCTGGGCGCGTCGCCGATAGAACACCGGCACATCGGACGGCAGGCTTGCGCACAGATGCGCAAACGCGATTTCTTCCCGCACGGCCACGTTAGGATCGCGCGTGTCAGACAGCATATAAAGGGTGAACGAATGGCCCTGCGCGCGGGTACGGTGCAAGGCTTCCATCATTGCCGCGGCGTTGCCAAAAGTCAGGTGCGGGGCCTCATTATAAATCGGCATCAAAAGCGCGACATCAAGGGCGTCACCGGTCTTGGTGAGGGACTTGCGGGCTCCCAGTGCCAACGCCCCCAAAAGAGCCGTGGCGAAGCTGAGCGCGATCCAGAACACTCCGAACCCGATCAGGCCCGCCAACACCCCCTCCACCCACGACAATCCACCTTGTGCGAACCATCTGAGAAAGACCATCATCAACAGTCCCGTAATGGCCAACGCCGGGGCAAACACCGCGATCCGCGCCCAGATCACTTGCGGCACGGTGACGGGGTCGGCATGCGGGCCGGGCGCGCCCTTGTGGGGGCTATCAAACGCCTGCTCAGGAAAGGCCAATGGGTGGTGCGACGGCATGTGGGACATTTGGGAGGCGATGGTCATGCAGGGGCCCTCCACCGGTAAAGCCAGACCTCAGATACCGGGCTACCGTCGCGGAGCAGTTGCGCGCGCAGCTCGGCTGAGGTGCGCTCCTCTGGGTCGAAGCTAAAGGCCAGCCGCACGCCCTGCCCGTCCGGCAAGCGTTGCAATAACCCGCGGCTGACAGCCACGTCGTTTGAGGAGACATGCACGCTGATATCTTCAATCGGGACGTCCAGCTCTGGGTGAGGATCGAAGTCGATCACCATCTGCTCCGCGTTTTGTGCGGAATTCAGTCCGCCAAACGTATTACCCACACGGGCCAAATCACGGCGGCGCAGGGGTTTTTCTCCCCATGTCAGGCGGTAGTCGAACCGATGTGCTCGCCCGGGCGCAAGCGCCTCTCTCGGACGCCAGTAGGCAACAATGTTGTCGTAAATCTCTTTGTCAGCGGGTATCTCAACCAACCGCACCACGCCTGCCCCCCAATCGCCCAGTGGTTCAACCCATGCAGACGGCCGGGTGTGGTAATGCGCCTCAAGGTCTTCAAAATCCTGAAAATCACGGGCGCGCTGCATCAAGCCAAAGCCCTTGGGGTTGTCATCCACAAAGGCTGAAATCCCAAGGTCGCGAGGGTTGGCAAGCGGTCGCCACAGCATCTCGCCTGCGCCGTTCCAAACCAACAGCCCGTCACTGTCATGGACCGCTGGGCGAAAGTCGCGAAACGCCTCGCGGTTGGTTTCGTCATACAGAAACATCGATGTCAGAGGCGCGATCCCCACATGATCCAGCATCACACGCGGAAAAATCGTCGCGCGGACGACCATTTCACACGGCGTGCCGGGCGTGATTTCAAACCGAAATGCCCCCGTCACGGAGGGGCTGTCCAACAGGGCATGCAGGATAAAGGTGCCCGAGTCGTGTGCGGGTGTTTCCACCCAGAACCGCACGAAGTCGGGGAATTCTTCGCCGTCGCGGTCCCCGGTCTTGAGCGCGAGCCCCCGCGCCGATAGGCCATAATTCTGCCCCGTCGCGAGTGCGCGAAAATAACTGGCGCCCTGAAACACGCAAAACTCTTGGTAAATTCCGGCCTTTATCAACTCGGCCCGCAGGCGCAGGCCCGAATAGCCCATAGTCTCATCCAAGGGGAGTTTGGGCGCCTTGTCGGTTTTGTCAAAGAGGGCGTAATCAAAGGCCAAACGATGCGCCCTGTCGTTGGCCACAACGTCCACCTCAACCGCTTGGGGAAAGTAGAGGCCGGGGTGAAACAGGTCCATTTGCAGAGGTAGCCCTGTGTCTGCCCACACCGCCTTGGAGGTATTGAACCAGATTTTACGATACTGATCGTATGTCAGGTTCCGCCATGCCTCTGGCACCAAGGGGCGCGGGCTATAGGGCGCCTCTGACAGGGTGCGGGCCATTTCTTCGACCGTTGTGGCGTCAAACGGCTCATCGCTCAGGAAGCGTGGCATCATTGCGTGAGTAGGTGCTGCAAACAGCGCAAGTGCTGCTGTGCTCTGGGCCAGAAAACTGCGACGCGTGATCATGCCCGTGCCCTCCAGGGTTGGGATTTGAACCAACCCGCTCCGTAGGCACAAAAGATCAAAAGACCAAAGCCCGTCAGATTAACGATCGTCCACGTCAGCGCATCACGGCCAATGTTGTCGAGGACAAAGCCATTCACCCGTGCCAGCACCATGGAAAAGATAAACACCGCAAGGCTTTGCTGACCGACCTTCATGATGAGGGGGAGGATGTTATCCCAAATGCGTGCGGCCAGCGATGTGCCATGGGCCATCAAACGCGCCCCTTTGTGACCCGCCAAGGCGTAGCCCAAATAGGCCAGCGCCAAGAAGTGCACATAACGCAGAATTCCAAAGTCGGATTTGTCGATCAGCCCTTTGTTGGCGACGCGCCATTCGATCACCGGGTTGGTTTCGAACGCAAGGCCGAACCATTCGCGGCTGACGGCGCGTACACCGATGTTCGACAGCGGAACATTAGCGATGACGATAACAGCTGCGACGATCAGAAGTACCTTGTTGATCGGTGGCGCAGGGATCCACCCGCGCATAAGGGCAAAGCCCGTGAAAAACACCAACTGCCAGCCAAAGGGGTTAAAGAACCATTGCCTGTCCGACCACGGCTCAGCCGGGAGATTCAGGTGCAGGCCATCCAGTCCGACAGCGGCCAAGAGCCGCTCTTGCGCGGCTAACCACAGCACAACGACCACCCCCGCACTCAGCCAAAGTGAGACCCGCGATAGCGCCACAACCAACGGCATCAGTGCCAGAACCACCATATACATCGGCAAAATATCAAAGTAATTGGGGACATAGGTCAGCGTGAACAACCCCACCAACTGCGGCCCGGGATCGGCAAAGACCTTCCACAAATTCAGGGTCCCGATATAGACCTTGTCATATGCGCCGGTCTGATCAATCGCGGCCAGCATCGTCGCAATGGCGAAAAACATCCCGATGTGCGCCCAGTAGACCTGCCAAATCCGAAACCCGACCCGTGCGGTCCCCAACCCTAGCCCCGCGCGATCAAAGGTGCGGCCAAAGGCAATCGCACTGGCCATACCTGAGCAAAACACAAACATTTCTGTGGCGTCCGAAAACCCCCAGCGCGCCGGTATCCAAGAGGTCCACGCGTTGCCGGGTGTATGGGCCAAAAGGATGATGAACATTGCGATCCCGCGAAAGAAATCCAAGCGAGGATCGCGGATCGAGGTGGTGGGGTGCGCCGTGGCCTTGGGTGCGTTTTGGAACGCGGTATCTGGGCTTGTTGTTGTCATACTGGGGTCTTTCCGGGGACGTATCGCACAAGCGGCCAGCGGCCTATTGTGCGGCCAATAGGGCCGCTTGGGTGCGGGCTTGGCTGAGCAGCGCGTGGCGGGCGGCAGCGTATCCATCTTCGCCCCCGCGCTTTGCCTGCCGATCCGCGAGCAGCGTTTCGACTTGGGCGAATTGGCCGGCCCGCAAGCCCGCATCGATCGTGATACGCTCAAACACGTCGCGTTGGGCGTGACTGCCGCCGGCCTTTTGCATGTCGGGCCGAGCTGCCAACAAGTTGGTGAAAGCGGCGGTATAATTCCCCTCCCCAAAGGCCTCTAACCCACGGGCGGCGGACAGACCGGGTGTGGCCATTCGTTTGCGGACGACCGTGTCGGCGTGTTTTGCGTCGGCGTGCATTCGGCCCAGCATACGGGCCGTAGCCTCGTCCCGCCCGTCGGCCGCGAGGGCGAGGATATAATGCAAATCCGCAAAAATCAGGCAGCCATCCTCGGTTCGGGATTGCGACAGGTCCGCCAACTCCTCCCACCGATTGCCGACGTCAACGCCCTCTAACTCAAGCCGCATCAGCAGCGATGTGCCGTTTGAGATATCACGGTAGTCATCCGTTTTGTCGGCCCGGATTTCGGTGTCATACAACATGAGCACCTGATCCATCTGTCCAAGGTCCAAATGCATCAACGCCTTGTGCCACCAAACGTGATAGCGGAAATTATTGCAGTGTGCCCACGCGGCCTCCCGACCCGAGAGCCAATCCAAACCGCCCCGCGCATCCCCTGTCATGTCATGTACGTGGGCCACGGCGTGCAGGCCCCAAGCGTCATCTGGTGCCGCCTCTAGCCCGCGCAGGCCCGTTGTCCGGGCCCGCGCGTATTCGCCGGTTTCCTCAAAGGCAAAGGCCATGCAGCCCTGAAAATACCCATACGCCATGTGATCCGGGGTATAGGCCCCTGCCACTCTTTCCAGCGAGGCGCGCATCCCTGTGCTGTCACCCAGAACAAACCGCCATGCGTGCGAAAGCTTCATTGCGAGCGCGTCTTGGGGGGCGACGCGTAGGATTTGTTCCAGCGCCCGTAGGCCTGCATGAATGTCACCTGCAACGCAGGCCCCAAGCGCTGCGACATATGTCTGTTCTCGCGGCAATTGGTCGGGACAGGCACGGGCAGCCGAAAGGGCTTCATCCGCGACGCACATCAACTCGCGCCGCCCAAGCAGCAGGTAAAACATGCCCTTCGCCACATGTGCGAGGGTGAATTGCGGCTCAAGTTCCAGAACGCTGGCCAGATGAACTGGCGTGTCTGCGCCATGGGCCAAGAACGCCCTCATCGTACTTTCCCATGCCGTAATCGCCTCAGGGTGGCGCAATGAGACGGGTAATCCGAACGGGTCAGTTGCCATGAAACAGGCCTTTCAAAAGAGATTTGACGCAAAGTGCGCGTTAATTCTCTTTCTCAGTCGCAGGCCCGGGGGCGTTCGTAAATTCACGCCCCTGTGACCACACGCAACTGTGACGCTTCTTGCCTATTTTCGTGATCAAATTAGCGGATTTACGCCAAATCCGGTGGCTATTCCTCGGGTGTGTCCCATGGGTTGTCCGCCTCTAGCCGCGTGGTGTCTGCGCCAAAACGGGGCGGCGCATGGCGGTACGTTACCGGCGTTTGGGAGAGTTTGAGCGGGTTTCCGATCAGGTGACATACCTCACCGGTAGGGGTTGTCATGTCGATCTGCATCTCACGGGCGGCAACCTGATCGCTGGCAAATACTTGATCCAGCGTTTGGACGGGGCCGACAGGGACCTTACGCGCCTCAAGCGCGGAAATCAGCGTTTGCGTCGGGATTTGTGCAACAGTCGGCTCTAGAATATCAGCCAAGGCATCGCGGTGTTCGAGCCGCCCGGGATTGGTCGCAAAGCGCGGGTCAGTGGCCAGCGCAGGTAGACCTATAGCATCGGTAAAGCGTTGGAATTGCCCATCATTGCCCACCGCGATGATTACGTGACCATCCGATGTCGCATAGACTCCGTAGGGCACAATGTTGGGGTGTCGGTTCCCGCGCCGCTGGGGCAATTCGCCAGAGGTCAGGTAATTCACCCCCTCGTTGATCATCCACGCGATCTGCGCATCCACGAGGGCGACCTCAACATGTTGGCCCTGCCCCGTGGCCTCCGCGTGGCGCAACGCGGCCAGCAGACCAATGGTGGCATACATCCCGCACATCACATCCGCGATTCCCACACCGACCTTCATCGGCTCCCCCTCAGGCTCACCTGTAATTGACATCAACCCGCCATACCCTTGGGCCATCAGATCATACCCCGGCTTGTCGCGGTTGGGTCCGGTCTGCCCAAAGCCCGAAATGGATCCGTAGACTAAGCTTGGGTTTTCAGCAGCCATCTCGGCGTACCCGAGGCCATATTTGTCGAGGCCACCAGGCTTGAAGTTCTCAATCAGGATATGCGCATCTGCCGCGAGCCTGCGAATATGCGCCTGCCCCTCCGCCGTGGTGATATCAACCGCGATAGAGTGCTTGTTGCGGTTGGTGGACATGAAGTAGGCGCTCAGGTCGGTTTGCGCACCTGAAGCATCCGCAACATAATGCGGGCCCCATTGACGGGTATCATCTCCCCCTGTGCCGGGATTTTCGATTTTCAAAACCGTGGCACCAAGGTCTCCAAGCGCTTGGGTACATGTAGGTCCAGCCAGAATACGGCTTAGGTCCAGAACCCGCACGCCGTGGAGCGGCCCACGCGCCGCAGACTTAGAACCGGCCGTCATAGCTTTGCCTTTCGATTTCAGCGGCGATCAGGGTGAAGGTCTGCGTCTGAGCAAGTCCATCGGTGACAGCAGCCATCAAGTCCTCTCGGTTTGAGACGGTCACGCCATTACCGCCAAACGCCCGCGCGATGGCGGCATAATCGTGATGCCCGAAATCCACCCCAAGGTTGGGCATCTGCCGCGCGCGTTGTTTTTTCTCGATCAGGGCAAGGGACCGGTCAACGAATACCACCATGACAACGGGCAACCCCATTTCGGCCGCAGTCGCAAGTTCACCGGTGACCATCAAAAAGCCCGCATCACCCATGAAAGCGATGACATTGGCATCTGGTGCCGCGATCTTGACCCCGAAGGCGAGCGGCATGGCGCAGCCCATCGTGCAAAGCCCCGTCGATTGCAAAAGCTGCCGGGGACCATCGCAGCCCCACGTCTGGCTAAGCAGAATGCGGTGCGCGCCGCTATCGACTGTCGCGATCGTGCCTTTGGGCGCGGCGGTGCGCACAGCATCAATAACCGCGACAGCGCCCCAGTCGTCTGAGCGATCAAAATCCTGCGCAAGCTGGGCGCGCGCGTCGGTAATCTGCCCCTCCGACCATGTCTGTGCGGGCGCGGCTGCCATCAGCGCATGTAGCGTAGGCCCAAGATCCCCAACGATATTTACACTGGCTTGGTGCATGTAGTGGTGATTGGGCGCGTGCCCGATATCAACAACCATTTGCCGGGTCGGGTCCCACGGGTTTTGCCAGCCTGTCCGCATCTCTATCGGGTCATAGCCGAGGCACAGCACGAAGTCCGCATGCTCGAAGAGCGGCAGCAAGGTCTGATCCGCTAAGGGCGACAAGCCTGCTCCGCCAAGGCATAGCGGATGATCCTCGGGTACGATGCCTTTGGCTTTGTAAGTCGTGACCACGGGGATATTGAACCGTTCCACAAACGCCAAAACATCGGCGCTGATGTCTTCGCGGACAGCATCCAATCCAACCATCAGGAGGGGTTTCGACGCGGATGAAAGTGCGTGCACAATGGGATTTACATCCGCCAGAGCAACCTCTGAAGCCGCAGACCTATAGCCGCCGAGATCCTCGCTAGGGGCATCTGCCACAGAGATGGGCACATCAATGTGCACAGGACCCGCTCGACCTTCGAGTGCGATGCCAAGCGCCTTGTCCGCGATCACATCCGCCGCCTGCGCGCTGAGTGTAAAGGTCGCCTTGGTGATGGGCGCAAACACCGCGCGGTGGTCTAACACTTGGTGGGTGTAGATTTCGGCATCATGGGCATCAACACAGCCGGTCAGAACAATCATAGGCACGCGGTCCTGTTCCGAATTTGCCACGACATTCACCCCGTTGACTGCACCGGGCCCCACAGTCGCCACCAAAATCGCAGGCGCCCCGTCCACATGGTGGCCACCCTCAGCCATGAACCCGCCGGCATTTTCGTGCTTGCAGAGAATAAAGGTGATCCCTGCCCGCTCAAGCGCGTCGATCAATGTCAAAACCTCACCGCCCGGCATACCAAACGCACGGCGACACCCCGCTGCATACAGACGTTGTGCCAAGATATCGGCTGCGCGAAGGGTTTGGGTCATGGGGTCTCTCTTTGCTGCTTTGTCAGGGCGTATGGCGGTCAAATTTTTCCCGCAAGACAAGGCATGACAAGCGTCTCTGTGTGACACAAGACCCAAGGCATCACATTCTTCGCAATGTTTGTTGTAAAAGGCCCTTGCGCTTGCCCCAGCCTTGGCGCTACACCGCCCGCACGGTGAGGTGGCCGAGTGGTCGAAGGCGCACGCCTGGAAAGTGTGTAGGCGGGAGACCGTCTCCAGGGTTCGAATCCCTGTCTCACCGCCACTTGCACATCGCAAACCCGAGATGAGGTCCCTGACGGGGCCTTTTTTCTTTTTGTTTCAAAGGGGTTTAGCTGAGCCGTCCGACTTTCGGAGACTGGCCCACGGGCCGAAATCTGTCTCTGAACGCACTGCGTCTCTTTCCACCCGCCCTTCACCCAAATCGAGACGGATTCCAAAGTAGCTGTATTTTCAGCGATTTGGCGAGATTGGATTGCGCCACAGTTGAAGCTGGCCCGTTTGCTCTCGGGGTGAACAGAGATACCCGAAGGCGGCGTAGTTGTGCGCAGCGGTGCGAAGTCTTGGTGGGAACAGGACCCAACCGCTATGCCAACTGCGAGTGGCGGATTGACGCCGGTGCATCGAGGAGCCGACATCCGCTGCGGCCTGAACGAATGACCGCTATGCGGACTTTGCTGTCGTTCGCTGCGGGTGCGCCAATGGCTTCTCCTAAAAGTTCCGAATTTCCATTCGGGATTCAAAATCGGTGAGTTTCTCTTATCGATGCCTTGTGAAACACGACTTCGAGTGAAGGGTCGAACTGACTTCGAGACGACTGATTGAAACGCTGCTGCACGGATAGTCCAGACAGAACCCTCACGTCTGAGGAGCGGAGCATCCTGATCACAAAGGCCAAAATGAAGATCGGAACCCTGTTTTCGGGCGCGAGACAGCACGATCAAAATAATCGTAGAGACAGCCCCCGCACAAAGGCGGGGGCTGAAAAAAACCTAGAAAAAGCCCAGCTTGTTTGGATTATAGCTGACAAGCATGTTCTTGGTCTGCTGGTAATGATCCAACATCATTTTGTGGTTTTCGCGACCGATGCCGGACTGCTTGTAGCCACCAAATGCAGCGTGTGCAGGGTAAGCGTGATAGTTGTTCACCCAAACGCGACCCGCTTCGATCGCGCGCCCCATGCGGTAGCAGGTGTTCATGTCACGCGACCAGACGCCGGCGCCAAGCCCGTACATGGTGTCATTGGCAATCGCCAAAGCTTCGGCTTCGTCCTTGAACGTCGTCACGGACACGACCGGCCCGAAGATTTCTTCCTGGAACACCCGCATGGAGTTGTCACCCTTGAAGATGGTTGGCTGGATGTAGTTGCCACCCGCCAGTTCACCGTCAAATTTGGCCGCTTCGCCGCCGATCAGAACCTCGGCGCCTTCTTCGCGACCGATGGTGAAGTAGGACAGGATCTTTTCCTGCTGGGCGACACTGGCTTGCGCGCCGACCATGGTTTCGGGGTCACGTGGGTCACCGTGTTTGATGGCCTTTACCCGTTCGATAACGCGTTCCATGAAGGGCTCGTAGATGTCTTCCTGAACCAGCGCACGGGACGGACAGGTGCAGACCTCGCCCTGGTTGAAGGCGAACAGAACGAAGCCTTCGATGGCTTTGTCAAAGAACGCATCATCTTCTGCCATGATGTCGGAAAAGAACACGTTGGGGGATTTCCCGCCGAGTTCCAGTGTGACCGGAATCAGGTTTTCTGTCGCCGCTTTCATGATGGTGCGGCCCGTCGCGGTGGACCCTGTGAACGCGATCTTGGCTATGCGTTTGGATGTCGCCAGTGCTGCGCCGACCTCTGCGCCATAGCCGTTGACGATGTTCAGCACACCGGCTGGCAGGATCGGGTTGATGATTTCGGCAAGCACCAGAATGGCGGCTGGCGTTTGTTCAGCGGGTTTCAGGACGATGCAGTTGCCTGCTGCCAATGCCGGTGCCAGTTTCCATGCGGCCATCAGGATCGAGAAGTTCCATGGAATGATCTGGCCAACGACGCCGAGGGGTTCGTGATAGTGGTAGGCGACCGTGTCGGCGTCGATCTCGCTCATGTGACCTTCCTGGCCGCGCAGGATGCTGGCAAAATAGCGGAAGTGATCCGCAGCGAGCGGGATGTCGGCGTTTACGGTTTCGCGGATCGGCTTGCCGTTGTCCCATGTTTCAGCCTGCGCCAGTAGGTCGAGGTTGTCTTCAATCGCGTCGGCCACTTTCATCAGCAGATTGGCGCGATCTGTCGCAGATGTCTTGCCCCATGCTTCCTTGGCGGCGTGGGCGGCATCCAGTGCCAGTTCGACATCAGCCGCGTCGGAGCGCGGGATGTCGTTGATTTTCTCGTTAGTGATCGGCGTGACGTTTTCAAAGTAGCGCCCGTTCACAGGCTCTACGAATGCGCCGCCAATGAAGTTCCCGTATTTGGTTTTGAACGGCGACGTGTATGTTCCCGCCTCTGTGTGCGTAAGATCTTTCATAATTTTCCTCCAATATGCCTCGGTCCTCCACCAAGGCTGGAGGCATCTAGGGGCAAGTTTCCGGAGGGGTCATCAGGGCGAAATCGAATGTTGCGGGGTTGTGTCTCAGGAGTGAGACAGCTTCGGTCAACTTTCGTTCAGGCCCAGCCGTTTCATACGACGGTACAGTGTGGCACGCCCGACACCAAGTTGCCGCGCTGCTTGTGACACGTTGCCATCAGCCCGTGCGAGGGCGCGCACCACAGCAGCGCGTTCGGCTTTCTGAAATCCGGTTGGGCCATCTTCACGCCCGAGGATGTCCGCAGCAGGCCGTGCAGATATCGTGCCGGTTCGTTGTAAACCGAAGATACTTCGCGCAGCACGGGTTGCGCCTACAACAAGGTCATCACGATCCACCGCCAGCAAGACCGCAGCTTCACAATCATCGCCGTCAGCTACGATAATACGAGAGGAAGTATAAGCCGCGCGAAAATAGGCTTCTTCGATAGCGCGGGCGGTTTGCCCGACCTGCGCGCTGATCAAGCGGTTGAACGCTTCGGTTTGATCGGCCCGGGCTGAGGAAACGTCAAGCGCTGCCACCAGGGATCCGTCTGCGCCATAGATGGGCGCGTCGATGCAACTCATGCCGGTGTTGCGTGCAAAAAAGTGTTCATCGCGGTCGACAATGACGCGGCGGTTTTCGGTCAGGCAGGTTCCGATACCATTCGTGCCTTGATGGGCTTCACTCCAATTCGATCCGGCTGCCAGGCCCCATGCCTCGAACGCAGAGGTGTCCCCGTCCGACATCCGTTGGTCTAGCACAATGCCCTCTGCGTCAGTCAGCAAAACGGCACAACCGGACTGTCCAACAAGCGAAAAGAGTGTGTCCAACCGTGGAGAGGCGACAATCATGAACCGTTCAAGCGCGGCCCGTCTATTTTCGAGGTCGGCTTGTTCGACCCGCTCCGGAGCGCGGGTTTCATCCGGGTCTAACCCGTATTTCAGGGCAGAGCGGTGCCAACTTGCTGCGACCTGCGACCGGGCGGCGGCAGAAGAAGACTGGGTCACCTCGATAATTTTGTCGGCATGTCGGGTTCGTCCCATCACTTAAACACCTTCCTAAGACAGGTCTGAACCATAGCAAATCCCTCTGCGCTTTGCACCATTCGAAAGTCGTGGAAATGATAGCCGCAAAATGGCGCGGTCTTCTTGGCACTCCTTGTGGGATGTTGGCGGGTGATCGGCAGGTCGAGCAAAGCGGTCATTGGTGCAAGTTGCATCATTCGTCAAACTGGGCTCTGAAGAGCCATTAGCTGCAGAAGGCACGAACGTCCGCTCCATCTGAAACAGGAACGGTGCCTGCCTCATTTGAGGCGAAACGCCAGCCGCTAATCGAACGCGCGCTCCAACTGCTCCTGCCAAGTCTCCCCAGCCAGAAAACACAAATCGTAAAGGCTGACCGCCGATGCCTCGCGCCCGCAGGTCAGCCGTTTCAAGACCTCGGGTGCCAGATACGCCAGCCGCAACTGTCGACTGACGTGCCGTTCAGCCAAACCGACGGCCTCCGCCAGTTCCTGGATAGTGGCGAATTCACCTGCATCCATGCGCCGCCGCCATCCCCATGCGCGGCCGATAGCGCGCAGGACATGTGGATCCTGCGTCTGGTCCTCGCTTGGGAGATAGTCGGCGGGCGCCAGGATTTTCGGCCGCCCGTTCTTCTTGCGCACTTTCAGAGGGATCAGCACGCGGATCGTGTCATGAGGCTTGGTCATTCCGCAGCCTCCACCCTGCGCGGCGCAACCATTTCGCGGATCACGCCTGCGATCCCTTCGCGCCTGATATCGACCTCAAGCCCGGCTGCGGTGACTGTGACCCGCCGCACTAGAAGCTGGATGATACGGGCCTGCTCGGCCGGGAACAGCTGTGCCCAGAGTGCCTTGAACTCGTGAAGGGCTGTGATGGCGTCGGCTTCCGAAACTGCGCCCTGTTTCTTTTTCAGGGCCACGAGCACCTGCGATACCACCTCCGGCGTCTGCAGAATGCGCCGAACCTCGGTCACGACCGCATCCTCGATCATTCCAGCGGCGAGCCGCATCGGGGCAGTCTCTTCACCGGTCTCGCGGTTCCGGATCACGTCCATCGACACATAGTAGCGATAAAGCTTCGCACCCTTCTTGGTGCTTGTGGGCGTCATGGCCGCGCCAGTGTCGCTGAAAATCAAGCCTTTCAAAAGAGCGGGTGTCCGCGACCGGCTGTTGTTGGCCCGTTTGCGGGGGCTTTCCTTGAGGATTGCGTGGACTTGATCCCAGAGTGCCTCGTCGATGATGGCGTCATGCTCGCCGGGGTAGGCCTTGCCCTTGTGGACGGCCTCACCGCGATAAACACGGTTGTTCAGCAGCCGATAAAGATATCCCTTGTCGATCAGCGTGCCCTGCTTGTTTCGGAACCCTTCGCGGCGCAGTTCCCGCGCCAGCACAGTGGCGGACCCCAGCTCGATAAACCGCTGGAAAATCCCGCGCACGGAGGCGGCCTCGGTCTCGTTCACCACCAGCTTGCGATCCTGCACATCGTATCCGAGGGGCACATAGCCCCCCATCCAGATCCCGCGCTTGCGGGACGCGGCCACCTTGTCTCGGATGCGTTCGCCGATGACCTCGCGCTCGAACTGGGCGAAGGACAGCAAGATGTTCAGCGTCAGCCGGCCCATGGATGTGGTCGTGTTGAAGGACTGCGTCACCGAGACGAAGGTGACGCCGTTCCGGTCGAACACCTCGACCAGCTTGGAAAAATCCATCAGCGATCGCGACAGGCGGTCGATCTTGTAAACGACCACGACATCGACCAGACCATCGTCGATGTCGGCTAGCAATTGCTTCAGGCCGGGGCGTTCAAGGTTGCCGCCAGAAAAACCGCCATCGTCATAGCGGTCGCGGGTGGCCACCCATCCCTCGGACTTCTGACTGGCGATATAGGCCTCGCAGGCCTCTCGCTGCGCGTCGAGGGTGTTGAACTCCATGTCGAGTCCTTCTTCGGTCGACTTACGCGTGTAGATGGCGCAGCGCAGGCGACGGTTGGGGCGGGTTTCCACCTGCATCATGCCTCCTCCCGCTTGCGCTCGCGCAGTCCAAAGAAGCGGTAGCCGTTCCAGCGCGTGCCCGTGATTGCGCGGGCGACGGCGGAGAGGGACTTGAATTTGCGGCCCCGCCAATCGAAGCCGTCCTTCAGCACGGTCACGGTGTGCTCGACGCCGTCCCATTCGCGGAGCAATTTCGTGCCCGTCACGGGATTGCGGGGATCGGCGATCTGATGCTTGCGCCGGGCGTGGCCTTCGACCTCGTCGGCAAGCAGATCCAGCATGCGGCGGGTTTCCCGATCTGGGCCGCCGTAGGTCAGCTCCTGGATCCGATAGGCGATCCGAAGTTCAAGAAATGCCCGGCTGTTGTTCGGCGCCGAAGTGCCAATCAGCTTCTCCCATTGGGCTTTGAGTTCCTTGACCGACATCGCTTTCAAGGCGGCCATGCGCGACAGCACCGTCTGGTCCAGGCTTGGATCGCTTCCTGGTAATGTTGAGGCTATCTTATCGTGATGCTTCATGAATTCCTCCGATGCGGATATGTTTTGTGCGACGACCACCGCTCTTTCGGGGCGAGAAGTCCACGAAACTGTCTCCGTTCTCAGAAGATAAATCTCTGGACTGTTCGGCGGTCAGCCGAACCACGGCTGCAGCGAGGATGCGGCCAATTTCTTCGAGGCGCGCGTCTGCTGACATGCGCTCAGGACATAGGGGATTGGGACCCGAAATCGGGGTGGAGATATCATGAAGCATTGAAGCGCCTTTCGGGTTGTTGCCCTATCTGAGCTTCAAGCGACGCCGGTATTCAAGTTAAAACAAAGTGTTGCGGGGCTGGTGCGGAATGCTGCGTGCAGGATCGGGTTTGTAGCGTGCAGCCCGTCAGTGCCGTGTCGCGGATTGGACCACCAAATCTGTGTCAAGTTTCAGGGCGGCCTTCCAAAGCGGTGTCTTGGTGAACAGGCTGTCCTGCGAGCGAAACGACCCATTGAGCCGGGTTTCCTGAAGCAAGCCTGTCCAGACGAGAGGACGCAGGACCTGAGTGTAAAGACTGCCCATCATCTCATCGTAGCGTGGAAAGGGGCTGGGCTCTGATTCACCGAATAAAATCTGTCGCAGGTGGGCGCCCGCTGCGCCGTCCTCGGCCTCGACGTTGAGAACATTAAGGAAGACGTCCCAGTTGCCCGGCAGCACTTGGTCCGGGGTCCGTGACCAACCCGAATGATCGATTTCAAAAAGGTAAAACGGGGTGATGATGCCGAACAGATATCCGGGCTGATCGGCCAGCTCCACCCCTGACCTCGTAAGCTTGAAATTTCCTTTGTAGTGCCGCCCCATCTTCAAAGTGATTAACAAAAAGTGAATATCCGCCAGCGGCATGAAGTCATGTTCGTTGAGTACTTTGTTGACAGCGAAGAGGTCCACCTCGCTATGCCCTGGCCAGTCGAATTCTGCCGCGGCCCAGTGAACGAAATTGCGCTTGAAGGCTTTGGACGGGGTGAGGCCGATGGAACCATGCTCCTCGACGTAGGCGGAGGTTTTCAGTACCCCACGCAAAAGCGGCGAGAAACTCAAGGCTGGTTCATCGTCAGCGAGGGAGCAGAACTCGATCATTTCAAATCTCCCGTGCGAACCAACGAATCCGTCCAATTATGTTAATTTCATCGGCGATGCGCTCGTATTCGGGGTAGTGTTTGTTGTCCGAAATCACGCGCACCGCCGGTGGCTCACTATTCGGAACGTGCTGCAGGCGTTTGGCGACAAGTCCTATGCCGTCATCGAGAACAAAGATACCTGGCGGGCTTGGCGCTTTGCGGTCCATGTCGACGAGAACGGTGTCCCCATCAAAGAGCGTGGGTTCCATGCTATCGCCCTCAACTTTCATGATCCGGAGATGGGTGGGCGAAGCCTTCAGGCTCTGTTTGATCCACGACTTCCGGAAGTGATAGGCGCGGCCTGGTTCATCATCGTCTTCTAGGGCCACAGAACCGCCACCCATCGAGGGCCTCACGGGAGCTTGCGCGATCGGCACGAAGGTTTCGTCGGGGTTCTCCAAGATAGGGAATGGCCCCTCGATGTTACCAATGCCGTGGATCAGCCAATCGACTTCGACTCTGAGGACGCGTGCGACCTCCATCAACCGATCCAACCCAGGCCGAGATGAGCGGCCTCGCAGGATGTCATAGACGAAGGAACGATTAACCCCAGCCATCTCAGCAACATGCGCAGGACTAAGCCCGAGCTGGTCAGCGCGCGCCTGCAGTCGGTCGGCTAAACTATGATGCGAAGTCATCTTATCCCCATCCAGTTGTGGATATAATGGGATAAGATATGATTGATATAGGATCGTCAAGGATATAGAACAATACTAGAACATTTGGAGTGGAAAAAGGAGGCAGTCATGCGGATTGAGAAGGCGTATTATTCGCTACCAGAGATCCTTCGGCGCTGGTCGGTTGAGGAAGACGATCTGATCTACCTCGCAGAAAACAACCACGTCCGCCTGTCCATTCGGGTCTTTAATCAACTCCTAGAGTTTGGCGACTATGACGCTGACATCGATGGGGCGCGGTTCCGGGTGCCCTATGAAGAGCGGGTGTTTAGCGGATTGCTCGATCTGCACGCTTCTGATGTCTTCCAGCTTTTTCGTTGCGGTGAAATTTACCTGAATGAATTCCGTCATGAACGATGTGGGTATGCAGCCTTTCCAGAAACGAATGCGGTGCAATATGTTGTTATTGGTGACCTTCTGATGCAACGCCATGAGCGCGATCGCTATGAAATCAAATCTGGATTTCACACCGGCGATGAGAAGACCCCAGAGCAAGGATTCATCTACACCGCTGGCTATCGTGAAGTACGGTGCCGCGGCATTTGTTTCCAGCTTGGCGCCATCCAGGCCGAAGTCGTGCGGGCGCTCCATTCTGCAGCTGAGGCAGGTGAGCCTTGGCAAAACGGCAAGACCATCCTCACACTAGCGGGATCACGGAGCCTAAAAATGGTGGATGTCTTCAAATCCAAACCCGACTGGCGCGAATTGATTCAGTCCGACAGACGCGGCAACTACCGCTTACGCTTCGAATAAGGGCCGCTTACCCAGCCTCCCCTTGGGATGACTGTGGGATAGGCAGTGGGATGGTTGCCGGATACCCACCCCTACTGAGCTTTAAAGCGTTGATCTTTGACGATGCTTTCATCCGGCACTGCATCCCACTTCGATCCCGACGACATCCCACTTCTGCGTTTTGCATTGTTTCCGAGTAACACAGACAGGAGACAAAGATGCAGTCAAAATTCTGCTTTAGCCAAAAGGAACTGGCAAGACGCTGGGCAATCTCTCATCGAACGCTTGAGCGATGGCGCTGGTCTGGCGAGGGGCCCAATTACCTTAAACTTGGCGGGCGGGTCATTTACCGCCTTGAGGACATCATGACCTTTGAGGCCGAAGCCTTGCGCGGAGGAGACACCCCTCAGACCGCACAGGTGTCGTGATGACGTCGCAGATCCGCGATGACATTGGCTTTTACGCTTGGGTCTCGCTGGCAGATGCGGGGGCAGCGATCAGCTATCACCGCGGTTTTTTGGCGGTTGATACAGCATCGCTCATGTCGCGCCTTACACCCCGCCAGCAGACTTCGTTGCGCAGCGTTGCTGAGGCTGCCCAGCGGGCCTCTGATCAAAATCTAGTGCACCTCGTTCAGGAACGTCTCGGCCCAAATCTCTTTGAGTATCGCGCTATCGCGCGGCCCAAGCCCCCCTCACCTTCCATTTCAGAAAGGCTGATCTCAGCCCACTGAGTTCTTCTAATAGGATCCATCTACTATGTCTTTTCCCCAAAACACCCCGAGCGTGGATGACATGCTCAGTATGCCCGTAACAGATCTGGCTCTCATGCCGTCAAGTCTGCTCGTCGCGATACAGGCGGAAATCGATGTCGCCGCCGATCGTATGAAAACGGTGACAGAGCGGTTCGCGCTCGCGCTTGAAGTCCGCTATGCGGCCCGGACCTCTGAGTGTCGCAATCATGAAGAAAAGAAAACGGGCACCATCCGGTTCGAGGATAATGGAGTCGTCGTAATCGCTGACCTACCTAAGCGCATCACTTGGGATCAGGCGCAACTCGCCCAGATCGCCGAAAACATCGCCTCAGCAGGCGAGGACCCAGCCGAGTTCATCGAAACCACTTTGAAAGTGTCTGAGCGCAAATACACGGCGCTGCCAGAAAGCTGGCGCAAGGGTTTTGAGCCTGCGCGTACGGTCCGGACCGGCAAGCCCAAGTTCCGCTTGGTAGTGGGCGAGGAGCAAGTTTGATGGCTATTTCTCTTGCATCTTTGCGCACCAGCTCGGTGCTCCAACCACCGCGTATCCTGATCCACGGGGTGGCAGGAGTGGGTAAATCGACCTTTGCCGCTGACGCGGGCGCGCCGGTGTTCATCATGACCGAGGATGGTCTTGGCAAACTGCAGGTCCCGCATTTTCCGTTGGCGACCAGTTATGCCGAAGTCGCGGAAGCGCTCGAGGCATTGCTGGAGGAAGATCACGACTACGGCACGGTCGTGGTTGACAGCGTCGACTGGCTCGAGCCGCTGATCTGGGCTGAGGCCTGCAAACGCAATGGCTGGCAGTCGATCGAAACCCCGGGCTTTGGCAAGGGTTATGCCGAGGCGCTGACCATCTGGCGCGAATATCTCGATAAGCTGAACGCGCTGCGCGACCGGAAGGGCATGGTGGTCATCCAGATCGCCCATAACGACATCAAGCGGTTCGATAGCCCTGAGCATGAGCCTTACGATCGGTATGTGATCAAGTTGCAGACCCGCGCCTCTGCGCTTCTGCAGGAGCATTCTGATGTGGTGCTGTTTGCCAACTACCAGATCTCAGTCGCCAAATCCGATGTCGGCTTCAACAAGAAGGTGACCCGGGCGCTCGGGTCCGGTGCGCGCGTCATGCACACCGAGGAGCGCCCCGCCTTCCTCGCCAAAAACCGTTACGGCCTGCCGGACACTCTGCCGCTTTCGTGGTCAGAGTTCCTCGCAGCCATGCCCCAATCCCAATGATTGCCTTGAAAGGATACGACCATGGCACGTTTTGATACGTCATTTGACGCCACCAGCGTTGAACCCACCACCCCCTATGAGCTGCTGCCCGCAGGTAAATACCGAGCTCAGATCGTCGAGAGCGAAATGCGCGTGACCCGCAACGGTATGGGGCAGTTTCTCTGGCTGATGCTGGATATTTTGGACGGCCAGCATAAAGGGCGGAAGATCTTTGATCAGCTGAACCTTGTGAACCCGAACCCCACCACGGTCGAGATTGCACAGCGGACGCTGTCGGCCATCTGCCATGCGACGGGCCGGATGCATGTCAGCGACAGCGAGGAACTGCACCTGATCCCGATGACGATCCAGGTAAAGATCAAGCCGCCGAAGAACGGCTACAGCGAGAGCAATGCCATTGCTTATTTGCCGCCTGAAAGTGGAGGCGCTCCTGCAGCCGCCGCAAAGCCTGCTGCAACCCCAGCAGCACCGCCCTCAACGCAGGCCGCTTCCGCGCCGCCCAAGATGGCCTCCGCGCCCTGGAACAAGAAGGGCTGATCATTCGCGCTGCTCCGCATCCCTGACTGACGGGGCAGCGCCCAAACCCATCTGAGGATATTCCTATGACTGACCTGCATAACGCGGCTCCTCGGGCCGTGATCAGCCCCGGCTTGCCTGATGACCAGCGCCGGTTGATCGAACTCGACGACGATATTGCCAAGATCCGCACGCAGATTGCTACTGCTGATCTGGCACGCCAACGGGGGCAAAAGCCCATCGACCCTGATTGGTTCCACCGGGCAAGAACCGCGCTGCGCCACCTGTGCCGTGAACGGGCAGAATTGCTTGCCAAAGGCACCGGCCGCCGTCGCCGTGAAAAGCTGAAAGATGCTCTGATCGGCGTCCTGCGTGAGCGCCACGACCCGGAAACTTGGAGCGGCATTCTGGCCGAAGCCCAAGCCCGCAGCGAACGGGAGGGGTTGTGATGGCTGATCTTCCCGCACCACCTACGCCGACACTGTCGGCGATCTACGCCGATTACGAGGCCCGCCAGGGCGATGGCTTCCGCGACCATCTCGGCGCATCCATCATTGGTAAATCTTGCGCACGCGCGCTCTGGTATGATTTCCGCTGGGTGACGCCGTCACGCTTTTCTGGCCGCCTGCTGCGTCTGTTTGAGACCGGCCAGCTTGAAGAAGACCGTATGGTGCGCAACCTGCGCGCCACCGGGGCGACTGTTTTGGAACTGGATCCGGAAACAGGACGGCAAATCCGCGTGGAGGCCCATGGCGGTCATTTTGGCGGCTCTCTGGATGGCGTCGCCCTTGGTCTGCTTGAGGCGCCAAAAACCTGGCATGTGCTGGAATTCAAAACGCATGGCGTAAAAAGCTTTGCCGATTTGACTGCAAAAGGCGTGGTGGCATCGAAGCCACAGCACGCTGCGCAGATGCAGATTTACATGTACCTGACCGGTATCACCCGCGCGCTCTACATGGCGGTCTGCAAGAACACGGACGCGCTGCATATCGAACGGGTTGAGGCCGATCCTGCAATGGCCGAACGCCTTCTGGAGAAGGCTGACAGGGTCATCTTCGCCCAGCATCCGCCTGCACGGATCAGCGAGGACCCGGCTTGGTTTGAATGTCGTTTTTGCGATCACCATGCTGCCTGTCATGAGGGTGGCGGGGCCGCTGTGACCTGTCGGTCCTGTCTGCATGCGACGCCTGTCGATGGCGGATGGCACTGCGCGCGTCATGACAGAATTCTGGCGCCGGCTGAGCAGCGGGCCGCCTGCGGCAGACATCTCTTCATCCCCGATCTCGTGCCGGGTGAGGTCATCGATGCGGGAGACGACATCGTCACCTACCGCATGAATGATGGCGCTTCCTGGTCAAATGACGCCCGCAATACGGAGGCCGCACCATGTTGACCCTGCGCCCATACCAAGAGGCTGCGATCTCTTCGATCTACGGCTATTTCCAGAACAACAAGGGTAACCCTCTGGTGGTGATCCCGACAGCTGGCGGCAAGTCGCTCGTCATGGCGTCCTTCATCGAAGGCGTGCTGAAGGCTTGGCCGGATCAGCGCATCCTAATCGTGACCCATGTGCGCGAGTTGATCGCGCAGAACCATGCCGAGATGATCGGGCTTTGGCCTGAGGCGCCCGCGGGCATCTATTCGGCGGGCTTGGGGAAACGTGAGGCGCAGGCCCGTGTTTTGTTTGCTGGCATCCAATCAATCCATCGCCGTGCCCATGAGATCGGCCACACCGATCTGGTGCTGATTGATGAGGCCCATCTCATCCCGGGCAATTCCAGCACGATGTACAGGCGCTTTCTGGACGCGCTGCAGGTGATCAACCCCGCGCTGAAGGTAATTGGCCTTACAGCCACACCGTTCCGGACAGGCAGCGGCATGCTGCATGAGGGCAAGGACGCACTCTTCACTGACATTGCCTATGAGGCGCCGGTGCGTGATCTCATTGATGCAGGATATCTCAGCCCACTGGTGTCGAAACAGCCCAATACGCGGCTCGACGTCTCGAAGGTTGGTACACGTGCGGGCGACTTCATTGCCCGTGATCTGGCAGCCGCAGTCGATCAGGACGCGACGACGCGTGCGGCCGTTGCCGAGATCATCACCCATGGAAAAGACCGCAAATCCTGGCTGGCGTTCTGCTCAGGTGTGGATCACGCACGCCATGTGGCCGAAGAGTTCGCGCGTCAAGGTATCACCTGCCGCACGATCTTTGGGGATACGCCAAAGGAGGAGCGCGATGCCATCATCGCGGCCTTCAAGCGCGGTGAAATCCGCGCGCTGGCCTCGATGGGCGTGTTGACCACCGGTTTCAACGCGCCGGCCGTCGATCTCATAGCATTGCTGCGCCCTACCAAATCCGCAGGGCTTTATGTGCAGATGGTTGGTCGCGGCACGCGCCTCGCGCCGGGCAAGAAAAACTGCCTGGTCCTCGATTTTGCGGGCAATGTCCGCCGCCACGGGCCGATCGATCTGGTCCGCCCGAAACGCCCAGGCGATGGCGAGGGTGGCGAGGCCCCCACAAAGGTCTGCCCCGAGTGCGACAGCATCATGGCGCTCTCGGCGACGGAATGCCCTGATTGTGGCTATGTCTTTCCAGCACGTGAGGTGAAGATCGCCCCTACAGCGGCCACGCTCCCGGTTTTGTCTCCGAAGGTCCAATGGCTGCCAGTGCATGGTGTGTCCTACAGCCGTCATGACAAGCGCGGCGGGCTGCCCTCAATGAAGGTCACCTATAGCTGCGGGCTCAAGTCCTACAACGAATGGGTCTGTGTCGCGCATCAAGGCTATGCGCGCCAGAAGGCGCTCGAGTGGTGGCGCAAGCGCGCGCCGGGCTCCCCGATGCCACGCTCTGTCGACGATGCCATTGCGCAGGCGGGGCAACTGGCCCGGCCAACCGCGATCTCGGTGCGCCCGTCTGGCCGCTTTCTTGAAATCTCCGGCTACAGGTTTGATCCATGCGCCACATCAACTCCGGCCTCTGCGCCGTCTGCCACCGGGAACCTCGCGGGTTTGGTTGGTTCAACCCGATATTCACCGTCTCGGACAAGCGGCGGGACCAAAGCCGCAAACACCTCTGTTCACGCACCTGTCAGGACATCAGTCACAGGAGGACAGGTATGATCGATCCCACCCCGAATGAAATGCAGGCAATGAGCGTTGGCGGCCAATATGGTGGCGAATACCTCGAGAGTATCGGAAAATCGGATCTCGCCACCCTGACTGAGACCGAGTGGGACCGCTTTCTTGATGCGGTCATCACCGGATATTGCGACCAACTGCGCGCGCTGGCGGGACAAGACCGCACACGGCTCGACGCCATGACCCCGGAGGTGCCCCTTTGATGGTTAATACATCGTATATGGCGCGCTTCGGCGCACGGCTGGTCACAAATGGCTATGGCATCCTGCCGATCGGTCCGGGCACAAAAAAACCTGGCCAGTTCAAGCGCGGGACGTGGGCAGATTATCCCGAGTGGAACCGGCACACCGAGCGTGCGACCACGGAGGTGGAGGTTACGACGTGGTCGGCTTGGCCCGAGTGTGGCATCGGGCTTGTTGGCGGAGCGGTTGCGGCTGTTGATATTGACGTCGTTGAGGATGCGGAACTGGCGCTGCAGATCGAGCACCTGGCCCGCGCGAGGCTGGGGGACACGCCGGCGCTGCGCATCGGTAAGGCGCCAAAGCGGATGCTGATCTATCGCACAGAAACCCCTTTCCCGGGCATTAAACGTCATCCGCTGGAGGTGCTTTGCCTCGGGCAGCAGTTCGTGGCCTACGCCAACCACCCGGACACTGGCGCGCCCTATGCCTGGCCAGAGGAGGGGCTGGCTGATCTCGATATCACGGAGCTGCCTGAGATTACCGCAGAGATGGCACGCGCCTTTCTGGATGAGGCCTATACGCTGTTGCCCGAACATCTGCACCAACGTGGCCTTGCGACAGGATCACCTGCCACGGAGCACCTTCAGGCCCATAGTCAGATGGGAACATTGCCCGCCATTGAGGCCGCGCTGAAATGGCTGCCCAATGCGGAGTTGGATTATGACAGCTGGGTACGGATTGGCATGGCGCTGAAGGGGGCGCTTGGTGACGCCGGGGGCGATGTCTTTGCTGGCTGGTCAGCGCAGGCCGCAAAGGATGTGTCCGCGGCGACCGCTAAGGCCTGGGCCAGCTTTAAGCCCGACCGGATTGGCGCCGGCACGATCTACCACCTCGCCATGGAGCGCGGCTGGCAGCCGGGAAGCGATCTGCGCCTTGATGGGGCCACTGTTTCCGATGGCGAGCATCCAGCGGCGGATCTCTTGTCCAAGCTGGGAGAGCAGTCCGAGGTTGATGATGAACCTTCGGCCACCTCGACATTCACGCTGGTCATGCCGGACGGGTTGGTGGGGGATCTGACCGATTACATGTTGTCGACAGCCCGGCGTCCGCAGCCGCTTTTGTCGCTCGGCGCCAGTCTCTGCGCGATTGGTGCGCTCATGGGGCGGCAGTATAGCACCGAGAGCAACCTGCGCTCGAACCTCTATGTCGTGGGCATTGCGGATAGCGGATCAGGCAAAAACCACGCCCGCGAGATCATCAACGAGGTCTTGTTCGAGGCGGGGCTGGCCCATCATCTGGGCGGCAACAAGATTGCCTCCGGTGCGGGGCTGTTGACCGCGCTGCATCGCCAGCCTGCGATCCTGTTCCAGATCGATGAGTTTGGCATGTTCTTGGCGGCGGCGGCCGACCGGCGGCGCAGTCCACGCCACATCACTGAAATCCTCGACAATATGACCGAGCTTTACACGGCCGCGGGCGGGATTTTCCTCGGTGCGGAATATGCCAACCGTGATGGTTCAAACGAGCGGCGGGATATCAATCAACCCTGCCTGAGTGTCTATGGGACTACGACGCCCTTGCACTTCTGGGGCGCATTGCAGGGTGCAAACGTCGTCGATGGCTCGCTTGCGCGCTTTCTGATCCTGCCGAGTGATGAGGATTATCCAGACGAGAACATCGCCGTGGGCATGCGCCAAGCTGATCCCGCGCTGATCGCCGGGTTGCAAAGCGTGGCCTCTGGCGGTGGGCACCAGAAAGGCAATCTTGCAGGCAAGACGGCGGATCAGAACACTGTTGTGAACCCGACTATCGTGCCCATGACCGAGGAGGCTCGGGCGCGTTTCAAAGCGCTGAGCGCAAAGCTGACGGGTGAGTTGCGCGCGGCAAGCGGAACGGCCTTCACGGCGATCCTGGCCCGTATCGGGGAGAACGCGTTGAAACTGGCGCTGATTGTGGCGGTTGGGCGCGATCCGACAAACCCTGCGATCGATCTCTCGGCCGCAGATTGGGCCATTGATTTTGTGCGCCATTATGCGCGGCGGACGATTGCGGCGGTGGAGCGGCATGTTGCAGATACCGAAACAGAGGCCCATTTAAAGCGGCTCAAGGAAGTCATCCGTGCAGCTGGATCAAGCGGGATTACCAAATCCGAGGTGACACGGGCATCGCAGTGGTTGAAATCACGCGACCGAAATGAGATCCTCGAAACGCTTATAGAAAGTGGTGAAATCACCACCGGCATGCGCGACACAGGTGGTCGCAGGGCCATGGTCTATCGGATCCTGACGTGAACAATGGACTTCTTTCAAAACGGGATTTTTTTCAATTGAAAGAAGTCGGGATCTAAGTTGCTGTTCAGGAATGGATTTTTGACTTCTTTCACTTCTTTCAATCTTTCAAGGGGACACATGTATATGTGTGTATTCTCGCGCGCGATGAGATGGAGGGAGAGGTACCTATTGAAATATAAATAATATTGAAAGAAGGTATATTATACATATAGTTCAAACCCTTACAGGCTAACTTCTTTCAAATTGGCCTGTTGAAGGAATTGAAAGAAGTGTCGGGCGGCCTCGTCGCCCTGCGCCTTACCTGACCAGACCACTCTTTGGGGCCTGGCGAGACCGCAGCCTTCACCGGCCAGCCCTCTCGCCTTGCTCATCAAATCGAAGAGGAGGTCTGCATGACCCAACCCACACAAACCCCGCGCTGCATCCTTGCGCTTGATCTGGGCACGACCACCGGCTGGGCCATCCGTGGCTTTGACGGCCTGATCACCAGCGGGACAGCGTCGTTCAAACCCGGCCGCTACGATGGCGGTGGTATGCGTTATCTGCGGTTCACCAACTGGCTAACGGAACTTGATCGGCTGTCTGGACCGATTGCAACGATCTGGTTCGAAGAAGTTCGCCGCCACGCTGGTACTGACGCAGCCCATGTTTATGGAGGTCTAATGGCCTCATTGACCAGTTGGGGCGAGCTGAGGGGCATTCCCTATGAGGGCGTGCCAGTGGGCACGATCAAGCGCCACGCCACCGGCAAGGGCAACGCCAACAAGCAGGCGATGATCGATGCTGCCTGCCGTCGTGGGTTCAGCCCCGCGGATGACAATGAGGCGGACGCCATCGCCATCCTGCATTGGGCCATTGAGACCCGGGGAGGTGTGGCATGAGGTTTACACCCAGAGGCTATGGTGGACACCGCCGTGATCCCGATCAGGTCAAACGGGACGGTTGGCACGAACAGGGCTTGCTGGCTGTCAGCGTCGACGACCAACGCCTGACCTGGCCGGAACGTGAACTGGTCGAGCAATTAGGCACAAAACTCTATGGGCCACGCCCCGCTGGGGAGGTGCGCCATGGGTGAGAGAGGGACATGGACCGCCGACGATGTCGCGGATCATTTCGAAGAAGCGTTCCGCACGCTGCGCAAGCTGCCACCGGTCAAGGCAAAGGGGTACTTCAACGCCTGGCCTGACATCGCACGGACCAGCCGTGAGATCGCTGCGATGGAGCCGCAGCCGATGCGGGTCTGGCCGTCGGCGGCGTCGATCACACGGCTTGAGCAGACCTTCGATTGGGTGCTTTGGATTGAGGTGGCCGAGCGCAAGCTGATCTGGTCTCGGGCGGCTCGGCGTCCCTGGAAGGAGATCTCCTATGAACTGGGGGTTGACCGCACAACAGCATGGCGAAAGCACAAGCTTGCCCTAGCCAAGATCGCATCGCGTCTAAACGCTGATTGACTCAAATCGGGCGGGCGGGTCTTCTAGGACTTGCCCGCATTGCTGAAGTGCTTTGCATTTGGGGCTGAGGGGGGAATTATGAAAAGAAGTGAATTGGTGGCGCTACTTGCGGAAGAAAACCACTATCTAACAAATGCCGACGCAGAAAAGGTTGTGGCGTCAGTGTTTGATACGATTTCGGGCCATCTCGAACTTGGGGGTCGTATTGAGCTACGCGGGTTCGGTGTTTTTAGTGTCCGCCATCGCAACGAAGGTCAGCGGCGCAATCCTAGAACTGGTGAGAATGTCTGGGTCGCTGCGAAATCTGTACCATTTTTCACGACAGGTAGGGATCTTCATCGCCGATTGAATCCTGACTTATAACCAATATGTTGCAACACTTTTGTGTTCGACACGTGCAACATTCCTGTGCTATTCATAAGGCAGAATGGGGAGAGTGCGTTGGAAGACGGCTCTCCCCGTTTTTGTTGGTGGATACTTCTCTGGCTTCCGGGGTCCATCAAAGGGTCCAGCTGGTATCCAGCGCGCTAACCCACTGAATTCGCGGGTCCTTCCTGGCCCCAAACGTATACGGGGGGGCGACGCCCGAGGGTTTCCCAGTGACACCCCTGAAAATACCCGTTTCGTTTCGCTTCGGGCGAAATCTCAAGGAAACAAAGGCCTGACGGCCTGACACAACCCGCCTGAACCGAAATGGGGATCCGACCCCATTTCGTTTCGAGAGCATTCCAAGGACATCACCATGGACGTCGTCGACCTGCCGCTCGAGCAGATCATTCCCTATGCGCGCAACCCGCGCCGCAACGAGCAGGCGATTGCGACGGTCGCCGCCTCGATCCAGGAGTTCGGCTGGCGGCAGCCCATCGTCGTGGATGAGGCGATGGTGGTACTCGCCGGGCACACGCGGCTGGAAGCGGCTCGCAAGCTCGGCTTCAAAACCGCGCCGGTGCATATCGCCAAAGGGCTGACGGTCAGCCAAGCACGCGCCTTCCGCATCATGGATAACCGCTCCAGCGAAAACGCCGAGTGGGACAAGGACCTCTTGAACCTCGAACTAGCGGATCTGCTCGAGGCGGATTTTGACCTCGGGCTGACGGGTTTCACTGAGGACGAGTTGAACGCGCTGATGTCGAGCCTCGAGGACGACACTGGCCCGCAAGAGGGTGAGGACGATGTTCCGGAAACCCCAGAGTATCCGGTCAGTCGGCCGGGTGATCTCTGGGTCTTGGGCAACCACCGGCTGCTCTGCGGGGACAGCACGGTCGCCACGGATATCGAGCGGCTGCTCGGCACAGTGAAACCGCTGCTGATGGTGACCGATCCACCCTACGGTGTGGATTACGACCCAAGCTGGCGCAATCAGGCGGGGGCGGCCAAGACCAAGCGCACCGGCAAGGTGCTGAACGATGACCGCGCTGACTGGCGCGAGGCTTGGGCGTTGTTCCCTGGCGATGTCGCCTATGTCTGGCACGGCGCGCTGCATGCGGCGACCGTGGCGGAAAGCCTTGAGGTCGCGGGCTTCACGATCCGGTCCCAAATCATCTGGGCGAAGGATCGGCTGGTTCTGAGCCGGGGAGATTACCACTGGCAACATGAGCCTGCCTGGTATGCCGTGCGCAAATCCGGCAAGGGCCATTGGGCGGGCGACCGCAAGCAAACCACGCTCTGGCAGATTGCCAACAAGGATCAGGACGAAAAGACCGTCCACGGCACGCAAAAACCCGTCGAATGCATGCGGCGTCCGATCCTGAACAACTCGAGCCCCGGGCAGGCGGTCTATGAACCCTTCATGGGATCCGGGACGACGCTGATCGCGGCCGAGACGACAGGGCGCGTATGCTACGGGATCGAGCTGAACCCGGCCTATGTCGATGTGGCGGTTGCGCGTTGGCAGAAGTTCACCGGCAAGCAGGCGTCGCTTGAGGGCAGTGACACCACTTTCGAGGCGCTGAAGGCAGAGCGCGAGGCCGCATGAAACAGTCCCGCCTCATGTCACTGATTGAAGCGATCACCAACGTGATCGTCGGTTACGGCGTCGCGGTCATGACACAAATCCTGATCTTTCCGATCTTTGGGCTGCACACGACGCTCGCACAAAATCTGCAAATGGGCTTGCTGTTCACAGGCGTGAGCATAATCCGCTCGTTCCTGCTGCGGCGGCTCTTCGAGGCCATTCGGGTGGCAAAACCCGAGGGCTAGATCAGGCCGAGGTCTTTCAGGCAGCTGGCGGTATCCATCAGCTGATGGGTCGGGACTTCGACGGTGATGGTGAAGCTGTCCGCGAAGGTTCTGCCGTAAACGCCCCCATCGTCCATCAGGGCCATTTCGATCTCTTCAAGGACGACGGTGATGCGGCTGCGGTCGAAGTGTTCGGGCAGGTTTCGGATGGGGAGCCGAATGCTGGTGGTTTCCATGGGGTCTACTCCGCGTGTTCGCCTTCCTTGAAGGCACTGTCGGTGATGCGCTTCAGGAGCTCGGCGTAATAGTCGAGGTTGCCGACATGCCCCCAATGGACCTCGTCGGGGTCGGTGTTGAAGTGCTCTGCGCTCAGCGCCTGAAGCCGCGCGAGCATCGTGTCGATCGCAGCCTTCTTGGCGATAAACGCGTCTTGGGCTGTTGGTCGGTGGCTCATCTCGATGCGTCCTGAATTGCGTTGGGTGCTGTCTTGAGCTTCGCTCTAGTGGCGAGGCTTATCCAGTGAATTCGACGCAATTACATACGGTTAATCGCACTCTCGAGGTCTGCGAATGTCATCCGCCACCCAGCCCATCGGCGTGATCGCGCGCCTGCTCGACCTCTCGGAGCGGCGGGTCCAACAACTGAGCCGCGAGGGTGTAATCCCGAAGGCCGAACGCGGCCAGTATGATCTGATCGGGTCTGTGCGTGGCTATGTCCGCTATCTGCGTGATCAGGCGCTGAAGGCGCAGGCGGGAGCACCGGACTATGCCGCTGAACGCGCGCGCTTCATCCGGGCGCGGGCCGACCTTGCCGAGATGGAAGCCGAAGAAAAGCGCCGCTCGCTGATCGCCGCCGAACAGATCGAGGCGGCCTGGATCGCCGTGCTGGCGCTTCTCAGAACCCGCCTCTTGGCCCTGCCTGACCGGCTGGCACCACAAGCCTTTGAACAATCAACCGTCGGAGACACCCGGAACCTGATCCGCGCCGCCATCCGCGAGGTGCTCGATGATCTCGCGCAGCCAGACATTGAACTTGAAGCCGACATTGACCTCGCGGAGTGCGCTCACTCTGAATGGGTCACCGATCCTGAAGCGGACGGTGGCGAAGGCGCTGGCGGTGCTGAAGCCGCCGCCGGACCTAACAATCAGCGATTGGGCCGATCAGAACCGCCGTCTCAGCTCTGAGGCCAGCGCCGAGCCTGGCCAGTGGCGCACGAGCCGCGCGGAATACCAGCGCGGGATTATGGATGCGATCTCGGATCCGGCAGCCGAAACCGTCGTGATCATGTCGAGCAGCCAAATCGGCAAGTCGGAGTCGATCCTTAATATGGTCGGCTATCACATCGACCACGATCCGGCGCCGATCATGGTGGTGATGCCGACCGAACGGGATGCGGAAACCTGGTCGAAAGACCGCTTCTCGCCGATGGCGCGCGACACGCCCTGCCTGCAGGGCAAGATTGCAGATCCCCGCTCGCGGGACGGCAACAACAAGATCCTGCACAAACGGTTCCCGGGCGGGCATCTGACCATTGTGGGCGCCAACGCACCCTCAGGGCTGGCGAGCCGCCCGATCCGGCTGCTCTTGTGCGACGAGGTCGACCGCTATCCGTTCAGCGCAGGGGCCGAGGGCGACCCGGTCAACCTCGCGAAGAAGCGGACTGTAACCTTCTGGAACCGTAAGATCGTGCTGGTCTCGACGCCGACGAACAAGGCCGCGAGCCGCATGATGTCACCCCAATACTGTCGGATTACCTCTTCGTTGATTGGCCTCCCGATGAGGGAGGACAGGGTGGGCCATGCCTTCGCGCTTCCAAAGCAGGCCAACCGCCGGTCTGGAAAGTCGCGTAGGCGCGGGGCAAAGGTCATCCCCAAGAGATGGAACAGGGCGAAGACATGGTCCGACACGCCGCCGGTATCTGTGTAATGCACGAGCGGGTCGAAGCTGGCCGGGTTGCTCAGGAGGCCATCAAGCACGAAAGGTGCTTCGCCTGCCGTCGCCCCGATGACGCTGGAATGGAAGGATCCGTACTGGCCCGACAGGAAGGAGTAGATTTTCAGACCGGGATCAGGACCATATTTCGCGTTGATGAGCCCACTGCCGCGATTGGCAGCAAAGAACTGGCCGTCCGATGAGCTGTGCTCCGCCGCGCCCCAGTGCTGCGCAAAGGGCAAACTATGATGGGCGTCGACGATACGCCCCAAGGCATCCGCGAATGTTTCCGGCCGAAGGTACCATGTCTGCGCCCAGGTCAGTTGCGCGTGGCTGACACGCGATGAGGCATGGGCCATCCGTTCCAGGCCGAGATTGGTGGCCCCGGCCAGGATCGTGGCCAGAACGGCGGCTGGCTCATCGTGCTGCTTGCCAGACCGCAGGTCGGTGAAGGCATCAAGGAACCCGGTCTGCGCATTCACCTCCCAGAGCAATTCCGTGATACGGATGCGAGCCATCACGGCATCGATCGCCCGTTCCAAGCGCAGGGCAGCGGGCGGTGTGACCGCGTCATGCGGCGTAATCTTCAACCGCCCGCGCTCAATGCGGACACCAGAAAGCGCATTGCGCTTCAGGGCGCGGTCAACTTGCTCAAGGCGTTTCTCCATCGTTGCCCGCCGATCAGACAACCATGCTTCCGGGTCTGTCTCGAAGCCAGCATCCCGCATGATGGTTTCGGCTTTGTCCCGTGGCTGCAGGTAGCTGTCGAACCGGCGATATTCACGGCTGCCGTCGACCCAGACATCCCCGGCGCGCAGGCGCTCGCGCAAGGTGGAAACAACGGCGGTTTCGTACACACGCCGTAGCGGCTTACCATTCTGGACAATCAGAGACGGCCAATGCTTAGCCGCGAAGGGCATCGGCGGATCATCGGGCAGCTTCCGTTTTCCGGTACGGTTCTGGTCGCGCAGCAAGGTGATCGCGCCCTTGAGATCATCCCCCGCATCGGTGGCGTTGAACTCGAAAGCCTCAAGGAAGGCAGGGGCAAACTTTCGCATATAGGCATTGCGCTCGGCCGCCAGAGCGAGCGGGTCACTGGTTGCCAGCTCTCCGAAGTCAACGATTTCGTCACGCTTGCCCAACAGCGTTTCCCACCCGACATCCGCATCCAACGCGGCAAAGGGATCTTGCCCCAGATCTTGTGCGCGGGCCATGGCATCTATGGACGCGCCAAAGAGCTGCATCAGCTTGCCAACCTTGGTCTTGCCCATACGCCAGACCTCCTCCTGGCGATTGCGGGAGCGTGTGTCAATGCCGAAGTAAAAATCCCCAGAAGTGCCGAAGTAATTTTCCCCACTTTCGGGACCTGGTGACAAGGCAGGTTATAGGTTTGTCTGTTTCTCCTTTCGTGGTCTTCCCCGTCGTTTAGGCGGGGGCGGCGGTGTAATGGGTGCGTTGGCCCGGAGGTGTTCGGGCACGAGGTCCGTGTGACCACGTAGCCGGTAACTTGCACCTTCGATCTGAACAACGACAGCATGGTGCAAGAGCCGATCCAAAAGCGCAGTGATACTGGCTGGGCTGGTCGAATGCGGATAGCCCCGCAACGATGTCAGCCGCGTTTGCCCGACAGACGGATCGTTCACCAAGCGTGCCTGTAACTGTGCGCGCTGCTCCATTGAAACAGCATCAAAAAGCGCTGCAGCAGCCTCCCGCCGTGAGCGTGAGCGCCCCTTCACCGCAAGACGCTCGAGCGTGTCGACGCTCGGCAACACAAGGCGGTGCTTACGCAGCACCGCAGCCAGCGCCTCAACAATCTTCACGCCGTGATCCGTCGCGAAGGCCGCCGCCGTGGCGATATTCTCCGCCTGCTGCACATGTTCAGTTCCGAAAGGGGCCAATCCCAAATGGCGCATCGCGAGGGCATGGTGCTCATGACGCGTATTTCGCCTGGCGGCGTAGCCGTCGAGAGTACACGCGCTGATCTGAAGTTGTTCTGCGAGCCATGCGGTCAGTTCGGCTGGCGGGGTGGTGTCTTCGCTCCACCCAAGGCCGGGATAACGCAGCAAAGAAATATGTACCGCAAGGCCAAGATGGTTTTCGGCGCGACGACGGGTTCGGATCAGATCAATGTCATTCCCGGTCAGCAGATAGTGACGGACCAAGGCTTCGTAATCTGTCGGCACCCCGAAGAGGTCCGCACGCGCGCGGGATGAAAGTAGGCGACGGGCCATAAGGTGTCCTCAAAACGTTGTTGCAAGTTTGAAGACATCGAATTTTATAGAGACCAATAAAAGACATATATGATGCGGAAAGCCACGCTCCCGGCAACCGCTGGAAATCAAGCCCTAAAACGGCCGTTTTGGAGACAGGATATCGTTATGAAGCAAGCAGCTCTTGGTGCGTTTTTCGCCACTCTCATCGCCACCGCAATTTATGCTGGCTTTGGCTATTTCTTGGATTTTGGGGTCACGCTTACCCAAACGGCAATCTATGTCGCCATCTCCTTTGGCTTTATGACAATCGCCAACTACGTTAGAAGCAGAACGTAAAGCCGTGTTTTGATGTGCAAAGACCAATGATCAGACCCGGCGACATTCTCGGATACGCAAGGGTTTCGACCGCAGACCAAGACTTGTCCGGCCAAAAAGATCGGCTGCTACAACACGGTGCTATTCGCGTGTTCGAGGACGTCATTTCCGGCAAGACGTTCAACCGACCCGGGCTGGCTGCCTTGCTTGAGCAGGCACGGCCCAACGATACCCTCGCCGTTATCCGCCTAGATCGCTTGGGCCGCTCGCTCAAGGAACTGCTGGAAACCGTCGATGACCTGAAGGCCAGAGAGATCAACCTGATCAGCCTTGAGGAACGGATCGACACGACATCAGCCGCTGGCGAACTCGTATTCCACGTGTTCGGGGCCATCGCGCATTTCGAGCGCCGACTTATCTCCGAGCGCACAAAAGACGGCCTGATCAACGCTCGTAAGCAGGGCCGCACCCCTGGGCGCCCACCATTGCAACCCGAGACAATCTCAGCACTCCAGGATCTCGTCAGCGCAGGAAAATCCGTCGCTCAGGCCGCAAAACATCTAGGTATTGGTAGATCAACAGCTTACAAGCTGATTAAAAACACCACGCCATAAGCCATGTTCAGCCTTCGTTCTTGCTTAGCGTGGTTTTACGAAGAAACCTTCCGATGGGGCCTACTGGCCCCATGGGATGGGTTGAAGTCAGCGGAAAACAACCTCGACTACACGTCCCGACTGGTTGTCACGGAAGAGATCAAGGACTTGCCATACGCTGTCGTCTGGGCGGAGTTCTGCGAACGGATGGGCGTCCCTTCCGGCCAATCTCTTGTCTCGGATCTCTATCGATACCAATCAGGTGTCGCCGGTCGCGGCTGAGTATGCGGCAATACAACTTGTTTAGCGATTTCAATAGGTAGGTTTGGGTCGGGGTGCCGACAATCGAGACAAATCGTCCTTATGCATTTTGTCCGCGTTTCGATTGTCGAATCCGAGCGCAGCGAAAGGTCGATTCGAACTCTGACGATCAGAGCACGTATGAAGGTCCGCCCTGGTGAAACCTGCTGCATTGCAGAAGAGATGTCGCCGCATCTGCGAATGGACTCTGCATCAGCAATGGCGGTGTGAGCACAAGGCCGCTTCGTCCGCGCACCAGACGTTCATACAAAATGCGACGAATGACTGGTCAGAGCCCATGCAAAGATGTTGGCGTTTGGGTCCAGATCGAGAATCGCAACGCGACCACCAGAAATAGCGATCTGTTCAGCCAAGAGCATGGCGGACGTAGTTTTCCCCGATCCGCCTTTCGGGTTTGCGAAGGTGAGTACCTTCATGGCGGTAGAGTGCCTGCGTTTAACTCTAAAGTCATCTATGTCATTAACATTAATTATAGAGTTAACTTTAATGACATAGTTAGAGTTAAATTCGAGAGTGCTTTGAGACGTTCGACCCCGTCACATCTAGGTCGTTCAAACTTACAGGTTTTCAGTAATGGAACCGCAGTTGCGCAATCTCTAGGCTTTGGCCGTCGCCAGTTCCACTAACCCGGTAGACCATTCGATGTTCCTTAGAAATCCGCCGTGACCACCAGCCGGTCAAATCGCCCTTCAACGGTTCCGGCTTGCCGGTTCCTTTGAAGGGGGTCCGCTTGCATTGCTTGATCAGCTCGTTGATCCGGTCACGTACCTTGTCGTTGGTGCTGACCCAGTATTGATAGTCTTCCCAGGCCTGATCGGAAAAAACCAGCTTCACTCGATCAGCTCACGCTCTTCGCCAGTTCCAGCATCGAGTTGCGCGATCGACGCGCGCAAGCGGGATGCGTTTTTCGGTGTGGACAAGAGGTGCAACGTCTCGTTGACGGCGTTCCAAGTGTCCAAGGACACGACCACAACGGACTCGCCCTTCTTGCGCGTCACGACAACTTCCTGCTTGTCGTGGATCGCTCGATCCATGACTCCCTTCAGTTGAGCTCGTGCGTCTGAGTAGGTCATAACATCCATGTCGACTCTCCTTTGCTTGCCCATATATGTACAACTTTAAGTACAAGTAAAGGGGTGGTACGAAGGCGGCAGTCAATTTCATGGAGAATTTACGAGAGAGAAAGGGCTCACATGGATGACATCGTTACCCGCTCCGCAGAGGCAATGTCTCGCGAGGAACTTTACGAACTGGTCTGGCAGACCCCCATGAGCAAGCTTGGCGCTCAACTCGCGACGAACGGGCCAGGCTTGGCCGCTCTTTGTCGAAAGCGCCAAATCCCTACGCCACCCTTGGGCTACTGGCAGAAAAAGGCCGTTGGCCGTACTCCTGAAATGCCTCCTTTGCCGTCATTCGAACCGCCCCAAAAGACCTGCCCTTCAATCAAGCCAGCGCGGTCGGCCCTTCGATCAGGATGCGCCGACCATCCGACAGGGTGATATCTACGCGGCTTGCCGAAAGTGTGGCAGATGGAGACGACGTTGGCATGTCGATTGGTCCGGGTTCGTGGACGGCATCAGCCTCGATCTCAACCGGCAGAAACGTCGCTTCCTGATCGAACGCATCAGCCTCGGGCGCAAAGCGCGGGTCCTTCAGCCATTTGAAAATAAGGTTCGCATTGGCCGCATAGCGACGCGCTACCTGCGCAACCGGCATCCCGGGCGTCGTCGCCTGCGCGCAAATCTCACGCTTCTCCTCATACGCTCAGAACCGCTTCTTCCGTCTGCTCAGAGAGTGCCTCACAGTGTCCACTATCAATGGTGGACACTTAACCGCTGCCAGCAGCACGCGTGAGGTCGGGTTCATCGGACGCTTACGAGCTTGAACCAGGCGATATTAATATAACGAAGCGTTTTAGACTTGGCTGGGTGCTCCACTCGATTTTCTGTGGACGAGCTCTGGGGCGCAATGGAGACTCTTGCCCGAGCCAGATGTTGGATCAATAATTGCGGATGACAGAGCTTGTCCCGTTTCATAGCCTATCCGTCTCGCGGGGAGCCTGACGGTCGTCAGGGATGGCTCAATTTCCGATGACCCTTTGAAATCTCCGATCCCCACAACTGTGACATCATCCGGAACCAACAGGTCGCTTGCCGCTGCGCCATAAAGAGCTCCGGTTGCCAGAATATCGTTGCCGCAGATCAAAGCTGTCGGTCGGTTCGTTTGGGAAAACAAATGTTTTGCATCCTGCTTTGATTCCGAGATGCTGTAGACAGTTGTCAGCATCCATTCCTCGGGAATTTCGACACCAGCAGATTTCAAGGTGCGAATGACAATACTGCGTCTGGCAAATGCACGGTCGTTGCCGTTGATGGGGGGAAACATGCAGGCGATCCGCCGGTGACCCAAGGACAGGACGTGCTCTGCGATGAGTTTGCCAGCCTGTTCATTGTCTGCGCCAATCGATGGATAGCGAGAGTTCGCCGCGTAATTCCACATCAGGACACAGGGGATTTCTTGGCTATCGATCAGTTGAAAAACGGCTTCGTCATGGTCCAGCCCGGTCAGGACAACGCCATCAACGCGGTGTTCCAAGAACTTGCGTAGAATTGCATACTCTCGCTGCAGGTCGTACCCATGTGACGCCAACAGGATGGTGAAGCCTTGCGCCGCGACGGTTTCGGAAAACGCTTGTACCACCTCTGCAAAAATGGCGTGATCCAAAGTCGGGACCAATACACCAATCGTCCCAGAACGGATGCCATGGATCGTTTGCGCCGCACGGTTGCGGATATAGCCCGTCTTACGAACTGCGGAATCAATGCGTTTGCGCGTTGCAGATTTCAACAATTCAGGGTGATTGAAGTAACGCGACACGGTGGAAGGAGACACCCGAGCCGCTTTCGATACGGTAAAAATATCTGCTTTTTTTATTTTTTTGTCAGACACTTAAATCACCAATTCGGTAAATTTATGAAAACATTTGCAAAACTATTTTCATCGCTTAGCGTAAATGGTCAAGCCAAAGTTTGGGAGGATTTTGGGCCAGATGGAATTCCTGTATTACATGGGCGATGTGTTCACTCCGATTAATTTCGGGTTGCTGTTGCTCGGCACCATTGGGGGTCTGATCTTAGGGGCAACTCCCGGGCTATCGCCGACGATGGCCGTGGCGCTGCTGATTCCGTTCACCTTCCAGCTTGAGCCGCAGCAAGGCCTGATCTTATTGGGTGCGGCTTATACTTCAACCGTTGCTGGCGGCGCGGTTAGTGCGATCTTGCTAAAAATTCCGGGCGCACCGGCGAATATCGCGACCACACTTGATGGACATGCGATGGCGACAAAGGGTGAAGGCGCAAAGGCGCTGCAGTTGTCATTTCTTGCTTCTGCAGTTGGGGGCCTTTTTGGTGTCTTCCTTCTGATTTTCCTCACGCCCGTTCTCGCGCAATGGGCGCTCGCGTTTGGGCCGTCACATCTGTTCTGGCTGGCGATCCTTGGTGTGACGGTGATCGGCACCTTGGACTCAAGCTCTGTAGTAAAGGGATTGCTCTCGGGCTGCATCGGCCTTTGGCTCGCGACGATTGGTTTTGATGACATCATGGGCGCGCAGCGGTTTATCTTTCATCCCGCCGTAAGCGGCGGGATCAACGTCATTCCTGCACTTATCGGTCTCTTTGCAATCCCGCAGGTCATAACGATGTTCTCCAAGGGGCGGAGCAGCGATGACGCCGAGATTATCAGCGTTCAGAAACACCCAATCCGTTTGGCCGTTTTTGAGGTGTTCAAGCGGAAAACCGCGCTCGCCATTGGCACAATTACCGGCTCCATCATCGGGCTGATCCCCGGAGTTGGCGGGCAAATCGCGGGGCTTGTGGCCTACGACCAGTCCAAGAAATTCAGCAAAGAAAGCGAGAAATTCGGGACCGGTCACAGCGAAGGTGTAATTGCAGCCGAGAGTGCGAATAACGCCATGGTTGGCCCATCGTTGGTGCCGCTGTTGACGCTGTCCATTCCCGGCTCTCCTACTGCGGCGGTGCTACTGGGCGGTTTGTTGATTCACGGCATCTTCCCCGGTCCTGATCTATTCATGAACTACCCGCAGGTGGCGTGGACCTTCATCGACTCGATGCTGATCGGGCAAATCCTGATGTGCATCTTTGGTCTTTATATCGCAGGGCTGGCCGCGAGCGTGGCGCGTGTGCCGCATGCGGTCATGGCAGCGATTGTCTTGGGACTGGCTGTCTTTGGCAGCTATTCTGTCCAGAATTCCATGGGCGACGTCTATGTGATGGTGACCCTTGGTCTGGCCATGTATTTCCTTGAGCGCTTTGGTTTCTCCGCCGCACCGTTGGTTCTGGGCCTGATCTTGGGTCCGATTGCCGAGGCGAACTTCATCCAAGGCTCAATGATCGCGAATGCAACGGTCGGCACGGGGACATACTTCTTCACTGGCTGGCTGAACTGGCTCTTGATCCTAATCGTACTGACCTCGATCTGCTACTCCGTTTGGATGGAACTCATGGCCCGCCGATATACCACCAAAGACGATGCCGTCGCAAAAGAAGAGGCGCTGTCATGACGGATCTGCCCCGCAACCAGCACATCGCTGCATCCGGCCTGATCGCCGCTATCGGCGTCATGATTGCTTACATCAGCTTCACACAGGAACCTGCGGATGCATTCATCTTTCCACGCCTGATTTCATCGGTCTTCGCCGTTCTGGCGATATGGACCTTTGTGAAGGCGGTTCTGGGACGCACCAAAGTTGGCAACGGGATTAGCGGTAAGGCAATGCGCAACATGCTCCCCGGTTTGGTCGTCGCCGTCATCTACGTCTACTGGGCAGCGAAGGCTCTTGGCTTTTATACTGCCACCGCGATTGCCTTCTTCATCTTGCTTTCACTTTACGATCCGGCCCCGCATTCAGAATTGAAAAGCTGGGGCAAACGTCTCTTGATTACCGCTGGTTTCATGGCGGTCATGTACGGTCTTTTCGCGCAACTGCTGAATGTTTTCACACCGCGAGAGATTTTTTTCTGAACCGCAAAGGCGGCAGAGTTAACCCTAGGGAGGATACTATGAAAAAATGGATTGCAGGGGCCGCGCTGGCCTTGGCCACAATGACGGGAGCGGCATTTGCTGACGGTCATGGCAACTATCCAGAACGGCCTATCATGATGATGGTCAGCTATGGCGCAGGTGGTGCGACCGACTTTCAGGCGCGCATTGTGACGATGACCGCCGGTAATGAAGATGCGCTTGGCATGCCAATCGCCATTGTGAACCGCCCCGGAGCGGGTGGCCGTGTCGGTTGGAACTGGTTTGCAACCGAAGCTGAAGCAGACGGCTATACGCTGGCTGCATATAATATCCCGCATTTTGTTGCCCAGTCTATCGAAGGTGGCGTTTCTTATTCGACTGACAGCTTTGAACCGATTGCAAACTGGGGCGCTGACCCAGCTGTATTCGTCGTTGGGGCTGATAGCAAATTCAACTCAATGGCAGACGTTGTTGACTATGCAAAGGCGAACCCCGGTGGGCTGACGTTCTCGGGCGCAGGCCTTTTTGTGGGGCATCACATTGCAGCCTTGCAACTTGAAAAGGCTGCTGGCGTGAAACTGGCATATATCCCAAACAACGCGGGTGGTGCTGGCGCGATGCGCGCAGTGATCGCGGGCGAGGTTCTTGGTGGTGTTAACAACCTGTCCGATGCCTTCCGTGCACAAGCTGCTGGCAATGTAAAAATTCTTGGTGTGTTCGATCTGGAGCGCAACGAAGAGTTCCTGCCAGACGTCCCGACCATGATGGAACAAGGCTTTGACATCGACAATGCATCCGTGAACTTCCGCGGTGTGATGGTGCCAAAGGGCACGCCACAGCCAATCATCGATCAATTGGCCGCGACTGTGCCTGCGATGTTCGAAAACGGCCGCGTCCAAAGCCGCATGGCTGCCGGTGGCTCGCCAATGGCCATCATGACACGTGACGAAGTGCTTGAAATGTGGGCGGCACGCCAAGAAACGCTCGAAGAGCTTCTGGCTGGTCTTTAAACCAAAGGCGCAGCGCCCGAAGCGGGTGCTGCGCACATTCAATTTAGGAAAGTCCCCATGAACTCCGTTGAGCCCATCGCTGAGGTAGAAGCCATCGTTGCCCGTGCGCGCACGGCCCAGAACGCCTTTGAGCGTGGCGGATCTCAAAAGGCTTATGATCGTGCTGCACAGGCGGCGGCTTGGGCCATCATGGAACCTTCCCGCAATCGCCATCTGGCGGAACTGGCGGTTGAAACGACCGGGCTCGGTAACGTGCCCGATAAGATCACAAAGAACCATCGCAAGACTCTTGGCCTGATGCGCGACATCCAGCATGCGAGGACGCAAGGTATTATCAGCGATGACCCCGCAACAGGAATCACGGAAATTGCTCGCCCGATTGGCGTGATCGGTGCTGTCGTTCCTTCTACAAACCCCGGTGCAACACCCGCAAACAACATCATCAATGCCCTCAAGTGCGGGAACGCAATTGTGGTGTCACCTTCACCGAAAGGCGTACCTACTTGCGAGGCCTTACTCAGCTATATCCACGCTGAGTTTGATAAGCTGGGGATCGATCGTGATTTGGTGCAGATGATCCCAGGACGTGGATCCAAAGAAAAAACCCAGCGATTGCTTGAGATTGCCGATTTGATTGTTGTCACCGGCAGCCAAAACAACGTCAAGCGTGCCTATACATCAGGCACGCCCG
Organism: Thalassobacter sp. 16PALIMAR09; assembly: GCF_000765485.1. NCBI lineage: Bacteria > Pseudomonadati > Pseudomonadota > Alphaproteobacteria > Rhodobacterales > Roseobacteraceae > Thalassobacter > Thalassobacter sp. 16PALIMAR09. The sequence continues at coordinate 374,662 of NZ_JHAK01000001.1, forward strand.
CCTTGGCCGTGGGTGCTGGCAACGTTGCTGTCATCATCGATGAGACAGCCGATCTGGCTGCTGCCGCTGAAAAGATCAAAGCATCCAAGACCTTTGATAATGCGACCTCCTGCTCATCGGAGAATGCGGTCGTGGTTGTTGACGCAATCTACGATGCCTTTGCCGCTGAGATGGCGCGCACGGGTGGCGCGTTGATCACGGACGAAACCAAGGTCACGTCAAAGCTATGGGTGAAAGGGCACCTGAACCCGCAGGCGATTGCGCAGGACGCCGACAAGATGATCGCAGCTTTGGGGTTGACGGATGAAGTGCCTGCCGACACGGCATATCTTGCTGTAGAGACCAAAGGCATTGGCCCAGATCATCCGTTGTCGGGCGAAAAGCTAAGCCGCGTGCTAACTGTCTATCGCGCGAAAGATTTTGACGACGCGGTACGCATCACACATGAGATCGAAATACACCAAGGTGCGGGCCATTCAGTTGGTCTACATACGCAAACGAAAGACAGGCCACTCACACTCGCCACGGCGATCCCCACCAGCCGTGTTATTGTGAATCAGGCGCATACATTTGCGACGGGTGGGTCGTTCACCAATGGTATGCCGTTTTCATTGTCGATGGGCTGTGGGTCTTGGGGTGGCAATTCCATCGATACCAACCTGCACTGGCGTCATTTCATGCAGACAACCAAGATCGTCCGAGAAATTCCGGCCAACGAACCTGCTGTCGAAGACATCTTTTGCGATTATTGGGACGAGGCTGGCAAATGATCTTTGACAAAGCGTCCCCGCCAAAAGGCACAATCAAAAACTGGCTGGATGCGCGTGCCGAAGGCGATGATATCGCAATTATCTTTCCTGAAGCCGGCGAAAGCCTGACTTGGCGCGATCTGCGTGATACTGCGCGCGATATGGCCCAGGGGTTGGTTGGACTGGGGGTCGCGCAAGGCGAAAGCGTCGCCATCGTGCATCCCAACGGAAAGAGGGGTGTGTTGGCCGTCTATGCCGCGCTCTACGGTGGGTTTCGTGCGACGATGATCAACTTGGCCGCGGGGCCGGACGCGATTGCCTATGCGCTTGACCACAGCGGCGCGCGGTTTGCCTTTGTACATGACAGCCAGACAGAGGCAACTAAGAAGGTTGCGCCTGAAGGCCTGCAAATTCTGACCGACGATATGCTGCAAAAGAAAGCTACACTCCCCGATTTCAGCCCCGACCAACATGCCCTTTTAATGTACACCTCTGGCACGACAGGCCAGCCAAAAGGGGTTGTACATAATCACGCTAGCCTCTTGGCTGGCGGATGGACGACAGCAATAGCACATGACCTGTCGCCACAGGATCGCGGCTTCTGCGTGCTGCCGATCTATCACATCAATGGACTCTGCGTAACGATGATGGGCGCGCTCGTGTCGGGCGGATCACTCGCCATGGTTACCAAGTTTTCGGCCAGCAAATTCTGGGATCAATCCGAGACGGCCAAAGTAACGTGGTTTTCCGTGGTCCCGACAATCATCAGCCATCTACTGCACAGCGACATCGACCCAAGCCCAGAAGTTTGCAATCGCCTGCGGTTCGGGCGCTCTGCCTCGTCAGCGTTGGCTGTTGAGACGCAGTCTGCATTTGAGGACCGTTTCAAAGTACCGATCGTTGAGACAATGGGGCTCACCGAAACTGCCGCACAAATACTCTCAAATCCGTTGCCGCCCGGCGTGCGTAAGATCGGCTCACCCGGCATCGGTTACGGCAATGAGGTCTGCATCCTGACGCCGGAGCTGACACCGGCACCCCCTATGCAAGAGGGTGAAATTGCCATTCGCGGACCTAACGTCATGGTCGAATATCTGCACAATCCTGATGCAACAGCAAAGACCTTTACAGGTGAATGGTTACGGACCGGTGACCTGGGGCATGTCGATGAAGACGGCTATGTCTTTGTAACTGGGCGGCTGAAGGAGCTCATTATCAAGGGTGGCGAAAACATCGCGCCGCGTGAGATTGATGAAGTCCTGTACTCTGAGCCAGACATTATTGAGGCCGCAGCATTTGCGCGTCCATGCAAAAGTTACGGTGAAACGGTTGAAGCAGCGGTCAGCGTCAAACCCGGATCGCAACTGTCAGAAGCGGCATTGATTGATCTTTGTCAGCAGCGCCTTGGAAAGTTCAAATCGCCTGATTGCATTCATTTTTTAAGCGAACTTCCCAAAGGTCCCTCTGGGAAGATTCAACGACTAAAGCTAGCGGCTTTGGTTTGAAATTGATGTGCACCAATACCTTTGCAGGATACGATAGCAGTCGATTGGCTTCTGGACCTGCAAGATAGTGAGGTCCCGTTCCCTGATAGATCCCCAAAACCAATCAGAGGGACGGTCTGGCGTCAGCATCGAATGTCGGGGTCATTAGCGGCTTCCACGAATAGGATTGCACCGCAGCAGAACGCCTGCTGCAACTGCAAGTAAATGCTAAATGAGCAATAACTGCGTCAGCAAAAGGCGGATCTGTCCGCATCTTGTCTGTTCCTAGACGAGGCAGACCCCATCGAATGGTGTGGTTTCCGTCCTATCCAAACGGCATCGTAATGCGCCAAGTTTGTGGTGTCATGGCCACATCAAGGAAAGGACAGCGACATGGATGATATGATCATTGGGCTGTTTGACGATTTCAGTGATCCAGATGGTTACAAGCCCGCCGCCTACCGCGCCGCCGTTCTGGGATGCGAGGGCAAATGGACCATTCACCCAAGCCAGATCGCGCTTGCCAACGAAGTGATGAGCCCTTCAGAGGCGGAGGTCGAAAAGGCCAACCGTATCCTCAAGGCCATGGCAGAGGCAGAGGCCGCAGGCAAAGGCGCCGTGTTCCTTGATGGTCGCTTGATCGACTACGCCTCAATCCGGCAGGCAGAGGTCCTGGTGAAAAATGCCAAGCAAATCGCAGCCTAAACGCTACGAACAAAAGCGCACGCCTCTACATTCGTAGAGGCGGGCGCTTTACGTTTGAACGGTCAAAGTCCCAGCTGCGCCTTCTTCTTCTCGGCCCAGCTCATGATCGCCATATCGAAGGTCAGCGCCATCAGCGCCACACAAAGGCCCAACACGAAGTTTTTGCCCAGGTCGGTACCCGCCAGCGTCTTTTGCAACTCCTGGCCCAGGTCTTGCGTGCCGATAAAGGCTGCGATGATCACCATGAAGAAGGCAAACATGATCGCCTGGTTGAATCCGACGGCCATTGTAGGCAGCGCCAAGGGCAGTTGCACGTTCCACAGCTTTTGCATCCGCGTGGCCCCGGACATATCGGCGGCCTCTGTCATTTCTGGCGGCACACCGCGAAGGCCCTCAACCGTGTAGCGGATCAGGGGCACCATGGCGAAGATCAGGATCGACATCACCACCGAGGTCGCCGTGATCCCGAAAAGCATGATGGCCGGGATCAGGTAGATGAAACTGGGAAAGGTCTGTGCCGTGTCGCAAGCCAGAAGGACTCGGCGCGACGCGGTTTCTGACCGGGAGGCAAGGATGCCGATGGGAAGACCAATCAGCGTGGCTAGGATTACCGCGGAGATCACGGAATAAAGCGTGATGACCGACCGGTCCCACCACCCCGACAGCGCCACAAGGCCGAAGAAAACAGCAGCAAAGATCGCCGGTTTCCGCCCCCCAAGCGCCAGCGCGCCTGCGACCACCACAAGGATCAGGCCGAAGGTCGGGATCGACAATAGGAAGTCGCGGAAAGGGTTCAGGATCCAGACGTTTAGGACGTAGCGGATTTTCTCCGTCGTGCCCTGAACAATATCGAAGGCGAGGAAGGTTTTAATCGCGGTGTCGATCTCCTTGCCTTGGGAGAAGCTTTGGCGACGGCCGATCTCTGCGAACCATTCGTTGAACTGTCCCAGAACGGTGAAGAAGGTAAACGCGGCGATACCCGCCAGCATGTATTTATGTCGCTTCCACCAAGGCGTGCCCTTTTCAAAATGCTCGGGCAGTTTGACGACCCAAGCCTTGGACAACCGGTCCAGGGTCACGGCGATCAGCACGATGGTCACGCCGATCTCGAACGACCGGCCCAATTTGAAACTGCCCATCATCGCAAGCAGCTTTGCCCCGAGCCCCGGCATCCCGATGAAGGCGGTCAGCACCACCATAGCAAGGCACAGCATGATAACTTGGTTCACGCCCACCAGGATCTCGGACCGGGCGGCGGGGATGTAGACATGTCGTAGCATCTGCCACCGGGTGCAACCCGACATCTTTCCGGCCTCCACCACTTCGGGCGAGACCTTTTTCAGGCCCAGTGTTGTCATAAGGATCATCGGCGGGATGGCGTAGATGATCGTGGCCACGGCCCCCGCCGTAGGCCCGACCTTGAAGAAGATCACCGCAGGCAAGAGGTATGTGAAAAACGGCAGGGTTTGCAGGATCGACAGGATCGGTTTGATCGCCCGATCAACCCATGCGTATTTCCACGCCGCAATGCCCAAAACGATGCCGATGAGGAAGGCCAAGGGCGCGGCAACGGCTAAAACGGACATCGTCTCCATCGCGATTTTCCACTGCCCGATCAGGGCGGTCCACACGAAGGTGCCCCCGGCCAGCGCGGCCAGCCGCCAGCCGCCCAGGTAGTAGCCCAGCACTGCGGCAGAGGCGGCAATCGCGCTCCAGGGAATTTGCTCGAAATTGGGCCAGCGGCGTTTGCCGTAAAGCAAGTTGGCCGCGGTATCGAGCATAAACTGCAACGGCCCTTCGGCGAACCAACGGGTCAGAACCTGGAGCCCTAGGTCCTCACGCACGAAGATAAACGCCGCGTCAAGCCAGGGTGCGAAGGGGGGCACCCAAGCCTCTGGGACCCGGTGCAGCCAAGCGGGCAGAACCCCAGCGTATTGCAGCACCGTCAATGCCATAGCCACGGCGACCATGCCGCCCGCAATCTGCGCCTGGCTCGGGCCTTTGCGCGGGGTTGAGGGGTTGGTGGACAGAACCGCCATCACGCAGCCCCCACCAAAATATCAAGCGCCGCGCGTCGATCCAGCGCGCCAAGGGACCGCTCCCCTTCTACCACCGGGATTGAGTCGCGGGTGTCGTTGACCAAAAGGCGCGCCAGATCGTGGATCGAGGCACCGGCATCCACGGGCGTCCCCTCCCCGCTGCGCGCGGCATCGGCGAGGATTCGGGCGTGGACCACGCGGGCTTTGTCGATCTCTTCGGTGAACTTGCGCACATATTCCGTGGCAGGATTCAGGACGATATTGTCAGGGGTGTCACATTGCTCTACCGCGCCGTCCTTCATAATCGCGATACGATCGGCCAGGCGCAGAGCCTCGTCAAAGTCGTGGGTGATGAACACGATCGTCTTACCCAACATGGCTTGCAGGCGCAAGAATTCGTCCTGCATCTCGCGCCGGATCAGGGGATCGAGGGCGGAAAACGGCTCGTCCAGGAACCAGATGTCGGGTTCGATGGCAAGGCTGCGGGCGATGCCCACCCGCTGCTGTTGCCCACCGGACAATTCGCGCGGGAAGTACTCTTCGCGGCCCTCAAGACCCACAAGTTTGATCACCTCCAGCGCGCGGGCACGTCGCTCGTGCTTGTCCTGACCGCGCATCTCCAGAGGAAACGCCACATTGTCCAGCACCGTGCGGTGGGGCAACAGGCCAAAGCTTTGGAACACCATGCCCATCTTGTTGCGGCGCAGGTCGATGAGGTCCTTTTCCGACAGGGACATGATATCCTGCCCGTCTACTTCGATGGTGCCGCCGGTGATGTCATGCAGGCGCGAGAAGCAGCGCACGAGGGTCGATTTGCCCGACCCCGATAGCCCCATGATCACCAGCATTTCGCCCCGGACCACCTCGATGGACACGTCGCGCACGCCGGCGATGTAGCCGTCGGCCCGGATTTCGTCGAAGGAGCGCCCTTGCGGCAGTTTTGCTAGGTACTTCTCCGGCTCCGCACCGAAAATTTTCCACACATTCTTACAAGAAATAACCGGTTTCTCGGTGCCCATGATGTTTCCCTACACCCAAAATCAAGGGCCCTGCCCGTCTGAAACGGACAGGGCCACGTTGTTGTCAGTCGCGAGCGCTTAGTTTACCCAAGCTTTCCAGACGTCTTCGTTAGCGGCCAGCCACTCAGCGGCGGCTTCTTCTGGCTCCAGCTCATCAATGTCCACAAGGCGAGCCATCTCGGCGATCTGTGGGTTGGTAAAGCTGATCTTTTCCAGCGTTGCGTAGGCGGCTGGCCATTTGGCTTCCATACCTTCCCAAGCGGCTTTCTTCAGATAACCGTCGGCGGGGTTGCCACAGTCATAAAGTGCGTTGGGGTTCGGGCCCACGGATGGGTCCTTGTCGCAGCCGTCAACCCAAGTGGGGAATTCAACGAACTCACCGGGCCAGACGGCTTCGGCGAAGTTGGGCGTCCAGTTGAACACAACCACGGGGCGCTTGTCGGCCTCGGCGGCACCGATTTCAGCCCAGAGTGCGGCGGCGGAGCCTGCGTTGATCACTTCAAAATCCATGCCGAGCGCTTCAACACGTTCTTTACCGTGCTTGAGCCAGTCCACAGGTCCGTCCAGATAGCGGCCCTTATCGCCGGTCTCCGCGGTCGCGAACAGTTGCGCACAGTCGTTCAACGCTTCCCAGCTTGGAAGGCCGGGGCATGCGTCCTTGGTCCACATCGGATACCACCAGTCTTCGCGGGTCACGGCGTTGTGGTCACCCACATCCACGATCCCACCCTTTTCCATGGCGGCGCGGAACGACGCCCCAAAGGCACCCTCCCAGACTTCCATCTCCAGTGTGACATCGCCTAGGCGGACCGACTCGTAGACGGCTTGGCTGTCTGTCGTGACATATTCAACGTTTGCGCCCATCTCTTCGAAGATCTGGCCAACAACGTTGGACATCACAATCTGCGACGACCAGTTGTGGATCGGGATAACGATCGGGTCAGAGCTGTCTTCGGCCGTCGCAGCGAATGGCACCATCACCAATACGCTGGTTGCCAGTGTAGTTGTAAGTTTTTTCATGTTCTTCTCCCTGGTATACACAGGTGAGTGCGATTGCAGACCGCGATCCCACCTGCCCTGTGGACTCCGCATCAATCGCTTGCTGGACTGCATACGGTTGACCACGATAGCCTTGCATATTTTTCCTGTGGATCAAGTTATTTTCTTCTTAGGGATTATTTTCTGTGGATTTTCGGGCATGTTGAGCTGAGAAAAATAGGAGAAATGTCCGAAATGGCTGTATTTTTGTCCGAAAGATATGGGCCATAGGTCCGAAATGACTGCATTCTGTCGCAAAGGGAGTCCGATTCCATGCGTTATTCAGGGTTAAAGGTTATAAAAGAGGCACTGACCGGTCATCGTGGTTGGGGTCCGGCCTGGCGCAACCCTGAGGTACAAGCGTCCTACGACTACATCATTATCGGGGGTGGCGGTCACGGACTGGCCACCGCCTATTACCTGGCCAAAGAACACCGCCAGTCGCGCATCGCAGTGCTGGAAAAGGGCTGGATCGGGGGCGGCAACGTGGGCCGCAACACGACAATCATCCGCTCGAACTATCTGCTGGACGGCAATGAGCCGTTCTACGAATTTTCTTTGAAGTTGTGGGAGGGGCTGGAGCAGGAGTTGAACTACAACGCCATGGTCAGCCAGCGCGGCATACTCAACCTCATCCATACCGATGCGCAACGCGATGCCTTTATCCGGCGCGGCAATGCGATGATCCTGAACGGCGCAGACGCCGAGCTTTTGTCCACTGAACAGATCAAGGCCCGCTACCCGTTTTTGAATACCGACAACGCGCGGTTCCCAGTGAAGGGCGGGCTGGCACAGCACCGCGGCGGCACTGTGCGCCACGATGCGGTCGCCTGGGGCTATGCCCGCGCCGCCGATAGCCTGGGCGTGGACATCATCCAAAACTGCGAGGTGACCGGGTTCGTCATTGAGAACGGTACCTGCAAGGGCGTCGAGACCACCCGCGGCACGATCAAGGCTGGCAAGGTCGCCTCTTGCGTTGCCGGATCGTCGAGCCGCGTCATGGCCATGGCTGGTATGCGCCTGCCCATCGAGAGCCATGTGTTGCAGGCGTTCGTCTCCGAGGGGCTGAAACCTGTGTTACCCGGGGTCATCACTTATGGCGCGGGACACTTCTATTGCAGCCAGTCGGACAAAGGCGGGCTGGTGTTTGGTGGCGATATCGACGGCTACAACTCTTATGCGCAACGGGGCAATTTGCCCGTGGTGGAGGATGTGTGCGAGGGGGGCATGGCCATGTTCCCCATGCTAGGCCGCGCGCGGCTGTTGCGGATGTGGGGCGGGATCATGGATATGTCCATGGACGGCTCGCCCATCATCGACCACACCCATATCAACGGGCTCTATTTCAACGGCGGCTGGTGCTACGGCGGGTTCAAGGCCACGCCCGCCTCGGGCTTTGTCTATGCGCACCTATTGGCAACGGACACGCCCCACCCCACCGCCGCCGCCTATCGCTTCGACCGGTTCAACACCGGGCATATGATCGACGAAAAAGGCATGGGCAATCAGCCCAACCTGCATTGAAAGGGCCGAGCGCATGATTATCAACCACCCCCTCCTCGGCCCCCGCGACAGCGCGGAGTTCACCTATATGGGCGACGCGTCGCTGCTCCACCGCCCCGATTGGGAGGGTCCGAATGCTGTGGCTGCCTTCACCGACTACGGCTACCTTCGGGACAATCCAGCCGGCACCCACCGAGAGCTTTGGTTTCACGAAGGCGGGGACCGGTCTTGGCTGGTCGTGACTCGGTCCACCACCACCCACGAGATTACATCCGTTGAACTGGCCCGCGATGTGGCCCGAGCAGAGGGGCGCGGACGATGAGCCAAGTTAACCGTTTGCCAGGGGGGCAGATCGACCGCGAGCGTTCTCTCTCTTTCTGCTTCGACGGGCGATACTATCGCGGCTATGCCGGGGACACACTGGCCTCCGCGCTTCTGGCCAATGACGTGCGCCTGATGGGGCGGTCGTTCAAATACCACCGCCCCCGTGGGCCGCTCACCGCCGGATCGGAGGAACCGAACGCCATCGTGGAATTGCGCTCCGGCGCGCGCCAGGAACCCAACACCCGCGCCACCACGGCGGAGCTGTTCGATGGTCTGACCGCGCAATCCCAAAACCGCTGGCCCAGCCTGCGGTTCGACGCAATGGCGATCAACGATCGGTTCTCAAACTTTCTGACGGCGGGATTTTATTACAAGACGTTCATGTGGCCCAAGGCGTTCTGGGAAAAACTCTATGAGCCGATCATCCGCAAGGCAGCGGGGCTTGGATCCCTGTCGCTCCAGGACGATCCCGACAACTATGACAAAGGGTTCCGTCACTGCGACCTTCTGGTGATCGGGTCCGGTCCTGCGGGCCTAATGGCGGCATTGACGGCGGCGCGCGCGGGCGCCGAGGTGATCCTGGCAGACGAGGATTTCACTTTGGGCGGTCGCCTGAACGCAGAGACGTATGGGATTGGCGATCAATCCGGGGCCGAATGGGCCGCTGCTACCACTGCTGAGATGTCCGCCATGCCCAATGTGCGGGTCATGGCGCGCACCACCGTCATTGGCGCCTTTGATCACGGTATCTACGGCGCGGTGGAGCGGGTCAGCGATCATCTGGCCGAACCCACCCCGGGCAAACCACGTCAGACCCTGTGGCGTCTCTATGCCAAACGCACGATTCTTGCCGCGGGGGCCACCGAACGGCCCATCGCGTTTGAAAACAACGATCGGCCTGGCATTATGCTGGCCAGTGCGATGCGCGCCTATGCCAACCGTTGGGCCGCGACGCCCGCGCAGACTGTGGCGGTGTTTTGCAACAACGACGACGGGCACCGGACAGCTACGGATTTGGTTGCCAAGGGCGTAACTGTGGCCGCCGTGATCGACACCCGCGCCGAAGCGCCTGCCTCTACTGCGTTTGAAGTGATCCCCGGTGCCACCGTCGTCAACACCCAAGGCCGCCTTGGCCTGACGGTGATCGAAGTGCAACTGGCCACGGGCACGACCCGGTCCATCACTTGCGGTGCGCTTGGCGTGTCAGGCGGGTGGAACCCCAATGTGCATCTGGCCAGTCACCAGCGTGGACGCCCCACCTGGGATGCCTCCATCGCGGCCTTTGTGCCAGGCGAGACTCTGCCCGACGGGATGCGCGCGGCGGGTGCCACCGCCGGAGATTTTTCCACCCATGGTGCCCTGCGCAGCGGGACCGAGATGGCGATGGCCGCATTGGCCGATCTGGGGCGCGAAGCCTCGGCCCCTGCCCTACCCTATGCCGAAGATGCGCCCATCAACATCACGCCGTTCTGGCACGTGAAGGGGGCGAAACGCGCTTGGCTTGACCAACAAAACGATGTGACCGCCAAGGATGTTAAACTGGCGTATCAGGAGAACTTCCGCTCCGTCGAGCATCTCAAGCGCTACACGACCCTGGGGATGGCCACGGATCAGGGTAAGACGTCGAACATGGGCGGTCTTGCCATCATGGCGGAGCTTGCGGGCAAGTCGATCCCGGAGGTCGGCACCACGATTTTCCGTCCGCCCTACACGCCCACGGCCATCGGCACCTTTGCGGGTCGGTCAAAGGGCGCTGACTTCCGCCCCGTGCGCAAAACTCCGTCCCACGCTTGGGCCGAAGAAAAGGGCGCGGTCTTTGTCGAGGTCGGCATGTGGCTGCGCGCGCAGTGGTTCCCCCGTCCCGGTGAAACCCATTGGCGGCAATCCGTGGACCGTGAGGTGGCCCAGACCCGCAAATCTGTGGGCATTTGCGATGTGACCACCCTGGGCAAGATCGACGTGCAAGGGGCGGATGCCGCGACCTTCCTCAACAAGATCTACTGTAACCCCTTTGCCAAGGTGCCCGTGGGCAAGGTCCGCTACGGCCTGATGCTGCGCGAGGATGGCATCGCCATGGACGATGGCACCGCCGCGCGCCTGGCTGAGGATCACTTCGTCGTCACCACGACCACCGCCAACGCCGTGGGAGTTTACCGCCACATGGAATTCGTACGGCAATGCCTGTTCCCCGACCTGGATGTGCAGCTGATCTCCACCACGGAGGCCTGGGCGCAGTTCTCGGTCGCCGGTCCCAAAGCTCGGGACCTGTTGCAAAAGGTGGTCGATCCCGAACACGACATCTCCAACGAGGCGTTTCCCTATATGGCCTGCGGGGAGATCACCGTGGGCGGCGTGCGCGGGCGGCTGTTCCGGATCAGCTTTTCGGGCGAGCTGGCTTATGAGATCGCCGTGCCCACCCGCTACGGCGATGCGCTGATCCGGCGGATGGTGGCCGCAGGCGAAGAGTTCGACGCGGTGGTCTATGGGACAGAGGCGCTTGGCGTCATGCGGATCGAGAAGGGACACGCGGCCGGCAATGAGCTCAACGGCACCACCACGGCCCTGAACCTCGGCATGGCCCGGATGGTCAACAAGAAGAAAGACAGCATCGGCTCCACCCTGTCCGAGCGGCCCGGCCTGAACGAGGATGATGCGCTAAAACTGGTGGGCCTGCGCCCGGTGGACCCCACCAATCCGGTGCCTGCGGGAGCGCATCTGATGACAAAGGGCACGCCGGTGGATGCCGCCCATGATCAGGGCTACGTCACCTCCGCGTGCTACTCGCCCAACCTGGGCCACCATATTGCCATCGGCTATCTCAAGTCCGGCGATGCCCGTATGGGTGAGGTGATCCGACTGGTCAGCCCGCTCACGGGCGTGGATCACGACGTAGAGGTCGTCAGCGCCCATTTCATTGATCCCGAGGGGGAGCGTCTCCGTGTCTAATTCCGCGTCTAACGTCATTCCTGATATGAAACCCATCACACCCCTTGGGGGCCGCACGCCCCGCATCGACACCCACGGTGGTGTTACCTTGACCGAAAACGTGGACTCGGCTCTGACGTCCTTTGCCGCACGGCTGGGCCAAGAGGCGGCGGCAACGAAGACGCTTGCGTCCTTCGTCGGCACCCCTGCCCCGGGTCCGGGGAAGATGACCGGAGGCGAGATCGCCGCAATCTGGATGGGACCGGATCAATGGATGGTCACCGCCCCCCACAGCACCCACGAAGACCTTGCCGCGCGACTGGCCGCAAAGGCCAAGGGCACGGCCAGCGTGACGGAACAAAACGACGCTTGGTGCCGGTTTGATCTGACCGGGCAGGGGCTGGTGGCGGTGTTTGAACTGCTGTGCCCTGTCAACCTTCACACCTGGACCGGGGGGCAAGCGACGCGGACTTCCATCGACCACTTGGGCTGCTTTGTCCTGTGCCATGGGGCGGAGGCGGTCACGGTCCTGGGTCCCCGATCCTCCGCCGGATCGCTGCACCACGCGCTTTTGACGGCGATGCGCGCAGCTCTTTAGCGCCCGTCCCGCACACGCCGCACCAGCACCCTGGGAAACAGCAGTTTGACCGCGATCAATGCGCAAACGGCGACCATGAAGTAGGTCCCCGGGGCAAAGATCGGCAGGGCTGGCCACAGAAGCCAGCTCGTATTGTTCGGGATACCCCGCGCCCTCACGCCCAGGGATATAAATGCGTAGAGATAGGCGACGACGAATAGCCCTGCGGTCACGCACTTCTGTTTTAGAAATAACTCTTTGATACAGCGCCTTTCCGCGCCCAGGATTGGCGCGCCGGAGAAGCGGGTCGCGGCGTGCCAAAACGCAAACGTCACTAAGAAAGGCAAATAGAAGAGCGAGGCGCAGAACACCACAAGACCCTGCGGGTCATCCCCATAGTGCGCCAGCCGCGTATCGAAGTTCCCGGCACCCACGACCCAATCCACGAAAAACAGCGTGTCCTAGACGCAGAACCACAGGCCCGTGGCAACATTCAAAGCGATCCCAAAGCCCGCGATGCCAAAGGTGCCTGCTTGGCTGCTGGCCTCGCCGTCTCTGTGACGAGAGGTTCGTGATGCGATTGTGCATGGTCCATCTCGCACAATTTGTTCGCCCTTAAACTAAACCGCCCACGCTTCACGGACCTCTCGTCACAGAGACGGCACCGGAAGGTTGCCCTCCACCCGGTAGAGGTTGATCCGTTTACGGTCCTGCGCCGGGGTCATGCCAAAGGCGTCTTCGTAGTGTTTGGCAAAGGTCTGGGTGCTGCCATAGCCCACCTGTCCCGCAATTTTGGCAATCGGGTCATTGGTATAAAGAACGATCTGACGCGCGGCCTCCATCCGAATTTTGCGAAAGTACCGGGTGGGACCAAGGCCCGTGGCGGCCTTGAACGCGCGCTCCATATGCCGGGGCGAGATGCCAAGGCGCGCGGCGGCCTGCCCCACTGTGATCGGATTGGCCATGTCCGCCGTCATCAGGGCCACGGCGCGCGCCGCCAAGGGCGGTAGCGCGGTCGCGGCCTCCGCCACCGGGATGGCTTGGACCACGTCGCCGCGACGCATCATCGGATGTTGGAACCAACAGGCGACCTCGGCGGCGATGGCGGGCCCCAGCCGATCTTCGATGAGGTGCAGAGCCAGGTCGAAGGCCGCCGCTGCTCCCGCCGCCGTCATCACCGTGTCCGCGATCTCTAGCACCTGATCGGAGGCGGCGAGATCGGGAAACTGCGCGTCAAATGCTGCGCGGTAGCACCAATGCACCGCAATCCTGTGCGCCCCTACCACCTGCGCCTTTACCAAGGGAAAGACACCGCCACTGACCGCGCCAAGGGTGCCGCCATGGCGATGGAACGCACGCAAATGGGCCGGCGTGGCGCTAGTGCGAAAGGTCGCGGTGGGCGAGGATAGCACGAAGATGTAGTCCTCACCCGGCGCGCCCAGAGCATCGGTTTCGAAATCGACATGGGCGCTGGCGGTCAAGGTTCCCCCCTCTTCGGACAGGAGGCGCCATGCAAAGGTCCGGGTGTTGGAAATCTCGTTGGCCGCGCGCAGCGGCTCGATCATTGAAGTAAGGCATGCCATCGGAAACCCATGAAACAGCAGAAACCCCACTGATATCGTTGCCTGTTCCATTTATGCCTCATTTTGCGCTACTAATGATAATTGTTATACTCTCAGGAAAAACATTGGAACTGTCATGAAACTATTTTACAATTATGGAAGTGGGTCGTGCAAAATCTACAACCATAAGGAGAGTCGCCCTTGGCACTCGTCGATAGTATCCCTGAAATGATGGTACGTCTCAACCAAGACCCGCACGTCGTTCGGGAACCCCGTGAGAAGGTCCTAGAGGTTGCAATTGGACGCGAGGTACGCGCGTTCCGCAAACGCCAAGGGATCACAGTGGCGGAGCTTTCGAACCTGACCAATCTCTCCATCGGGATGCTGTCAAAGATCGAGAACGGCAACACGTCCCCATCGCTGACAACACTTCAAACTCTGGCCAACGCGCTCTCCGTGCCGCTCACGTCCTTCTTTCGCCAGTACGAAGAACACCGTGAGGCGGTCCATACCAAAGCAGGTGATGGCCTGGAAATCGACCGTGAGGGCACGCGCGCGGGTCACCAGTATAACCTCTTGGGCCATATCGGCAACAACTCCAGCGGCGTTATGGTGGAACCCTACCTGATCGAACTGAACACCGAAGCCGATACCTTTGAGACGTTCCAACATGACGGAATCGAGACGATCTATATGTTGGAAGGAGCGGTGGATTACCGGCATGGGAACGAAGTCTACCCTTTGCGTCCCGGTGACACGCTATTTTTCGACGCCGACGCCCCACATGGGCCAGAACGCCTTGTATCCCTTCCGGCAAAATACCTTTCAATCATCAGCTACCCGCAAAATCGCGATTAACAAATCGTTCTAACGAGAAAGCCCCGGCTATAGCCGGGGCTTTTTTCATTTCTGAAGGGGTGGTTCAGTCTCGAAATCCGGGAAGACACCCCGGCTTGTCGGTAGGCCGTCGTCGAATTGGCTAAGAAAATCGAGCATCATCGGGCGGTTGTCGATGAACCCTTTGTAGGTCGCCAACTCCTCGGGCAGGTCCCGCACCACGCGGTGCAGGCGGCGGCCCCATTTCGGCATCGTCATCAGGTCCTGAAAGCTGCACAAATAGCAGCGGATCGGGAACACCAGCGCGTTGGACCGTGGCAGGCGGAAGAACGTTTGCAACTCCACGCGTAGGTGCTGCTTGGCCCCGATGTTCTCAGGCGTCAGCGTCGTCTTTTGAATACCCCATTTGTGATAGTTCTCGGGCGATGTATCCAGCAGCGGATTCACTGTCATCGTCCAGTTCAACCGCCGCGCAGGCGCGCCCTGTTGAATGTTGAGAAGGAACTTCAAAGCGCGCTGGAAGATCCCCATCTCATGGGCCAGCGGCACGGGTGCGTGCCATTCAAAGAAGTTCATTCCGATGTCGAAATCCAAGGACCAGTCGGCCTGGGTCGTGACCATGCCCGCATCCATCCACAGCATGTCTTCCCGCTGATCCAACACACAAAAATCGCCCTGCGCCTGCCGGGTGATGTACTCCATCGGGCCGTAGGGCAGTGTGGTGTCGTCCAGGAAGGTGAAGGTGTCGTCGATGCCAAGTGGTTTGTTCACCCAACGCCAGGTATCGCCATCGCGGTGCAATTCGAACAGGTCAGGGTAATCCTCGGACTTCGAAACCATGATCAGCTCTAACAGATCCCATCCTGCCAGCGTCATATGCGGAAGTGACTGGCACCTCAGGGGATCATCGGCCAAAACCATCGCCCGGTCCCGCATCTCTGCCACGTAGTGCTCGTCCACATCGAACCGCTTTTCATAGACGGATCCCTCGGGCCCGCCCCGATGCTGTTCCATGTTCACGGAATACATGTAACTGTCTTCGTGAAACGGGAACGGAAACCGTTTGATTGCCCAATCCGAGTTGCGGAAGGTGTAATCGTCGCGGAAGGATTCTTCGTTAAACTGAATTGTCATCTGTCCAACTCCAGGGATTTGCCAACAAAACGGCTGACACAGGGCATGATCTTCTGCCCGCTTGCGTGCTGATCATCGTCCAGCCAGTGATCCCGGTGCACAAAATCACCGTCATGGGATACGACATCCGTCTCACACTGGCCACAGGCACCACCCCGGCACAGGAACGGAGCCTCGACCCCTTCACGTTCCATCGCCTCCAGAAGGCTTTCGTGTTCGCCCACTTGGATGGTCTTGTCAGATTTGCACAGGCGCACTTCAAAGGGGGCACCGGGTTGCGGTGCGGTGAACTCTTCGGAATGCACGTTATCGTCGGGCCAGCCCGCGGCGGAGGCCGTTACGTGGACCCAGTCGATCATCCCCTTGGGACCGCAGACATAGACGTGGGTGCCAAGGGGTTGCCCGTCGAGCAGGTCTTCCAACGCGATGCCCTGGTTCTGGTCATCATAATAAACGTGAACCTTGCCGGGGTGTTTGTAGGTCAGCTCCTGAACATAGGTGCCAAGGGCCTCAGTTCGGACAGAATAGTGCAACTCCCACTGCCCACCCAGACGTTCCATCTGTGCGATCATGGCCATGAAGGGGGTGATGCCGATGCCGCCCGCGATAAACACCTGCTTGCGCGCGCGCAGGTCGAGCGAGAAGAGGTTCACCGGATAGGTGATCGTCATCTGGTCACCCACCTTCACGTTGCGGTGCAGGAACAGCGACCCGCCCCGCCCCGCATCATCGCGGCGCACGGATATGGCGTAGTGCGAGGTATCAGCGGGGTCGGACATAAGGGAATATGGGTTCAGGCGCGTGCGCCCCTGATCGTTCATCTCAACAACAGTGTGGGCGCCCGCCGAGAATGTGGGCAACTGGCCCCCGTAGGTGGGTGTGAACTCGAACCGGGTGACCAGCTCATTGAGGGGGACCACGGCGCTGACGATGACGTCGATCTTTTCCGCGCCGGGTTTGGCTTTCTGAGGGGCGGCGCTCATGTGTACAACTCCACCGGATCAGGCACATTGCCCGGGTCTTCGGCGTCGATGCAGACACCCTGATAAGCCGCAAGGCGGCGCGAATAATGGTCCCGCACAAACAGGTTCAACCCGCAGTGGGAACAGATGAACGGATCGGTAATCACATCCTCTGTGATGCCTTTGCAGTGCACGCATTGCATGCGCCGCGCGACGGATCCGCGATGTTCGGTCTGGATCGCGGTGTGGGGGATGCCGGCCTGCATCGCTTCGTTCTGCGCCTGTCCCATCAGGCCCTCGGTCCCGGTCAGGTAGACTTGTAGGCCCATCTTGGCCTTGGCCAGGGTGTGGCGGATGCGTGGAACGGCGGCCTCGTAGCTGGGTCCTTCGTAGAATTGCGCAGGGTTCAGCGTGCGCAGACGGTCCGCAAAATCGGTGCCGCGCGGGATATAGATAATGTGGCTCTTTCCCATCAGGTCCGGATCAGCGGCGGCAAGGTCGAGGATCGCCTCGGCCCCTTCGGCATCCGCAATCATCAGATGCGCCTTACCCGGACGCGGGGTAAGCGTGCCGTAGACGGGGCGGCTCTTTATACTGGGCGGGAAGTTGAATTTCGACACGGGTGGCCTCCGGCCTTTCGTTGAATGCGGAAGGGGCGCGCGGGTCAGACGCGCGCCCCAGTGTGATCAGCCCTTGGCGGTGCGGATCGCCTTGTCTTTGTCATAGAACGGCATCTCTTCGGCGGTCGCCGCAAGCTCTGTTCCATCGGGCTGCACAACCGTCAGCTTAGTGCCTGCCACGGCGACCGAGGGGTCAAGGCGCGCGATGGCGACGGAGTAGTTGTTCAACTCCGACGACAGGCCATAGGTGATCACACCCACATCCTTGCCATCCTGCATCACGCGGGCGTGCATCTCCATCTGGTCCATGCTGTCGGACAGTTGGACACCGTAGATTTTGAACCGCTCCTTGCCCTTCATGGCATAGTGGTTCTCGGCCCCGATAAAGCCTTCCTTACCCGGGGACACGGTGAAATCGAGACCCAGCTCCCAAAGGCTGTCGCCTGCCGGGCTGCCATCCTCGAACGGGAACGTCTCAGAGTTGTCGCCAGGATAGAACAAAAGGTAGCTTTCAATCCGCAACATATCGAGGGTGCTGAACTGTGTCGGGCGCACATCGTCGCCACCCGCTTCCAGCACGTTATCCCAGATGTGCACGGCGTCCTTTGCACGGCAGAAAATTTCATAGCCACGCTCGCCGGTGTAGCCGGTGCGTGAGATCATCACGTCACGTCCAAACAAACGCGTCTGCATCAGACCGAAATAGGCCAAATCTCGGATGCCCGGCACATGATCGGCCAGGATATCCACGGCCTTGGGCCCCTGCAGAGACATGTCGTGCAGGTCATCGTCAAACAGCACAGAGCAATTCTTGCCCGCCGCGACCTTTGTCAGCTGTTCCATTCCGGTCCCGGTGCCATGGACAACCAGCCAGGAATTGACCGCAATGTGGTAAATGATGCAGTCATCCACAAATAACCCGCGCTCATCGAGGATCGAGGCATAGGTGGACCGGCCCGGCGCGATCTTTTCGACGTTGCGCGTGGTGACCCGGTCGATGACATAAGCCGCGTCTGCGCCCGACACATGCACCTTCTTCAGCCCCGATACATCCATAAGGCCCGCCTTGGTGCGGATCGCCTCGTAATCGGCCTTAGCGCGCTCGGGCGAGTGGTCATAGAACCACGCAGTCCCCATGCCGTTCCAATCCTCCAGCTCGCCGCCGATCTCTGCGTGACGCTGTGCCAGCGCCGATGTTCTCCATAAGATGGCCATTTTGGACCCCTTCTTCGTGTATTCTGTTGCGTACAGTTGAGACCGACTCTCCAGCAAAAATCAACACTGTGATTAAGAAATTATTCCTCACAGGCAATTTATTGAGAAAGTCAAAGGGCCAGGACAATCTGCACTGTCCCGGCCCCTTTGTTATCTTGGCTTAGTCGTGATCGTCGTAGCGTGCATGTTCACTGCGGTTGCCCGCAAATAGAACGACAACACAAATGATCGCGGCGATGGCGGTATAGATACCCGGCATTGCGGTGCCCCACCCCATGAACATCACGCCGTCAACAACGCTCCAGCTTGCTTCTTCATATGGAAAACCCATAGCTTTCTCCTTTTACGTGTTGATTAACGGGACCCCGGTGCGGAGACCGGAATACCTTCTGGGTAGCCTTGGGCAGGCACTTTGACGGTATCCATACCCGCACGCTCTGCACCCGCTGGCACACGCAGCATGCCCATCATCTTCAAGATGAACGATACAGCGTAGCCGGGCACAAAGCCCAAGAGGAAGAAGACAACCGCACCAATGATCTGACCGACCAAGCTGATCGTCGGTACTTCGCCAGCGGCCCCTTGCAACGCAGGATAGCCCGATGCGAACACGCCAAGCATGATCACACCATAAAGGCCGATGGTCCCGTGAACGGTGACAGCACCCACCGCATCGTCGATGCCGCGTTTCTCCAGGAAATCCGCCGCTGGCTTGAGGATGATACCGGCAGAGAACGAAATGATGAACACCAGAGCCGGGAAATAGATATCCAGACCGGATGCGACCGAGATGATCCCCGCCAGTGCACCCGACATCATCCAGAAAGGATCGCGGGTCATCACCCAAGCGCCGATGATCCCACCAGCCACCGCCATCAGGATGTTAAATCCAAGAGCAGACAGGTTTATGGGCGTGCCATAGATCGTGGATGGTTTGTCACCGAACCAGGACCATGCCTCGCCGGGTACGATAATACATGCCATCAGGAAGCCGTAGAACCCAACGATAATCAGCATTAGACCCACCACAGTCATGGGCATGTTGTGCCCGGCGATGTGGTTGGCGGTACCGTCGGCGTTGAACTTCCCGATACGCGGGCCGAGGTTGATCAGGACACCCAGGGCAAAGAACCCGGCAACCGCGTGCACAAGGCCCGCAGCCCCGAAGTCGTGCACACCCCATTGTGTGACCAACCAACCATCCGCGTGCCAGCCCCAGGCGGCAGCGACGACCCAGGCAAACGAGCCAAGAACAATGGCAAGGATCACAAACCCAACGGTCTGGATACGCTCAATTACCGCGCCGGACATGATCGACGCCGTGGTGGCGGCAAACATGGCAAAGGCCGCCCAGAACACGCCAGACGCTTGGTCCGCGATGTTTGGACCCATGGCGGCGGCCGCTTCGCCCCAACCAAACGCAATAGAGCTGGCGAACTCACCTCCCGAGATGCCAGCGGGACCTGCAGATAAGCTGAACCCGGTGGGGAACGCCCAATAGACCCACCAGCCAAAGAAGTAGAACGTTGGCATGATGAACGCAAAAGCCAGAAGGTTTTTCACGCCCGAACTCAGAACATTCTTCATCCGCGATGCGCCCATCTCATACGATAAAAACCCTGCATGGATCAGAACCATCAGGGGAATCGTCAGGAAATAGTAGGTTTCGGCGAACATGGTGTTTGTCACCGAGCCGCCCTTTTGGAGAGCCGCAACTTGTGCGGACAATTCAGCGAGTTGTTCTTCCATTGGTCCCTCTTACTGTTTTTGAACGGCGTCTGTATCCGGCCGTATGCCGTGCGCCTGTGCGATATAAAAACCATAAAAATCCTAAATCACCCAACATTTTTTGCCTTTGGTGAAAAAAAGTTTCCTGATGGTTGATTGCGCGGGATTGATGGTGCTAGCTTTCGACTCAAATTGCGGCCTGATTTGGAGCCGTATTACCTGAGGGAGGAACCACGCGATGTGTGGAATTGTTGGCCTGTTTTTGAAAAACAAGTCGTTGGAGTCGCAGCTTGGCGCACTTCTGACGGATATGCTGATCACCATGACCGACCGTGGTCCCGACAGTGCGGGTATCGCGATCTATAGCGATGAGGTCGATGGAATGGCCAAGCTGACCGTTCAATCCGATACGCCTGACGCGGATTTCCCTGACTTGGCCGATAATGTTGGCACAGCGATCGGTGCCAAGGTAACGACGTCGGTCAAAGACACACATGCGGTTTTGTCGATCCCGGCTCAACACTTTG
This sequence comes from Thalassobacter sp. 16PALIMAR09, assembly GCF_000765485.1. Classification (NCBI taxonomy): domain Bacteria; kingdom Pseudomonadati; phylum Pseudomonadota; class Alphaproteobacteria; order Rhodobacterales; family Roseobacteraceae; genus Thalassobacter; species Thalassobacter sp. 16PALIMAR09. The sequence continues at coordinate 395,610 of NZ_JHAK01000001.1, forward strand.
ACGCTGCGTGCGCCTATCTATCGGAAAACACGCCCGTCCGCGTCATGAGCCGGGGCGAAGTGCTGGAGATCTACAAAGAAGTTGGTCTTCCCAAAGACGTCGCCGCGCGCTTTGAGGTGTCAGCCATGACCGGCAGCCACGGCATCGGTCACACGCGCATGGCAACTGAATCTGCTGTTACGACTATGGGCGCGCACCCGTTCAATACCGGGCTTGATCAATGCCTTGTGCACAACGGGTCCCTGTCCAACCACAACTCCTTGCGCCGCAAACTGCGCCGCGAGGGCATCCATATCGAGACCGAGAACGACACCGAAGTGGGTGCCGCCTATCTTACGTGGCAAATGCAAAACGGCGCGACTCTCGGCGAGGCGCTACAAAGCAGCCTTGATGACCTTGACGGGTTCTTCACCTTTGTCGTCGGCACCAAGGACGGCTTTGGCGTGGTGCGAGATCCCATCGCCTGCAAGCCCGCCGTAATGGCCGAAACGGACGACTACGTGGCGTTCGGCTCTGAATATCGTGCGCTCGTGAACCTGCCCGGGATCGAAGACGCCCGTGTCTGGGAGCCCGAGCCCGCAACTGTATATTTCTGGAGCCACAACGCGGCCCCAACAGCCACAGAAAAGGCAGCCTGATGCAAACCTTTGACCTAGAAGCCGAAGGCCTGCGCGCCTTGAACGCCGCCCTTCACGCACAGGCGGACGATACAAACCAGACTGTCTGGGAAATCGTAAACGCAAAGGGCAGCCACGCCATTGCTGTGGGCCTGGACGCGCCGATCGAGGTGAACGTGAAGGGCTCCACCGGGTACTACTGCGGCGGAATGAACAAACAGGCCACGGTGCACATTCACGGCTCCGCTGGGCCCGGCACTGCCGAAAACATGATGTCGGGCACCGTCATCGTCGAGGGCGACGCGAGCCAATATGCTGGTGCGACGGGCCATGGCGGCACGCTGATTATCAAGGGCAACGCCTCATCGCGGTGTGGCATCTCTATGAAGGGAATCGACATCATTGTGCACGGCAACGTGGGCCATATGTCCGCCTTTATGGCGCAATCGGGCAACATCGTCGTGTGCGGAGACGCGGGCGACGCCCTTGGCGACAGCTGTTACGAGGCGCGCTTCTTCGTGCGCGGATCGGTGAAATCCCTGGGCGCGGACTGCGTCGAAAAGGAAATGCGGCCAGAGCATCTGGAACTGCTGGCCGAACTCTTGGAACGCGGCGGATGTGACGCCAAACCCGAAGAGTTCAAACGATACGGCTCCGCCCGGAACCTATACAACTTCGACGTCGACAACGCCGGCGCATATTAAGGGACCCCCGAGATGAAAGATCACGACGCACGGGGCATCCCCCACACCACACCACGCCAATCCGCCACCTTCACTGCCGACGTCAACAGCGACATCCGCCGTGCCGCCGCTACGGGCATTTATGACATTCGGGGCGGTGGGGCGAAGCGCAAGGTCCCGCATTTCGACGACCTGCTGTTCATGGGGGCCTCGATTTCGCGCTACCCGCTGGAAGGGTATCGCGAGAAATGTGAGACCAGCGTGACCCTGGGCACCCGGTTTGCACAGAACCCTATCGAGCTAGACATTCCTATTACCATCGCGGGCATGTCGTTTGGCGCGCTCTCGGGTCCCGCCAAGGAAGCCTTGGGCCGCGGCGCAAATGCCGCAGGCACCTCCACCACCACCGGGGACGGTGGCATGACCCCCGAAGAAAGGGGCCATTCGTCGAAACTGGTCTACCAATATCTGCCATCGCGTTACGGGATGAACCCCGATGACCTGCGCAAAGCTGACGCCATCGAGATTGTCGTAGGCCAGGGTGCCAAACCCGGCGGCGGCGGTATGCTCTTGGGCCAGAAGATCTCCGACCGCGTCGCCGAGATGCGCAACCTGCCCAAGGGGATCGACCAACGGTCCTCTTGCCGTCACCCCGATTGGACCGGCCCCGATGATTTGGAAATCAAGATCCTGGAGCTGCGGGAAATCACCGGTTGGAAAGTGCCGATCTACGTCAAGGTTGCGGGCGCACGTCCCTATTTCGATACAACCCTTGCGGTGAAGGCCGGGGCTGATGTGGTTGTTCTGGACGGGATGCAGGGCGGTACAGCCGCCACGCAGGATGTGTTCATCGAACACGTAGGCCAACCGACCCTGGCCTGCATTCGCCCCGCCGTCCAGGCGCTGCAAGATTTGGGCATGCACCGCGAAGTGCAGCTTGTGATCTCTGGCGGGATCCGATCCGGCGCCGATGTGGCAAAGGCCATGGCCCTGGGGGCTGATGCCGTAGCAATCGGCTCCGCTGCTCTGATCGCCCTTGGGGACAATGACCCCAAGTGGGAGGCCGAGTATAACGCCCTTGGCACCACGGCGGGTGCCTATGACGATTGGCACGAAGGCATGGATCCCGCAGGCATCACAACGCAGGACCCCGAGTTGATGGCGCGTTTCGATCCCATCGAAGGAGGCCGCCGCCTGAAAAACTATCTCAAGGTGATGACCCTGGAGGCGCAGACCATCGCGCGAGCTTGCGGCAAGAACCACCTCCATAATTTGGAGCCAGAGGACCTTGTGGCGCTCACGATGGAGGCCGCCGCCATGGCCCAGGTGCCTCTGGCGGGCACCAACTGGTACCCCGGCAAACCCGGCTCCGGCTACTGATACCGCGACAAAGGCGCGCCTGCGGGTGCGCCTTTTTTGTACCAAATACAAATGTATACAAAAAAAGACAGGGACTAGGAAAATGGCAACAGATCTTGCGAAATTTGCCGAAGAGAACGGCGTGAAATACTTCATGATTTCCTTCACCGATCTGTTCGGTGGACAACGTGCGAAACTGGTGCCCGCGCGCGCCATCGCAGACATGCAAGAAGACGGCGCGGGGTTTGCAGGCTTTGCCACTTGGCTTGACCTGACACCCGCGCACCCCGATATGCTGGCCGTGCCAGACCCGGAAGCCGTGATCATCCTGCCGTGGAACTGTGAAATTGCATGGGTCCCCGCCGATTGTGTCATGGAGGGCGAGCCAGTTGAGCAAGCTCCCCGCAACGTGCTGCGCAAACTGATCGCGGAAGCCGCCGCCGAGGGCATGCATGTTAAGACAGGGATCGAGGCGGAGTTCTTCCTGCTGACGCCCGAGGGCGACGCGATTTCCGACCCCTTCGATACCGCCGCCAAGCCTTGTTACGACCAACAAGCGTTCATGCGCCGTCTGGATGTAATCCGGGAAATCAGCGACCACATGCTGGAGCTGGGCTGGAACCCCTATCAGAATGACCACGAGGACGCGAATGGCCAGTGGGAGATGAACTGGGACTTCGACGACGCGCTCAAAACCGCTGACAAACACTCCTTCTTCAAATTCATGGCGAAATGCGTGGCCGAGAAGCATGGCTACCGTGCGACCTTCATGCCCAAACCCGTCGAAGGGCTGACCGGCAACGGCTGCCACGCGCATATCTCGGTCTGGGATGCCCCCGGTGCGGCCTCCAAAACCAATGTCTTCGCGATGACCCCCAACGACAGCAGCCAAACCGCAGAGCTGGGCCTGTCCGAACAGGGCCGCCATTTCCTGGGGGGGATCATGAAACACGCCAGCGCGCTGGCCGCGATCACCAATCCCACCGTCAACAGCTACAAGCGGATCAATGCCCCCCGCACGACCTCGGGGGCGACATGGGCCCCGAACACCGTGACGTGGACTGGCAACAACCGCACGCACATGGTGCGCGTGCCCGGCCCCGGCCGGTTCGAGTTGCGCCTGCCTGATGGGGCGACAAACCCCTACCTGTTGCAGGCGGTGATCATTGCCGCTGGCCTGTCTGGCGTGCGATCCAAGGCCGACCCGGGCAAACGTCACGACATCGACATGTATGCCGAGGGCCACAAGGTGCGCGGCGCGCCCAAGCTGCCCCTGAACATGCTGGATGCCTTGCGTGAGTTCGACAAGGACAAGGGCCTAAAGGCCGCGATGGGCGAGGAATTTTCCAAGTCCTACGTGAAGATGAAGATGCAGGAATGGAACGATTTCTGCGGACATTTCAGCCAGTGGGAAAAAGACAACACCCTCGATATCTAGAGCCAGATCACAGATGCCGCCCCACCCCGGGGCGGCCCGTTTCTAGTGCAGCCATCTCTTGCGCAGCGCAATCGTCCCATACCACAAAAGCGCCATCGAGATCAGCGTGGCCAGCGCCACCGATGGCACCATGCCTAGCACCCGCGCGGTGAAATAGGCCGTGCCGAGGCTGCCCAACACGCCCGCGCCCAGCATCCAAACCGCCGTGCGACGACGCAGCAGCAGCAGGATGCACCCGACTGCACCGCCAAAAACCGATACTGCAAAGGCCCCCGTGGCCCAGGCGGGGCGGCCGGTGATCATCACTTGTGCCACTTCGGACATCTGGGCCACGGCTTCTGGCGAGGTCTGCGCGACATAGTTCAAGCATCCGATCAGGTTCCAAACCAAGCCCAATCCCGCTACGCCCCAAAAGGTAACATGTGGTTTCATTCGCTCTCTCCCTCTTACCGTGACACTGCCCTGAAAAAACACTCTTTCACAACCATCCGACGTTCACCCACAAGAAAAAATGTTGACTGACAGGGCAAAAAGCAGGTCAGATGGAGTTAACAGAATACCAAGAAACAAACTCGGGAGATGACTATGACAAAACGTGTTGCCGTACTGGGTGCCGGGCCCTCTGGGCTGGCGCAATTGCGCGCTTTCCAATCGGCCAAAGCGGCGGGGGCCGAGATCCCCGAGATCGTCTGCTACGAGAAGCAGTCGAATTGGGGTGGCCTGTGGAATTACACCTGGCGCACGGGGCTAGACCAATACGGCGAGCCAGTGCACGGATCCATGTATCGCTACCTTTGGTCCAACGGCCCCAAGGAGGGGTTGGAGTTCGCGGATTATTCCTTCGAGGAGCATTTCGGAAAACAGATCGCCAGCTATCCGCCCCGTGCCGTCCTGTTCGACTACATCGAGGGCCGGGTGAAAAAGGCCGACGTGCGCGACTGGATCAAGTTCGAGACCGCCGTGAAACACGTCGAATGGGACGGAAGCCAGTTTCAGGTGACCGTCCGCGACCTGCCTACCGATACCCTGACGACCGAGGCGTTTGATCACGTCGTCTGCTGCACCGGCCACTTCTCGACGCCCAACGTGCCCCATTTCGAGGGGTTCGATAAATTCCCGGGCCGAGTGCTCCACGCCCATGATTTCCGGGACGCGGTGGAGTTCAAGGACCAGGATATCCTGATCATAGGCACCAGCTATTCCGCCGAGGATATCGGGTCTCAGCTGTGGAAATACGGTGCCAAAAGTATCACCGTCAGCCACCGCACCGCCGCCATGGGCTACGACTGGCCCGACAACTGGGCGGAAGTACCGCTGCTCACGCACATGGACGGCAAGACCGCGCATTTCAAAGACGGCACAAGCCGTGAGGTGGATGCCGTGATCCTGTGCACCGGCTACCTGCACCACTTCCCCTTCATGGCGGACGATTTGAAGCTGCGCACCGCGAACCGCCTGGCGACGGCAGACCTCTACAAAGGTGTCGCCTATGCGCCGAACCCCGCCCTGTTCTACATCGGGATGCAGGACCAGTGGTTCACCTTCAACATGTTCGACGCACAGGCCTGGTGGGCGCGGGACGTGATCATGGACCGCATCGCCCTGCCCGACCGGGCGGCTATGGACGCCGATATCGCGGACCGTGTTGCACGGGAAGACGCGGGCGAGACGGACTATGACGCGATCTGGTATCAGGGCGATTATGTGAAGGAGCTGATTGCGGAGACCGATTACCCCGACTTCGACCTGGAAGGCGCCTGCATGGCGTTCAAAGCGTGGAAGGGTCACAAGAAGGAAGGCATCATGACCTTCCGCAACAATGGCTACACCTCCGTGATCACCGGCACCATGGCCCCCAAACACCACACACCGTGGAAAGACGCCCTGGACGACAGCCTTGAGGTGTATTTGCGGAACTAGATGCGGGTTCTAGTCTTTCAGCACACACCTGTGGAACCCTCCGCGGCCTTTGCAACACATGCCAAGACCGCGGGGGATAGTATGAATATCGTACACCTTTACCGGGACGATCCTATCCCGGACCTTGCACCCTATAGCCACCTCATGGTCATGGGCGGCCCGATGGATGTCTGGGAGGTTGAAGCAAACCCCTGGATCCCTGCCGAGATCGATGCGATTGCTCGATGAGTCCAAACCTGGCGCCCGAATCTTGGCATCTGTCTAGGCCATCAACTGCTTGCCGAGGCCACGGGCGGCGCTTGTGCGGCCATGCAAACGCCCGAGATCGGCGTGACCCCAATCCAACGAACCGATGCGGCCAACGATCCGCTTTTAGGCGCTTTGCCCAGGCGGTTCGACGAACCCCTGCGAGGCCCGCGTGGCGCCATAGTCACACGTCCAGTTGCAATCAAACGACTGCCCTCCGGCCAAAACCCGTGACGTCGCCCAGATCGCTGGGCGCTCTAGCAAGGCCGGTGTTTCATTCGCAGTCACAAAGGCGAGGACGCCTTGGCAATCACTCGCCCCGCCGATGCACTCAGGGCCAGCACGGCAGAGCTACTCCGCCACAAGCTGCTCACCCTCTAGGACTTGGAACGGCGTCGGTGGGGTGGCTTTGGACACCCAGTAATAGGTGTCACCAAATTCCATGACAAACCATCCCTCCCATTCCTCGTCGCGGGGCCAGATGCTTTGGTATTCCTCCGCTGCATCGTCCACGCGCCATTCTCCCCGGGTGGGCCGGGTGCCCTCGGCGGCAAAGATCGTTACGCCGTCCGGGCCAAAATACTGCCGGTAGGGCGTGCCCTCCCAACGGCCCAGGGCCGTATTGCCCGTCAGCAGGGCGCGGATCTCCGCGCCCGACAGTTTGACTGCTTGCGCGTTGGCCGGCCCCGCGAGGACCACAGCACAAACCCCCAGAAATACCGCTCGGATCATGTCTCCCCCTCGCGCCAATCCGGCACATCGTTGACCAGCATCAACGCCACGCGGCGCACCACCGAACACAGCTTGTCAATATGAGGCCCCGAATGCCCGCAGGCGTCAAGCGCCTTGTCCCAGGTGGCCAGCCACACCTCAGCGTCTTCGGTGCGGATCGGGACATGGGCATGGATCTCGCGCACATCCATATGGCCGTGGCGTTCGCGGTAGTATTGCCGCCCGCCCATGAACCCCGACATGAATTCAACCTGCGCGGCGCGGGTGTGATCCAGCCCGTGCCCCCGAAAATGGAGCCGGTGAATGCGGTGCGCCACAGGATCGGTCTCCATCAGGTCATAGAAGGTGTGGACGAGGCGATGCAGTGCCGCCTCTCCCCCGATTTGATCCAGAAGGCTGTCGCTCACGAGCGGGGCTTGGTTTTGCCCGGGTCATAGGCGGCAAGGTCTTTGCGGACGGTTGCAGGCAGGCGCTTCATGTGTCCGTCCAGCTTTCCGATCTCAACCTCGGTGCCTTCACCCGCGTGGGCCACGTCGATCCGCGCCATCGCGATGTTTCGGCCTAGCAAGGGCGAGCGCATGGAGGAACAAATCTCTCCCACCTGCGCGCGCCCGATGTGGACGCAATCGCCGTGCGCCACATCGACGTTCGACCCTATATCCAAGCCCACCAGCTTGCGCATCGGGTGCTCCTTACGCCGGATCAGCGCGTCGCGTCCGATAAAGTCATCCGTCTTGGATTTCAGAGGGCAGGTAAACCCAATGCCCGCCTCAAAAGGATCGGTCTGATCGCTGAAATCATAGCCCGCAAAGATTAGTCCGGCCTCGATCCGCACCATATCCAGCGCCTCCAGCCCCATGGGCACAAGACCGTGGCCCTCGCCCGCCTCCCACACGGCATTGAATACTTGTGTGGCATGTTTGGGGTGGCAGAAGATCTCGTAGCCCAACTCCCCGGTATAGCCCGTGCGGCTGACCACAATTGGGATACCGTCCTGGCCCCCGATCCGGGCGGGCGTGAACCGGAACCACGCCAGATCGTCAAAGTTCGGGTGATGTGGCGCGGTCCAGACAAACTTGCGCAAGATATCGCGGCTTTCTGGCCCTTGGACGGCAATGTTGTGCTGCATGTCCGTGGACGATCGCACCAAAACCTTCAGACCCAGTTTTTCAGCCTGCTCCCGGATCCATTCGCCACCGTAATCCGACCCGCCGATCCAGCGGAAATTGTCCTTAGCCAGGCGGAACACCGTGCCGTCGTCGATCATGCCGCCGTGTTCATAGCACATCGCCGTGTAGACCACGCCCAACTCCGGCAGGGTCTTCATATTACGGGTAAAGATGTACTGGCACAGGGCCTCTGCGTCGGGCCCCGTGATCTCGAACTTGCGCAGGGGTGACAGGTCCAGCACCACCGCCTTCTCGCGGCAGGCGTGGTATTCCTTGATCGGTCCTTCGGTCGCCATGCAATTGGCCAGCCAATAGCCGTTGTATTCGATGAAATTATCGGTGAATCGGTCAAAGCTCTCGTGGAACCCGGTTTGCTTGGTCATCTTTGGCTCCGCGTCTGGGGTGGGCCGATAGGCCACGGATCGTTGGAAGGTCTCTGCGCCGGAATAGGTCCGCACATGGATATCGGTGGGGTTCCAGCCGTTGGCTGGAGAAGTACCATCGGGACAGGCCGAAGAGACGCAGACAAGGTCCGTCAGCGCCCGCAGCAGCACGTAATCCCCGGGCCGCGACCACGGCTCGTCCGAATAGAGCACACCATGGTCGTCGAGGAAGGTATTGAAGAAAAAGTTGATCGCCATCCAACCAGGCCGCCCCGGCACGCCCCGATCTGCCAAGGCCCCATTGAAATTGTCGGTGCAGTTGACGTGGCCGGGATAGCCGATGTCGTCGTAGTATTTGGCTGTACAGGCCAAGGCAAAGGCATCGTGCCGCCCGCAGGTGTCCTGGATCACTTCAATCAGGGGGGTCTCGTCGTGATCATAGTATTTCCCGTGCAGGCCGGGGGTCGGGTAAATGCAGTGCTGGATCGTGCGGGTCGTCGTCACATCGAGTGGATGAGCGATCCCCTTGTCCAGCTTGCGTGCGTCAAAACACTGGAAATCCGTGCATTGCCGCCCATCCACATCAAGGATCTGGATATAGTCGCCCGCTTTGACGAAATAGCTCTCGGCCGTCTGCGTATGCACCCGGATGTCCGCGACCGGATCGGCCAAAGGGTCGGGCAGCTCGAACCGCGCCACCTGTTTTATCACCGCGCGGCGGATATAGACCGTCAGCGGCGTCGCAGTGTCCTGTGCCTCGAAATCCATTATGCCGGTGGCGTGGGGGGCAGCCAGTATCACCGTCCCCTCGCGGGTCGCGGTGAACTCCGCCGTATCGCCCGCAGGCGTGGTGCTGTCGAACACATAGGCAGCCACGCAGTGGGCAAGGTCGATACCCCGCGCCTCCAACCCCATGCGCAGGGCGCGCAGGCTCTGATCCCCGCTCGTCAACAGCCGCATAAGGCCCTTCGGCGCCCCATCACCCGACAGGCCCAACAGACCAACGTCCCCTGTCCCGTCTGGCCCACAGGCCACGATTTCGCAGGGCTGGCCGCCTTCCGTGTTGATCACCTCAACCCGGTCCCCGGCCTCGACCCGCACAAGGATCGCGCCCAGTCCTTCGATCACATAGCGTTCCGTGCCCCGCGGCATGGTGAATACCTGCGGCTGCCACAGGCCACTGGGCTTCGGCGGCCCCGGCACCACATTGGGATACAGATCGTCTAACATCGCAGGGCCTCCCCCCTCACAGATCAAAAGTTGCATCTGTGGAATAAAACTTTAACGTTGAGAATATCTGGCGCGCAGCCATTTGCAAGGACAACAGACCACCCCATGACATTTTCCCTCCCTTTTTTGGCGTCGCGCTGATGGCGATCCTTCTGGGCCTGACGGCCGCACTCGCTTGGGGCATCCACGACCTTTGCGTGCGACAAGTGAGCCAGGGCACGGGGATTTTCGCTTCCATCGTCGCGGTCCTGATCTTCGGCACGCTGCTGGTCACCCCGATGAGCCTTTGGGCCTGGGACGCGCCGCGCGGGCCGAACGCCCTACCTCTGGGCCTAGCGTCTGGCGTGCTTTTCGGTCTGGCTGCCATTGCGCACTATAAGGCGTTCTCAATCGGCCCCGTCCGTCTGGTCGCCCCCATCATTGGCGCCTACCCGGCCCTATCAGTGGGCTGGGCCGTTTACACCGGCACCCCGGTGTCGGCCCTGCAATTGCTGGCCGTGGGCATCATCATCGCAGGTGTGGGCTATGTCGCACGCGCGGGCGACAACGAGGCTGCGCGGACCCACCCCGGCCCCGCCATTCTTTGGTCAATCCTCGCAGGTACTGGCTTTGCCGCCACTTTTGCCGTGGGCCAAGCCGCCACCGCAGAGGGTGGCGAGTTGGCACTGCTGGCCCCTACCCGCATCGCGGCCCTCATCGTGGTCCTGGCCATCGCCGCTATGGGCCGGGTGCCGATCCTGCCCGGCTGGACCCAGATCCGAATCCTCGCCGCTATGGGCGCGCTCGATGCTCTCGCACTGGGTGCCGTGATCTCTGCGGGCGGCGTTTCCAATCCCGAACTGGCCTCGGTCCTCGCCGCCACCTTCGGCCTGATCACTGTGGTTCTTGCAGCGCTCTTCCTACGCGAACCGATGATGCGACGACACTGGACCGCCGTGGCCCTCGTCTTCGCCGCCATCGCCTATCTGGCTACGTGATCCACCCGGCGGCCTTTTGGCGTGCATGGGCCACCGTAGCATTACGCATCAAAATGGCAACCGTGACCGGGCCGACCCCACCGGGTACGGGCGTCACCCAACCGGCGAGCTCCCGCACACCATCGGTGTCGACATCGCCCACAACCCCAGCCGCGGTCTGATTAATCCCAATGTCGATCACCACCGCGCCGGGCTTGATCATATCCGGACCGATTAAATGCGCGCGGCCCACGGCTACAACCACCACATCGGCGCGGCGCGAATGCATCGCCACCGACCGCGTCATGTGATGACATACGGTCACTGTCGCCCCCTCGGCCATCAACATCATCGCCACAGGTTTGCCCACGATCTCGGAATGACCCACCATGACGACCTCCAACCCTTCCAGGGTCAGGCCCGTCTCGCGCACCAATTCGACGGCCGCAGCAGCGGTACAAGGCGCTAAAGCCACGTCATTATATATGATGTTCCCGATGGAGGCGGGGTTCATCCCCTCCACGTCCTTCAAAGGGTGGATCGCCGATTGCAGGGACCGCACGTTGATATGATCGGGCACAGGGCGCTGTAGGATCACGCCTAGCACTTCTGGGTCGTCATTCATCGCCTGAATGCGCGCTTTGCACTCGTCCTGGGTGACGTCGCCATCCCAGAACGCCTGATCAAACGGCAACCCCAACTGGTCCGCCACCTTGGCCTGATTGCGGATGTAAACCGCCACCTCCGGGATATCTCCGATGGAAATGGACACCAGCTTGCCGATCCCCGGATGGGCAGCGACGTAGTCTGCGGCCTCGCCCAAGATCCGGGCCCGCACAGGTGCGCCTCGTAGCAAGCGCGGATCGTTTACAACGTCCTTCATGCCGTCAGTCCTTCTGGCTCTGGCAGGCCGTGGGCGCGACATGTTGCTGTGAGGGTGTTGGCCAGGAGGCAGGCGATGGTCATGGGGCCGACGCCACCCGGGACGGGGGTGATAGCCGACGCGTTGTCTTGGGCGCCTGCGAAGTCGACATCGCCCAACAGCTTTGTCTTGCCCGGCTTGTCGGGATGCGGGATGCGGGTGATGCCCACATCAATGACCGTGGCCCCGGGCTTGATCCAGTCGCCCTTGACCATCTCGGCGCGGCCTACGGCAGCGACCAGAATGTCAGCGCGGGCGCAGACCTCGGCCAGACCACGGGTGCGAGAGTGCGCAATCGTCACCGTGCAATTCTCTTGCAGCAGAAGCTGGCCCATGGGCTTGCCAAATAGGTTCGACCGCCCGATCACCACGGCCTCTTTTCCGGTCATATCCCCAAGTTGATCCCGGAGCAGCATCAGGCACCCTAGCGGCGTGCAGGACACCAGCCCCGTCTCCCCGCTGGCCAGAAGGCCTGCGTTCACCACAGACAATCCGTCCACATCCTTGGCCGGATCAATCCGCGCGACCACGGCGCGCTCGTCCAGATGGTCCGGCACAGGGAACTGGCACAGGATGCCATGCACGTTCGGGTCGGCATTCAACTGATCAATCAGGGCGAACAGGTCCGCCTCAGACACATCGCCGGGCAGTTTGTGCTCAAAGCTGGCCATTCCGACCTCGACGGTCTGTTTGTGCTTGGCCGCGACATAGACCTCCGACGCGGGGTCCTGCCCCACCAGCACAACCGCCAGCCCCGGCGTGATCCCGTGATCCGCCTTCAGCCGCGCCACGTGGTCTGCGATCTGCGCCCGCACGTTGCCCGCAAAGGCCTTTCCATCGATGGTCTGTGCCATGTCGTTCATCCTTTTCTTACCCCTCTTAACGCGCCCCAGTCTGTACGGGGGGTGCACGGGGGGTGTACGGGGGGTGACACCCCCCAAATTCCGCGAAACCGGGGCAAATCGCCCTGCCCCGGCCAGGATCTCAACGCCCCATTAAGGTTAATCGCGCGCGATCTCCGGTCTTCATTGGGTCGCAAATACCCCCCTCAGAGGCCTGGGTGCGGCGGGGGTCAATCCCCCGCTGCACCCTAATGCGGGTTGCGGAAACGCGCATTTACAAGCAAATACGCTGCCTTCCACTGGACAGATTTTGCAAAGGCAAAATCGTCCTAGAACAACCCTTCAATCTGGCCCGCATCGTTCAGGTGGATCGCCTCCGCCGACGGTTTGCGTGGCAGGCCCGGCATCGTCATGATCTCTCCACAGACCACCACGATGAACCCCGCCCCCGCCGACAGACGCACTTCACGCACCGGGATCGAGTGCCCCGTGGGCGCACCGCGCAAGGTCGGATCGGTGCTGAAGGAATACTGGGTTTTGGCCATGCAGACAGGCAGGTGCCCATAACCCTGATCCTCCCACAGCTTCAGCTGATCGCGGATTTTCTGATCCGCCAGAACCTCGTCCGCGCGGTATATCCCCTTGGAAACACGTTCGATTTTCTCAAACAGGCTCAGCTCATCAGCGTAGAGCGGCGCAAACTGGCTTGTCCCGCTGTCGGCAATCTCGGCCACACGGCGCGCCAGATCAGCGGAGCCTTCGGAGCCCAGCTCCCAGTGCCGCGACAAGATCGCCTCGGACCCTTGGCTGGCCACGTAGTCCTTCACCGCCTGCACCTCTGCGTCGGTGTCGGTGACGAAGTGGTTGATCGCCACGACCACTGGCACGCCGAAGGATTTGAGGTTGCCAATGTGGCGGCCCAGGTTGGCGCAGCCGTCATTGACGGCATCCACGTTTTCCGCACCCAGATCGGCCTTGGCCACGCCGCCGTTCATCTTCATCGCCCGCACCGTGGCCACAAGCACCACACAATCTGGTGCCAGTCCAGCCTTGCGGCACTTGATGTTCATGAACTTCTCGGCACCCAGATCCGCGCCAAAGCCTGCTTCCGTCACCACATAGTCCGCCAGCTTCAACGCCGTCGTCGTCGCAATCACAGAGTTACAGCCGTGGGCGATATTGGCGAACGGTCCGCCATGCACAAACGCCGGGTTGTTCTCCAGCGTCTGCACCAGATTGGGCTGCATCGCGTCCTTCAACAGAACCGTCATCGCCCCTTCCGCCTTGATATCACGACAGAATACCGGGCTGCGGTCGCGGCGGTAGGCCACGATCATATCGCCCAGGCGCGTCTCCAGGTCTTTCAGATCTTTTGCCAGACACAAGATCGCCATGACCTCGGAGGCCACGGTGATGTCAAAGCCCGCCTCGCGGGGGAAACCGTTGGCCACACCGCCCAGGGACGCCGTGATTTGACGCAGCGCACGGTCGTTCATATCCACAACGCGTTTCCACTGCACACGGCGGATGTCGATCTCCTGCTCGTTGCCCCAATAGATGTGGTTGTCCAACATCGCCGACAGAAGCGAATGCGCCGAGGTGATTGCGTGGAAATCCCCGGTGAAATGCAGGTTCATGTCCTCCATCGGTACGACCTGCGCATAGCCACCCCCGGCGGCCCCGCCCTTCATCCCGAAGTTCGGACCCAAGGACGCCTCGCGGATGCACACCGCCGCATTCTTGCCGATGTGGTTCAGACCATCGCCCAGACCCACGGTCGTCGTCGTCTTCCCCTCGCCCGCAGGGGTCGGGTTGATCGCGGTCACTAAGATCAGCTTCCCGTTTTCGCGGTCTTGGACCGAATTGATGAAGTCCTGCCCCACCTTCGCCTTGTCGTGCCCATAGGGCAGCAGACTTTCGGTCGGGATGCCCAACTTCGCCCCAATCTCCTGGATCGGTTGCTTCCGCGCCTCACGCGCAATTTCAATATCGGTCTTGTAAGACATCTCTCTCTCCCTGAGATTTTCTATTCCGCCGCTAGGGCGTGATTTGGGTTTTCGACTTTTACGGCGCAGAATTTGAATTCTGGGATTTTGCCGTAGGGGTCGATTGCGGCGTTAGTCAGAAGGTTGGCAGCGGCCTCGACGTAGGCAAACGGCAGGAACACCATGTCGGGGGCCACGGCGCGGTCCATGCGTGCCAAGAGTTCGACCGTACCGCGCCGAGTGCTGAGGCGGACCATACCGCCTGGCTCCACGCCAAGTTTGCGCAAGGTAGACGGGTGTAGGGAACAGTTCGCCTCCGGCTCCAACCCATCGAGGACCGTCGCGCGGCGTGTCATGGACCCGGTGTGCCAGTGTTCCAGCTGCCGCCCTGTGGTCAGGATCATCGGGTAGTCGGCATCCGGTGTCTCGTCCGGGGCGATGACGTCGGCGGGTGTGAACCGCGCGCGGCCCTGCGCCCGGGGGAAGCCATCGCCAAAAACCACAGCCTGGCCGGGGTCCTCGGGGCTGAGGCTCGGGTAAGTCACGGCCTCGCGGGTTAGACGATCCCATGTGATGTTGCTGAGCGACTTCATGTTGATCGCCATCTCATCGAACACCTGGCTGGGGTGGGTATAGGTCCAATCAAGGCCGCAGCGTTTTGCCAGCTCCGTCTCGATCCACCAATCCTCGCGCGCATCCCCGGGCGGCGTCACGGCGGGGCGCACCATCTGCACCTGCCGGTTGGTGTTGCTGACCGTGCCGGATTTCTCGTAGAGCGCGCTGGCGGGCAGGATGACATCGGCGTAGTTTGCCGTCTCCGTCAGAAAGATGTCCTGCACCACGAGGTGATCGAGCTTGGCCAACGCGTCGCGCGCGTGATCCACATCCGGGTCCGACATCGCCGGGTTTTCGCCCAGGATATACATCGCCTTAATCTGATCTTCATGCACAGCGTCCATGATTTCCGTGACCGTGAGACCCTTTTCAGAGGAGAAGTCCGATGACCGCCACACATCCGTAAACGCGCTGCGCACGCCATCATCCGTCACCGTTTGGTAATCGGGCAGGAACATTGGGATGAGCCCTGCGTCCGATGCGCCTTGCACGTTATTCTGACCGCGCAGCGGGTGCAGACCCGATCCCGGGCGCCCCACTTGGCCGGTCATCAACGCAAGGCTGATCAGGCAGCGGGAGTTGTCGGTCCCGTGGATGTGCTGACTTACACCCATGCCCCAGAAGATCATGCCCGCCTTGGCCCCGGCAAAGGTGCGGGCCACGGCGCGCAGGTCTTCCGCCGGGATGCCACAGATCTCGGACATTTTTTCGGGGGTGAAGGCCTTTAGGTGTTCCTTCTCGGCTTCCCAATTCTCGGTGTAGGCGTCGATGTATTGTTGATCGTACAGTCCTTCCTCCACGATCGTGTGCATGATCGCGTTCAGCATGCTGACATCCGCGCCGGGGCGGAATTGCAGCATGTGGGTGGCGAAGCGTTTGAGCGCCTGACCACGGGGGTCCATCACGATGAGCTTGCCGCCGCGCTTGGTGAACTGCTTGAAGTAGGTGGCCGCCACCGGGTGGTTCTCGATC
This sequence comes from Thalassobacter sp. 16PALIMAR09, assembly GCF_000765485.1. Taxonomy (NCBI): domain Bacteria; kingdom Pseudomonadati; phylum Pseudomonadota; class Alphaproteobacteria; order Rhodobacterales; family Roseobacteraceae; genus Thalassobacter; species Thalassobacter sp. 16PALIMAR09. The sequence goes on from NZ_JHAK01000001.1 coordinate 411,679, forward strand.
GGATTGGCCCCGATCACGATGGCGACATCGGCATTCTCGATCTCGTTAAAGGTCGCCGTGACAGCCCCCGATCCGACGTTTTCCAGCAGGGCCGAGACGGAGGACGCGTGGCACAGCCGGGTGCAATGGTCCACGTTGTTATGGCCGAACCCTTGACGGATGAACTTCTGAAAGAGGTAGGCCTCTTCGTTCGTGCATTTGGCCGAGCCAAAGCCCGCGACTTCGCGACCCCGGCCCTTTAGGCCGTTCGCGGCAAAATCCAACGCCTCGTCCCAGGTGGCCTCGCGGAAGTGGGTCATCAGGTCCCCGGGGTCCACGTTCAACCCTTTGGCGGGTGCGTCGTCGCGACGGATCAGGGGCGTGGTCAGGCGGTGGTTGTGGTGGATGTAGTCAAAGCCGAACCGACCCTTCACGCACAGGCGGCCTTCGTTCGCAGGGCCATTGATGCCCTCAACGTATTTGACCTTGTCGCCCTTGACCTTAATGGAGATCTGGCAGCCGACGCCGCAGAACGCGCAGACGGACTCGACCTGTCGATCATAGTCGGCACGATCACCCACCTGATTTTCGTCCACCATCGTGGCGGGCATCAGCGCCCCGGTGGGGCAGGCCTGCACGCATTCGCCACAGGCCACACAGGTGCTGTCGCCCATGGGGTCACCAAAGTCGAAGGTCGGATAACTGTCGTGGCCGCGCCCGGACATGCCGATTACGTCGTTCACCTGCACCTCGCGGCAGGCGCGCACGCACAGCCCGCAGGAGATGCAGGCATCGAGGTTCACCGACATCGCCACGTGGCTGTCGTCCAGAAGCGGAATGCGCTCTGCCTCCAGCGTGGGCAGGCGGCTTTCGCTCACGCCGTTCAGCTCGGCCATGTCCCAAAGGTGGCTGGATTTGTCGTGGGACGCCTCCCGCTCCGGTTGATCGGCCAGAAGCATCTCGACGACCATGGCACGGGCCTTGGTCGCGCGCTCGGTGTCGGTGTGCACCACCATCCCCTCAGAAGGCTCCCGAATGCAGGACGCGGCGAGCGTCCGCTCCCCCTCAATCTCGACCATACAGGCGCGACAGTTCCCGTCGGGGCGATACCCGGGCGCGGGCTTGTGGCACAGATGCGGGATCACAAGGCCGCGACCATGGGCAGCCTCCCAAATGGTGGTGCCAGCGGGCACGGTGACTTCGGCGCCGTCTAATGTGAACTTGATCGTATCAGACATCAGATTTCCTCAGCAAAATGCTTCATGGTCAAACGAATGGGGTTGGGGGCGGCTTGGCCCAAGCCACAGATAGACGCGTCGACCATCGCTTGGGACAGATCCTCCAGCAGGTCTTTGTCCCAGGTGTCAGCCTGCATCAGCTTAACCGCCTTTTCACATCCCACCCGGCACGGCGTGCACTGACCGCAGGATTCCGCCTCAAAGAAACGCAGCATGTTCAGGGCTGCGTCACGCGCCTTGTCCTGGTCCGACAAAACCACCACAGCCGCCGATCCGATAAAGGACCCCAAGGGTTGCAGCGTGTCAAAATCCAACGGCACGTCGTTGATCGACGCAGGCAGCAGCCCAGAAGACGGCCCGCCGGGCTGGTAGGCCTTGAACACATGACCGGGCGAAATGCCCCCCGCTGCCGCAATGATATCTGTGATCGTGGACCCTGCAGGCAACAGGTACACCCCGGGGTTGGCCACACGCCCAGACACCGAATAGCTGCGCAGACCCACACGGCCATTGTGTTCCACGGACGACAAAATTTCGGGACCCTCACGCATGATGCGCGCAATCCAGTGCAGGGTTTCGACATTATGCACCAGGGTCGGACGCCCAAAGACACCCACCTGCGCCACAAACGGAGGCCGATGACGAGGCAGCCCTCGCTTGCCCTCGATGCTTTCAATCATCGCCGATTCCTCGCCGCAGATGTAGGCCCCCGCCCCGCGCCGCAGGTCAATGTAGCCCGAGGGCACCAGGCCGGCGTCTTCCAGGGCTTTGATTTCGGTCGCCAAAATTTCCAGCACCGCCGGATATTCGTCGCGCATGTAAATAAAGCAGGTCTCAGCCTCAACGGCCCAGGCGGCGATCAACATCCCCTCCAGGAACAGATGCGGGGTGCGTTCCAGATAGTAGCGGTCTTTGAACGTGCCCGGCTCGCCCTCGTCGCCGTTCACCGCCAAGTAGCGCGGCCCTGGGTTGGCGCGGACAAAGCCCCACTTTTTACCCGACGGGAAGCCTGCGCCCCCGAGGCCGCGTAAGCCAGAGGACAGCACGGTTTCCTGGACCGCCTCCCAGTCACCGCTCGCACGGAGCGTCTCTAGCTGGGCGTAGCCGCCGGCCGCGCGATAAGCCGCCAGGGCCTCATAGGCGGGCATTCTGTGGTGGGTGTCACCAGCCGCAATTGCAGCCTCGACCTTCGCGACCGTGGCGTGGTCGATGTGGTTGTGGCCCAATTCCAAGGTCGGCGCGGTATCACACCGCCCCATGCAGGGTGCGCGCAAGACCCGCACCTGGGACGCATCCATGCCAGACTCTAACGCTTCGATCAGCGCCTCGGAACCGGCCAGTTCGCACGACAGGGAATCGCACACGCGGATCGTCAGACTAGGGGGCACCGGATCGTTTTCGCGGATCGGGTCGAAGTGTGCGTAAAACGTGGCCACTTCCCAAACTTCGGCCATGGGCAGCTTCATCTCTTCGGCCAGAGCGCGCAGGTGTGCGGCAGACTGATGACCGTAAGCGTCTTGGATCAGGTGCAAAAACTCAATCAAAAGATCACGAGAACGAGGACGATCACCAAGTAGCGCCCGAACCTCAGTCAAAGCTAAATCATCGTACTGACGGCCCTTTGGCGTAGCGCGACCCTTGCCTCGGCCTGACTTCCAGACCCCTTTGCCGTCGCCGATTTTGCCGTCCAAAGCCATAGCGCTTCTCCCTCGCTTACTTTCCCAACGTTAAATATTTTTTCCCACGAGGCAAGAGAGAATACATCCGTATGCAAGGGTAAGCCGCTAAAGATCGCACGACATGACCTCACGAAGATCCATAGGTTTCTGATCGGAAATATGTCAGCAGTAACGGCGCCAACCCGCTCTGCGATAGCACCTATTCGCAATGAAGCTGCCAAAGCGCAAAACCCGCCTTCTACTCCGGAATAAGACGTGGAGACACTCGGCGAAAATAGATAAAATGATTATCTTGCAATGATTTAGTACCTACTAGCCCATTGGAGGTCAGCCACGGAAACGATCTTTGATGTAGATGTCACGGCAAATTGATACAACGGAATCCTACCGGTCGAGGCACAGAGCCGGGTTGGCTGTCGCTAAACCAACGATCGCTTGGTGGCTCTTGAGGACACCGATAGATTTACATTCCCCGATACCAAACTACGAGTAGACTTGTCGCGTATTTGTGCTGCCCCAAGTGCTCGTTTAAGCCACTTTTCGCTCAAAAGCGACCGGGCTTTTCCAGCCCAATGCTGCGTGCCGTCGACGTGGATTGTAGAAGCCATGTGTGGATGCCCCCTTCAATGCAAGAAGTTTTTTGGAAAGTGATAGAACAAGTAATCAGGTGCAGTCGTGTGTCCGGCCTATGTTTGCGGCTTTCATACGCCGCTGGCCTGTATGGTGTCCGTGGATTAGGTCCAAATCGTTGATGCGAGCACGTGGCTCTTGGCTTCTATCTGGTTTTCCCAACCCCGTCTTTTGACCGTTGTTCCTTACTCTCCTTCGCCCTTCTCACATTGCCGGACTACTCCAAAGCATGGCGCAATGTTTATGCAGCCAGCGGTGGAATTCGATAGATTTCCTTCTTAGTCGTTAAGGCCCAAACTGTCCGAGCAAGCTTGTTTGCCAGCGCAGTTGCCACCAGCATGCGGGGTTTGCGCGCGAGCATTTTGGCAAGCCACGAGCCAGGTGGTGGGCCTTTCCGCATAGCCCAACGGATGACGGCCATGGCGCCGGTTATTAATAATCGCCTTATGTCTCGCTGGCCCATTTTTGAGGTTCTACCGAGGATTTGCCGCCCACCTGTCGACTTTTGCCTTGGAACAAGCCCGCACCACGCTGCAAATTCACGCCCGTTGGAAAATTCTTCCATTGGCGGTGCGAAAGCTTGAATGGTTGTGGCACACATGGGCCCAATTCCAGGGATCGTCATAAGCCGCGATGTTGCTTCATCAGTCTTGGCGCGTCTTTTGATCTCATGATCGAGCACCTCGATCCTTTCGTCAAAAAGAACAATCTGTTCGATATACGCTTGGCAAAGGGTTTGAACTGGTCCCGGTAGGCCTGCTGCAGTCTCATCAAAGTTGGCAATCATGCGCCTAAACTGAACCATGCCTTGTCCAACGACGGCGCCATATTCTGCCAAATGCCCCCGTAAGGCATTTACCAACTGAGAGCGCTGGCGAACAAACAAATCTCGCGTTCGAAACACCATACCCTGCGCTTGTTGCTCGGAGCTCTTGACCGAGACGTAGCGCATGGTTGGACGAGACGCTGCCTCTGCGATCGCTTCAGCATCATTCGCGTCATTCTTTTGCCGCTTAACAAACGGCTTAACGTAAACAGGTGGAATGAGCCGGACATCATGTCCCAGCTTCCCAATCTCACGCCCCCAATGATGGGATGTGGACCGTCAGGCTCCTATGAAGTCACATCTCGTCCGCTGCCGGGGCAACTTGATGGCCGACACGTCAACGCAATGACACGCAGTCAATCATAACATGGGTCAGGCCATCAGGCTGCAATACCACATTCACAGTCATAACAATTATAATCGCTGTCTGTGGTCGCCTTGAACTTGCGTGTTCTTTCAACGCTGATCCTGTTCTCGCGCGCCAGCTCGCGACCCTCGGGCGAGACCACATCCGTGTCCCGGTGCGCGTTTACCCACTTGTTAAGCGTCGAAAGCCCAACGCCCAAATCATCCGCAACCAGCCTGCGTGTCACCCCGCTCGTCAGACTGCATCCTTGCGGAATTCATCCGTTCTTCCTGTGACCATAGTTCGTCTCCTCCTATGATGGTTGTCCATTAGGACTTTGATTTTGTTTGATTTTAAGTTTGGTAAAATCTTCGAAGACCCAGCCGTTCTTGAGTGTATCGTAGATGATCGACAGCAACTTTCGCGCGGTGGCGATGATCGCTTTTCCTGCACCGCGGCGTTCCTTGATGCGCTGATAGAAGGCGTTCAGATATCCTGAGTAGCGGGTCGCGATGAGCGTGCATTGCACCAAGGTTGTCCGCATCAGCTTGTTGCCACGTTTGGTGATCCGCCCGCGATTGTCCGTATCGTTGGATTGGCTGACCCTCGGCACGATGCCGACATAGGCTGCCAGCTTGTCGGCGCTTTCAAAGTCTTCGATGTTGCCAATCCCCGACAGCAGAATGGCCGCTGAGCGTGACCCGATCCCCTTGATCGAGCTGATGCCTTCATGCCCTGGCAGCTTCGCGCCAGCGGCCTCGATCGCCTTGTCCAATTCGGCCAATGTCTCCGTCAGGCTGAGCGCTTGATTGCGCAGCGCATTCAGCTCAACCTGTTCAAGCGCCGAGAACTGGCTCACATCCAATTCGCGTAGGCGCTTCTTGCTGGCCAACCCCTCTTTCTTCAGCTGTGTGCCGCGCCGCACGAACATGGCATGGATCTTATTCAACAGCATGGTGCGTTGCTTGACGAAGACGTCGCGGGTTGCAACCAAAGAGCCCAGTTCGGCCTCCGCTGTCGATTTCAGCCGCGTCTCCGGCAACATGTCCTTGGACAAAAAGAACGCGAGGGATCGTGCATCGTTCTTGTCCGTCTTGTTGACTGATTTGCGGATCACTTGGAACTGGCGCGGGTTCACCACGACGATACGCCCAACACAGGGGCGGATTTCGTCGCAAAACCACGCTGTATTGCCCGTAGCCTCGACAGCAATTTCGTCATCGCCATCAAGGCTCATGCAAAACGCCTGTAGGGCGCTTGCCGACAACGTGAAAGTTTCAAAGACCTCAGACCCGTCGTCATGAAGACGACAAATCGTGAAGGAATTCGTATGAAGATCGACACCGATAAAGGCCATGGCTATACTCCCTGCTCAAGGAGGCGGAACCCCATATGGGGTGTGAACGGCCAAACCAAGCTCCTATACAAGGTCACCGGCCAAAACCGGGCCTTACGCGGGCTGTTCGGAAACAGGCGAAGGCTAAGCTCCTTTACAGGGTCGCAATGCCCTACGTAACTATCCAGCCTGAGACCTATCCGCCCCGCCACTACCCCCATGACCCCTTTTCAAATTGAGCAGATAGACCAAGCCGACGCCGCAAATGTGGCGTTTTTGTTTGTTTTGACATTTGAGAGAATGGCGCACCCATCAGGATTCGAACCTGAGACCTCTGCCTTCGGAGGGCAGCGCTCTATCCAGCTGAGCTATGGGTGCCTAGGGAGGCTGATACCTTGGGACTTTCCGTCCCGCAATGTCAAAATGCGCTGATTTGGTTGAGAACTGATCGCGCGGCACGCAAACCCGGTGCTTCGCCACCCCGGCCCAGACGTTTCATAGCCAATTCGGCCATCTCAGCTTGGGTTTTGCGGGCCTGTGGATCGTCGATCAGAGTCAGCAATGCATCGGCAATCGCCTTGGGCTGACACTCTGCACCCAAAAACTCAGGGATGACGCGGCTTTCCGTGACGAGGTTCACGAGAGTGACTGTATCAATCTTGAGCTTGCGAGCGATGATCTGACGTGAAATCCAATTCATATCGTAAGCGATCACCATGGCTGTGTTGGTCGCCGCAAGCTCTAACGATACGGTGCCCGAGGCTGCCAGCGCAGTATCGGCGGCAGCGAAGGCCGCACGTTTGTCGCGAGCGGCGATGTCACGGGGCACGTCACGCGGATCAAGCACGATGGGGTTGCCGGGCCAATTCCGGACCGCGTCCTGCACCGCACTGGCAACGCCGGCCACGGTTGGGACGACCACGCGCAAATCGGGGTGCTTGGCACAGACACGGCGCAAGGCCTCACCAAAGGGTGTGCCGAGCCGCGTGACCTCTGATCTGCGTGAGCCGGGTAACACGAGCATAAGCGGCGCATTTTCAACGCCATAGGCTGCGCGAAAGGCCTCAACCTCAGACGGCGTTGCGAGTGGTTCGGTTGTAACCGGGTGCCCCACAAAATCACAGGTCATGCCCGCGCGTTCCATGTAGGGCGGCTCAAACGGGAGCAACGCCAACACGTGATCAATGGACCGCGCCATTTTCTCGGCGCGATGTTCCCGCCATGCCCAAACCGAGGGCGCCACGTAGTGGACGGTTTTCAAACCGGGCAAACGGCTTTTGACCTTCCTCGCGACGCGAAGACAGAAATCAGGGCTGTCGATGGTGATCAGCACATCTGGCGAGGTCTGTGCGACGGCATCGGCGCATTCCTTGACCCGCGCGAGAAGCCCTGGCAAGCGAGGCAAAACCTCGGTCAGGCCCATGATGCTCAGCTCTTCCATCGGAAAGCGGCTTTGCAGGCCCTGCGCCGACATCTCGGCGCCGCCTACGCCCTCAAAGCGCACGTCTGGGGCAAGTGTCTTGAGGCCCGCCATCAAAGCAGCCCCCAAACGGTCCCCCGAAGGTTCACCTGCGATGATCCAGACCTTAAGGCTCACGCGTTCTCTACCGAGATGAATATGCCTGCTTTTTCAGCGGCCTGAAGGGTGTTGTTGAGGTTAAGGATGAATGCAGCGCCCGCCTCAAGGACGATCCCGTTCAGCTTGGCCTCTGCCACGCCACGAACCGTCTCGGGGCCGATTACGGGCATGTCGATGCGAGTATCCTGGCCGGGTTTGGCCCCTTTGAAAAAGATCCCCCCACTGGGTCTTGCAAAATCGGCCGGGGGCCGAGCGGCCTTGGGCGCATCAGGACCGGAGAGCCAATCCGAAACGCTACCAAAAGCCCATTCCAACGGATCGCCGGGATCTTTTTGTGGGGTGACTGGCTGAGCAGGAGGCCTAAGGCTGCGGAGCATCCAATCGGTGCCGGGCAACGCCTCCACCGCGAGGACTTGGCCCCGCGCCACGACGCATCCCTGCCCCACATCGACCGCCGAGATCGCGGCATGCACGGCGCGCGCGCGGCTAACGTCAGCCTTGTCCTGATCGGACTGCGTTCCGACCAAAAGACCCTCAGCCGGTAGCAATTCGGGCGCGATGTCCTGCGCGCCGATCACTTGCATTCCGGCTTCCTCGAAGAAGCTGATAACCGTACGCAGCGCCCCGTCGTCACCTGCCTGTAGAGCCTGCAACATGCGTGGCACAAGAGGCATGGTCTCGGCATCAATTTGCGTGGCATCAATCGGTGGGCGCGCTATCGCTCCTGCAAAGCACACCTGCGTCACGCCATCGCGTTTGAGACCCGCGATAAAGCTGCCCAAAGTCTCAATCCGAAACGTCTGGACCGGACCGGGCAGCGACGGCGCATATCCATCCAGCGCGCACAGCCGCCAGTCCTGACCCTCAAGCGCCTGTGCAACCACATGTGGCAGCACCCCTTGCCCTGCAATCAACGCGATCATTTTGGCGTCAAAAAATTGCGGTCAGAGGCGCCCATGATAAAGCTAACCATCTGTTGCACGTATTCGCTGTCGTTTTCGTCGCCGATGCGCTTAGCCCGCTCCGTAAAGGTGCCTTCGCCCTGTTTCAGCGTCAAAAACGCGGCCCGGAGTGCGGTGATATCTTCACGCGCGACGCCGCGACGTTTGAGGCCCACAAGATTGAGGCCATCCAATTCACCGCGTGGTCCTTGGACAAGACCGTGGGGGATCACATCATTTGTGACCATCGACAGCGCGCCGATAATCGCGCCGCGCCCCACGCGCACCCATTGGTGAATACCCGACAGCCCGCCGACGATCACATCGTCCTCCAGCACACAGTGACCAGCGCAGGCAGAGTTGTTCACCACAATCACGCGGTTTCCAATGATGCAGTCATGGGCAATATGGCAGCCCGCCATAAACAACCCGTCATCGCCGACGCGGGTCACACCACCGCCCTGCTCGGTCCCTGTGTTCATTGTCACGTGCTCACGGATGCGATTGCGCGCGCCGATGATCAGCTGGGTCTTTTCCCCGTCAAACTTCAAATCCTGAGGGATTTCGCCGATAGTCGCGAAGGAGAAGATGACAGTGTCCTCACCCACCGAAGTGTCGCCCGCAACCACCACGTGCGACTTCAGTTCAACACGATCCGCGAGGCGCACATCCGGCCCAACTACACAAAACGGACCAATGCGAACGCCCGCGCCGATTTGGGCACCGGGCTCAATCACGCTGGAAGGATGGATCGTGGCCGTGGGGTCAATCGCCATGCTCATGCGTCCTTCGGCAGGTCCATCATGGCGGTAAACTCGCACTCAGCGGCCATCTCGCCTTCGACTGTGGCTTTGCCTTCGAACTTCCAGACTTTGCCACCGGGTTTGCCGCGCGTCACGGACACGGCCATTTCCAGCACGTCGCCGGGCACGACTTTTCGACGGAACTTACATTTGTCGATGCCCATGAAGTAAACCAGCAACTCCTTGTCGGCCATATTCATCGACACACCGACCATAACGGCGGCTGTTTGTGCCATCGCCTCAATGATGGTGACGCCGGGCATAATGGGGGTCGCGGGGAAGTGACCCTGAAAATGCGGCTCATTGAACGTCACATTCTTGATCCCGATAGCCGAGGTATTGGGAACGATATCACGCACCTTGTCGACCAGCAAAAACGGGTAACGATGTGGGATAATCCGTTGAATAAGATGGATATCAGCCTCGGTCGGGATGGCGGGTGTGTCGGTCATGAATGCTCCTGACGGATGGGTCGTGTGCCTGCTTTGGGCAGTCTGCGCGATTGTGCGGCGCCGATGCAACCCGGGCGAGCCGGGCAAAGGGCGCTGCGTTATGGGTGCGGTTTAGTCGATGCGAACGGGGCTTTCCACCGTGTTGTCGTCGGTGCCAGGCTGCGGGACGCGGGATTGCGGGGCTGCGGGGCGTTGCGTCGGCACTTGGACCTGTGCGTCCATCATCGCCTCTAGGCCAGGGCCCGCCCCAACGACCCGATCCACTTCGGCGATGGCACGCAGGGTGATGTCCACTTGGTCTGCAGCCGCCAAAACGGTGCGACGGTCCAAAACCACTAATGCGCCCGTGCGTTGCGCCAGATCGGTCAAAACCGGCCCTGCGAATTCAAAAAACAACTGAGACGCCTGTTCCGCCTGTTGTGCAAGCGCCCTGCCCTTAACGTCTTGGGCCTGACGAATTTCCTCAACGCGCGTGTCGAACTCATCAGCCATGGCCCGAAACGCGGCTGGATCCATCTGCCCACGCTGATCTGTCAGAACTTGTTCCTCGGCAACCAAGGCCGCTTCTATGCGTCGGTTCTCTAGCGAGAGCGCCTGTGAAGCTGCCTCAATTTCCCGCCGAATACGTTGCCCAAAAAGGCTGTTTGTATAAAGGGCGTCTCGGTCCAGCACCACAATCGCAAGACGCGGGATCTCGGCCAACGGCGCTTGGGCCACCGATGGCACCATCGGTAGCCACACAAGAGTGGCGGCCAACACAGTGCGGGCCAAGGCCCGACCAGACGCGCGCCGCATCACGTCCCGCACGGACCTAGAACCGTGTGCTGATGGTGAAGTCGAACGACTGTTCGCGGTCCGCGGTTTCGGCGTTGATGGCATTGGTAAAGTTGAACCGCAGCGGGCCGATTTGGGTATCCCACAACAGACCAAACCCAATCGTCGAGCGCAGCTCAAAGCTGTCATCAACGATGTCCAAGCCCCCAGTGCCGCCGTTCACATTATCCAAGCCCCACACGGACCCCATGTCATAAAACACAGCCCCTGAGATGCCGTATTCTTCGGGCACAAGGTTGATTGGGAACTGCGCCTCAACCCGTGCGGCAAAGTAGTTGTTCCCGCCCAAGGGGTCGTTGCCAGCGTTTAAATCACGCGGACCGATGCCCGAGCTTTCGAACCCGCGCAAGATGTTCTGTGAGTTGAAAAAGCGGTTGGATTCCCGTGAGACTGTATCCCCGAGCGACGTCAGGTTGCCGCCCTCCACCGTGGCCAAAAGCAGGACATCACCGTTCCAAACGGTTGTCTCACCTGCTAACCGGAAGGTCGATTTGATGAACTCTTCATCACCGCCGAGGCCAGCGAATTCTTGTCCGAATTGCAGCAGCACGCCCGCATCCGGGTTCAGCCCCACGTTGCGCGTGTCATAACGCCAGCGATACCCAATGGCTGAGGTGTCGGCCGTGCCCTGCTCGTCCTCGATGATCTGCGAGATAGTCGCAACGCTATCGGGCGTCAGCGTATCGCGGGTAAAGCTGTAGCTCATCCGAAGGTCACTGTATTCACCGGTGGGAAAGCCCAAACCGACTGACGCGCCAACGCTGCGCGTATCGAATGCGCCGTCTTCGCTGTCGGTTGTGCGGTAGAACACACTGAAGGATGCCGCCAAATCCCGGGTCAGGAAGAACGGCTCGGCGAAGGTCAGCTGCGAATTGGCGTTGTCACTGCTTGTGTCGAGTGTGAAGTTTACGACCTGACCACGCCCAAGGAAGTTTGTCTCCCGGAACGTGAGCGCGAGGCCGACACCGTCCTGCACCGAATAGTTGGCCCCAAAGCCAAGCGAACCGGTTGGCTGCTCTTCTACATCCACATCCACGATGACTTGCGAGGGGTCTGAGCCTTCACGCGCAGACACGTCGGATTGGGTGAAATACCCCAAAGCACGGATACGTTCCGCAGCCGCACGAATGGCGCGTGGGTTAAAGGGGTCCCCTTCAACGGTCGCAAATTGGCGGCGAATAACGCGGTCCAGTGTGGTCGCGTTGCCTTCGATATCAATACGCTCCACAAAGACGCGCGGTCCACGTTCCACGACGAAATCGATGTCGAGCGTGCGGGCTTCGTCATTGCGGGTGACACGGGGCGTCACGCGAACAAAGTCGAGACCCTGTTGCAAGGCCAGCAATTCGAGCCGTTCGATGGTCGCATCAACCGCTTGGGGCGAATAGGTTTTACCCTCGCCAATGCGAATTTCATCTTGGAACTGATCCGGGTCCACGTCAGATAAATCAGACGACGCCGTCAGCGCACCAAAACGAAACTGCTGCCCCTCTTGAACGCGAAACGTCAGAAAGAAACCGTCCCGCTCGGGGCTTAGTTCTGAACTGACAGAGAGAACCTGCGCATCGACGTAACCACGTGCCTGATAGAAATCGCGCAAGAGTTGACGATCAAACGCGATCCGGTCGGCCACAAACGTGTCAGAGCGGATCAGTGCGCGAAAAATACCAGCCTGCGTGCTTTCAAGGACGCGGCGCAAACGGCGGTCCGAATACGCGCGGTTGCCCACAAATGACACGCGCTCAATCTCAACGGTGCGCCCTTCCGAAATCTCAAACACCAAATCGACGCGGTTGTCGGAGCGACGAATGATCTTGGGCGTGACACTCGCGGTCAGACGGCCTTGGTCCGCATAGGCCTGGATGATGGTGGCCGCGTCGCGCTCTGCCTGTTGGGGCGAAAACACACGCCGCACTTGGGACGTGACCAGCGATTGCAGAATTTCCGCATCGAGCCGGTCGTTGCCCTCAAAATTAATCTGGTTGATGGTCGGAAACTCTTGGACAACCACAATGAGGCGATTGCCTTGGGGGACCAACTCAACGCTCTCAAACAGGCCCGAGTTTTGCAGTCGTTGAAGCCCGTCATTCACACGGGCCGCCGAGACGGACTGGCCAGTCGGCAGGTCAATAAAACTAAGGATCGTGGCATCTTCGATGCGCTGGTTACCCTCGATCTCAAAGCTAGAGAACTGGAAGGTTTGCGCTTGGGCCGCGCTAGAAACGATCCCAGCTGTTAAGACCGCAAGGCCCACTGCGCGCGCGCGCTGCGTGAGGCTAAAATGCCTATCCATGGTAATGCCCCGCTCGATTGCATACTACATCTTCTTTGCATCTACCGCAGGCCCGGGACCATGTCAAAACCCACTTTGCCGCAAAAGCCTCGCTTTGCGGGCCTTTGCCACAGTAAAATTAACCAAGATGAACGCAATCAGCGTGGGCAAGCTAATGCGACATCCGCGAGCTACATCAACGTTGCAAAGTAAGTGGCCATCAAAAGGGCGAACCCAACCATCAACGCCGAAAGAAACCGATCCGCGTTCAGACCGAAAAACAAGGACAAGCCCCGGTATCCATCGTGAATGTGTTTCATCACAAACGCCTCCGCAATTCAGCAATTCAATGCGAGCAGTCTAGGCGTTGAATTGGGCGGAAATGCGGCGTTTCAGGTCAACAATCGTTTCAATTGACCCGAAGTAGGCGCCTAGGGGCAGAGAAAATCGTTCATTAGGGCGAAAACCATCAACGATCCCATCAGCATGATACCAACTGTCATCATGACGTTCAGCGTCTTGTCCGAGGGTGGCTTACCGCGCACGGCTTCATAGGCGTAGAAGACCAAATGCCCTCCGTCGAGGACGGGAATGGGGAACAGGTTCAGCAGGCCCACGGCGGTCGAAAGGACCGCGATGAACCAGATAAACTCACTGGCCCCCATCGCAGCGGTGTCCGCAGCCGCCCCCGCGATCCCGACAGGACCCGACAGGTTACAGGTCGAAATCTGGGCGGTTATAATATGATAGAGCGCCGAGAGCGACGAATTGACGATGAACCATGTCTGCTCCGCCCCATATTTGATCGCACTGAGGGGACCCATCGTCTCAGTCTCCGGCTCAAAAAATAACCCGCCAGAGATGCCGATCAGCCAGCGTGTCTCAAATCCGCCCTCGGCGAGCGGCAGGTCGACACGGCGTGGGCTGAGCGTGACATCCAGCGTCTCCCCTGCGCGCCAAACCTCTAGGTTGAGGGGCGCACCTCCTGAGGCCGCTACGATCTCTCGCAACTGACCGAAGGCATGGATCGCCGCGCCGTCGACTGATTTAATGACATCGCCTTTCAAAAGGCCTGCCTTCACGGCAGCAGATCGCGGCTGCACCGCGTCGATGACCGACACCAATGGGAACGCCGCCTCAACCTGAAGCGAAGCGCCATCCCGTACGATATCGTAAGTCACGTTCGTCGCAGGCGTCAGCTCAGAGGCCGTTACCAAGACGTCCTCCATCGTGTCCACGGCAACGCCATCAATTGCCGTGATCATATCGCCAGGTTGCAGCGTCGACCAATCTGCAGGCAGCGGCTTGAGCATACCAACGACCGGATCATCTGTCGCCCGGCCTGCGATGCCGACAAACACAGCAAAAATGGCAATCGACATGATGAAGTTGAACACTGGCCCCGCCGCAACTGTTGCGGCACGAGCTGCTAAGGGCGCGCCGGGCATAGTGCTGCGCCGCTCTGCATCAGTCATGGTTTGGACTGTACCATCACCGCCGACCGAGGCCGCGTTCGCATCACCTTTGAATTTAACGTAGCCCCCAAACGGCAACGCCGCGATTTGCCAAACCGTTCCGCGTTTGTCTGGACGCGACCATATCACCGGGCCAAACCCAATTGAGAACACCTCGGCATGGATGCCGCACCAACGCCCGACGATATAATGCCCATATTCATGGATCGCGACGATGACCGATAGGGCAACGACAAAGGCAAGCAGGGTCCAAACAAGACCGCCGAACTGGGGCAGCAAACTAAAATCCAAAAGGTGTTCCTTTGTTTAGTCGGTGTGTGCGCCAGCCAGTTGCGCAGCAATTTCAACGGCACGTGTCCTGCTTAGGTGGTCAACCGCGAGGATGTTATCAAGGGACACTGTGGCACTATCAAGGCCTTCGCGGGCCTGCGTCTGTTCGAGCGTGCGCTCAACCACCTCAGTCATGGTCAGAAAACCAATCTGACCCGCGATGAAAGCATCAAGCGCACTTTCTTTGGCGGCGTTAAAGCAGGCACCCGCCAACCCGCGCAGGTGCATAACTTCGCGCGCTAAGCGCAACGCAGGCCAGCGTTTTTCGCAAGCAGGCCGGAATTCAAGTGTCGCAATCTGCGCAAGGTCAAGTCGCGCGACCGGCAGATGTTTGCGGTCCGGCCAATGCAGTGCGTACCCAATGGCGTGGCGCATATCGGGCGGACCGATGTGGGCCATCAACGCACCGTCGCGGAACCCCACCAACGCGTGGATCAGGCTTTGGGGGTGGACCACGGCCTCAATCTGCTCAGGCGACACATCAAAGAACTCTCTTGTTTCAATGAGTTCCAGCGCCTTGTTAAACATAGAGGCGCTGTCAATCGTGATGCGCTGCCCCATATCCCAGTTGGGATGTGCGCAGGCGTCGCCTAGCGTCGCCGCACCCAGTTGCTCCAGCGGCCAGTCACGCAAGGCCCCACCTGAGGCCGTGATAACTATCCGCTCTACGTCTTCGATGTTTTCACCCACGAGGCCTTGGAAGACGGCGGAATGTTCTGAATCCACGGGCAAAATACGTGCGCCGTGGCGCTTAGCTTCGGCCATCAAGTGGGGCCCTGCGGTGACAAGGCTTTCCTTGTTTGCAAGCGCAAGCGTGGTGCCATGGCACAAAGCGCGCAACCCCGGGACCAGGCCCGCCGCGCCCACAATCGCCGACATAATCCAATCGGCCGGACGATCTGCGGCCTCAGCAATTGCCTCTGGCCCTGCTGCTGCCTCTACCCCTGAACCCGCGAGGGCGTCGCGCAACTCATCCAGCTTTTCCGGATAAGCTGTTACTGCAACTTCGGCCTGTAATGCCTTGGCATCCTTGGCAAGTTGCTCAATATTGCCACCTCCCGTTAGGGCGACAACATCGTAGGCATCCCGGTCACGCGCGATCAGGTCGAGCGTGTTTTGCCCAATCGAACCCGTGGCCCCAAAGACAGAGACCTTCTTCATGCCGGCACCGGGGGGAATTCAGCAACGCTTTCGATCACGAACAGCAGAACAGCGGCCCCCAACATCGCATCAAACCGATCAAACAATCCGCCGTGTCCGGGCAATAGGTTGGAGCTGTCCTTCACACCCATTTTTCGCTTCACCGCAGATTCAGCGATATCACCCATCTGCGCCATCATAGCGAGCGCGACTGATATACCGATTAGGTCAATCCCGGCGGTTGTGACGCCCATCACGGCCCAGCCGACAAGGCCCGCCGCGACCCAGCCCGCAACCGTGCCTGACCACGTTTTTTTGGGTGATACTGTGGGCCAAAATTTGGGGCCGCCCAGCAAACGGCCAGCGAAATATCCTGCGATATCAGAGGCTACGACGACACCGATCAACCATAGCATCCAGATTAAGCCAAAATTAGTCAGATGCTGTGTAAGCCCAAGCCCGGCGAACAAAATCGCCAAGGCAAAGGTCATAAAAATACGCCGATGCAGGTGCAACGCGGCGATCCCGGCCATCGGCACCGCTAATAACAACGGCAGCGCGAGGCCGAGCGGCAACGCATATGCTGCAGCCAACGCCCCAGTGCTCAGGCCACCCAAAGCCAAAGCCCGCTTTTGATCGGCACCGATCATGCGCGCAAGCTCCCACACCATGATGCCGCAAACGACCGCAATGAGAGCCGCGAACCAAGGTCCCGCCGCCCACACCGCTGCCCCTCCGATCACAACCAGCATCAGCGCTGTTGCGATCCGAGGCATCAAATCCGCAAAATTAGTCACCCTGTCACTCCGCCAAATCGACGTGAACGGGTGCCAAAACGCTGCAAGACGTCCTCAAAGATGTCGCGTGTGAAATCCGGCCAAAGCGTGTCGATGAACTCATACTCAGAATAGGCAGATTGCCACAAAAGAAAGTTCGAAATCCGCGCCTCACCACTTGTACGGATCACCAGATCTGGGTCAGGCAAAACGTGCGTATCCAGATAGCGCGGCAGCGTTTCATCGGTAATCTCATCAGGATTTAGCGCCCCGCTTTGAACATCCTGCGCCAAGCGTTTGGTCGCACGAGCCACCTCATCCCGGCCGCCGTAATTGATTGCAATCGTCAGGTGAACCACCGTGTTATCCTTGGTCAGGTCCTCAAGCATGTCCATTAGGCTGACCAGTTTGGCGTCGAGGCGCACGCGGTCACCGATAAACCGAACGCGCGTGCCCGTGCGCAGGAGGTTGTTCGCCTCCCGCTCAATATACCGACGAAACAGCATCATCAGGCCTGATACCTCGGCCTGGGTGCGCTTCCAATTTTCCGTCGAAAAGGCAAAAATGGTGAGGTACTCCACGCCGTTGTCAGGACAGGCTTCCACGATCTCACGCACACGCCGCGCACCCGCGCGGTGCCCCAAAAGCCGGGGACGATTACGCTTTTGCGCCCAACGGCCATTGCCATCCATAATGACCGCGACATGACGCGGACCTGTTCGGGGCACTTCCGGCTGAAGTTCAGCTGAGATAATGGTTTTTTCCATAAAAACGGTCTTTTATATATGTGAGGCGGCGAAAGGGCCTGCGCCCAAACGGCGCCTCAGCCCGTTTCGTGGATCTTAAACCTGCATAATCTCGGCTTGTTTTGTCTCTAGCAGGGCATCGACCTTTTTGATGTAGTCATTGGTCATTTCCTGCACTTCTTCTTCCCACAGCTTTTGGTCGTCCTCGGACATACCATCGGCTTTGGCTTTCTTGATCTGATCCATGCCGTCCCGCCGCACGTTGCGCACGGAGACGCGCGCGTTCTCAGCGTAGCTACCCGCAACTTTGGTCAGTTCGCGGCGACGCTCCTCGTTCAGCTCGGGAATAGGTAGCATGATGATCGTGCCGTTAAGTTGAGGATTGATCCCCAAGCCGCTCTCGCGAATGGCTTTTTCGACTTTACCAACCAAGCCTTTGTCCCACACGTTAATCGTTACCATGCGCGGCTCAGGTACGTTGACCGTGCCCACTTGGTTGATCGGCGTAGGCGATCCGTAGGCGTCGACCATCACCGGCTCCAGCATCGAGGCCGAGGCCCGCCCGGTCCGCAACGACGCGAATTCCACACGCAGGTTCGCGATTGCACCATCCATACGGCGGTTCAGGTCGTCGGTGTCGAGCAAAAAATCATCAGACATGACTGCTTCCTTTTTTGTCCCGGATCAGCCCCGGGGTCGTTTTGCGCATATATAGCGTCAAGAAAGCAGGATCGACAATGGCGTTGTGTGCAGGGATGGGGCCTAAGTGGTCGGGGCGCCTTTATTTTCTGTTAGGGATTTTATTGTAGGACCTTCGGAAGAAATTCCACGTGAGTCTTCATTATGTCGTCAGCGCCGACTTATGCCCTTTATCTCGGTCGCCATGCGCCATTGTCTCAGACTGCGTTTCCCCAGACGCTTCGTGGTCCCCATCCCGCGATACCGGTGCTCCTAGCAGGTATCGCGGGAGAGGGAGTTTCTCCGCCAAACGCGGGCTTTGCGCCTCGGCCCGAAATGCTGAGGTATTCCTTGCCATCGACAGGTGCTGTAACAGCCACTGCTTCTGCTCGGACCTTACCTGCGCAGATTACAGTCGCGCCGTCTTTGAAAGCGCAGGATGCACTCCTAACCCAAACGCAGGATGGTGACGTGTTCGCGGAATGCGCGGGAACAGAGGGCCTCCCCCACGGCCAACAGGTGACAATTACACCCATCGACCACTTAGCCTTTATGGCGCGTTTTGCGCACAACCAGCTGTCAGCCGGGGATCGCCCGCAGTGTTTCTGTACAGGCACGTTTATTCACACACCGCGCGGCCCCCTCCCGGTTGAGGACATTCGCGTGGGTTTTCCGGTTCAGACATTAGATAACGGTGTTCAACCCGTCCGCTGGATCGGCACAACCCTCCATACAGAACCCCGCGCCCATGCCCCAATTGAGATCGCGGCCGGTGCGCTGGGTCGCGGATTTCCTTCCGTCACGCTGCGGGTGTCGCCATACCACCGGCTGTGTCTGCGGTCCTCCATCGCGATGCGGATGTTTGGGCAAGCCGAAATCTTACTCTCGGCACGGTTCCTGCTGGATGCTCCAGGCGTGCGTCAGGTCGATGGTGAAATCCCAGTCAGGTATTGGCACATCGCTACAGCACGCCACGCCCTTGTCAGCGCCAATGGCACATGGGCCGAGACGCTCTTTCCCGGATTACAGGCGCCACCGGGCATGGATGCCTCGGATGTATCACAGCTGGAGGTTGTGTTTGATCAGAAGCTCGCAAGAGGCAAGGATGAGGCCGCGCAAGCCAAACCACCCGTGCGGCCGATCCTGCGCGGGGCAGCGCAGCGCGCGTTTGTTGCGCGCCACCTCAAACAGCGGCGCGCCTTTGTCATGCAGCAACTCGACGCCGGTGACGACGAACCTGCGCAGGCCTCATAGCGAGGCGCGCTGAGCCTAGTCCTTCACGAGGGTATAGGTCCCCTCGCCCGCAAGAATGCCTTGGAAGCCACCGGGCTCATCCAGCGAAAACACGATGATCGGCAGGTGGTTATCCCGTGCAAGTGCGATGGCGGATGCGTCCATCACGTTGAGGTGTTTGGCCAACACTTCATCGTAGGACACATAATCGTAGCGCACCGCATCATCGTGTTTTACCGGGTCTTTGTCGTAGACGCCGTCCACTTTGGTGCCCTTAAAGATCGCTTGGCAGGCCATCTCATTGGCGCGCAAGGTCGCAGCCGTATCCGTGGTGAAATAGGGGTTCCCCGTGCCCGCCGCAAAAATACAAACGCGCTTTTTCTCTAGGTGACGCACAGCGCGGCGGCGGATGTAGGGCTCGGCCACTTCGTTCATCGTAATCGCTGAGATCACGCGTGTGTGGATATCCAACTCCTCTAGCGCGGATTGCATCGCAAGGGCGTTCATCACCGTGGCCAACATGCCCATGTAGTCGGCGGTCGTCCGCTCCATTCCTTGGGCACTGCCGGACAACCCGCGAAAGATATTGCCGCCGCCAATGACCATGCAGATTTCAACCCCAAGGTCATGCACGCGCTTCACCTCTGCTGCGACGCGTTGCACGGTGGGGGGATGCAGACCAAACCCTTGGTCTCCCATCAATGCCTCCCCGGAAATCTTGAGCATGACACGTGTGTACGCCGGAGGGACGGTGGAAGAGGTCGTCATAGGGGCCGCCTTTGGGATATTTGCAAACAGCGGCAAAATGATGCAAATACCCGCGGCGTGCAACGGGCAATTGGGCCCCTCAAGCCACCTAGGCGCAGAGCTTTGAAATTCATCGACAAAATCCTGCCGGACCAACCGGTATTGATCGCAGGCCCCACGGCCAGCGGAAAATCCGCTATGGCTTTGGAAATTGCGGAACGTCAAGGCGGTACGATCATCAATGCCGACGCGCTGCAAGTCTACCGTGATTGGAGCGTTTTAACCGCCCGCCCCAATGCGCAGGAATGCGCCCGCGCGCCCCATGCTTTGTACGGTCACATCGACTTTGTCGAAGCGTTTTCCGTGGGCGACTGGCTGCGCGCACTCACGCCGCTTTTGGCAACGACACGGCCTATCATCGTGGGCGGCACCGGCCTCTATTTCAAAGCGCTACTGGAGGGGTTGGCGGATATCCCTCTGACCCCGCCTGATGTCCGCGCTCGCGCGATTGCGCGCTTGGCCGACGGCGGGATCGCCGCTCTGCTGCCCGATATTCATCCCGATACACTTGCACGGATCGACCAGAACAATCCCATGCGCGTCAGCCGCGCGTGGGAGGTTGAGGTTGCCACCGGTCGGCCCCTGCATGAGTGGCAAGACGACACCCCGCCCCCACTGTTAAACCGTGCGGAGTGTGCGACGTTTGTTTTGGATGCGCCTAAAGATTGGCTTTCGCCGCGGATCGCGCAGCGCTTTGACCTGATGCTTGAGGGCGGCGCGCTGGATGAAGCCCGTGCTGTGTTGCCCAACTGGGACCCAAAACTTGGGGCGGCTAAAGCCATTGGCGCCCCTGAATTGATCGCGCACCTTCAAGGCACGATGACCCTTGAAGAGGCCCGCACGGCCGCGTGCCTATCGACGGTCCAATACGCAAAGCGACAGCGCACATGGTTCCGCGCACGCATGGGCGATTGGACGCCAGTTGTCGCGGCTGAACTGCGCTAAACCTCCGCGCTTTTGACTTTGCCGGGTTGTCGTGAAAGGCTTCCCTAACGGAAGGGGCGCGATCATGGATATCGAACATCTCAAGAGCCAAGTACCGGCGATGGATGCGCTGTCGTTGATGCCAATCTCGGGGCTGACACGGCGGCAGGTTTGGCGCCACACCCTGCCCCATTCGGTGCCTGGCCCAAGCTTTCTGTGGTTCGTGCGCGGCAACGCCCGGTTGATCATCGAAGGGCGCGCCATCGGGATCGGACCCAATGTATGCGTTACCCTGCCCGCACAAACCGCCTTTGCGATCGAACCGGGCGCGCAGACCCAAGCGACCTTTGTGCAAATCCCGATCTCGCCGCTTTTGCCGATGCCAGAGGGCGTTCATCTGATCCGGGTCAACGATATCGGCACCCAGGGCGAGTTGTCGGGCCTTTTGGATCGCATTGCAAAGGGACAGACAAGCGGCGGACCAGGATCGGAGCGTGCCGCCCTTGCCCGGCTGATGCTTGTGTCCTCGATGCTGGAACGACTGACAGGACCGGACACCGCCCAGACCGCCCAATCGGCCTCCCAAAAACTATCCGCCCGTTTCACCCGCGAAGTTGAACAGTGTTACGCCACCGGTGCCACCCTAACTGATATCGGCGACATGCTTGACGTGACACCGACACATTTAACCCGCACTTTCAAATCTACCTGCGGGATGACTGCTGCCCGATACCTTGGGGACCGCTTGATGCATGCGGCACGCAGCGAGCTAATCGATACGCCAAATTCCGCAGCTGAGATTGCGCGCGATTTGGGTTTTTCCAGTCCTGCCTACTTCTCTCGCGCATTTTTGCATCACGCTGGGGAAACCCCAGGAAAGTTCCGAAATCATAACCGTTCCAACACGCATCAATCTGACGCTGCGTCAGGCAAAATCCGTCCGGCCCAAAGCGACCAGCGCGTGTCGCTAATGACCTGACTGTCGTTTTTGTGTTAGGTTTAAGTCGTTTTTTGACCTATCTTTCGAATGGAGGCCGTTGACCTTTGGGTCGATTTAGGGCGCAATGCTCTGGATCGACGTGGAGGGGTTGGCCGATCAGTTTCTCGTTTAACGGGAAACGGTTTTGAACACGGCCAAAAATATCACCGCCCGCTTCGTGAATAAAAAATAATGTGTCACAGGGAGACTATAATGACGCAACCCAAAACACAGCTGCACCCCGCAGCGGAAATGTATGCGCGTGAGTTCAAGCAAGGCTTGCTCGATCGCCGTGAATTTCTGGTTCGGACCACCGCCCTCGGTGTAAGCGCAGCCGCTGCCTATTCTTTGATCGGCGCGACACCTGCGGCAGCCGCAGGCCACGCCCAGCAAGGCGGCAAAATCCGGATGCAGATGGAAGTCCGCGCCCTGAAGGACCCGCGTACGTTTGACTGGACCCAGATGGCCCACGTCACCGCCGGTTGGCTTGAGTACCTCGTGGAGTACAACTCCGACGGTACGTTCGAAGGCATGCTGCTTGAGAGCTGGGACGTAAACGACGACGCCACAGTCTACACGCTGAACGTGCGTAAAGGCGTCAAGTGGAACAACGGTGATGACTTCACTGCTGAGCACGTCGCGCACAACTTCCGCCGCTGGGCCGAGGCTGACGCCGAAGGCAACTCCATGGCTGCACGTGTAACATCCATTGTGGACCCAGAAACGAACGTGGCCGCTGAAGGCGCCATCGAAGTTGTCGACACGCACACCCTGCGCCTGAACCTGATCCAGCCCGACATCACAGTGATCCCCGGCATCGCGGACTACCCCGCCGCCGTGATCCACCCCGATCAGGACCCAGACAACATTCTGGGCCAGCAAATCGGTACAGGCCCATACCTCAACACCGAGCACTCGGTTGGTGTGAAGTCGGTTCTCGTGCGCAACGAAGATCACGACTGGTGGGGCTACGCTGCCGGCAAAGGCGCATATCTCGACACGATCGAGTACATCGACTACGGCACAGACCCCGCCGCTTGGGTGGCTGCTGCTGAAGCCGAAGAAGTCGACACGCTGTACGAAAACATCGGCGACTTTGTCGACATCTTCGACGCACTCGGCTGGGAAAAGTCCGAAGTTGCTACGGGTTCCACGATTGTTGTGCGCCCCAACCAGCTGGCCGAAGACGAAAATGGTGAGAAAATCTACGCCGACAAAGGTCTGCGTCAGGCAATCGCCATGGCTGTCGACAACGCCGTATGTAACGAGCTTGGCAATGCTGGTCGCGGTGTTCCTGCGGACAACTGCCACGTCGGCCCGGTACACCCCGAGCATGATGCTTCGGTCGGCCGTATTCCATTCGATCCCGCCAAAGCCAATGAGCTGCTGAAAGCTTCGGGTCGTGAGGACTATGAGTTCGAGATCCACTCGATCGACGACGATTGGCGCCGGAACACAACCGACGCTGTTGCCGCTCAGCTGCGCGACGCGGGCTTCAAGGTCAAGCGGACCATCCTGCCCGGTTCGACCTTCTGGAACGACTGGACGAAATACGCGTTCTCGTCGACCAACTGGAACCACCGGCCACTGGGCACACAGGTTCTGGGTCTGGCCTACCGCTCCGGCGTTGCATGGAACGAGTTTGCTTGGTCCAACCCTGAGTTCGACGCGCTTCTGTCCGAAGCCAACTCGATCGCAGATGCTGGCAAGCGTCGTGAAGTGATGTCCAAAATTCAGGCCATCGTGATCGACGAAGGTGTGACGATCCAGCCGTACTGGCGTGCGTTGTACCGTCACACGGTCCCTGGTTTTGTGGGCACAGATATGCACATCGCGTACCTGCCACAGATCTACAAATGGGGTGTTGCGGCTTAATAGCCCTTCAACCAAAGCAAACCGCGCCCTTAATCCGGGCGCGGTTTCACCATTCAGGCCAATGAGATGCCGGCAGCGGCACATGGTCCAGACAGCTATAGGGAACCCACATGGGACTGTTCATCCTCAGACGTTTGGGGGTGATGATACTGACGGCGCTTTGCCTGACGTTCATCGTCTTCACACTGACCAACCTCTACCCCAACCTTGAGAAGCTCGCCAAAACCGAAGGCAACTTCCGCATGTCCGACGAACAAGTCGACAGTTGGTTGGGCAGCAACGGGCACCTTGATCCGATGTTGGTCAAATACGGTCGCTGGCTGGGCGTAGCCCCGGGATGGACCCATCAGGATTCTGACGGCAACCTGCGGGGACGCTGCATTACCCCCGGCATGGAAAACCCCGAGAACGCCGCCACCTATTGTGGTGTGTTGCAGGGTCACTGGGGCTTTTCCTCGGTATTCAAAGAAAACGTGGGGCAAATCGTAGGCCAGAACCTTGGGCTTACGGGTAAGCTGATGTTCTGGGTGATGATCGTCATGGTTCCCGGCGCGCTGATAGTAGGTGTGCTTGCGGGCATGAACGAAGGCTCTCGCACGGACCGGACGCTGTCTACATTTTCGATCACAACGACCGCGACGCCGGAATATGTGTCGGGTGTGATCTTTATTGCGGTGCTTGCGGCCTCGGCCTCTCCGCTGAACGAATTCTTGCGAGGTGCCGGTTGGATCGAGGGCCGGACCCTGTTCAAAGGCACCGCGACCAGCGCGATGGAAGACGCCAACTTCTGGAACTTCTTCCTGCCGGTGATCACGATCGCACTTTACGGGATGGGCTACATCGCCCGGATGACCCGCGCCTCAATGACTGAGGTCATGACCGCGCAATACGTCCGGACCGCGCGTCTCAAAGGCGTGGCGTTCAAAACCATCGTCCTAAAGCACGCCCTCCGCAATGCGCTCATCGCGCCCTTCACCGTCATCATGCTGCAATTCCCGTGGCTTTTGAACGGTGTGGTGATTGTTGAGACCCTGTTTAACTACAAAGGCTTCGGTTGGACGCTGGTCCAAGCCGCGGGCAACAACGACATTGAGCTGCTGCTCGGCGTTTCGGTTGTCTCAGTGTTTGTAGTGCTGTTCACCCAGCTGATTTCTGACATCGGCTACGTTTTCCTCAACCCGCGCATTCGCATTTCTTAAGGAGGCCTGAGACATGGAACCATTAACCTGGACAGGCAGCCTTGGCACGGTCCTGAACCCCGCATTAGGTGTCAGCCTTGCGGTGCTCGTGGCGGGCGTTTTGCTGCAATCCCTACTCGCATTTTTCCAACCCGAGGAACGCATCAGCTTTAACGCCGACGGCACGGCTGTGGCCACAGGCGGCTTCAACGGCCTGTTGAAAGCGATCATCAAGTGGTCCTTCGCGGCACTTGTTCTGACGCTGGTGGGCTACATCGCCGGCGGCATTATCACGGGCCACACCAATGGCGGCATTTTTGGCGGCATCATCCGGCAATTCGTGCCCGTATGGGGCGCGCTGGTTGCGACCTTCGGTCTGTCGTTCGTCTACAAGCGCCGCCTTGGCCTTTATGGCAAACTCTTTGACAGCACTGTTGGCATGATCGGTTTTGGCCTCGTGATGTTCTGGGCCTACACGGCGCTGTTCTATGGGATGTTCGGCTGGATCATCACCCATGAGCCGCTCGAGGTCGCCTCGGGCATGAAGAACAAGGTCCCCGGCACGCCCTTCCGCGGCGCCGAAGAAGGCGACTTTCCGTTCTACCTTTTGGGCGGTGACAACCTTTCACGCGATGTGTTCTCGCGGATGATCGCAGGCTCCACAGTCGTGATGCAGATCGCCCCGCTGGCCACATTGTTCGCGTTTATGGTGGGCATCACACTCGGCCTGCCTGCGGGTTACCGGGGTGGCTTGCTCGACACGGTTCTGTCGTTCCTTGCCAACCTGATCCTCGCTTTCCCGGTGATCTTGCTGTTCTACCTTCTGGTCACACCAGAGATCGTGGAAACCGGCCTGCCGTCCTACATGGCTATGTTCTTGTTCCTCGCGCCGATCATTTTTACCGGCGTTCTGATCAACTCACGGTTCTACACACAGCCGCCCAAGCGCAACCTGTACATGGCCGTGGCGCTTACGCCGATGGTCTTGTTGTATGTTTGGCTGGTCTCTGACAGCTCGACACCTGTGTCGTTCATTCCCGCCAGCTTGGATGCGTTCAACGTGCCCGGCGGTATCCTTGTTGTGTTCGTCTCGGTGGTGTTCGTAAACTCACCCACCGTGTTCCGGATCGTTCGCGGCCTAACGCTGGATATCAAAACCCGCGACTACGTCGCCGCCGCGCAAACCCGCGGTGAAGGGGCTTGGTACATCATGCTGTGGGAAATCCTGCCCAACGCGCGCGGTCCGCTGATCGTGGATTTCTGCCTGCGTATTGGTTACACCACTATCCTTCTCGGGACCTTGGGCTTCTTTGGCCTCGGTCTGCCACCGGAAAGCCCGGATTGGGGATCCACGATTAACGAGGGCCGTAAGCTCTTGTCGATCTACCCCCACCCCGCGCTTCCGCCCTCCTTCGCGTTGTTGAGCCTTGTTCTGGGGCTGAACCTGCTGGCCGATGGCCTGCGCGAAGAGAGCCTGAAAGACTGATCCGGAGACGATGACATGAGTAAGACACCCGATTACGACGGTCCCATTCTCGAAATTGATCGCCTGTCGATTTCGTTTTTCACCCGGCTGCGGGAAATTCCTGCGGTGATGGATTTCTCTGTGACCGTACAACCCGGTGAGGCCGTTGGCCTTGTGGGCGAGTCCGGTTGCGGCAAATCCACCGTGGCCCTTGGGGTCATGCAGGACCTTGGCAAGAACGGCCGCATTGTCGGCGGATCGATCAAGTTCAAGGGCCAAGACCTAGGCGAGATGTCGATGGAAGAGCTGCGCGATATTCGCGGCAATGAAATCGCCATGATCTATCAAGAGCCCATGGCGTCGCTGAACCCCGCAATGCGGATCGGCAAGCAGCTCATGGAGGTGCCGATGATCCACGAGGGCGTGTCAGAGGCCGAGGCCTACAAGCGCGCCCTTGAGGTTGTGACCGACGTCAAATTGCCCGACCCGGAGCGGATGCTGAAATCCTTTCCGCACCAATTGTCGGGCGGACAACAACAGCGGATCGTGATCGCGATGGCGCTGATGTCGAAACCATCGCTGCTTATTCTTGATGAGCCAACAACCGCGCTGGACGTGACCGTTGAGGCCGCGATTGTTGAGCTGGTCCGGGACCTTGGGCGTAAGTACGGCACATCCATGCTGTTCATCTCGCACAACCTTGGGCTGGTTCTCGAAACCTGTGACCGGCTGTGCGTGATGTATTCGGGCGAAGCGGTTGAGCGTGGCTCGATTGCGGATGTGTTCGATGACATGAAGCACCCCTACACGCAGGCGTTGTTCCGTTCGATCCCGCTGCCGGGTGCGGACAAAAACGCACGTCCTCTGGTCGCGATCCCGGGCAACTTTCCCCTGCCCCATGAACGTCCTCCGGGCTGTAACTTTGGCCCGCGCTGCGATTACTTTGAGGCCGGGCGTTGTGATGCAACGGACATCAAGATGGCTCCGATTGACGGCAATGACCGTCATGAATCCCGCTGTCTGAAGTTTGAAGAAATCGACTGGAACGCACCTATCACCGTGGCCGAGGCCAAGGAAAAAGCACCGGTCGGAGATGTCGTCCTCAAGATGGAAGACCTCAAGAAATACTACGAGGTCGCGGCAAACGCGCTGTTTGGAGGCGGTGAGAAGAAAGTGGTCAAGGCGAACGAAACGCTCAGCTTTGAGGCCCGCGAGTCTGAGACACTGGCAATTGTGGGTGAATCCGGTTGCGGCAAATCCACCTTTGCGAAGGTCCTCATGGGCCTTGAGACGGCGACAGAGGGTAAGATCACCCTCGGCAATCTGCCCATCCAAGACACGCCCATCGACAAGCGCGATACCAAGACAATTGCCGATGTTCAGATGGTCTTTCAGAACCCGTTTGATACGCTGAACCCCTCCATGACGGTGGGTCGCCAGATCATTCGCGCGCTTGAGATTTTCGACATTGGCGACAATGACGAAGAGCGGCACGACCGGATGCTCAAGCTTTTGGATCTGGTCAAACTGCCCCGCGCCTTTGCGGATCGGATGCCGCGTCAGCTGTCCGGTGGACAAAAGCAGCGTGTCGGTATTGCGCGCGCCTTTGCAGGTGATGCGCGGATCGTTGTGGCGGATGAACCTGTTTCTGCGCTCGATGTGTCGGTGCAGGCCGCCGTGACCGATCTGTTGATGGAAATCCAGCGCGAGAACAAAACCACGCTCCTGTTCATCTCCCACGATTTGTCGATTGTGCGGTATCTGAGCGACCGCGTGATGGTGATGTACCTCGGCCACGTGGTTGAATTGGGCACCACCGATCAGGTCTTTAGCCCGCCCTATCACCCCTACACCGAGGCGCTTTTGTCGGCTGTTCCAATCGCCGACACCTCGGTTGAGAAAAAGCACATCGTGCTTGAGGGCGATATCCCATCGGCGATGAACCCACCCAGTGGTTGCCCGTTCCAAACGCGCTGCAGGTGGAAAGATCAGGTGCCAAACGGTCTATGCGACAAAGAGGTCCCGCCTGTTCGTCAGTTGGGCGATGGGCATCAGGTCAAATGCCACTTGGCCGATGACATCCTCGCGCGGATGGAACCGGTCATCAAAATCGCTGCTGAGTAAGCATATATCTAAGGGGCCGAGTGAAAACTTGACCCCTTTTCAGTTTCTTATGGGGTGGGGTTAAACCTCATCCATGCTCGCCAACAGCGAAGCATTCCCCCCCGAAGCGGTCGTATCCACGCTGATCACTTGTTCAAGCCAGAGCCAGTTTTGGAATGTCTTGTCCGTCCACAAAGGCGTAATTTGCCCCTCAAGTCCTGCCAGAGCGACCGCAATGTCACGTCCATTGTCACCCCAGTAAACCGCCCCCTCCAGATCAAGCAAAGCCAGTGAAGTCAGGTCAACGGCACTGCAATCAACGGCTTCAGCTCCGCTGGCACCGACCTGCTGCATCTGCGCTGTTAAATCGGCAGGTGTCGGGCCAAAGCACCCAATCCGCCCGCGCGGCATCACGCGGTAGCGGTTCGACTCTCCCGTTGGCCCCGGCAGGCTGAGCGTGCCATCGGGCGTAGACAAGACCAAGCCGCGATGAAAGCGGGCGACATAGCGGGGCCCACCAGCCTTTGGGCCCGTCCCGCTCAGGCCGTGCCCACCAAAGGGTTGGCTTCCAACCACAGCGCCAATTTGGTTTCGGTTAACATAGATGTTGCCCGCGTGAACCTGTTGGCTGATCTCTTCTACACGGCTGTCGATCCGGCTGTGCAGCCCGAACGTCAAGCCATAGCCCGACGCGTTAATATCCGCGATGACCTGAGGCAATTCACCAGCCGCAAAGGTTGCGATGTGACAGACAGGGCCAAACACTTCATCCGCCAAGTCATTGATCCCATTGACCTGCAAGAGCGTCGGGGCCACATGTTGCGATCCGCCCTTTGGCCCCTGATGCACGATTGTGCTGGCTGCGATGTGCGCATCAATGCGCGCTTTGGCTGTGGTGTCGATGATCGGGCCAACGTCAGTAGCGAAATCGGTCGCGTCCCCGACAACCAATGCATCCATCGCCCCGGTGAGCATTTCGGTTAACGCAGGCGCGATGTCTTCTTGGACGTAAAGCATCCGAAGCGCCGAGCATCGCTGCCCCGCGGATTGGAACGCACTGGCAATGATATCGCGTACGGCCTGCACCAGCAGCGCGGTGCTGTCCACAATCATCGCGTTCTGCCCCCCGGTTTCCGCGATCAACGGCGTACCAGGGGTGAGTGCGGTCGCCATAGTACGATTGATACGTTGAGCCGTCGCGGTTGAGCCGGTGAAAGCGACAGCATTGATCCCAGCCGTTCCGGTCAAAATCGGGCCGACAATCGCGCCTTCCCCAGCAACCAACCGTAAACATTCTGGCGGCACACCTGCATCGGTCAGAAGCGATACGGCGTAGTCCGCGATCAACGACGTCTGCTCCGCTGGCTTGGCAAGCACCCCATTGCCCGCCGCCAACGCCGCCGCAATCTGACCGGTGAAGATCGCCAAGGGAAAGTTCCAAGGCGAGATGCACGTCACGATACCAACACTGTCTGTTTGATCCGAAAAATCTGCATAGTACCTTAGAAAATCAACGGCTTCTCGGATTTCATTAATGCAATCGATGAGTGTCTTTCCAGCCTCGCGCATAAGCAGAGAGATCAGGTGTACCCGCTCAGCCTCATACAGATCCGCAGCCCGGCACAATACTGCGCGGCGACTTTCTGGGTCTGCCGTCCAAGGAGTAACCTCGGTGATCGCCTGAACGGCGTCTGCTGCCGTGGCCCATCGCGTGATCCCTACGATATCGTCACGCCCCGGACTGGCGACTGTTTTCTGTACACTTCCAATAGATTGCGCGCCTTCCCAAGTTCTATCCGCCACGGCATCAAGTGCGGCTTGAAGCTTTGAGCGGGCATCAGGATCGGCCCAATCAAACCCATCCGAATTCTCTCGCGGCGCGAATATTTCCCGTGGCTCACACAGCTTGCTTTGCTGGCTGGCAAGAGCTGTGATCGGGTCAGCAACCACTTCAGAAACCGGGCGTGATTCATCAACAATTTGGTTCACAAACGATGAATTTGCGCCGTTTTCCAACAAGCGACGCACCAAATAGGCCAACAGATCACGATGCGCGCCAACGGGTGCATAGATCCGAGTTTGGGTTCCATAGGTTGCACGAAGATGATCATGAAGCGCCTCACCCATCCCATGAAGTCTTTGAAATTCAAATGCTTGTGGCGCTAAATTCATGTTAATTATTGCCGCAACAGTATGGGCGTTGTGGGTCGCGAACTGTGGGTAGATGTGATCAATCATCCCGGCAAGTTGATGGGCACAGGCGATATAGCTGGCGTCGGTCGCGGCTTTGCGTGTGAACACGGGGTATGAGGCAAGGCCGAGGGTTTGTGCCTGTTTGATCTCGGTGTCCCAATAGGCGCCCTTCACCAACCGCACCATGATCCGCCGGTCGTGATCTTGTGCCAATTGAGACAACCAGTCGATCACCGCAGAGGCGCGCTTACCGTAGGCCTGCACCACGACCCCAAAGCCATCCCATCCGGCCAACTCAGGATCAGTCAAGACCGCCTCGATTACGTCTAGCGAGAGGTCGAGGCGATCAGCCTCTTCGGCGTCGATATTCAAGCCAATGTTTGCGCTTGCAGCCTGTTGTGCAAGCGCTTTCACTCGAGGCACAAGAACCTCCATGACGCGATCACGGTGCAAGGGCTCATACCGCTCAAACAGCGCTGATAGTTTGATGGAAATACCCGGTCGCGTGCGGATATCGTCGCCCTTGGCTGCCGCCATTGCGGCAATGGCATTGGTGTAGGCTGCCATGTAGCGACGAGCATTGGCGTCAGTGCGCGCGGCTTCCCCCAGCATGTCGTAGCTGTAGCTTTCGCCACGGGCCTCACGCACGCTTGCTCGCGACATGGCGGATTGGATCGTCTCGCCCAATACGAACTGACGACCCATCTCCTTCATCGCACTGCGCACCGCTTTGCGAATGACCGGCTCACCCATTCGTTTGATTGCATTGTGTAAAACACCTGCAACGGATCTATCCGTATCCAGCAGCTTGCCCGTCAAAAACAGCGCCCAAGTGGAGGCATTCACCAACGGAGAATGTGCCGCGCCGAGATGCTTACCCCAGTCGGAAGGGGCGATTTTATCTTCAATCAATGTGTCCATTGTGTCGGCGTCAGGGACCCGCAACAAGGCCTCCGCGAGGCACATCAACGCCACACCTTCCTCTGTATTGAGGCCGTATTCGGCTAGAAAAACCTCCATCAAAGCGGGACGTGCATCCTTTCGCAGGTGCTCCACGAATGTGGTCGCAACCGCCTCAATGCGGGCGCGTTTTGCTGGGTCTGGAAGGAAGTGTGCAAGGCGCTCTAGGACCTCGGCCTCTGGCGCATATGTTCTGTCGCGGATGATCTGACGGATCGTGTTTGTGTCGCTCATGAAGGCCTCCCAATGTTGGGAACAGAATACAGGCTTCACATGAGGTTATTTTCTGTATATTTATTCACAGGAGATTTTATTTCCTTAATTTTATGAATTCGACAGTAATTTCGAGAATGAAAGCCACCGCATGTCTCTCTTATCGTCTTTAGATGCTTTTGATCATGCTATTCTCAAAGCAGTCTCTGAGGATGGGCGCATTACGCTCAAAGATCTCTCTGAAAGGGTCGGGCTTTCGAAAACGCCCTGTCAAGCAAGGTTAAAGCGGCTCGAAAAGCTTGGCGTGATTCGAGGGTATCGCGCCATCCTGGATCCCATTAAGCTTGGGCGCGCTCATGTGGCTTTCGTTGAAATCCGGCTCAAGGACACGCGCGCGCGCGCCCTGAATGACTTTAACCGCGCTGTGCAAAGCCACCCCGAAATTGAGCAATGCCATATGATCGCTGGAAGTTTCGACTATATGCTAAAGGTCAGAACGACCGACATTGCTGCCTATCGGACATTTCTTGGGGAGACGCTCAGCACGTTGCCCCATGTTTCACACTCGTCCACGCATGTGAGCATGGAGAGTGTAAAGGAAGATAGGTTTTACGATTAAGACCAGCGGCCTACAGCGCGGAGTTCATTCAGCCGCGTTTGCCGTCGCATCGATTTCAGCGGCTTTTTTCTCCACCTGTTCTACGATGTGGTCGACCATTTGCGCGTTGTCTAGCTTATGACTTTGCGCACCAGCCAGATACACCATGCCCGATCCGTTGCCGCCACCTGTAAACCCGACGTCTGTCATTAATGCTTCGCCCGGGCCATTCACCACACAGCCGATAATCGATAACGACATTGGGGTCTTGATGTGAGCGAGCCTATCCTCGAGTGTTTCAACCGTTTTGATTACATCGAAACCCTGCCGTGCACAGGACGGACAGGAAATAATGTTAACGCCACGATGACGTAGGCCAAGGGACTTAAGGATTTCGTAGCCAACCTTAACTTCCTCTACCGGATCAGCAGACAGAGACACACGGATCGTGTCACCAATACCCATCCAAAGCAGATTGCCGAGGCCAATCGCGGATTTGATCGTGCCGGACGTTAGGCCACCAGCCTCTGTGATGCCGAGGTGGATTGGCGCATCTGTGGCTTCCGCGAGGCCTTGATAAGCCGCAGCTGCCATAAACACATCTGATGCTTTGCAGCTGATCTTGAATTCGTGAAAGTCGTTATCTTGGAGGATGCGAATGTGATCCAGCCCACTTTCAATCATGGCGTCGGGACAAGGTTCCCCATATTTTTCAAGAAGGTGCTTCTCAAGCGAGCCCGCGTTCACGCCAATCCGGATGGAGCAATTGTGGTCGCGTGCAGCCTTGATCACTTCTTTCACGCGGTTGGAATCACCAATGTTGCCAGGGTTGATCCGCAAACACGCCGCACCAGCTTCGGCCGCCTCAATCCCACGTTTATAATGAAAGTGAATGTCGGCCACGATTGGCACAGGGCTTTCAGCAACGATTTCCTTCAGCGCCTTTGAGCTGGCCTGATCAGGCACCGACACGCGCACGATGTCTGCGCCAGCGTCGGCACAGGCCAATACCTGCTTGATCGTCGCTGAAGCATCCGTCGTTAACGTATTGGTCATGGTTTGAACGGTAATAGGGGCATCACCGCCGACCGGAACGGAGCCAACCATGATTTGCCGGCTTTTGCGCCGGTCAATCTGACGCCAGGGGCGAATGGAATGAAGTGACATGGCGCGGAACCTTCTTGGCATTCTAAGTTGGTAAGAATGTAAACCTGTCAACTTCGCCTGACAATGCGCCACAACGCATTATTCGGGATAAGTCGCGATAAAGGTGGGCTATTCGGTTGGTGCGATATCGGCACTCGGCAACGACAACTCGGCCACAACCGTCGCCAAGTCACGGTCAGCCTCGGGATCGGCGACAGCGTAACTTGCGACAACACTTGTCGGAGCCAGCTCAATCCCACGAGACACCGATGTACCCTGCCCGACTGGGCCGTAAGTCTGACCGTTGAGGCGGAAGTAAACAGAACCGCTGTTACCCGCATGCAAGGATGAGGTCAGCTCATCGCGCGGGATGGTATAGCTATCACCTGCATCGAGGATTTGTTCAAACAGGACCGAGCCATCAGCAGACGACACCCGGACCCAAGCTGGACGCACAGCGAACAGCACAACTTCATCTTGTGGCTTTTCAGTAACTTGCGGGATCTGAGGCTCTGGCTCTTCGACAAACATTGGTACGTCGATGGACGCGATTTGCGCCCCCAGAGTCGGTGTCGCCGTACGTGTAGACAGGTCCGGTGCGTCTGGTCCTGCCAAAGCCCCAATCGCGCCGGGACGAATTGTGGAAATTGGCGCATCGCGGGCAACCAAAACGGGTACGTCCAATGGATCGGGGCGATACAAGCGATCGAGCGCTTCCACAGATGGAGCTTGCCGTCCCACGGCAGCCACAGGGGCATCAGACGCAATCGCATCAGCCAAGGGATCGACCAGTTGTGCAATAACATCAGGAGCCTGCTCAACAGGAGCGACTTGTACCTGCTGAATTTCTTGAAACACGGACCAGCCACCAAAGCCGATCCCCGCCATCAAAAGCGTCAAGACTGCGACTGATCCAAGCGCACCGGGATCAACGCTGCCAAACGCGGGTCCCGCGTGCTGTACAAACGGACGGTTCGCACGCGCCATGACGTCCGCCGAATTTCCGGTGATCGGGGCATTTAATGCAGGTTTCGCGCGATTATCGCTATTCAACTGAGATGCAGCGCCGTGAATGCCCTCAAATCCGCTTTCAAGACAGAAACGTGCGAATGTTTCCTCAGGCTCCATGCCAAGATACCGCGCATAGGACCGCACGTAGCCCGCGATAAAGCCCGGTGTTTCAAAGGCTGAGGTGTCACAATCCTCAATCGCCGCAATGTAGGTGGCTTTGATCCGCAGATCACGCTGCACCTCGAGCAACGATTTGCCGAGCGTGGCGCGTTCCCCGCGCATGACATCCCCAAGACGCAGCTCAAAGCTGTCAAAGCCGCGTTGCGGCACCGTCTCTTCGGTCGTGCTAGAGTCGAAATATCGGCCGAACACCGCGACGCCTCACCGTTTTTGCCTACTCGATACGCGCCGTGGAAATGAATCATTCCCCAGACGTCTTCCTGTGATCGTAGCAGGTTAACGCGCTCAATGCACCTATTCTGATTTAGCCGGTCATCTCGGCACGATTCAGCGCACAATGAGACCAAAGGCTATCCATCGCATGCACCAAATCGTCGATCATATCGGGCGTATGGACGGGGGACGGCGTGAACCTAAGCCGTTCGGTTCCGCGTGGTACGGTGGGAAAATTAATCGGCTGCACATAGACCCCGTGATCCGACAATAGCCGGTCCGAGATCATTTTGCATTTCACCGGATCACCCACATGAACGGGCACAATATGGCTGCCGTGATCGATGATCGGTAGCCCCAAACCGCGCAGACGCATCTTCAAAATACGTGCATGATCTTGCTGCATGTCACGCAGTTTCTGCTCTGTTTTCAGGACCTTAACAGATGCTGCTGCACCTGCGGCCACGGCAGGCGGGAGTGATGTGGTAAAGATGAACCCCGGCGCATAGGAGCGCACCGCATCGGCCATCCGAGCGCTGGTCGCGATATATCCGCCCATCACCCCATAGGCCTTGGCCAGTGTGCCATTGATGATATCGATCCGGTCCATCAGCCCGTCACGCTCGGCCACACCAGCGCCCCTTGGGCCGTACATTCCAACAGCGTGGACCTCGTCAATATAGGTCAGCGCGTTGAATTCATCCGCAATGTCGCAAATTTCTTCTATGAGACCAAAATCCCCGTCCATGGAGTAAATTGACTCGAATGCGATCAACTTAGGTAAAGCCGGGTCATCAGCGGCCAGCAATTCGCGTAAATGTGCCAAATCATTGTGCCGAAAGATCCGCTTGGCCCCGCCATTGCGGCGAACGCCTTCAATCATCGAGGCATGGTTCAATGCGTCGGAATAAATGATCAAACCGGGCAGCAATTTCGGCAAAGTGCTAAGCGTGGCGTCATTCGCAATGTAGGCAGAGGTGAACAAAAGCGCGGCTTCTTTGCCGTGCAGATCGGCAACCTCAGCCTCTAGTGCGTTGTGATAAACCGTCGTGCCCGAGATATTGCGTGTACCGCCAGACCCCGCGCCGGTCGCATCCAGCGCCTCTTTCATCGCGTCCAAAACGACAGGATGTTGCCCCATGCCAAGATAGTCGTTGCCACACCAAACGGTGATGTCCTGCTCAGTCCCGTCGGGGCGCGTCCAAACCGCGTGGGGGAACTGGCCGCGACGCCGTTCAATATCGATAAACGTGCGGTACCGCCCCTCGGCGTGCAGGGTCTCGATCGCTTGGTCGACTGCTTTATCGTAGTTCATCCTGCTCTCCGTGTGTCTTGGCGGCCCTTCCGCGGCGCCTTAACTTTCGTCCATAGGTAGAGTTATGCCCGGCCTGCAACGAGGTTACAAAAGGTCGCGCATTGCGTTCTTTGGCGCGATCTAGTCCCGCACCACAACTTTGCAATCCTGCGCGCTACATGCTTGCAGCGCAGCCGCATCGTCAGGTCCCCAACCCCAAAGCCCGCTTTGCGCCGAAATCGCGAAAGATCTGGACCCTTTGGCCTTGCGATACTCGGCATCAAACCCCGCTGTCGCGCCCATGCTCAACTGCAACGCGCGCCCTGCCCGGTACCGTTTGGGCAAGATATCAGCCGCGACAGCACAAGCCGCAGCCCCTTCACGGCGTTTGCCATTGCAATCGGCCAAGGCCAACGCTCGCGCGACCTCAACGCTGTGATGGTTGGCCGCCGCAACGGTGGCTTCTGACAGAAGGCCTTCGTCGGGCGAATATGCGATCGCCCCATAGTATTGTTGTGTGGGACCAATGCTTTGCACGATGTCTCGGTCGCTTTGCGATAGCGGGATTGTGGTTGAGACCTCAGCCACCGAGGCCCGGGTGCCAAACAACATGCGCCACGCCTCTTTGGCGCCGGGCAACGTGTCACTCGATGCGGCAGGCATAGCGCCGGCCAACGTTAGCCCCCCCACCAAGGCCCATGCATTCATCTTGCGCATCGCGAACTCCCCCATCGATTGAAACCTGTTCTAGCCCGCCAATTCCGAACGTTCCAGTCTGGACACCCTTACCCGCGCTTGGCACTCTAAGAAAAAATCCCGGAGCCTTGTTATGACCCTAGATGCCACGCTTGCCCGCGTTGATGCCGACCTTGAGCCCGCTCTGGACCGACTGATGACGCTTTTGCGCATTCCGTCGATCTCGACCGACCCCGCCTTTGCAAAAGATTGCCAGGCAGCAGCGGATCACCTTGTTGGTGTGTTGGAGGAATTGGGCATCACCGCCAAGGCCCATCCGACACCCGGTCACCCGATGGTTGTGGGGTATAGCGATGGCCCCGGCCCGCACCTGCTATTTTATGGCCACTACGACGTGCAACCCGTTGATCCGATTGATCTGTGGCACAGGGACCCGTTCGACCCCGCGATTGAGGATACCGCCAAAGGACAAGTTATTCGCGGCCGGGGCGCGGCGGATGACAAGGGTCAGTTGATGACTTTCCTAGAGGCGCTGCGGGCGATCAAAGCCGAAACCGGAACACTGCCCTGCAAGTTGACCGTGCTGTTCGAGGGAGAGGAGGAATCCGGCTCTCCCTCACTCGTGCCGTTCATGAAAGCGCACGCAGAGGAACTCCAAGCTGACATCGCGGTGATTTGCGACACCGGGCTTTATGGCCACGACACGCCTGCGATCATCACCATGTTGCGCGGATTGTTGGGCGAAGAGCTGACGATCACTGGACCTAAGCTAGACCTACACTCCGGCATGTACGGCGGCATCGCGATGAACCCGGCCCGCGTTTTGGTGGATATCCTATCCAACCTCCATGATGATAACGGCACCGTCCAAGTCCCCGGGTTTTATGAAAATATCCCTGAGGTGCCCGAGGATGTGCAGGCCCAGTGGGACGCGCTTGGCTTTGATCCGTCGGCGTTTTTGGGTGATGTCGGCCTATCGATCCCAGCGGGTGAGCAAGATCGCACGCCTCTGCAAATGATCTGGTCCCGCCCCACCGCCGAAATTAACGGCATGACATCCGGCTACACTGGTGACGGCTTCAAAACCGTCCTCCCGTCAATCGCTTCTGCCAAGGTGTCGTTTCGCATGGTCGCGGGCCAAGACCCAGACGCCATCCGGATCGCCTTCCGCGACTGGGTCCGGGCGCAGCTTCCTGCGGATTGCACAGTGGAATTCAAATCCCATGGGGCGTCTCCGGCATCCAGCATGGACCTCAACCACCCCGTCTTTGACGCCGCCCGCCGCGGGTTGAGCGAAGAATGGCCAAACCCAGCTGCTTTTGTCGGCGCAGGCGGCTCGATCCCGATTGCCGGTTACTTCCAAGACATCCTCGACCTGCAAAGCCTGCTTGTTGGCTTTTCACGCGCGGATGACGGGTTGCACTCCCCTAATGAAAAGTACGACGTCGAAAGCTTTCATAAGGGCACACGCAGCTGGGTTAGAATTCTGGATGAAATCGCCAAAATGTAAGCGCTTGCACGGGGATGAAAGCGAACATCATTGAGTCGCCCTCATTTCCATTTGCGCTAATTTTTGAGACCGAGAGTCTCATAAAAATTTCATCTTAGGTTGACCGGTGATTTAAGAAAACATGGACGAAAACCGGGAAAATAACGTCAAAGCAATGATTTACCCACCCAATCGGTCTACATGACTATCTTCGCCCAAACATCTGGCCTTATCCGCACGTCGAATTTGGCCCTAACGCCTAGACAAAACCACGTCTAATCACAAACCATAACGGGATTTATGGGGGGCAAGCGCCGGTGTGCTGGCCTCCTCAGTTCATGGAGAGCCCTCATCATGCAGATGACCACCGAAGAAGCCTTCGTCAAAACACTACAAGCCCACGGCATCCAGCATGCCTTCGGGATCATCGGCTCGGCTATGATGCCGATCTCCGACATCTTCCCCACAGCTGGGATCACCTTCTGGGACTGCGCCCACGAAGGGTCCGCCGGTATGATGGCAGACGGCTACACTCGCGCCACCGGCGAAATGTCGATGATGATTGCGCAAAACGGCCCCGGCATCACCAACTTTGTGACCGCCGTCAAAACCGCCTACTGGAACCACACGCCACTGCTTCTGGTCACGCCACAGGCTGCGAACAAAACCATCGGTCAGGGTGGCTTCCAAGAAGTTGAACAGATGAAACTGTTCGAAGACATGGTTGCCTACCAAGAAGAAGTTCGTGACCCATCCCGCGTCGCCGAAGTTCTGACCCGCGTGATTGCTAAGGCCAAGCGTCTGTCCGGTCCTGCGCAGATCAACATCCCACGCGATTTCTGGACCCAAGTCGTCGATATCGAAATCCCCGAGCCAATCGAATTCGAAGCCTCCCCCGGTGGTGAGAATTCCGTCAAAGCTGCCGCCGACCTGCTGTCGAACGCCAAGAACCCCGTTATCTTGAACGGTGCGGGCGTTGTCCTGTCCAAGGGCGGCATCGCGGCCTCTATGGCGTTGGCTGAAAAGCTGGATGCGCCTGTCTGCGTCGGTTATCAGCACAACGATGCCTTTCCCGGTTCGCACCCCTTGTTCGCGGGTCCTTTGGGCTACAACGGTTCCAAGGCTGGCATGCAGCTGATCAAGGACGCTGATGTTGTTCTGTGCCTCGGCACGCGTTTGAACCCGTTCTCCACCCTGCCCGGCTACGGCATGGAGTACTGGCCCGCTGACGCGAAAATCATCCAGGTCGATATCAACCCTGACCGCATCGGCCTGACCAAAAAGGTCACCGTGGGCATCGTGGGTGACGCGGCAAAGATCGCCAACGGCATCCTCGGCAACCTTGCGGACGACGCTGGCGACGCTGGCCGCGCCGACCGCAAAGCGCACATCGCGCAAACCAAATCCGCGTGGAAGCAAGAGCTGTCGTCGCTGGATCACGAGCAAGACGATCCCGGCACCAGCTGGAACGAGCGTGCACGCGAAGCGCGTCCCGATTGGATGTCGCCCCGTCAAGCATGGCGTGCGATCCAAGCGGCTCTGCCCCGTGAGGCGATCATCAGCTCGGACATCGGTAACAACTGCGCCATCGGCAACGCTTACCCTGACTTTGATGAGGGTCGTAAGTACCTTGCGCCCGGTCTCTTTGGCCCCTGTGGCTACGGCCTGCCCGCCATCGTTGGCGCGAAAATCGGCCAGCCAAACGTGCCGGTCGTTGGTTTCGCCGGTGACGGTGCCTTTGGGATCGCAGTGAACGAACTCACAGCCATCGGTCGGGACGAGTGGCCAGCCGTGACACAGATCGTTTTCCGCAACTACCAGTGGGGCGCGGAAAAGCGGAACTCCACCCTGTGGTTTGACGACAACTTTGTGGGCACTGAGCTGGACATGAAAGTGTCCTACGCTGGGATCGCACAAGCCTGTGGTCTGATCGGTGTGCAAGCGAAATCCATGGATGAGCTGACCGACATCTTGAACCAAGCGATCAAGGACCAGATGGAAAACAACCGCACCACGGTGATCGAAGTGATCCTCAACCAAGAACTGGGTGAGCCCTTCCGCCGCGACGCGATGAAAAAGCCAGTGCGCGTGGCCGGTGTGACCGCCGCCGACATGGCAGCCGAGTGAGCGTTCTCTCGGACACTAAAATGGGGGCGGCGGATATTCCGGCGCCCCTCATTGCTTTGCGGACCCGCGCTGCAAAGTTACAAAAGCATATTGTTCTGTCTGAGGGTACTGACCCCCGCGTGCTGGAGGCCGCCGCACAAGCGAGCGAGGCAGGCCTTGCCCGTATTTCGATCGTGGCCCCAACAGGCACCGCAGCCCCCGTTGGGGTGACGGTCCATGACCCCGCCACATCACCGCACCGTGCGGCCCTCATCGCAGCCTTCCTCGAGGCGCGCGCCAAGAAATCCCCCACCCAAGAACAGGCCGAGGCCGCGATCAATGATCCGCTGGTTTTTGCCGCCTTGATGGTACGTGCGGGCCTTGCGGATGGCACTATCGGCGGGGCGACCCACACCACCTCTGACACGGTGCGCGCAGCCCTTCAGATGATCGGCAAGGGCCCAAATGCTGGCATGGTGTCGAGCTTTTTCGTCATGGTGATGCCAGACCACCACCCAACGCGCCCCGAACAGGGCGTCGTTTTTTCCGACTGTGCGTTGGTGATTGAGCCCTCCGCCCAAGAACTTGGGATGATCGCGGTCCAAGCCGCCGCCTCTGCCCAGCAGTTGTTGGGCGTCGATCCAAAGGTCGCGATGCTCAGCTTTTCGACCAAAGGGTCCGCTCAGCACCCCAACGTCACCAAAATGACCGAGGCGACTGAGCACGCTAAAGCCGCGGGCCTATCGGTCGATGGTGAGCTACAATTCGATGCAGCCTTCGTGCCCGAAGTCGCCGCGAGCAAGGCACCGGGCAGCGCGATTGCAGGACAGGCCAACGTGTTCATTTTTCCGGACATCAACGCTGGAAACATCGGCTACAAGATCGCGCAGCGCATCGGTGGCGCAAGCGCGATTGGTCCGATCTTGCAGGGCCTCGCCGCACCCGCCAATGACCTCAGCCGAGGCTGTAGCACCGAGGATATCCTCGACATGATCGCCGTCACGGCTGCGCAAGCCGACGCGTCATGACCGATCACACACATCATATGCAGGACATTTCGGCGTGCGCGCCGATGACCACATACCAACCATACCCTAGGGGCCTTGGCCTTGCGGGTTTCTATCTGCTCTCGTGAGAGCCGCGGACTTTTGAAGGAGGGCGCCAGATGACATTCCAGCAACCTAAACTTGAGACATCGCCAAAGGTGTCGGACGAAATCCGCAAGACCACATGTTACATGTGCGCCTGTCGCTGCGGGATCAACGTTCACATGAAGGACGGCAAGGTCGCCTATATTGAGGGCAACCGGGACCACCCTGTGAACAAAGGTGTTCTGTGCGCCAAAGGGTCCGCTGGGATCATGCAGCACAACGCACCCTCCCGCCTGCGCGCGCCCCTAAAACGCGTGGGCCCTCGCGGATCGGGCGAGTTT
This sequence comes from Thalassobacter sp. 16PALIMAR09, assembly GCF_000765485.1. Lineage (NCBI taxonomy): Bacteria > Pseudomonadati > Pseudomonadota > Alphaproteobacteria > Rhodobacterales > Roseobacteraceae > Thalassobacter > Thalassobacter sp. 16PALIMAR09. Next base: position 453,834 of record NZ_JHAK01000001.1, read on the forward strand.
GAAGAAATCACCTGGGACGAAGCTTATGATCTGGCCGCCTCATGGCTGGAGCCGATCCGCCGGGACGATCCATCCAAGCTCGCGTTCTTTACGGGCCGGGACCAATCGCAAAGCTTTACCTCCATGTGGGCCCAAAGCTTTGGAACACCGAACTACGCCGCCCACGGTGGCTTTTGTTCGGTGAACATGGCCGCCGCTGGCATCTATACGATGGGCGGCGCGTTCTGGGAATTTGGCCAACCCGATTGGGATCGTACCAAGCTGTTCATGCTGTTCGGCGTGGCCGAGGATCACGACAGCAACCCCATCAAGATGGGTCTGGGCAAGCTGAAAAAGCGCGGTGCGCGGGTGATTGGCGTCAACCCCATCCGTTCGGGCTATAACGCTGTGGCGGACGATTGGGTGGGCATCACCCCCGGCACCGACGGTCTGTTTATCCTGAGCCTCGTGCACTGTCTGATGTCTGCGGGCAAGATTGACCTGAAATACCTCCGCGATTTGACCGATGCGCCCGTTTTGATCAACTCAGATGAAAACTCACCTGAGTTTGGATTGGCCCTACGGGACGACGACGGCCATCAGCTGGTTTGGTGCCGCGACCAACAAAAGCCACGCTGTTTTGATGCCCCCGACGTACACCCCGATCTGGCCGGCACGTGGGAGGTTGACGGCGTCATCCACCGCACCGTGTTCCATCACATGACAGAGCGGTACCTTAGCACAGAATACGCCCCAGAAACGGTGGCTGAGACCGTCGGCATTTCCGCCAACCGCATCCGCGCCATCGCGGCTGAAATCGCCCGTGTGGCGTTTGATGAAGCGTTTGAGCTGCCCATCGAGTGGACTGATTTCCGCGGCCGCACCCACAAGACCATGCAAGGTCGCCCTGTCAGCTTCCACGCGATGCGCGGGATTTCGGCACACGCCAATGGCTTCCAAACCTGCCGCGCGCTTCACATGCTGCAAATCATCCTTGGCACGGTCGAAGTCCCCGGCGGCTTCCGGTTCAAACCACCCTACCCCAAGCCCGCCACGGCGCACCCCAAGCCCCACTGCAAGGTCACGCCCGGCGCGCCTCTGGACGGCCCACACCTTGGGTTTGTGCATGGTCCCGATGACCTCGCGCTCAAGGACGATGGCAGCCCTGCGCGTATCGACAAAGCGTTCACATGGGAAAACCCAATGTCAGCCCACGGGTTGATGCACATGGTGATTTCCAACGCGCACGCGGGTGATCCCTACAAAATCGACACGCTGTTTATGTATATGGCGAACATGTCGTGGAACTCGTCCATGAACACCGGCGGCGTCATGGAGATGCTGACCGACAAGGATGAAAATGGCGACTACGTGATCCCGCACATCATCTATTCCGATGCGTATTCCTCGGAAATGGTGGCTTTCTCGGACCTGATCTTGCCCGATACGACCTACCTTGAGCGGCACGATTGCATCTCAACCCTCGATCGCCCGATCTGTGAGGCGGAAGGAGCGGCGGATGCGATCCGCTGGCCCGTGGTTGAGCCGGACCGCGATGTGCGCGGCTTCCAAACCGCACTGATCCAATTGGGCGCCAAAATGAAGCTGCCCGGCTTCGTGAATGACGACGGCACCGCAAAGTACGAGGATTACGCCGACTACATCGTCAACCACCAACGCCGCCCCGGTGTCGGGCCCTTGATCGGGTTCCGTGGCGAAGATGGCACCAAGACTGGCCGTGGTGAGGTCAATCCAAACCAGATGCAGGACTACATCGACAACGGTGGGTTCTATCTGGCGCACGTGCCCGAGGACGCGCAGTTCTATAAACCTTGGAACAAGGCCTATCAGGATTGGGCGGTTGAGATGTCGTTCTATGACAAGCCACAACCCTACATCTTTACCCTCTGGTGTGAGCCGATGCGCAAATTCCAGTTGGCCGCCGAAGGTCACGGAGAGCGTCAGCCCCCCGAACACCTGCGCCAGCGCATCAAGGACCGTATGGACCCGCTGCCTGTCTGGTACCCCAGCACGGATCAGCACGAAGGCTTTACGGTCAACGCCCTGACCCAACGTCCGATGGCCATGTATCACAGCTGGGGTTCGCAGAACGCGTGGCTACGCCAAATCCACGGTCATAATCCGCTCTATGTGCCGACCAAAATCTGGGACGCACAACGCTTTGCCGAGGGCGATTGGGCGCGCGTCACATCCCCCCACGGTGAGATCACCGTTCCCGTCGCCCACATGGCTGCGTTAAATGAAAACACGATCTGGACGTGGAATGCGATTGGTAAGCGCAAGGGCGCTTGGGCGCTTGAAGAGAACGCGCCTGAGGTCAAAAAGGGCTTCTTGTTGAACCATTTGATCCACGAACTGCACCCACCCAAAGGTGATGGGATGAGGTGGGCGAACTCCGACCCGATCACAGGCCAAGCCGCGTGGTTCGATTTGAAGGTCAAGATCGAGAAATGCGCAGCCCCCGCCGAAAGCCAACCCAACTATCCGGCACAAAAATCGCCGGTGCCAAAAGCGCCCGCAAAGCAGGCATGGAAGGTCGGCTCGTGACCCCCAAACGCACGCTTCTTCTTATCGCGGCTTTCGTTGCGTTCATGCTCGGCAGTTTCATTTGGTACATCGCCACATGGGACGCTGAGAAACGCGCACCCACGAGCCAAATCCAGACCACACTCTCACCGACAGGAGCCACGTCATGACCGCCCTGCCCGAAACAACCCAGACCAAGCTCGGCCTTGTGATCGACCTCGACACATGTGTGGGCTGCCACGCCTGTGTGGTGTCCTGCAAAGGGTGGAACACAGAAAACTACGGCGCGCCTTTGTCGGACATGGACCCTTATGGCCAAGCCGAGGGCACGTTCCTGAACCGCGTTCACAGCTATGAGGTCGTGCCGGATTTGGGCACAGCACAAACCGTCCACTTCCCCAAGTCATGCCTGCACTGTGAAGACGCGCCTTGCGTCACCGTCTGCCCAACCGGGGCCAGCTATAAACGGACCGAAGACGGTATCGTTTTGGTGAACGAGGATGCCTGCATGGGCTGTGGTCTATGCGCATGGGCCTGTCCCTACGGCGCGCGTGAACTGGACCAAGCGGCCGGTGTCATGAAAAAATGCACGCTCTGCGTGGATCGGATCTACAACGAGAACCTGCCCGAGGAAGACCGCGAACCAGCCTGTGTGCGGACCTGCCCGGCCGGTGCACGCCATTTCGGCGATCTGGGCGACCCCGACAGCGACGTTAGCCAACTGGTCGCCGAACGTGGCGGCATCGACCTGATGCCGGAACAAGGCACCAAACCCACCAACAAATACCTGCCGCCTCGGCCCAAAGACACGCTTGAAACCGATATCGACGTGCTTGGCCCCCTGCTGGCCCCCGTGGCCGAACAGCCCAAGGGCTTCCTTGGCTGGCTTGATCGCGCTTTGGAGAAACTCTGATGCATCCTGCTCCTTCTGTTATCTTTTTCTCAGTCCTATCGGGCGCTGGCTTTGGTCTCTTGACGCTGTTGGGCTTTGGCGCACGCGCCACATCACAAGGCTGGCCCGCGTTTGTGTTCTTTGCCGTGGGCTTTGTGCTTGCGGTCGGCGGGCTTTTGTCTGCCACGCTTCACCTCGCGAACCCTAAGAACGCCATCTACAGCTTTTCGCAGTGGCGCACATCTTGGCTTTCGCGCGAAGGGATCTCTGCCGTTGCAGCCCTCAGCTTGATGGGGCTCTATGCAGCACTGATCATCTTCTTTGACATCCGCGTGGCACCCTTGGGCTATGTCGCGGGTGCGCTATGCCTGTTCACCGTATTCACCACCGCGATGATCTACACCCAGATCAAGGCCGTGCCCCGCTGGCACCAACCCCTCGCCACGCCGGCCCTGTTCATCAGCTATGCGCTGACGGGTGGTGCGCTTTTGGCGGGCGCAGTGGCGCATGCGGGCTTTTTGTTCCTTCTGACGGCGCTAATCCAGTTGTGGCACTGGAACGGTGGCGACAAAGCGTTCCGCAACGCAGGCACCAATATGAACACGGCTACTGGGCTTAAGGGTGCAGTGCGTCAGTTCGAGGCCCCACACACCGGGGACAACTACCTGCTCAAGGAGATGGTGTATGTGGTGGGCCGTAAACATGCGTTCAAACTGCGGATCATCGCGTTGTTGTTCGCGGCACTGATCCCCAGCTTCATGATGTTGGGGGAGGTAAACCACCTCGGCGCGTTGATCGCAGTGGCGCTCTACTTCACAGGTACTTTTGCCTCGCGCTGGTTGTTCTTTGCAGAAGCCGAGCATGTCGTCGGCCTGTATTACGGCAAACGCTAATCACACATTCGGGTCGCGGTCCCTTGCGGGGGATCGCGGCCCTGTTTCTATCGAGCTAACCTGACCAAGACCCGGTCCAGCGCGTTCAAAAACGCAGAGCGATCCCGGTCAGAGAACGGCTTCGAGCCCCCCGCTGTCATTCCCTCTAGACCTGCACGCACATCTGCCATGATGGCCCGCGTCGCGACCGCCGATCCGATTGAGGCTGAGGTGAATTCTGACCCCTTCGGATCAAGTGCTGCGCCCTCTTTTGCCAAGACACGCTCGGCCAACAGAATATCACTGGTGATGACGACGTCCTTTGGGGTGCACATCTCAACCAGTTTGTCGTCGGCCGCATCAAACCCATCGCTGACCACCAGTTGCGACAGCAATGGATGGGCGGGCAGCCGCAAATAACTGTTAGAGACCAGTACGACCGGCACATTTGTCCGATACGCGACCTTATATATTTCGGGCTTAACCGGGCAGGCATCTGCGTCCACCAAAATCCGTCTCATGCAAACGCCTCCACGTCGAACGGCACCTCGTGTGTGCCGCCGTCTTCATAGGTGATGTGTAACCCGCGTGCGAGGGCGACTTGCGCGATGGGCCGCGCCCCCTTTAGCCGCAGGATCGCGTGCCGGATAACGCGCTGCCCGCCGAGCGGCAGGGCCGATGGCACGCCTTCGTCAGACACACGGTTGTCACGCAAGGCCGCGGCAAAGCCTGCGCCACCGGGGGTGCATCCGTCCTCAACGCCCAACACGCCACGATGTCTTCCGTTCCACGGGGCGTAGTCGCGCCCGCCATTCGACACCCACAACATAGTGACGGGTAATTCTTCGCAGCGTTTGAGGCAGAGGATCGTATCATCCTCTGCGTGGCGGTGCACAGCGGTCCAGCCCAAGCCGCTTTGGGTTTGCTCAACCATCGTCAAAAAGTCTTCGCAGGGCGTGTCGTGCGGATACTCCCGCAGGTCCACCGGGCCGCTCGGCCCGTCAATCATCCAACCCGTGATCCGTTGCCCGGACCCCCAGTACTGTGCCCCCGGTTCCAGCGGCGAAGGCTCCGTGAGGATCGCGCGTTTGGGCGCGCACCGAACAAAACCGCCCTCTGCCATGTGGATCATCGGATGGTGTGCCAGCGTGGTGGCACCCTCGCCGCCCGAGATAACATGGCGTTGATACATCGCGGGCTCATCATCGCGGACCCAGATATGGCCATCAATCCGCGCGCCGCCCACGGATTGCGCCAAACGCCAATGCAGCGATTGCGCGGTTTGACGTTTGGTGATCCAGCGGGTGTTTGCAGGCGCGCCGTGGGGCAGCCCACCAGTGACGTCGTCCATCCCAAAGGGGGCTGTCAAAAACGTGCCCGCCAGACGGCGATCCACGGGTGGAATGGCCCGATCGGCCTGAACCTCCGGCGCGTCCCGCCAAGGGGCCGCATGCAAGACATCGGCCCCGCCAATCACCAACCGTGGCATGTGACCGACGCTCGGTTCCAGCTCCGCCCATATCCCCCGGGCGGAGATCTCAATCCTCATGGCAGATGCCGCGTGGCCCGGACCGCTGAGGCTAGCAAACAAGCATCAGACCCGACCCCAAGGAACCGCACACCTTTGTCCCGGTAGGCGGCACATACATCCCGATCCAACGAGATGATGCCCGGCACCTTGCCCGCCTCAACGATCGTGTCGATGGCGCGGTCAATCGCGTCCAATACCGATTGGTTGTTCAAATCCGCGATGTAGCCCATGTCAGCGGCCAAATCCGTGGGGCCAATAAACACCACGTCCACACCTTCTACGGCGCAAATCTCTGGCAAGGCGTTCAGCGCCGCGCGGCTTTCGACCTGGACGATTAAACAAGTCTCCGCGTCGGCGGTTTGTGCGTAGTCGGGCACCGCACCAAAGCCCGAGGCCCTAGCAACAGTCGCCCCAAACCCACGAACGCCATGGGGTGGATAGCGCACTGCGCGCACCAACGCCTCGGCCTGAGCCGCGCTTTCGACCATCGGTACCATGACCGACCGCACGCCTAAGTCGAGGACCTGCTTGAGCATCCAATCTTCTGCCGCGGGTACCCGCACGACCGCCTCGGCCCCCGTCCCGGCCAGTGCTATGACCTGCGCCTGAATGGCCGCAAGATCGTAGGGGCCGTGTTCAGCATCAATCAGGCACCAGTCATAGCCCGCGTTACCCGCGACTTCCGCGCTGATCGCACTTCCCAAGTTGAGCCACAGCCCTACCTGACATGCGTCGCCTTGCAGTGCGGCTTTCAATTCGTTTGGTGCAACTGGCATGCACGCCTCCCTCGTTTTGGTTTTGCTGCATCGGGCCGTATTTTGCCCAAAGGTGCAAGAGGCGTTGCGTGATAACAATCAGACCCACTGCCTAGCCGCTGCTCAGCCCCCAAATCAGCCACCAAAATCGTGTTAATTTCCCGAACCACCGATATTTGAGAAACTTTCGACAAGTTTATTATGGCGCCAGAGACATTTTATTCAAAAAATTGCGTATTGACCGGCGGTTTGCCCTTGTCTACGGTCTCAGCACGTGAAATTGGAGACACTGAGAAATGGCAACGCTTCTCGTAATTGTAGGCAACAGGCGCATGGGCTGAGCAATCAGCAACCATTCCGGTACCCATGCGCCCCCGAAGTCACCTTCGGGGGTTTTTTATTGCCCACAACCGCGAGACCGCGCAGAGCAAGAGAGAGATGTGACTATGGCGAACATGACGGGCGCACAGATGGTGGTTAAGGCCTTGAAGGATCAGGGCGTTGAGGTGATTTTTGGCTACCCCGGCGGCGCGGTGCTGCCGATCTATGACGAGATCTTTCAGCAAAACGACATTCGCCACATTCTTGTACGCCACGAGCAAGCCGCCGTGCACGCAGCCGAAGGGTATGCGCGCTCAACCGGCAAGCCCGGTGTCGCCCTTGTGACCTCTGGCCCCGGGGCCACCAACGCTGTGACCGGATTGACGGACGCGTTGATGGACTCGATCCCGATTGTCGTTCTGTCCGGTCAGGTGCCGACATTCATGATCGGCTCGGACGCGTTCCAAGAAGCCGACACCGTGGGCATCACTCGTCCCTGCACCAAGCACAATTGGCTCGTCAAAGAGACCGACGCCTTGGCCGACACCCTGCATGAGGCGTTCCACGTCTGCACCAATGGCCGTCCCGGCCCCGTGTTGGTCGACATCCCCAAGGACGTGCAGTTCGCATCCGGCACCTACAAGGCCCCCGGCAAGGCCGACATCGGCCACTATCAGCCCCGCCTCAAGGGCGACCCAGAAGCGATTGAGCAGATGGTCGCCTTGATGGAAACCGCTGAGCGGCCCGTGTTCTACACCGGTGGTGGTGTCATCAACTCCGGCCCTGCGGCCAGCCAATTGCTGCGTGAATTTGTGGCTGAGACGGGCTTTCCCATCACGTCCACGCTGATGGGGCTGGGCTGTTACCCTGCCTCGGGCGAGGCGTGGCTGGGGATGCTGGGCATGCACGGCCTCTATGAAGCCAACATGGCGATGCACGGATGTGATCTTATGATCAACATCGGCGCGCGCTTTGATGACCGGATCACCGGGCGTCTGGATGCGTTCTCGCCGGACTCCAAGAAAATCCACGTCGATATCGACCCTTCGTCTATCAACAAGGTGGTCAAGGCCGATGTCCCGATCTTGGGCGACGTCGCACATGTGCTTGAGGATGCTCTGCGCATCTGGAAATCCCGCGGCCGCAAGACCAACAAAGAAGGTCTGCAAAAGTGGTGGGCACAGATTGAACAGTGGAAACAGGTTGAGTGCCTGAAGTTCAAACAAGAAGGCGCGGTGATCAAACCCCAATACGCTGTGCAGCGTCTTGAGGAGCTGACCAAAGGCATGGATCGCTACATCTCGACCGAGGTGGGCCAGCACCAGATGTGGGCAGCTCAATACCTTGGCTTTGAGGATCCGAACCGCTGGATGACCTCCGGTGGTCTGGGCACGATGGGCTATGGTTTCCCGGCGTCGGTCGGCATTCAGGTCGCGCACCCCGATGCGCTTGTCGTGAACGTCGCGGGTGAGGCATCATGGCTGATGAACATGCAGGAAATGGGCACGGCCGTGCAGTACCGCCTGCCCGTCAAACAGTTCATCCTCAACAACGAACGTCTCGGCATGGTGCGCCAGTGGCAGGAGCTGCTGCACGGTGAGCGGTATTCCCACAGCTGGTCCGACGCCCTGCCCGATTTCGTGAAACTCGCGGAAGCGTTTGGCGCCAAAGGCATCATCTGTTCGGACCCGAATGATCTGGACGACGCGATCATGGAGATGATCAAACACGATGGCCCTGTCATCTTTGATTGCCTCGTGACCAAACACGAAAACTGCTTCCCGATGATCCCATCGGGCAAGGCCCACAACGAAATGTTGCTCGGTGAGGCCGACACACAAGGCGTGATCGATGCGAAAGGGTCGGTGCTGGTTTAGGCCAGCCCCCTCCCCGGATCAGGCGTGAAGTTCACGCCTGATCCCCGCCCACGACGTTATTCTAGAAAGATTTCCTATGTCCGCACTTCGCATCAAAAAAGGCTCCACGAGCCATTCCGCCTACAACCTGCGCCCCACGTTTTCCGACGTCCAAGAGCGTCACACCCTTGCCCTTCTGGTGGAAAACGAGGCGGGCGTTCTGGCCCGCGTGATTGGCCTGTTTTCGGGGCGCGGCTACAACATCGAAAGCCTCACGGTGGCCGAGGTTGATCACGACAACGCGCTGAGCCGGATCACGGTTGTCACCGTTGGCACGCCACAAGTGATCGAACAGATCAAAGCCCAACTTGGCCGTATTGTGCCCGTGCGCGATGTGCATGATCTTACGGTTGAGGGCCCCGCGGTTGAGCGCGAGCTGGCCTTGATCAAGGTTTCGGGCGCTGGTGACAAACGGATTGAGGCGTTGCGTCTAGCGGAGATTTTCCGCGCCAACGTTGTCGACAGCACACTCGAAAGCTTTGTCTTTGAGATGACTGGCGCCTCTGACAAGATCGACGCGTTTTGCGAATTGATGCGGCCCTTGGGGTTGCAGGAAATCGCGCGCACAGGTGTCGCCGCCATGAGCCGTGGCAGCGCCTAAACCTCGCCTCAAAGCGTGGTGAAAAACGACGAAAAAGGGTCGCGGTGAAACAAGCCTGCGGCCCTTTCTTTTGCGAATCTCGCGATCACAAAAGGAAGGGCTTGCCATGTCGTTAACTGATCTGTCCGCTGTCCGTCAGGACCTTGCCAAGGCCCACGGCCTGCCCAATGCGCATTATGTCGATCAAGGCGTATTTGATGAGGAAAAACAGGCCGTTCTTTTTGCCAATTGGTCCTCCATCGGTGTGGCGACCCAAGTGCCTGAGCCCGGCGATGCACGCCCTCTGACCTTCCTTGGTGTACCGCTATTACTTCTGCGCGACACATCCGGCGTTGTGCGCGTGTTTCAAAACACCTGTCGCCACCGGGGCATGATCCTCGTGGATGAGCCGCGCAAGATTGAGGGTGCCATCCGCTGCCCCTACCACTCGTGGTGCTATTCGACAGCGGGCAAGCTGGTCTCGACCCCACACGTCGGCGGTCCGGGCCAGAACACCCACCCCGAGATTGACCGCACCACCCTAGGGCTGATCGAAATCCGCAGCCATATTTGGATGGACGTCGTCTTTGTTAACATCGACGGAACAGCCCCCGCATTTGAGGACGCCCACGCCGATGTCATCGCCCGCTGGGCTGAGTTCGACAAGCCGATCTATCATGGCGGCGCAGACAGCCAATTCAACCTCAGTGTGGCCACCAACTGGAAGCTCGCGGTTGAGAACTACTGCGAAAGCTACCACCTCCCTTGGGTCCACCCCGGGTTGAACAGCTACTCGCGGCTAGAAGATCACTACAACATCGAAGCCCCCGGCCAATACGCCGGCCAAGGCACGCTCGTCTATCGCCAGATGGCAGGTGAAGACGGCGCGGCTTTTGACGATTTCGCGGACCTCTCGGACAAATGGGATACGGCAGCAGAATACATCGCGCTGTTTCCCAACACCCTGCTTGGGGTCCACCGCGACCACACATTTGCCATCGTCCTTACGCCCGAGGGTTTGGACAAAACGGTTGAGCAAATCCATCTGTACTACACCACCCCCGAAACGCCCGATGCTGCCCGCACCAAAAACACACAGCTGTGGAAAGAGGTCTTTAAGGAGGACGTCTTTGTGGTTGAGGGGATGCAGCGGGGCCGTCACGGTCCTGCCTTCGATGGTGGGAAATTTTCGCCCGCGATGGACGGTCCGACCCATGTGTTCCACGATTGGGTCGCCTCTCAGGTTGAGCGTCACCGCGCCGCCCCCCACGCCGCCGAATGAGCGCCCAAACAGCGCTGGATGCGCGGCTACTAGAGGCACATGCACAGGGCGACACGCGCGCCCTGATCGCACTCTATACCGAGGCTGCGAATACGGTGGTTGAGGCGCAGGCGTTCTATCTGACCCACGCCTATGTGTTTGCTTTGGAATGTGGCGCGCCCGAGGTACCTGCCCTGCGCGCGCGTCTGGCCGCACTCGGCAGTGAACCCGCCGAATAGCCGCGTGCTACTGACCGAATTCCTGCAACAGATACGACACTGGGGCGACCTGCACAAACTGCGCTCGGTTCGATTGCTGCCACGCATATAGCGCTGTGACCGTGTCCGCGTAGGAATGGCCGACAACGACCACATGACCCTCTTGGCCTGCGGTAAACGTCGCGCGGTCAAGGTAGCGCGAGATCACGGCGCTTTGCTCGCGTTCAGCATCCAACATCCGATACGCCGTTAGGCCCGGCACCCCAGCTCGGCGCGCCGCAGCCTCGGCCGCGTTCAGCCCTTGGGGCAGCGTCAAAAGCCCATGACCACTGTCCTGTAAACGGCTCAGCACAGCATCAAGGGCCACGCGCGTGTTGCTCAGGAAGCCATCCGGCGTATCAAGCACGGCAACCGCTTCATCGACCACGTTCACAGCCCCCTCAAAGGCGCGTTCAAGGTCCTGGGCTGTGCCCTCTTGTGGCAGGCCATTGGCCAGCAAGACGACCTCAAAGCCATTTTCGCGGTAGCTGCGCACGGCCTCAGCGGCGTCTGGTTGGGTCGCGTCCACCGCAAACGTTACGGGCAGCGCAAAGCCCAGCAAGGTCACACGGTCCAAGCGCGACGCAGGCGTGTCGATCAACACGATCGACATCACCGGAAGGTCCGGACTGAACCGTGTGAAAGGGATCGCATGAGCGTCGAGTGCCTGCGGCTGTGCAGCGGTCACACTCGTGTCCGGCAGCGCGGTTTCAAGGGCCTGCGCCGCCTCACGCTGGGTGTCGGTCATCAAACCACCTTGCAAGGCGATCCGTCCCACAGCGGTGCCCGGTGCGTCCTGTCCAAGCTCAAGAATGCGCGGGGTGACCACGGCCACCTGCGGCGCGGGCTGTGCCTCTTGCGTGGGTTCGGCGGGGGTTGCGATACGCGGCGTCACGACCGAGGTTTGCGGCATCTGCGGGGCCACATCCACGACTTGCGCCGGCCGTGGTGTGGCGGGGGCTGTGTCTACAGCCGCTACGTCCACTTGCGGCGCAGCGATCGGGGTATCTGCCAATGGGGCTGGCTGAAAACTGGGCGGCGGCGCGGCGGCATCCACCGCCTGCGACACTTGCGGCCGAGCATTTTCGCTTGGCACACGGACTTGCGGCAGGCTCGCGACCGGGGCTGGCAGGGCCGCACTTTGGGTATCAAGACGCGGGGTCGCCAACGTGTTGGTATCATTGGTCGCGGGCACTGATGGTGCCGCCACACTTGGCGCGACGACCGCTGCATCCGTCCCCGGCAAGGCCGACACCTGCGGCAATGCGGGTTGGTTAAATTGCACCGTCGCCTCTGCCGTCTCAACGGGTTGCGCGGGCTCAATGGCGGCGGTTTCAACCTCGCGTGCGGGGGGGGCTACTTCCTGCGGCTCAACCTCCACAGGCTGAGGCGCGGGGGCGACCTCGGTCACGTCAACAGGTTCGGGGGTGTTTGGCGCGACTTGAGGGGCCGGGTCCGGCGCAGCCATGGGCAGCTCTGGTGCTTGGATCACACTGGGCGTTGGCGCTACGGCGACGCTATCCACCGGTGCAGTGGCAAACGGTGTCACCAAAGGCGTTGCAAGCGACAAAGCGGCCATGCCGATGCCAGCCACGAGTGCGCCCCATGCCACCCCACTCAAAAGCCCCCGGATCATGCCCGTCTCTCCTTCGAAACCTCGCGTGGTGCGTGCCGCAGGTTGTGCCGCTCGCGGGGACTTGACCCCGGCGCACCGCTCTGGGCATGTATACCGCGACTGACGCCGGGGTTCACCCCCTAGATTTCGTTCCTCGGGCAAATTATTGCCCAAGATAAAGGCACTTTGCCGGGATGGCCCTATGCTGCTGCTGATCGATAACTACGACAGCTTTACGTACAACCTCGTGCACTACCTTGGTGAGCTGGGTGCTGATGTGAAGGTGGTCCGCAATGACGCGCTCAGCGTGCAGGAGGCGATGGCCCTGTGCCCTGAGGCGATTATGCTCTCCCCCGGTCCTGGCACCCCGGATGATGCGGGCATTTGCTTGGATATGATTACAGCCGCCGCCGAGACACAGACGCCCCTGATCGGCGTCTGCCTTGGCCATCAGTCCATCGGTCAGGTGTTTGGTGGAACGGTCACGCGCTGCCACGAAATCGTGCATGGCAAGATGGGCATGATGCACCACGAAGGCCGCGGCCTGTTCAAAGACCTGCCCACACCGTTCAAAGCCACCCGGTATCACAGCCTTGTAGTGGACCGCGACAGCCTGCCCGACACGCTAGAAGTCACGGGCTGGCTGGAGGACGGCACCATCATGGGCCTGTCCCACAAAACCGCGCCGATCCACGGCATACAATTTCATCCTGAAAGCATCGCCTCCGAGCATGGGCACGCTATGCTTAGGACCTTCCTAGATATGACAAAGATCTCCGCATGAGTGACCGCCTAAAACCCCTGATCGGCATTGCCGCCGACCGCCCCCTGACCCGCGCCGAAGCCGAAGAGGCCTTTAGCTGCCTGTTTGAAGGCGACGCGACCCCGTCGCAGATGGGCGGCTTCTTGATGGCGCTGCGCGTCCGCGGTGAAACTACATCCGAAATTGCTGCGGCTGCCTCGGTGATGCGCGCCAAGTGCAACGCTGTGGCCGCGCCCAAGGGCGCGATGGATATCGTCGGCACAGGCGGTGACGGCAAGGGTACGCTTAACATCTCGACCGCGACGGCGTTTGTGGTGGCGGGCGCAGGTGTCACCGTGGCCAAGCACGGCAATCGCAACCTGTCGTCCAAATCCGGTGCTGCGGATGCTTTGGGCGCATTGGGCGTCAATGTCATGGTTGGACCGGCCGTGGTCGAACGCGCTATTAACGAGGTGGGCATCGGCTTTATGATGGCCCCAATGCACCATCCCGCGATCAAGCACGTCATGCCCACACGCACCGAACTGGGCACAAGAACGTTGTTTAACGTCTTGGGGCCACTGACAAACCCTGCGGGCGTTCTGCGTCAATTGACCGGGGCGTTCAGCCGCGATCTGATCCGCCCCATGGCCGAAACGTTACTGGATCTCGGCTCCGAAAAGGCGTGGCTTGTGCATGGCAGTGACGGCACGGATGAGCTGTCGATCGCCGGGGTTTCGTACGTCGCCGCCCTCGAAAACGGGGCCGTGACCGAGCGTGAGGTCCACCCAGACGACGCGGGCCTGCCCGAACACGCGTTCGAAGCGATCTTGGGCGGCACGCCCGCGGAAAATGGCCGCGCATTTGAGGCATTGATGAACGGCGCGCCCGGCGCATACCGCGACGCCGTTTTGTTGAACTCTGCCGCCGCCCTCGTCATTGCGGACGTCGCCGCCGACCTGCACGAGGGCGTCGAACGCGCCCGCGAAAGCATCGACAGCGGTGCAGCTAAATCGAAACTCGCAGCCCTTGCGGCGCTCACCTCGGAGGCCTCATGAGCACCCCGACCATTCTTGAAAAAATCAAAGCCTATAAGCTTGAGGAAATCAGCGCGCGCAAAGCCGCCAAATCCCTAGCGGATGTTGAGGCAGACGCCCGCCAAGCCAGCGCGCCCCGCGGCTTTGCCGAGGCGTTAGAAACCGCATCTCGGACAGGCTACGCCCTGATCGCGGAGGTAAAAAAGGCCTCTCCCTCCAAGGGCTTGATCCGTGCCGATTTCAATCCGCCAGAACTGGCCCAAGCCTATGAACAGGGCGCTGCCGCGTGCCTTTCTGTTTTGACAGACGGGCCCAGCTTTCAGGGCGATGATAGCTACCTCGTGGCCGCACGCGAGGCGACGTCACTGCCGTGCCTGCGCAAAGATTTCATGTACGACACCTATCAGGTGGCCGAGGCGCGTGCTTTGGGGGCGGATTGCATCCTGATCATCCTCGCCTCTGTCACAGACGGCCAAGCCGCTGAGCTAGAGGCCTGCGCATTTGAGTGGGGCATGGACGTTTTGCTTGAGGTGCATAATGCCGAAGAGCTGGAACGTGCCTCGCAGCTACGCTCACCCCTGATGGGCATAAACAACCGTGATCTCAATACGTTCGAGACAAGTCTTGATACGACGCGCACACTGTCGCGCAGGGTGCCTGCGGACCGCATGTTGGTCAGCGAGTCCGGCCTATACACACCCGAAGACCTTGCGGACATGGCCCGATTTGGGGCGCGCACATTCCTAATCGGAGAAAGCCTTATGCGCCAAACGGACGTCACCGCAGCCACCCGCGCCTTGCTCGCCAACCCTTTGGTGCCAGGTCTATGAGCGGCCTAACCCACTTCGACGCCGACGGTCAGGCGCATATGGTTGATGTTTCGGGCAAGGCGGACACAGCCCGCATGGCCGTGGCTGAAGGCTACATCAAGATGTCTGCGCAAACGCTTGAAACGATTCAAGATGGTTCGGCGAAAAAGGGCGATGTGATGGGGGTGGCCCGGCTTGCAGGGATCATGGGGGCCAAGCGAACTGCCGACCTAATCCCACTATGTCACCCACTGCCGATCACCAAGGTGGCAATTGAGCTGGAGCCTGTGCCCGACCTGCCCGGTGTCCGCGTTGTTGCAACGGTCAAGACGGGCGGCAAAACCGGGGTTGAGATGGAGGCACTGACCGCTGTCTCAACCGCGCTGCTGACCGTGTACGACATGGTGAAGGCAATCCAGAAAGACATGGAAATCAAAGACATCCGCCTGCTGCGCAAAGAAGGTGGCAAGTCGGGTGTGTTTGAAGCGCCCAGCAAGTCCGACGCATGATTTCCGTTGCTGAGGCGTTGGAAAAGGTGCTGAGCCTTGGCACGCGCCTTTCATCGGAGGAGGTTCCCCTTCGCGCTGCTGCTGGCCGTGTCTTGGCCGAGGATTTGCGGGCCAAGCGCACACAGCCGCCATTTTCCGCCTCCGCCATGGATGGGTACGCCGTGCAAGATGGCGATTGGGCCACAGGGACCACCCTGCGGATCATCGGAGAAGCCGCAGCAGGCCACGCCTTTGACGGTGCGGTTCGCCCCGGTGAAGCCGTGCGCATTTTCACTGGTGCACCGCTGCCTGAGGGTGCGGACCGTGTCGTGATCCAAGAGGATGTCACGCGGACGGACGACCTAATCACACTCGGTGAGACCCTAGACACCGGGCGCCATGTCCGCCCAGCGGGGGGCGATTTCCACGAAGGTGATCTGTTTACAGCACCGCGCAAGCTTGGGTCCGCCGACATCGCGCTTTTGGCCTCCATGAACCACGCGGTGATCCCCGTGGTGCGCAAACCTGTCGTTGCGATTGTGGCCACGGGCGACGAGTTGGTCGCGCCGGGTGAGGCCCCAAATCCGGACCAAATTATCGCCTCCAACAGCTATGGCATCGCCGCGCAGCTAGAGGCAGCAGGCGCTGAGACCCGTCTGTTGCCAATTGCGCGCGACACCCGCGCCGCACTGCGCGACGTCTTCGCAATGGCCAAAGGCGCGGACCTGATCGTGACCATCGGAGGGGCATCGGTCGGGGATCATGATCTGGTGGCGGAGGTTGCCGCTGACCTGAACATGGACCAGTCGTTCTACAAGATCGCGATGCGCCCCGGCAAACCGTTGATGGCCGGAAACATGGACGGCACGCCAATGATTGGCCTGCCCGGAAACCCCGTGTCATCAATGGTTTGCTCAACCCTGTTTATCGTCCCGCTGATCACCAAAATGCTGGGTTTACCCGCGGACGCGCCAAAAACCGCGCAGGCCACATTGGCCAACGATCTGACACCCAATGGCCCCCGAGAACACTACATGCGCGCACAACTGGCGTCCGATGGAACCGTTCGCGTGCACGACGCCCAAGACAGCGCTTTGATGTCGGTTTTGGCGGCCTCTAACGCGCTGGTGGTCCGACCCATTCGCGACCCGGCTCGGGCCAAAGGCGAAAGTGTGTCTATCATTACGTTGTGACCACAATATCTTGTAGAACACAGAATTGTTGACACAAAACAAGAACACCTGTAGAACATGGGTTGAACCTAACCCCACAGGGAGGCCCGTGCAGATGTTGACCAAGAAGCAACTCGACCTTCTCGAGTATATCCAAAAGCGTATGGCGAAGGACGGTGTGCCGCCCTCGTTCGACGAAATGAAGGAAGCGCTTGATCTGCGTTCCAAATCAGGAATTCACCGGTTGATCACCGCTCTTGAAGAGCGTGGTTTTATCCGACGTCTGCCGCACCGGGCCCGCGCGCTCGAAATCGTCAAGCTGCCCGACGCGCTGCAAGCCAAAGGGTTCAAACCCACAGTCATTGAGGGCGATAAGCCCGCCCCGCGCCCCGCACCCGCTGGCGCCATGGACATCGCCACCGATGCGACTTCCCTGCCCGTCATGGGCCGTATCGCCGCCGGTGTTCCGATCGAAGCCATCAGCGAGATTGCTAACCACGTTGCCGTGCCCGGCCAAATGCTCGGATCAGGTGGAGAGCATTACGCCCTTGAGGTTAAAGGCGACTCGATGATCGACGCAGGCATCAACGATGGCGATATCGTCGTCATCCGAGAGCAAGAGACTGCCAATAACGGTGAAATCGTGGTGGCCTTGGTCGAAGGTCATGAAGCGACGCTGAAGCGGTATCACCGCAAGGGTGGCATGATCGCTCTTGAGGCCGCAAACCCCGCTTATGAAACCCGCATGCTACCGGACGACAGCGTGGCGGTTCAGGGCCGACTTGTCGGGCTCATCCGCACATATTGAAGCGGCGCTAAATCGGGCGCTTGACCGGCTCTGGGGACCCAGGGCCGGTTTCCTTGTGTCTGGCGGCTTGTGATGACGCGGCCATCTTGCGTCACCGCAATGGCCCCTGTGCTGCGCAAAACTGTGGGCGACAGGAAAAGACAGCCCTCTGGCGCGTCATAGTCTTTGTTGGCCACCACAGCGTGAGATCTCCGACAGGCCTGAGCAACTCGGTCCTGAGCGCCGCGTCCGTACAGGTGCACCAAACCGTGGTCCGTTTCTGCATCCATTGACCACCGCGCCGCGGCTTGTTCCTGATCCTTAGGTAATCCGTCTGCGGCGAGCCAGTTCTGGGCCACAAACCCATCGCCGCGTGGTTTTGACAGGGCCCGGCCTTGCGATGTTTGCACACCGACCAAGTTGCCACTGGCAGAAATCAGGACCAACGGGCGCGGCGTGCTGGACCACAACGCGAATGCGGCGATAGCGGGCACCACCCCGATCCAACGCGCGCGTCCTTGCCACGCGATGCACCACAAACATCCCAGACAGAGCAGCGGCAAAACCACGTTGGATGGCGCCGGGATCAAGCGCAACGCCCCGTCTAACCCAGCCACAAAGGCAGAGACCCAGAGGATCCAATCCAGCCCCAAGGCCATACCCCATAGCGCCACTCCTTCAAGCCCAAAGGGGCTGAGGACGGCTGCAACAACCATCAACGGCATCACGATTGTGCCCATCATCGGGACGCTCAAGAGGTTCGCAAGCACACCATATTGACCGATCTGGTTGAAATGTGCTGCTGAAATGGGCGCGGTCGCAGCGCCTGCAATGATGGACGACATCAAAACGGCGCTGACCTGCGCCACACCCATCGGCAGGCGAGGCGTGTGACCGCGCATCCCGCTGAATATCACAACCATCGCGGTGGTCGCGGCAAAGGACATTTGAAACCCGGGGCCCAACAGGGCCTCTGGTCGCCACGCCAGAACAATCAACGCCGCGATTGCCACTGACCGCAGCGTCAAAGCACGACGGTCGCATAAAATCGCGGCAAGCATCACCGCGACCTGGATGAATGCGCGCTGTGTCGCGACACTTCCCCCTGAAAGCGCGAGGTAAAAGGCCGCGGCAGGCAGCGCCACGAGGGCCGCCCATTTCTTGATAGGATACCGCAGCGCTAGAGGCGAGATCATCGCAAGGCCGCCGCGCACAGACATAAACACGAACCCCGCGAGCAGCCCCATATGGAGGCCCGAGATCGCCAACAAATGCGCGAGGTTAGAGGCACGCAAATCCTCCATCGTTGGGGCATCAATCCCAGCCCGATCCCCGACGGCAACGGCAGCCGCCACGCCGCCCGCTTGTCCTCCGATCCGGTCGGCCAGGCCGGCCGCAATGCGTGCGCGTAACGATTGAAGCCACAATTCACCGGGATCAGGCGCCGCCAATAAGGCAGGCGTGCGGGTGTAGCCGACGCCCCCCATAGATTGAAACCACGCATGGCGTTGAAAATCAAAACCGCCCGGCTCCGTTGGGCCATTGGGCGGTGACAGGTGGCCCGTCATCATCACTCGCTGGCCGGGTGCGGGCGCAAGGTACGGCTGCGCCCCATGCAGCGAAACCCGAACGTATTTGGGGGTGCGATCTGGCGACATGTTCGCAAGACGCACGCGATCAAGCGTTAACCGCATCTTGTCAGAGGCTGAGCGGTCGATTTTGACGATCCGCCCTTCAATCGCGCCGTAATAGCGAAAGGTCAGAACCGGGGCAGCAACGCTGTGGGTGCGCAAGGCTGCGATCAACAGCCCCAGACACGCGACCCCTAGAACCACGGCAACCCCGCCAAAGGTTTCGCGCAGCCAGTAGCCAACGGCAAATGCCGCCAAAGCCGCCAGCGCAATCGCCCCCAGCACCCGTACATTTGGCTCAAACGGTAAGGAAAAATAGGCCCCCACGCCAACGCCGAACGCCACTGCAACAAAGGGCAAGCGGTGGCCCCGTTGGCTTTGTAACGCCCAGATCAGGCGGGTTCTCATCACCCCTATCAGGGCGGTTGGGTCGGTCACTCTTGTGTCCCCAATTCGCGGGGTCTAAACCCCGCCCAAAGCACGTCCCCTCACTCATCGCTCATCTTGGTTGCTAAAAGGTTAATCCCCTATGACTTCGTCCCAGTCCGAGACCCCTATCGTCACACGTTTCGCCCCATCGCCTACGGGTTTTTTGCACATCGGAGGGGCTCGGACGGCGCTGTTCAATTGGCTCTATGCCCGCGCGCGCGGCGGTAAATTTGTGCTGCGGATTGAAGACACCGACCGCGCACGATCCACCCCTGAGGCGACGCAAGCGATTTTGGACGGGCTGACTTGGTTGGGCCTCGATTGGGACGGCGACGCGATCAGCCAGTTTGAGCGCGCGGACCGCCACGCAGAGGTTGCTCACACGATGTTGGCGCAAGGCACGGCTTACAAGTGCTTTGCCAGCCAAGACGAAATCGCAGCCTTCCGGGATGCCGCGAAGGCCGAAGGGCGGTCCACGCTGTACCTCAGCCCTTGGCGGGATGTGCCCGAGGCTGAGCACCCCGATGCCCCCTATGTGGTCCGCCTGAAGGCCCCGCGCGATGGCGAAACGCGGGTGAACGACGCTGTGCAAGGCACTGTCGTTGTTCAAAACGCGCAACTGGACGACATGATCCTGCTGCGGTCTGACGGGACACCAACCTACATGCTGGCCGTCGTTGTTGACGATCACGACATGGGCGTTACGCATGTGATCCGGGGCGACGATCACCTTAACAACGCCTCACGGCAGGAACAGATCTATGCCGCGATGGGGTGGAGCATACCCGTCTGGGCGCATATCCCTCTGATCCACGGCGCAGATGGCAAAAAGCTCAGCAAACGCCACGGCGCACTTGGAATTGAGGATTATGCCGCCATGGGCTACCCCGCCGCGGCCTTGCGCAACTACCTTGCGCGCCTTGGCTGGTCCCATGGCGATGATGAGATTTTCACCGATGCACAGGCGCTTGAGTGGTTCGATCTGGACGGCATCGGCAAAGCCCCTGCCCGTTTGGACCTGAAAAAGCTGGAACATACGTCCGGTCAGCACATCGCGATGATGACCGACGATGAGGCCATGGCCGCAGTTGATGCCTATCGGAGCCTCGAACCGGTCGAGGAATTTTCTGCGACGCAGCGTCAGACTTTGCGACGTGCGATGTATTGCCTCAAGCCATCGGCGCGAACAATTCCGCAACTCATTGAAAAGGCTGAGTTTGCACTGACTTCACGCCCCATTACACCGGATGCAAAGGCTGCCAAGGCGCTAGATGCGGTATCCCGTGGTATACTGATTGAATTGACGCCGCACCTGCAAACTGCTAGCTGGTCGCGAGACGCTTTGGAGGAAGCATTCGGGATCATTACCGACGCACATGGCATCGGTTTTGGAAAGCTCGCAGGCCCCCTACGCGCAGTTCTTGCGGGTCGGTCTGTGACCCCAAGCGTATATGACATGATGTTGGTTCTGGGCCGTGATGAAACCTTGGCCCGAATAAATGATGCCAGCGCGGAGACCTGAGGCCGACCCTCTTGTTTCGCGCTGAAACGCACCTGACCTGCGCGCCAAGAGCGTGGGCCTAATATGAGGAAAACCATGGCTGATACTCCTAAGACGGCGACGCTGACCATCGGCGACACGACACTCGATTTGCCAATCCACTCCCCCACCTTGGGTCCTGATGTGCTTGATATCCGCAAGCTTTATGCGCAGGGCAAGGTGTTCACCTATGACCCCGGGTTTACGTCGACCGCGGCTTGCGACAGTGCGATCACCTACATCGATGGCGATGAAGGCGTCCTGCTGCACTACGGCTACCCGATTGATCAGCTGGCCGGCAAATCTCACTACCTTGAGGTCTGCTATCTGCTGCTTTACGGCGCGCTTCCGTCGGCGGCTGAGCTAGAGGATTTTGAGACGACAATCACGCGTCACACAATGATCCACGAGCAGATGCACAACTTTTTCCGCGGGTTCCGCCGCGACGCACACCCAATGGCCACGATGGTTGGTGTTGTGGGGGCAATGTCAGCGTTTTATCACGACAGCACCGATATTTCGGACGCGCAGCAGCGTGAGGTTGCCTCACACCGTCTGATCGCCAAGATGCCAACAATTGCTGCGATGGCCTACAAATACTCCATCGGGCAGCCGTTTGTGTATCCGCGCAATGACCTCGATTATGCAGCCAACTTCCTGCACATGTGCTTCTCGGTCCCGGCTGAGGATTACGTGGTCGATCCGATCCTCGCTCGCGCGATGGACCGTATCTTTACGCTCCATGCCGACCATGAGCAAAACGCCTCCACTTCTACTGTGCGCTTGGCCTCGTCCTCTGGTGCGAACCCGTTTGCCTGCATCGCGGCCGGTATCGCGTGTCTCTGGGGCCCTGCCCACGGTGGCGCGAACCAAGCCTGCCTTGAAATGCTCAAGGAAATCGGCACGCCAGATCGTATTCCCGAGTTCATCGCACGCGCCAAGGACAAGAACGATCCGTTCCGCCTGATGGGCTTTGGCCACCGCGTTTACAAAAACTTTGACCCACGCGCGACGGTGATGAAGCAGTCCGCGGACGAAGTTTTGGAACTGATGGGTGTCGAAGACAACCCGCTGTTGCAGGTCGCCAAAGAGCTTGAGAAAGCAGCCCTCGAGGATCCGTACTTCGCAGAGAAGAAGCTGTTCCCGAACGTTGATTTCTACTCGGGCATCATTCTTGAGGCGATGGGCTTCCCCACGTCCATGTTCACACCGATCTTTGCGCTGTCGCGCACCGTTGGCTGGATTTCGCAGTGGAAAGAGCAACTGTCGGACCCGGCCCACAAGATTGGTCGCCCCCGTCAGCTGTACACCGGCCCCACGCAGCGTGACTACGTGGATGTCGAAAACCGCTAAGCGGCTCTGACAGTTCAAGATTTAAAGAGGCGTGGCGCCGTAAAGGGGCCGCGCCTTTTTCGTTGTCGCGACACAGACCCGCCCAATTTCGACCTCAGTTTTTCTGTCTACATTTTGTTAACCTTTTCTCTTGTCCCGGTGATTGCTCACCTTGGACCGCGTTGTGACGGAGCCTCTCATGCTAGAGTTGTTGGGATTATTTCTTTTGGCCCCCCTGATGATGGGGCTTGGCGGATCGGCCTCGGATGAGGGGGTGGAAACTGGCACCTTCGGGGACTTGGAGGATGAGCCTGAGACGACAAGCGGTGACATCTTGGACCGTATCACCACGCTAAGCGGTGAGAACGATGTATTTGACGGTGGGCCGGACAACGACCTCATCAACGGCGGCACGGGAAATGACACCCTATCGGGTGGGGATGGGGTCAATATTTTGATCGGTGGAACCGGCAATGATCTGATCCAAGGCGGCGCAGATGACGATATCCTTGTGGGGGAAGAAGGCGCAGACAGAATTGAGGGCGGCAGCGGCGGTGACTTTCTAGACGGCGGCACTGGGGCAGACACTTTGAACGGTGGCGCGGGCAATGACTATCTCTTTGGCGGCGATGGAGTTGATACTTTGGACGGCGGTCTTGGTGGCGATGTCCTTACGGGTGGTGCTGGCGCGGATATGCTGAACGGTGGTGCGGGGGATGACGTCCTTTTCTCCGGCACCTTGGGTGAGCGTGACCTGACCCTCTCGGAATGGTTCGAGTTTGGTGACATCGGAACGCCGCCCGACGATCTATTCCAATCTACCCTGCCCGACGATGGCGCAGCCGACACGCTTATGGGCGGCGACGGGAATGATATGATGATCCTCGGTGGCGGCGATGAGGCCGAGGGCGGCGACGGCGATGATATGTTCTTGCTCCTCGCGGAGCGCACCGGCGATCCTGTCATCATTAACGACTTCAACGACGGGACCGATCAGTTGGCGATTGAGGTGGCAGCAACGGATCCCGCCATTGTTATGACACCGATACAGGTGGGCTCCGATATCGAGTATCGAAACACCGAAGGCGATACGGTCGTAATCTTGCGCAACCAAGACCTCACGACGTTTAACCCCAGCGGTGTTTCAAGCATGATGGTCTAGGCTGCCCCCCTTGAGCGGCCCCAACGCCCTGCCCCACACCACTCCAATGCATAGACAAACGAAACAAGGGCCGCTTGCTGCGACCCCTCAAAAACTCTCACACTTTTCTTATCATCACAGTCTTTGCATCACCTGCACAAGCCGCACAGAACCCGTTTTATCCGACCCCCTGGCCCCCACAAGCAGGGAGGTTCAGAGCTTCGCCCGTGGTCTACCTGAGGCCCGCGTAATGCAGTTCTAGTCTCTGGAGCGCGATGCGGAGCACGATTTTACCCGAGCGTGCCGCCCAGCCCATGCGTTTTTCAGCTGCCTCAAGCCCCTCAAGATAGCAACAGACCCGCAGGACAACGTCGCCAAGGCCCGGACCAAGGTCCTGTAGGGCTGCGTGCACCCGCGCGCGGGCATCCATAGGCCCGGATGCAGGCCCTTTGGCACCAAAGCTGCCACGATCACCGGGGGTGAGAAACCGCTCCCAGTTCTGGCCCACACGCGCGCCCATATGCGCGGCCTCAAAGTCTTCGCGCAGACGCTCACCGGCAAGAACCAAATTCATGTTCAAAAACGGCTCTCCGTTCTTGTCTTTTTTCCGCGCAAGCGCCCCCAGCGGGCTTTCGGCTAAATTGACCCGCAGCGTTTCGTCCGTGCCAGGGATTGTCCGCTCCCCCCACTCGACGTGTTGCGTCAGGAACGGTGATGGTGCTTCAGCCATGCCGCGTTGTTCAATTTTACGCTTATGGTCTTCGGCCAGAAAACGTTTAAGTGCTGCGCGCCCTGCCTCGGTAATGCGATACCGGGTGACTTTGCCCGCCGCATAACAACTGATCCAATCCTTCAGCGCGAATGCCTGCGCCACAGGGCGCGGCACAACGGCGGTGCGGGTCGGAGCCTCATCATCAGGTTGGCGCAGCACAACGGCGCGGTCCATTTCATGGCTGACAACGAGGACGGCATCGCGTTCGCAAAGCCGTCTCAAGATTCGTCGTGCCTCACGCGCGATCGTGTCGTCGTCCAGCAAACTGGCGGGGGAACTCATTGCTGTCATTGAAGGGCAGTCCTTTTGGTCAGTCGGGGGAGTGAGTTGGGTTGCGAGCGTTTCCAGCGCATCATCGATCAGCGGATCATCACGGCGACCTTCAAGACGACGGATTTGCCGCAGGATCGTAGACGGGTGGCAGCCGTCCCGGCGGGCAACCTCACGCAGGGCCATTCCGTTCGATGTATGCTCCAAATACCGGCGCACTGCGTCGGGCACCCATTGGGGCATTGCGGGCATTTCCGGATAGGGAAATCGAAGGGGCTGTTCCATTGTGTTTGTCCAAGGTTCGGCGAAGGTCACGCCCCTTAAACAGCGAGATATTGGTTACTAAGTCCTTAATGTCTGTGGAAAACTATTTGAATTGTTTCCAAGAAGTAAACGCGAGGCAGGACCGAACGGTGCAACCAATTCGTCGGCAACACCGGTCAAGTTTGTGGCAAATCTTAGCGATCACAAATCACGTATTATTTGCAACTCAAGGAATGTCCCATGTGCGATCTGACTCATAAACTTTCCCGCTTAAATCGCCCTGCATTATTGGTTCGGGCTGCGCGCATGGGGGTGGCAGACTATAATCGCAAGAGGGACTTACGCCGTTTGACACGGGTCGCCGTTCCCGCAACATCGCGCAAAGCGCTGCCCATGTTGATGGACATCGAAGACAAATTAGAAGTCCGCCGCCAGACGGGCGATGCCAACTATTCGCTGACCCGTCATGTCGATATCTTGATTGCAATGATGGGTGAGGCCCGAACATTAGGCTGAAACTGGAAACAATCAGCAGCAAAAAAACGCCCGGGTGTGGATAACACACCCGGGCGTTTCATATTGCAAAACAGTTAACCCGTAGAACAAAAGGTAAACGTTGCGAATCAGATGAACGCGTCGGGCATGCCCTCTTTTCGCTTGGCAACATATTCTTTTAGACAGGCATCGATCGACGGATCCAAGTGCGGCTGCTGATAAGCAGCGATCAATTTCTCAACCCTGGCGCTTGCAAGTGCCTCTGTATCTCGGGCGCCCTCCTCAAACCACGTCTCAAATGGTTTGTAGTCCAGCATCTCGGACCGCCAGAACGCATCCTTGAAATTCGCATGGGTGTGCGCGCATCCAAGGAAGTGCCCGCCGGGACCAACTTCGCGTAATGCATCCATTGCTTGTGCATTTTCGTCAACGGCCACGCCCCGCGCGATGTGGTGCAATGTGCCGAGCTGATCTGCATCCATCACGAACTTCTCGAACGACGCCACAAGGCCGCCCTCAAGCCAGCCACAGGAGTGCAGCATAAAGTTCACCCCCGACAACAAGCCGACGTTCAACGAGTTTGCTGTTTCATAAGCCGCCTGCGCGTCCGGCAGCTTAGAGCCACAGAACGACCCTGCCGAGCGATACGGCAGCCCGAGCCGCCGCGCCAATTGGCCTGCGCCATAGGTGATGTGTGCCGCCTCAGGCGTCCCGAACGTGGGCGCGCCGGAATTCATGTCAATTGACGTCACAAACGCGCCAAAGATCACAGGTGCTCCGGGCCGGATCAACTGGCTGTACGCGACACCGGCCATAACCTCGGCCAACACTTGGGTCAGCGTCCCAGCCACTGACACAGGCGCCATTGCGCCGCCCACGATGAAGGGCGAAATGATGCTCGCCTGATTGGCGGCCGCGAATTCTTCGAGCGCGCCCATCATGATGCCGTCAAAGGTGAGCGGCGAATTGATGTTGATCAGTGAGGTCATGACTGTGCGGTCGTTCAACCCACCGAACAGGATATCTGACATTTCGATCGAGTCGCGGGCGCGCGATGGCTCTGTCACGGAACCCATGTAGGGTTTGTCCGACAGCGACATGTGCGCATACAACATATCAAGGTGGCGCTTGTTGACCGGAACATCGGTTGGCTCGCATACTGTTCCGCCCGAGTGGTGCAACCACTTGGACATGTAGCCCAGCTTCACGAATTTCTCAAAGTCAGCCATCGTCGCGTAGCGGCGACCACCTTGGGCGTCGCGCACGAAGGGCGGGCCATACACTGGCGCCAGCACGAGGTTCTTGCCCCCAATTTCAACGGACCGTTCGGGGTTGCGCGCATGCTGTGTGAACTGCGATGGCGCCGTCTGGCACAATTGCCGCGCCAATCCGCGCGGAATACGCACCCGTTCGCCATCAATATCAGCGCCCGCTTCGCGCCAGCGATCAAGCGCGGCAGGGTTATCCACGAAATTCACACCGATCTCGGCCAGCACGGTTTCCGCGTTGGCCTCAATGATCTCAAGCGCCTCTTCGTTGAGAACCTCAAAATTGGGGATATTCCGCTCAATATACTTGGCGGTCTCGACCGAAATCGCGGTCCGCTCCGCACGGCGCGCAGCACCACCACCCCCACGGCTCCGCCGACGACCTGTTTCTGCTACATTACTCATGGCACCCTCCGCGCTACAGTTGGACATCACATAGCGCGCGATCCCGTGGGCGCGAGGCTCTTTTCCGCCCCTTGAGGGCGCAAAGCGACATTGCCACGCTTGCGCACGCATCATTGCAGGCGTAGACCCGCGCCATGACAAATACCTTGACGGATACAGGCACCCACGAGCGCCTTTTGATCATCGACTTCGGCAGCCAGGTGACCCAGCTTATTGCGCGTCGCCTGCGGGAATTGAGCGTTTATTGCGAAATTCATCCGTTCCAAAACGTGACAGCCGAGTTTTTGGAAACCTTTGCGCCCAAGGCGGTGATTCTGTCCGGTGGACCGGCCAGTGTTATCGACGCCGGATCGCCCCGCCCGCCTGAGGCGGTTTTTGATCTGGGCGTGCCAATCTTGGGCATCTGCTACGGTCAGCAGGTCATGATGCACATGCTGGGCGGCACCGTTGAGCGGGGCCATGGCACCGCTGAGTTCGGTCGCGCCTATGTGACGCCAAAATCCGCCCTGCCGATGTTGGACGGTTGGTTCGACGACGGTGCGGAGCAGGTCTGGATGTCCCACGGGGATCACGTCAGCGCGATTGCGCCGGGGTTTGAGGTCTTTGGCACCTCTCCCAATGCGCCGTTTGCCATCACGGCCGATACCGCGCGCGATTTTTATGCCGTACAGTTCCACCCCGAGGTGCACCACACCCCCAAAGGCGCGCGTCTGTACGAAAACTTTGTGCGTTTGGCCGGGTTTACTGGCGACTGGACTATGGGCGCCTACCGCGAACAAGCGATTGAGGCGATCCGTACCCAAGTCGGCGATAATCAGGTCATTTGTGGCCTGTCCGGCGGCGTTGACAGCTCGGTGGCCGCGGTTCTCATCCATGAGGCGATTGGGGATCAGCTGACTTGCGTCTTTGTGGATCACGGCCTGCTGCGTCAGGGCGAGTCCGCAGAAGTCGTCGCGATGTTCCGCGACAACTACAACATGAAACTGATCCACGCCGAAGAGCAGGATCTGTTCTTGGGCGCGCTCGAAGGGATCAGCGACCCGGAGGTCAAACGCAAGACCATCGGCAAACTGTTCATCGACGTCTTCCAAAAGCACGCGACAGCCATTGGCGACGCAAAGTTTTTGGCCCAAGGCACGCTGTATCCTGATGTAATCGAATCCGTCAGCTTTTCAGGCGGTCCTTCTGTGACGATCAAAAGCCACCACAATGTCGGTGGCCTGCCCGAAAAAATGGGCCTGAGCCTTGTTGAACCGCTGCGCGAGTTGTTCAAGGATGAGGTTCGCGCCTTGGGGCGTGAACTGGGTCTGCCCGCGAGCTTTATCGGGCGCCACCCCTTCCCCGGCCCCGGCCTTGCGATCCGCTGCCCCGGCAAGATCACCCGCGCCAAGTTGGACATCCTGCGCAAAGCGGATGCGGTCTACATCGACCAGATCCGCAAACACGGGCTGTATGATGAGATCTGGCAAGCCTTTGTCGCGATCCTCCCGGTGCGGACCGTCGGCGTGATGGGTGATGGCCGCACCTACGACTATGCCTGCGCCCTGCGCGCGGTGACCTCGGTCGATGGGATGACTGCGGATTACTATCCGTTTACCCATGAATTCCTTGGTGAAACCGCCACGCGGATCATCAACGAAGTAGAGGGCATCAACCGTGTGACCTATGACATCACATCCAAGCCTCCGGGCACGATTGAGTGGGAATAAACCCCTAACGATACCCAAAGGAGTGCGGAATTGCCCATGAAACAGGATTTCAGTGTTGAGGGTTTTTCCGCACCTCCGCGCCCATCGGGCATAACACTGCACGGCCAAACCGTGCGACTAGAGCCTTTGGACCCTGATCGCCATGCCCTCGGGTTATATGAGGCCAACACCACCGATACAGATGACCGCAACTGGGCCTATCTGCCCTACGGTCCCTTCCACGATTTCCCCAGCTACAAAGCATGGCTTGAGAGTGAGACCGGGCGCGAAGACCCCGTGTTTTTCACCATCATACGCCTGTCTGACAATCGCCCCGTTGGCGTCGCGAGTTTTCTGCGGATCAATCCCGGTGACGGCTCAATCGAAGTTGGCCATATCCATTTTTCACCACTTCTGCAGCGCACGATTGAGGCGACCGAGGCGATGTTTTTGATGATGCAGTGGGCCTTTGACAGCGGCTACCGGCGGTACGAATGGAAATGCCACGCTCTCAACGCCAAAAGCCGCGCGGCCGCGCAACGCCTTGGGCTGTCCTATGAAGGTGTTTTTCGATAGGCGACGATCAGCAAGGGACGCAACAGAAACACCGCTTGGTTTGCAGCTATCGACAGCGAATGGCCCGCCCTGCGCGCGTGTTTCGAGCGTTATCTGTCACCCAACAACTTCGACAGTGAAAACCGACCTAGGGTTTCGCTTTCGTCGCTGACCAAACCGCTGCTGTATAAAACAGACGGTCTGGAATTCAGCTAGCCGACCCTAGGCCGTGTTTTTCTAGAAAAACGCCTGCAAACCCGTCTGTGCACGCCCCAGAATAAGGGCATGCACATCATGGGTGCCTTCGTAGGTGTTAACGGTCTCAAGGTTCATCATGTGACGGATGACTTGGTATTCTTCCTGAATGCCGTTGCCGCCGTGCATATCGCGGGCCATGCGCGCGATCTTTAGCGCCTTACCACAGTTTTGACGCTTGATCATCGAGATCATCTCTGGTGCCGCGCGGGCTTCATCCACCAGACGACCTACCCGAAGGGCGGCTTGCAACCCAAAGGTGATGTCGGTCTGCATGTCAGCCAGTTTCTTTTGGAACAGCTGCGTTTGCGCCAAGGGCTTGCCGAACTGTTTGCGATCCAACCCATAGGTGCGGGCCGCATGCCAGCAAAACTCTGCAGCACCCATCACGCCCCAGCCGATGCCATAGCGAGCCCGGTTCAGACAGCCAAACGGACCTTTTAGCCCTTGGACGTGCGGCAGCAGCGCCTCCTCGCCGACCTCAACACCGTCCATCACGATTTCACCCGTGGTAGAGGCCCGCAACGATTGTTTGCCGCCGATTTTGGGCGCAGACAGGCCGTCCATGCCGCGCTCCAGCACGAAGCCGCGGATTTTCCCGCCATGCGCCTCAGACTTGGCCCAGATGATGAACACATCCGCAAATGGCGCGTTCGAAATCCACATTTTCGAGCCCGTAATCCGGTACCCGGTCGCGGTTTTCTCTGCCCGGGTTTTCATACCAGCGGGGTCAGAGCCTGCGTCAGGTTCGGTCAGGCCGAAACACCCAATTAAGCTGCCCGCAGCCAGACCCGGCAGATATTTCACCCGCTGTTCTTCGCTGCCATAGGCATAGATCGGATACATCACGAGGCTCGATTGCACGGACATCATGGACCGATAGCCACTGTCGACACGCTCGATTTCCCGGGCGACGAGGCCGTAGGTCACGTAGGACGCGCCAAGGCCACCGTATTCCTCGGGGATGGTGATGCCCAGCAGACCCGCCTCGCCCATTTGGGCAAAGATTTCAGGGGCCTCGACCTCTTGGGCGTAGTCGGCGATTACCCGCGGGGCGAGCTTGTCGGCCGCGAAGGCCGCGGCCCCATCGCGCAAGGCGCGCTCATCGTCGCTCAGCTGCTCTTCTAGGTAAAACGGATCGGCCCAGTCAAAGGTCCCCATGTCTGGCGCGTCTTTGGCTTTGATTTCTCGTGTGACGTTCATGGTCGATGCTCCCTCACAGTGTTGCGTGAACCCTACGCCAGCCTTTTGCGAGACGAAAGGGGTGCTGAGCCCTGTGGGTGGGGTTTGTTATGGAGCTATGTAAGGGGGTCGCGCCCGTCAATTTACGGCATTTTTTGATGCCGGGGTTGTCCGTTATGAAATTGGAAACAATACTTACGCAACAATGCTGACCGCGCAAAAACCTGGCCAGGCGATAGGATTATCCCAGCACACAACCCAATTCCGGCCACATTTCCGCGCTAGGTAACGACGAGATTCGGCCACAGTTGTCATCGCCTCACCCAAATTGCGGGTGCTGAGTCGGCACCATCAATTTTTTTGCCTGTGGGGGCACAGATGTTTGAACAGAACAGCGACCAGCTTGCAGCGTTGCAGATCCTCAGCGATGAGCTTGGTTTTTTTGAAGCCATTGACGCGCAGCACCGTGCCTTTCATGTGACCGCTGGTGATACCCTTTTGGTTACGTTCGAGAGTGGTGCCAAACTGTGGGGGCCGGATGTGGCGACTGCGCTCGATGCGTCACTCCTGATGATCCACGCAGATGGGCCGACGTGGTTTCGCAGTCCCGACCTATTCGATTTTATCGATGACCTCACGGATGAGGGGTTCTTTGATGATTTTGACACGGTTCTTTTTGCGGGGGCCGGTATGGGGGCTTACGGCGCGGGGGCGTTTTGCGTGGCCGCCCCAGGGGCCGAGGTTTTGCTGATGCAGCCTATCGCGACGCTTGAACGCGCCAAGGTCCCGTGGGAGGTGCGCAACCGCAAGGCTTGGTCGCTCCGCTGGGGCCCGCGCTACAGCTATGCACCGCGTTCTGTTCAGGCGGCCAACCATGTGACTGTTATCTCGGATCCAACCGAGACGCTGGATGCGATGCACGCGAGCCTGTTCCAAGACGACCACACCACGCATCTGCGCATCCCCCACGCGGGACCGCGCGTCTTGACGACGCTGCACGGAATGAACCTCCTGACGCCTCTGTGTGAGGCCGCGATGGCTGGGGCTCTAACACGGCCAAAATTTGCAAGACTTTGGCGCGCCCGTCGTGATTACCGCCCCTATATCAAGGGTTTGCTTAAAAAACTGATCAAGGCCGATCGCAGAGCCCTAGTCCGGCACCTGTCCCGCCATACGCTCGCGCGCAAAAGCGTTACCGGTCCCGCGCAGGAACTGGATTTGGTGAGTGAGGCCTTGGACAAAGCCAAGACCGTGCGCGCTCAGAGCTTGTAGAGATCGATGAATTTCGCTTCGAGGTAGCTGAGCAAAGGCTCAGGTCCCGGTGCTGCACCCGTGGCGTGGCTGATCGTTTCAACTGGGGTACGCAGACCGCCGTGGGTTTGTACGGCATCCCGCAACCATGTGGTTGCAGCCGTCGCATCACCCCGCGCAAGGCCCGCATCAACATCAGGCACTGCCGCGCGCATCGCCGCGTTCAAACAGCCCGCAAAGACGTTCCCAAGCGCATAGGTTGGGAAATACCCCATCAGGCCCACTGGCCAGTGGACATCCTGCAAAACCCCGTTGGACGGCTTATCCACCACAATCCCAAAGTCCGCAGCAAAACGGTCATTCCATGCGGCCTCTAGGTCATCAACGGCCAAATCGCCCGCAATCAACGCGCGCTCCAGATCAAAGCGCAACATGATGTGCAGGTTGTAGTTAACCTCATCAGCCTCAGTGCGGATATATCCCGCCTCGGCCCGGTTCACGGCCCGGTAAAAATCGCGCTCAGACTGCACGCCGATATCACCAAACGCATCGCACATTTGTCCGTACAGCCAGCCGGTAAATGCTTCTGAGCGGCCCATTTGGTTTTCGTAGATGCGGCTTTGGCTTTCATGAACACCCATCGATACGCCCCGTGACAAGGGCGTCAGCAGGTAGCTTTGGTCAATGTTCTGTTCATAGCAGGCATGGCCGACCTCATGGATCGTCGAATAGAGGCAGTTAAACGGATCATCCTCCGCAACGCGTGTGGTGATCCGCACATCCCGCCCGGAGCCGGAGCTAAAGGGGTGCACCGCCAGATCAATGCGCCCGGTGTCAAAGTTGTAGCCGAAGGCCCGCGCAACTTTCTCTGACAAAGCCAACTGAGCGGTCTTTGGGAATGTGCCTTGCACCTTGGGGGCTGGTCCTGCCGCAAGAACGCGCGCCCGCAGATCGACCAAGCGCGGACGCATAGCGTCAAACATCGCACCGATCTCAGCGCCATTGGCGCCCGGCTCATAGTCATTCAGAAGCGCATCATAAAGATCACCACCGGTGGCCAGCGCCGCTGCCTCTTCACGCCGCAAGGCGACGACCTCGTTGAGGCGTGGCAAGAAGGCCGCGACGTCTTCGTCTGCGCGGGCCTTGGCCCATTCCCCTTGGCTCAGCGATGTGACCCGGGCCAGTTCCGCCGCCAAACGTGCGGGCACCTTGTTGTTGCGCGTATAGCTTTCGCGGATCAACCGCAGGGCCGCATCCCCCGCCGCATCGGGGGCCTTGGCCACGTCCAGCCAATCACCGATACGTGGATCGGTGCGGCGGGCGTGCAAAACGCCTTCCATAGCGGCCATTTCCTCGGCTCTTTGCGGGGCCGCGCCACGGGGCATGACCGTTTCTTGGTCCCAGCCAAGCCGACCCGCGACCTGCCCCAAAGCCTCGGTTTCGCGTTGGTGGGCCATCAGGTCGTCAAATGCAGGCATGGTTTAGCTCCGAACGGATTGTGGCAGGGGATATACGGCACGGTGACGGGCTCGCATGACCAGAACGATCAGAACAACCGCCCCAAACTGATGCGCAATGGCAAGATGCCAAGGCGCGGAGTTCATCACCGTCACGATCCCGATCAGCATTTGGACAACGCCCATGGCCAGAACCCCGGCAAAGGCCGCAGACGTGGCGGCATTGCCCGATTTGCGCCCACGCAGCCAGCCCCAGATCAGCCCTAAGAACAGAACGTAGCCCGCAATGCGGTGGAAGAACTGAACCGTGCCATCATTCTCAAACAGGTTGCGCCAAACGGGCTCTAGCACCCACATCTCGGGCGGGGTGAACGCCCCGGCCATCAACGGCCAGTCAACGTAGTTGCGACCCGCGTCAATGCCCGCGACCAACGCACCCAGCAGGATTTGTACGAACGTCATCACCAGCAAGACGGTTGCGAATTGGCGCAAAGGCACATGGCCCTCACGGCGGGCCACCAGCAGCTCTGACTGTGGGCGCGACAGCATCAGCATGTACCACGCGATCAACGACAAGATCACAAAGGCCAATCCAAGGTGTGTTGCCAAACGGTACGAGGCCACGTCGAGCATTGTTCCCGTCAGGCCAGATGACACCATCCACCAGCCAATCGCGCCTTGCAGCCCACCAAGGGCCCCAAGCGCTACAAGCCGCGGCGTCCAGCCAGCGGGCACCTTGCGCGTTAGCAATAGGCCCAAAAGGCCCACGGCCCAGACAAGCCCGATCACACGGCCCAACTGGCGATGCCCCCATTCCCACCAATAAATGACCTTGAACTCAGCCATGCTCATGCCTTGGTTTTGCAACTGGTATTCGGGGATAGCGCGATAAAGGTCGAACTCCGCCTGCCACTGCGCGGCATTGAGGGGGGGAACCGCGCCCGAGATCGGGTTCCACTCCGTGATCGACAGCCCGGAATCCGTGAGCCGCGTCAAACCACCCACGGCGATCATCAGCACCACCAAACCAAACAAAACGCCCAACCAAGCGCGCACAGCCTTGCGGCCACCCGAGCGGCCAGTGCGATCGATCACACCCGCCTGTGTGGCCGGTTTTTCGGCCCCAGTCACATCTTCAAAAATCGAGCGTCCGGCCATTCTGCCCTCCAGAATTTCGTTCTCGTCATATCTATTCAGATAGTTGCGCGCGGCAACCCATGCGCCGCAAGGTCGCGGGCCTAGCCGCGTTCTTTCCAGCGGACCATTTGGCGCATCATCCCGTGGAACGTTTGAGCGTCTGCGCGCGTAAGGGGCATACGACTCCAGACATTTCGCAGATGACGCTTCATTGACGCCGCCTTTGCCTCTGGGAAAAAGAACCCAGCACGGTCCAGCGTCGCCTCATAATGGTCGGCCAAGGCGTCAATCTCAGCGTGATTGGCCCAAACCGTGCCCGCCATTTCCATTTGAGTAGCCTCGGCCTGTTCCACTTGGCGGCGCCATTCATACCCCATCAGCAGCACGCATTGCGCAAGGTTAAGCGAGGGGAAATCAGGGTTCACCGGTACGGACACAATCGCATTTGCACGCGCGATATCATCGTTTTCCAGCCCTGCCCGTTCTGGCCCGAACAGCACACCCACACGCTGGCCTTGGGCCATGCGCTTGGCCGCCTCTTGCATCGCGGCCTCGGGGGTGAACACGGGCTTCGTCAGATCACGGTCGCGCGCGGTGGTCGCAAAGACGAAATCGCAGTCAGCGCAGGCCTCAGCCGTGGTATCGACAAGGCGGGCCGCATCCAACACACGCCCTGCCCCACTGGCCAAAGCGACAGCGCGTTCATTGGGCCAACCATCCCGAGGGGCCACGACCCGCATGTGATGCAGGCCAAAATTCCACATCGCGCGCGCACTGGCACCGATGTTTTCGCCCATTTGAGGGCGCACAAGGATTATCGCGGGGTGGGCGGCGGGCGGTATAAACTGTTCGGACATGCCGCCTCCTACCGCGCGCCCCATTGCAGCGCAACGCCCGGCGGGTCTATGAACGGTGAAAACGTATCAGAAAGACCGCCCATGTCAGACGACCCCACACTTCCCGAGCAGCCGCAGATCTATCTTGTGACGCCCCCCGCGTTTGAGCTGGAGACATTTCCGGACCTTTTGTCCGCCGTTTTGGACGTTCACGAGGTGGCCTGCCTGCGCCTCGCGCTTGCGACCAAAGACGAAAGCACCCTTGCGCGTGCCGCCGATAGCATTCGTGAACTGGCCCATGCCCGCGATCTGGCCGTGGTGATTGACACGCATATCGGCTTGGTCGAGCGGTTGGGTCTTGATGGTGTGCACCTGACTGACGGCTCGCGCGCAGTGCGTAAGACACGGGCCGACTTGGGCGAAGATGCCATCGTCGGCGCGTTCTGCGGAACGTCCCGCCATGATGGTATGACTGCCGCCGAAGCCGGTGCCGACTACGTCAGCCTCGGCCCTGTGGGCAGCAGCGTCTTGGGCGATGGCAGCACCGCGGATTTTGACACGTTTGTTTGGTGGTCCGAGGTAATCGAGGTGCCAATCGTTGCCGAAGGTGCCTTGGATATCGCTTTGATCGAGGCGCTGGCTCCGCACACGGATTTCTTTGCAATCGGCGAAGAAATTTGGGCGACCGACGATCCGGCTGCTGCGATGAAGGCGCTTACTGCGCCGCTTCGCTAATCCCGTCTGCGGCGAGGCCTGCACGAATTGCGGCCTCGCACTGGCGCGCCAAGTCTTTGCGGCTGGTGACCTCGGCCGTTGCAATGGGCGCGTGGTAGCGCACCACCACTTGCCCCTGCTTTGGCGCGGCCAGTACCTTAAGCAGGTGGCTGCCAAAGCTCATATCCCCCCACCAGCCGTAAAACGCAGGATCAGCGCCAGCCGGGGCGGTATACACCACCGACACCGGCTGTACCGCCATATCGCGGGGCACACCTGGCGCAAAGAACGCAGCAAAAAGCGTTGATTTAAAGGGCAGAACCCGGCGCCCGTCCGTGGACGTGCCTTCGGGAAAGAACAACAGTTTGTGCCCGGCAGATAGACGATCTTCAAACACCTTTTGTTGGGCCTTTGCATCAGCGGCACGGCGGGCGATGAATACCGTTCCCGTCGCGCGCGCGAGCCAACCTATGCCCGGCCACCCAGCCACTTCAGCCTTTGACACGAAATATATCCGCTTGGACGCGTTGAG
The DNA here is from genome assembly GCF_000765485.1 of Thalassobacter sp. 16PALIMAR09. Taxonomy (NCBI): domain Bacteria; kingdom Pseudomonadati; phylum Pseudomonadota; class Alphaproteobacteria; order Rhodobacterales; family Roseobacteraceae; genus Thalassobacter; species Thalassobacter sp. 16PALIMAR09. The sequence goes on from NZ_JHAK01000001.1 coordinate 490,549, forward strand.
GGTAAAGATATCAAGCCACGACGCGTGATTGGCCACAATCGCCCCATGGGCGGGCATTGGCGCGCCCTCAACCCGTCGCTGCATCCCAAGGATGACGAACGCCGCGATGCAAACCCCTTGGGTGATATAGGGCGTCACGGGTCGGCTTACGCCACACAGTGGACGCTCAATCAGGCGCACGAGTAGCAAAAGGATTAGCCCACCAAACGTGACACAGCCAAGCACTAGCCCCCGCAAAATCACGCGCAGCCAACCCGCTGCGCCGAAAGGGGTCTGCACGGGGCGCTCCCCGTTGTCCCATGGGGTCATGGCCGATCCTTCCGCATGTAAAGTGCCCGCTGCTTGTCCGACAGCTTGTCGATGTCGAGCACGAGGCAAACATCCGTCGTGTTAAACCGATGATCCACCCAAGCACCCGCCCCGACGCACCCGCCCAAACGCAAGTACGCTTTGATCAGGGATGGCACGGCGCGCAGGGCTGCGGGGCGATCAATCTGCGCCTCAGGCAGCCGGTTCATATCGACCGCGTGGGGGGCCCTTGCGATGGGGCGCAGTTGAGACGGCGCAAGATGACGGTGGTGCAACAGCGAAAGGGGGGCGGCCAAAGCCTCCGGATTGGTGCCGTGAAACGAGGCCACACCAAAGAGAATTTCAACCTCACGCGCCAGGACCAAATCCGCGAGAGCCTGCCACAGGAGCATCATGCCAACACCGCCGCGATAGTCCAAATGCAAACAAGATCGTCCTAATTCCAGCACCTTCCGACCCGTCGTTAAGAGCGGTGTCAGGTCGTACTCACTGGCGGTGTACCAACCACCCGCCTGCTCGGCCTGCGGGGCCATCATCAGGCGGTAAACGCCAACAACCGGGTCAGGCGCGCGGGTGTGATCTAGCAAAAGCAGATGTTCAGCGTGATCATCGAAGGCGTCTTGTTCAAGCCGCGCGTCGTGATCCACCATCGTGCCGTCACCGCCCAATTCTGCCACAAATACCTCATACCGTAGCCGTTGTGCGGCGCGGATATCCTCGGGGCTTGTTGCGAGGCGCGTTTCAAAGCGTGGCGTGGGGGACATTGATGATGGGCTCGGGACGTTTGTTGCACCGGGTGTATCAGACACCCGACAGGATGCAACGCGGGGCAAAGTTGTGATCGTGATTGGGCCGACGCCCTTCGCCGTGGTAACTTTACGTTAACCTTTATGGGCGACACACATTCTCAGCCGCGGGGTGCGGCTACATATCATAAACTGGAATGAGCATTACTTTGGCACTGTCAATCACCACCTTGCCTTCTTCTTCAAAGTTGACCGTGACACGCCCGCCAATGTTGGATTGGACTTGCCCAATCCCCCACTCCGGTGCCTGCGGGTGGCGGACCAACTGGCCGGGCTCAAGCAGTGCATTCATTTCTAAAGACATGGGAGACCTTTCATGACCGATACAACCGAACGCCCTCTTGCCGATACTCAGAATGCCGATTTGGCGGGACTGGTGGGCTCTCGGCTTTGTCATGATCTGATTAGCCCTATTGGCGCGATTGGCAATGGCCTTGAGCTGTTGGAACTGTCGGGCAGCGCGCCTACAGAGGAAATCGCTCTGATCCGTGCCTCGGTTCAGGCCGCGTCAGCACGCATCTCCTTCTTTCGCATCGCTTTTGGCGCCGTACGAGGCGAGCAATTGATCAGCGCCCGTGAGGTCAGCACAACCCTGAACGCCATGTTTGACGGCAGCAGAACGAAGGTGTCTTGGGCGGTTGAGGAGAGCTATTCACGCACGGAAGTACGGCTCGCGTTTTTGGCCATCGCCTGTCTTGAATCCGCGATGGCATGGGGGGGCATCATTGAGGTTCGCAGATCTCGTGACGCGTGGGTCTTACATGCCACCGCAGAGCGGCTGAAAATCGAAGAACCGCTGTGGGACACGCTGCGGAGGACACGCTCCAACGCAGAAATCACGGGCGCCACGGTTCAATTTGGCTTGCTCGCGCAAACTGCGTTGGAAACACGCAGGCCCGTGTCAGTCACACTCTCGGATGGTTCGATTTCCCTGCTCGTTTAGCGAGCAGGTCAAAGGTTAAGCTGGTCGCGCAAAGGTTAAACCGCGACCATCCCATCCCGAAAGCGCCGCGCGTTGGCTTGATATCGCTCTGCGGACTTGATCAAGTTGGCGCGCACGGATGGATCAAGCTCTTTGACGACCTTTCCGGGACTGCCTAGCACCATCGAACCAGGTGGGATTTCCTTACCCTCAGTCACCAAGGCGCCAGCACCGATCAGGCTACCGGCGCCAATCTTGGCCCCGTTCAAAATGATAGCACCCATGCCGATTAACGCGCCCTCACCGATTTCGCAGCCGTGCAGGATCGCCTTATGACCGATTGTACAATTTTCTCCAATAACAAGTGGATAGCCCATATCGGTATGGAGCACGCAAGCCTCTTGGATATTGCTTCCCGCCCCGACAGTGATCCGCTCATTGTCGCCCCGCAGCGTTGAGCCAAACCAAACAGAGCTGTCCGCAGCAAGGGTAACTTTGCCAATAATGTTAGCATCAGGCGCGACCCAAGCGGTGGGATCAATCTCGGGGTGAACGTCGTATAGCGCGAAAATTGTCATGTTACTCTCTCCCTGAATTCTGCGTTCAACTCGCGTACAAACCCGGCCAAGCCCGGTTGCCGATCACGGTGAAGTCGTTCGGCAGTCAAAATCGTTTTCAGCTTTTCCTCGGTCTCATCGATATCTTCGTTAACGAGAACATAATCGTACTCGGCCCAGTGGCTAATCTCAGCCTCTGATTGCGCCATTCTGGTCGCGATCACGTCAGGGCTGTCTTGGCCACGCGCCCGTAACCGGCGGTCCAGCTCTGCGATAGAGGGGGGAAGAATGAAAATCGAAACAACGTCCTTAGACAAGGTCGAGTTTCGAACCTGTTGCCCACCTTGCCAATCGATATCAAAAATCACATCGCGCCCGGCTTCGATTGCATCTTGAACCGGCGCACGGGGGCTGCCGTACAGATTTCCGAACACCTCTGCGTGCTCCAACATTTCGCCCGCATCGATCATGTCCTCAAAATCCGCGCGCTCGCGAAAGTAATATTCGCGTCCGTCCAATTCACCCGGACGTGGCGAGCGCGTGGTGGCCGACACCGAAAAGCTTAACGATGCATCCCACGCCATTAACCTGCCCGCGAGGGTCGATTTTCCGGCACCCGATGGGGAAGACAGGATGATCAGAAGACCGCGGCGCGTGCCCGCCAATGAGGTTTGATTACTCGACATTTTGTACCTGTTCTCGCATTTGATCGATCACCGTCTTGAGGCTCAGACCGATCTCCGTCAACGCGGAAAACTGCGCCTTTGAACACAGAGTGTTCGCCTCACGGTTAAATTCCTGGGTTAAGAAATCGAATTTGCGGCCCACGGGCCCATCGATTTCCAACAACGCGCGCGCGGCGATGACGTGGGCCCGAAGGCGGTCTATTTCCTCGGTCACGTCGGCCTTTACGGCCAATGCCGCGATGTCATGCGCAGTCTTTTCCGGGTCGACATTGGCCTCTTGCACCCGCGCGACAGCTTCAGCGAAAACCTTGGCCATGTGGTCAGATCGCGCCTGAGCTAAATCAACGGCCGTGTCGGTTAAGCGTTCGATTTCATCGACTTGAGCCGAAAGGATACCGCGCAACGCGGCGCCCTCTTGGGCCCGCATCAAGTTGAAGCTTTCGATCAATTCAGTAAGGTCCGAGATCAGAACCTCAAGCGGGACAGTCACGATTGCACCGGTGCCGACCTCAAGCACGCCGCGCAGCCCCAGTATGTCGGCCGCAGACATCGGAGCGAGGGTCATACCACGCGCATGCGCCTCGGCTTCCACATTCTTCAGAGAGGTTAACACAGCCGACAAGGCATCAGGACTTATGCGCAGCGGCGCGTCGCCCCCCGCCGGGGTCACTTTGAGCAAAAGACTGACGTTGCCCCGAGCCACAGCGGCGCTGAGGGCTGCGCGCACCTCTTTCTCCAATCCATCGACGCCATCGGGCAATCGAACACGAATATCGAGCCCACGCGCATTTACGCTGCGCACATCCCAACTGCGGTGACTGTGCTCATCCCTGCGCTCCAACGCCGCAAAGCCGGTCATCGACTTCATAGGTGTCTCCCCCTGCGGTTTCCGTATCCTGCCATACCCTCAGGCCTATCAGAGAACAACGTTTACCCTTTTCAAAGTCGTTAACCATTGGTGAAGAAATTAGCGCTAATTTTTATTAACTCGTGTTAAATCGAGGGCCGGAAAGTTTAACGAGTGGTTTCTGAGGTCTTTCACAGAGGCTTTGAAAAAGGTGCTGGGCTGATGCAAAATTCAATCGATGGTCGCGGTGAGGCGGCGTGGAGCTTTTTGACCCAACGGCTCACAAGAACCAGCAAAACGTTTGGCGACGTGCTGCGCTATTGGAATGCTTTGCGTGTCGGGACCGACCTGCCCGCGCGGTCCGATCTGGACCCTCGGGTGATCCAAACGGCCTTGGCCAACGCCTTCATTTTGGACCGAACGCGTCCCGGCACCATTCGGATTCGTGTCGCTGGCGGTCATATGAACGATCTGATGGGAATGGAAGTCCGTGGCATGCCAATCCGTGCATTCTTTGACCTGTTGGAACGTCGCCGATTGATGGATTTGGTCGCAACGGTCTTTACCAAGCCAGCTTTGTTAGAACTCGACCTCGTGTCCAACAATCGGTCTGGGCCGATCATCGAAGGTAAAATGCTGATCCTGCCCATGCGCGATGCCGCCGGAGATGTTAGTAAGGCGCTTGGGTGTCTGGTGACCCATGGTGATATCGGACAAACGCCCCGGCGGTTTCGCATTCAACGCGATGTTGTGACCCCGATTGCCGTGACACAAACCCCCAAACCTGCGCCCGCGATGGCAGGATTCAGTGAGCCTGCGACTTCGTTTGAGGCTCGACCAACAGGCGCGGCATCGACGCCAATTACCGGTATTGACCGCACACCCCAGATCCCGACGGATCTTGAGGCCGCATCCAAACCCGGGCCGGTTCCGTGGCTTAGGATCGTCCGCTAAACCTTTCGCAAAGCGCAAAAAAAGGCGCGTACGAAACGCGCCTTCGTTTGTCAGGCAATTGATCGCAAACGACCCCAATTGTCTGACCTTTGATCTATGCCTTAAACGGCGGCGCGACGCGCTTCACGCGTGCGTTGCAGCTCTTCGGCTACGAGGAACGCAAGTTCCAGCGACTGGCTGGCATTCAAACGCGGATCACACGCCGTGTGATAGCGCGACGACAGATCTTCATCCGTGACTGCGCGAACGCCGCCCGTGCATTCCGTCACATCCTGACCCGTCATCTCAAAATGAACGCCGCCGGGAACTGTGCCCTCCGCATTGTGGATCGCAAAGAACTCTTGGACTTCGCGCAATACGCTCTCAAACGGGCGTGTTTTGAACCCGGTGGAAGATTTGATCGTGTTGCCGTGCATCGGGTCACAGGTCCAGACGACTTTTGCGCCCTCTTCCCGAACCGTTTTGATCAAACGCGGCAAATGCTCGCCCACGTTGCCCGCACCAAAACGCGCAATCAGCGTCAAACGCCCAGCTTCGTTTTCGGGGTTCAGCTTCGCCATCAAAACCTTGAGGTCCTCGGGCGTTGTGGTCGGGCCGCATTTCAACCCAATTGGGTTCTGAACACCGCGGCAGAATTCAACATGGGCGCCGTCGGGCTGACGGGTACGATCCCCTATCCAGATCATGTGACCGGAGCCCGCAATCCATTTGCCCGAGGTGCTGTCCAAACGGCACAGCGCCTCTTCATACTCTAGCAATAAAGCTTCATGGCTGGTGTAGAAATCGACTGTGCTGAGTTCAGCGTTGTTTTCTGCGGTCAGCCCCGCGGCCGTCATGAAATCAAGCGAGTCTTGGATCGCGTTAGCCATGTCGCGGTAGCGCGCGGACCAATCATCGGTGGTGCCCAGCGTCCATGCGTGGACCTGATGAATGTCTGCATAGCCACCCTTGGAGAACGCGCGCAACAGGTTCAGCGAGGCTGCCGCCTGTGTGTAAGCTTGCAGCATTTTGTCGGGGTTCGGAATGCGGGCTTCGGGTGTGAAGTCCAGCTCATTGATGATGTCACCGCGGTAGCTGGGCAGCTCAACACCATTTTTCACCTCGGTGGGTGCCGAACGTGGCTTGGCAAACTGGCCCGCCATGCGCCCAATTTTAACCACGGGTACTTTTGCGCCGTACGTCAGGACCATCGCCATCTGCAACATGACCTTAAAGGTGTCGCGAATGTTATCAGCGGAAAACTCCGCAAAGCTTTCGGCGCAATCGCCGCCCTGAAGCAGGAAGCCTTTACCTTCGGAAACATCCGCCAATGCACGGCGCAGCCTGCGAGCCTCACCTGCGAAAACCAGTGGAGGATAGCTGCCAAGCTTGCCCTCTGCAGCCGACAAAGCGGCTGGGTCGGTATACTCAGGCATCTGCACCCGAGGTTTGTTCCGCCAGTCTGTTTTGCTCCACGGTGTCATAGCCGCATTCCTCTTGTAAAAGCGCCCCATCGACGAGGCCCCAACTGTATAGCCCGATGATTTTTATTCCGCCAGACGTCCTTTACGCATGAACCGGGCTTGTCAGCGCTAGAAAATCCTGTTTTGCGTAAAATTCACTGCGCGCGGGAGAACGCGGGAGCGATAAGAAAAGGGAGGCCGGTCATGGTCATACAGCCAGCCAAAACAGAACGGCCACGCCACTTTGTGTTTGTGCTTTTGCCTAACTTTTCGATGCTCAGCTTTGCCTGCGCGATCGAGGCCTTTCGGATCGCTAACCGCATGGCGGAGCGTGAACTTTACTCTTGGACGCTTGCGGCTGAGGGCGGCGAAACGGTTCAATGTTCCAGCGGCATTACCTATCAGGTTGACCAAGACCTTGAGGAAACAAACCGCGACGACACCGTGTTGCTGTGCGGTGGTATTGGGGTCCAAGAATCAAGCACCAAACGGCTTCTGAACTGGATCAGGCGGGAAGCTCGTCGAGGTGTAACGCTTGGGGGGCTTTGCACGGCGGCCTATACCTTGGCCAAGGCCGGTCTGTTAGACGGAAAAAAAGCCACCATCCACTGGGAAAACCAAGACAGCTTTCTTGAAGAGTTTCAGGAAGTCGATTTGACCAAATCGGTGTTTGTGATTGATGGCAACCGGATCACAACAGCGGGGGGCACGTCCTCCATTGATCTGATGCTGAAAATCATTGCGCAGGATCATGGCGAGGACCTCGCGAGCCTCACGGCTGATCAGCTGATCTATTCCTCTATCCGGACGGACCAAGACACGCAGCGTCTTTCGATCCCGACGCGTATTGGCGTGCGCCACCCAAAGCTAAGCGCCGTCATCCGCAAGATGGAGCAGAACATCGAAGAGCCGATCTCGCCTTCGGTTCTGGCCCAAGAGGTTGCGATGTCGACCCGGCAGCTTGAGCGTCTGTTCCGCAGATACCTCAACCGTTCGCCCAAGCGGTACTATATGGAAATTCGCCTCTCCAAGGCGCGCAACCTGTTGATGCAGACAGACATGAGTGTGATCAACGTGGCACTTGCCTGTGGTTTTGCCTCACCCTCGCACTTTTCCAAGTGTTACCGGGCGCATTACAACACCACCCCCTATCGGGAGCGCGGCACCCAAACGACGCGCTAAGGGGTCTATTTCGGCAAGACCAATTCTGCGCGCAAGCCACCCATGTCAGGGCTATGTTCAAGCATCAATGTGCCCCCATGCGCGCGGGCCACGTCCGTCACAATCGCAAGACCAAGACCAACAGACCCGCTCCCTGCCCCGCGTGCTGCGTCAAGGCGCGTAAACGGTCGGGTGGCTTTGGCGCGGTCTTCTGGGGCGATACCGGGGCCGTCGTCCTCGACAATGAAACGCAGGGCCGCCGGTGCGTCCTGAACGGTCATCCGAACATGTTTGCCATAACGAAACCCGTTTTTGATCAGGTTCGAAAGGGCGCGCTGCACGGCACCTGCCTGCATTGGAGCCACACACGGCTTATGCGGCAAGATCAATTCCACCGTATCCCCCCCGCGCGCAAAACCGTCGGCCACGGTTTGCGCAAGGGTTACCGCGTTGAGCGGTTCCGCCTGTGTTTCCGCGCTCTCACGTGCGAAATCCAGAAACGTATCGATGATCTGCGCCATTTCATCGACGTCGCTTTGCAGGCCTTCGGCGTCTGTCGGCTCCATCATGCTCAGTTCAAGCCGCATCCGCGTGAGCGGCGTGCGCAGATCATGGGACACGCCCGACAACAGAAGCGTGCGTTGATCAATATGCCGCTCAATCCGCTGGCGCATATCCAAAAACGCGGTGCCTGCTGCACGCACCTCTGTGGCGCCGGCGGGCGAATACGGCAATGATCGGCCCCGTCCAAACGCCTCCGCCACGCTGGCCAGTCGCCGCAAGGGTCGGATTTGGTTGCGCATGAATAAAAACGCCACCAGCGTCATCAAAAGCGAAGTCGCCACCATCAACACCAACAACTGGTGCGGATTGCTCGCGGAGACACGGCTGCGTGCGAAGCGGATCGTTTGACCGTCCACCCCCAAGACGACCCAATTATCATCCGTGGCCAGATCCACGCCAGTAATGGCTGGAAATTCCTGCCGCAGATGCCGCGCAACGACCCGACCCGACAAATCATAGAACAATCGACTGTCGTCCACAGGGCCGCCCCCTTCGGACACCGTGATACCCAAGCGGTCCGCCAATTCCGGCACCTCAAGGACCAGTCCGAGGTCTCGCGACAGGGTCCCGGTCATTTGCAGCGTCACGTCTTCGAAATGCCGTTGCAGAAACATGACAGAAACGACAAGTTGGATCGTGATTATCGGCACGATCAAGATAAGAGCGGCGCGACCGTAAAAGCCACGGGGCAGCGCGCGTTTGAGAAAACCAGAGGCCATAGGCGCACCCTATCGGCCCCCCGGCGCGGAGTGAAGCGTGATCCAGACCCTAGCCCCCGACTTGCGCTGCATCCGCGCGCCTAATCCCAGCCCGATGACAAAAAAAGGCACGAATACATACCTGTTGGGTCGCACCGATATCGCGCTGATCGACCCTGGCCCAAAGGATACCAAACATCTTGAGGCGATTCTGACCGCGTTATCGCCCGGCCAGCGGATCAGCCACATTCTTGTCACCCATAGCCACCATGACCACTCCGGCCTTGTGCCTGAATTGGCGCGAGCAACGGACGCGCCGGTCTATGGGTTTGGCCCGTCCCATGCCGGGCGCAGCGCGTTAATGGATCGCCTTGCGCAGGACAATACTTTGGCGGGCGGCGAAGGGATTGACCCCGACTTTGCGCCCGACGTCATCCTACCCGATCTTACCCAGATCGCTGGCACCGATTGGAGCCTGACCGCACATTGGACGCCCGGCCACATGGCAAATCATCTGTCATTTGAATGGCACGAGGGCCGCGCGCTCTTCACTGGGGATATCGTGATGGGATGGGCCAGTTCGCTCATCTCGCCGCCCGATGGGGACGTTGGCCAGTTTTTTACCAGCCTTGACCGCCTCGAAAGTGTTAACGCCGACATACTTTTCGCGGGCCACGGCGCACCGATTCACGAACCACGCGAACGGATTGAATGGCTGCGTGACCACCGCACTGAACGACTACGCGCCGCTCAAGCTGCACTGACACGTGATCCTCAAAGCTTGGATGCGCTGATCCCCCAGCTTTACGCCGATGTCCCACAAAAGATGTGGCCAGCCGCAGCCCGCAACCTGTTGGCCACCCTTATAGAACTGGAAAATAGAGGCGTCTGCCAAATCGATCCCGCCCCGGGCTTGAACGCTCACTTTAGGCTACCGTAACGTCAGTCAGGCTAGCATCTAGAGGCAAAAACAAATCCTTTTGAAAAAGTCGCAAAAAGCCTCTGGACGCCCCCCGCACCCATTGTTATAGCCCCCACATGGTCCGGCGTAGCTCAGCGGTAGAGCAGTTGACTGTTAATCAATTGGTCGTAGGTTCGATCCCTACCGCCGGAGCCATAAAACAATCGCACAGAAATAAAACTACGGCGTTACGCGCGATGTTAGCGCGTCTGCACGCTGTTGTAGCGGCGTGTCTTTGACACGCATGACGATTGGCGCGAGTTGCGCTCGAGCACGGTCCATTTGACCCGCTACAATCAGAGCTTCCACCAAGTTCAGCTCAATCTCTGGTGCGCCACCGTCGGCGGCCGTTGCCGCGGCTTCCAACCGTTTCAATGCCAAATCCACATCCCCCTCGCGCAGGGCGATCCATCCCAATGTATCAAGAATGGCTGCGTTGCCCGGTTGAAACGCCAGTGCCTTTTGCGCCAGTTCTTTCGCCTCGGACAGGTCGTCGGCGCGGACTGCCAAGAACCAAGCCAATTGGTTCAGCGCGATGTAGCTGTCTGGCTGAACGGTTAAAAACGCACGGTACGCGGCCTCAGCGGCTGCGTCCTCACCCAGCGTTTCACCCAAAAGGCCTAGCCTGACCAAAACATCGGGGTCCTTACGGATTTTGGCGGCAGCACCATAGGCCTCAAACGCGCCGCGCGCCTCACGTTGCGCAAAGAAATGATTGCCGCGCATGACCTGAACCACCACAAAATGGGGCGCAATGCGGGCGGCGCTATCGAGCAAGTCAATCGAAGGCGCGCCCACCCGTGCAGCCGCCTCTGCGGCGAAGAACGTCGCCAAAACGTCATCAGGATTGGCCTCAGCGATCTGGCGCAATTGCGGGGCCGCCCCGCCCGTGAGGGACAGACGCAAAAACAACGGCCCCGCCATGGCACGCGCAGTTTCCGGTGCAATGGTGGCCAAGTCAGCTTCGCTCAGACCATCAATCGCAAAGCCCGGCACGGCGTAGGACGCCATATTTAGCGCAGCCAAAGCTTGCTCAGGGGCGCCGTTCGCAAGGTGTCCGTAGGCAGCGAACAAGGCTTGCTCCGCGCCCTCCTCCACGAGCCCTTCGGGAGCATCACCGCCCAACGCCAGCGTTGCAGCCACGGCGCCCAAGCGCCCGGCGGGTGTTTCTGCAATCTTCTCGAATGCGGACAACGCCGCTTCGGCATCCGACTGCATCAGCGCGAGACGCCCGAGTGCTAGATACCGCGAGGTCCCCTCCTCCATCTTAAGGATACCCGCCTGAGCCGCATCAGCATTGCCCGCTCGAAGAGCCGCTTCAACCCGAAGCATTGCCGCGTCCGGAATCACGCCCGCGTAGCGATCCAGCACAGCCCGCGCATTTTCAAAATCCCGCGCCTCAATCAACGCCACAGCAAGACCACGCGCGGCATCTGCGTTATCGGGCTGCACCGCTAAACACTTTGAAAAGCTTTGCGCTGCATCCGCAGGTTGTACCCGCAACATATCTAACCGCCCCAGGCCAAGCAGCACATCGCAAGCGACAGGATTGATCTGAACCGCTCGAGTCAGCGCGCTTTGGGCGCGATCCAGAAAGCCCGCCTCCGCTAATGTCGCGCCAAAATTGGCCCAATAGGTCGCGCCGTCGGGCGCCAGCTCTGCGGCTCGCTCCATATGTGTCAAAGCTGCTGCGGGACCATCGCGGCGGTACACAACTGTCGCCAACACGTTGTGCGCGTAGGGATGCGATCCATCAAGCGCGACGGCACGGCGGGCCGCCATCAATGCGCGCTCCAACGTACCCTCCTCACGGGCGATCAAGGCCCGTGCGATCGACAACTCCACCTCGGGCAGGCGCGCATCGCCCACCGCATCAGGCTCCAACAACGCGCGCGCGGCTTCGACGTCGGATTGCACCGCCCTCAGGATCGCGAGCAAGACCCGCGCCATGCCGTCCGCGGGATTGAGTTGCAGCAATTCTGTCGCGCGGGCTTCAATGCCGCCCAAATCCGCCCGACTGCGCAAGCGCTCGGCCAAAATATCGCTGTTCAACCGTGTTTGAAACGCCGGTCCCTGCGTTGCACCATCAAAGGGCTGAGCGTTCTTCCACATCAGTGGATCAACAATCCCGGCCGTCGCAGGCTGCCACGCAGAAGACAGCAGAAACGTTGATATTACGAAACGAAGGGCGGCACGACGCGGCATGAAAATTCCTAACTTTATAAAATAATCAAAGCGTAACATCAAAAAACCGCCCGCGTGAAAGCCACACGGACGGTTCAATTGCTCAGTATCCACGTGGCTTAGCCGCGACGACGACGCGCAACGCCAAAGCCCGCCAGAGCCAGCCCCAAGAGCAGGCCAGAGGCAGGAAGTGGGATTGGCGCAGTTGGGTTACCCCCGCCGCCGCCATTGGTTGTCCCAAACAGGGTCAACGAGGAGGTCGCCGTTGTTTGATCAGAGAATGTTGCCACAGCCGTCCAGGTGTTGGCACCAAGCTTCAAGTTATACGCAGGCACCTTGAAGTTACCCAGCGCGTCAACCGTCCCCGCAAAGGTGTTGCCATCGGGATCAGTGATCTCAACCCCATCAACACCAACCAGAACGCCGCCAGAATTTCCGCCAAAAATATCGACGATGTCCTGAGGATTGTTGGAGAAGTTAACGAACGTCCCACCGCCAGCAGTTGCGACTGCGGCCAGTGTCGAGTTGGCAGCCCCAGGGAAGCCTACTGTATTCACCGTGTAGCCATCTGCCAGCGCAGCCGCTGCAGCCGCGACTGCCACCGACTGTGTGCTGCCTCCGTCCGAAATCAGCAAGATTTGTTTGCTGGTTCCAGCACGACCGTTTGCATCCAACTCGCCATCCGCAGTAACGATCCCGTCGCGAATATCGGTGCCGCCGCTAGCCACGATGGCATTGATCGCGCTGGTCACGCCCGCGTCTGGAATTGGTGTCAGCGTTTGCCGCACAAAGCCGGAACTTTGGAACTCAACCACGCCAACATTGGATCCAGCAGGTAAACTGTTCACCAACGCGTTCGCTGCTTGCTGCTGAAGAATGTCACGCCGAACGCGGCTACCATCAGGTAAGACGACACTAGACCCCATTGAGCCGGAGCCATCCAGCGCGAGCACGAGATCAAGACCGCCACCAACAACGCCAGATGCGTTGGCTTGCCCGTCGGGCATTGTCATCGTTCCGACAGGAAACGACGCCCCATTGGCCGGATTAAGCCACCCGACAGAACCCGCCGCATGAGCGGCGGCCCCAAATGTTGTTAGCGCTAGGGCGAGCACCCCTCCACGCACTAAAGATATTCTAAAATTCATAAGACCACCTTCCAATTACTAATCACGCGAAATCACAACAGACCGATTCGCTGTAAATGTAGGTTAACAAATCACTAAGCCGTTTCCAAAATTAGAATCAATTTTCACGGAACTTCCATGGACGCTGACAGATCAGCATACTTTGCAAGACTCTGATTTCAGAGACAGCAAGACGGCATAATTTATTTTTAATAATTATTAACAATGGTATATCATGAATAATTAACGTAGATACCTCCGCTTTCTCGGGAGTATCACATTAACCAAAGCTGTATAGATGAGGCGGTTTGACTGCAAATTCTGGCGCCGATTTCACCTTCAATTTAACTCACTGCCGCCAAATTTTACGCTCCGCGCATTTTCGGAGCACGAGTGGTCTCACCAACCAACCGAAGCATATCTTAAGATAAAGTCGCAGATCAAAACGTAACATTTCAGATCGAAAACCGCTCTAAGAAACCACAATCACATCCCACACATCGTTCTGAAACACCCACCAAGACAACCAAAGGGGGCAGTCAAAAACCGCCCCCAATCCGAAAGCCTCTCAGGCTTATTCGGCCGCCATCAAAGCCGCCTGTCCGCCTATCTGGCTCCAATTCCCATGGCCATCGTAGCGGGCCGTGATCTGCCCCTCGTCATCCATCGCCAAGAGGTGCAGCCACTGGTTATCGAACAGGTCTGCGACGCTCCGATGCTTTTCCAGCACCGCGTTCATATCCTCAATCTGGGCCGCAATCACGACCGATAACCGCAGCGGTTCATGCCTAAGTTTATCGCCATCATGCACCGATTGCAGGGGCAGCCCGGCGCGTAGGTTTCCGCCGTTCCCTTCAACCACGCCAACACCGCCAGTGATATTGTGTACCAACTTGTTGCCACCACCAAACGCCTCAGGTGCGACCGCCGATCCGTAGTACTGGAGCGATATCCAGCTCGCGACGACAACGGGCGCGGTCAGGATCAGTTCTAGCACCCCTTTTTCAGCATCCGCATGGTGGTTGTAGGTGTGCAGAAACGCCTGCCCGCCAAGGTCTAAACCGCGCGTCAATTCCCGTGGGGCTGCGATAAACTTGGAACATCCAGCAAGCCCCCATTCGGGCCGGACCTGCGCCCAATCCAAACCGCGCGCAATCAAATCCGCCTGCGTTTTGGCACCCGGCAGGCTACCTGCCCGCTCTGCGCGTGCCTCTGCACCCGCAGCCTTGAGCCAGAGCTTAAGCCGCTTGATGTCGTCGCTGTGCATACGCGCATCGACATCCGCGTCGAACATATCAACCCGGTCAGAGGTTGTGTGATGTAGCGCGCCCACGAACAGCGTATCGGCCGGCACATCGATCTGCGCGCGCACCTCTGGATCGTTTAGCAGTTGGGCGAGGATCCGGACGTTGACCTCCCCCGTGTTGCCACCGCAGGCACCGCAATGCATCGCGCTCTCAAAGGGGGTGTTCACGACTTCGGCCCCATGGCCCGTGATCATAACCACCCGCGCAAAGGGCGCGCGCAACGACATCGCGCCCAGGACCGTCTTGGCCGCTGTCACCTTGTCCTCAAGGGAAAAATCCGAGGTCAGAACCGGGACCGGACCGCCTGCGACCTTGGCGGGCGCACCAAAGGTGTCTTTGATCAGTTTGGGCAGGTACAAGGGACCTGCGGCCTCAACAAACGCAAACGACCCTACCGCCGCCTGCCGGAACCGGCCCCACGCCCGTTTGGCCCGCGCCGCAAGTCTCAGGTCCGTGTCTTGCTCGGCGGAATGGCCGCTTTTGGCCCTAAGCGCGGGGGACAACAGAACCGGCGCAAGCGCTTGGGTCACATCCGATGCGACCGGCTGGTGGGTGATTGTCAGCCCAAAGAAGCCCGCGAAGCCAACAGTTTCAACCTCCTCGCTTTGATTTTCGAGGGCACGCCGGAACACTTCGGACCGCACATCGATGCAGAACGCGGCCTGAACCGCCGCCCGCTCAGGCCCCGCAACAGGAGTGCGGCTTGCCATTTGCGCGACCAGCTTGCGTTGCGCCGCCAGTTCCGCCGCGAGTTGCAGGGCACAGTCGATCCGATGATCTGCCGTTGGTGCCAGCGGCTTGGCATATTCGACCAAAGCATCCAGCCAGACTGCACCGATTTCTGCCCGGTACATCTCAAACAACGCGGCCTCCCACACGATCCGAATGCACAACAG
This sequence comes from Thalassobacter sp. 16PALIMAR09, assembly GCF_000765485.1. Lineage (NCBI taxonomy): Bacteria > Pseudomonadati > Pseudomonadota > Alphaproteobacteria > Rhodobacterales > Roseobacteraceae > Thalassobacter > Thalassobacter sp. 16PALIMAR09. The sequence goes on from NZ_JHAK01000001.1 coordinate 505,970, forward strand.
GTCGGTCACAGCCTCATCTCGCGCGCCCGATTGCTCAGCCGCCCAAGCGTCCCGACGCGCAAGTTGCGCCCAACCGCCGAGGGTCGAAAGGAGCCGGTGGAAGTACAGTTCCGCCTCTTGTGGCATAACGCCCAGCGTTTCAGCCGAATACGCCAGTGCCAGCGCACCTGACGGAGGCAGGTTAGAGACGTACTCAGAGAACCCCTTGAGACCTTGGATTTCCGGGGTGATGTCCCGTTTGGCAAACCCGTGCCACGCCGGAAACGCGGCCATGGCAGGGGCGGGCCAAAGGGCTTGGCCGGCGTCAAAGTGGCTCGCGGCCCAATGGCCGATCCGCTCTTCGATCAGGCGCGGCCAATCGATGCCAGACACATCCGCCGCTAGGCCCGCGATGGTTGGCAAAGCGACAGGCGCCGGGGAGGTATGCGACGACGCTGCCTCATACAAGTCTGCGGCCGTCGCGGGCAGCCCGTCGGGGTTGGCTGCGATGGCGGCATCCAAATCCGCAAGCGTGATGTCGCCGTTGTCGATCTTGGCGACTAAATCTGCGCGCAGTTGCGTGACCCGGACACCTGCGACCTTTTCCAACCGTGCCGCTGTCAGCATCAATGGCTCAGAGGTTTGCCCCAGAAAAGGGTTCACCGCGACGGTTTCCGCCAAGGCCCACATGGGCGGGATGGCGCGCGACGCGATGTCCGCTTTTGCGAACAATTCAAGCGTTGGGCCGTCAAATTGTGTGTTTTGAACCAGCATGTCTTAGGCACCTTTCGCATCAGATTTGGACCAGCTGCCGATCATCCGATCAAGAACAGCGTTGAGGTAGAAGCCGTTAGAAATATGGACCCGCAGGCCCTGTGCCGCCGGGTGATGAACCCACAGCGGGAAACACGCCTGCGCCATCGCTAGCAGCCCAAATGAAATCACCGTGATCCCGATCAGAAACCACCCCAATGCACCGGGGATCGGCGCAGGGGGAAGCGTGCCCGCGGTGATCCACACAGCCAATGTTTGGAGCGTAAAGTAGCCAATCGTGGTCGCCAGCGACGCGATGGCCATCCGCCGGGTCAGGGCTTTAGGCGCGGTATCGGCCAAGCCTTGGGCCAGCATATAGGCCACGCCAAACACGAGGACCGCGCCCATCGCGAGGGCCTGGGGCGACTTGCCGCCCAACCCAAAGAGCGTTGCAATGGCCGCGAAAATTACCACCGCAATCCCAAAGGCACGCAGCACCGCACGACCGTTGGGCACAGCCACCGGACCGGGCCGCGGGATGGCGGCAACCGCACCGACCGCCCCGCCCGAGGACAAAAAGGCATGCGCCTTGTAGAGCGAGTGCGCGACGATGTGCAAAAGCGCGAGGGCAAAAAGGCCCAGACCACATTGCAGGATCATAAAGCCCATTTGTGCGATCGTGGACCAAGCCAGTGCGGTTTTGATCGCGGGCTGGGTTAGCATCACGATGGACCCAATCAGGGCTGACGCACCGCCCAAGAACACCAGCGCCGACAGCAAAACCGGGTTCAGCAAGATCAGGTCGGCAAAGCGGATCAATAAGAAACCGCCCGCGTTCACGACACCTGCGTGCAGCAAAGCGGACACCGGCGTGGGCGCCTCCATCACTTCGGTCAGCCAGCCGTGAAACGGAACCTGCGCCGAGGCCAACATCGCCGAAATAGCCAAAAGGATCGCGGCAAAGGTCCACATCCATGTAGTCTCAGCCTCCGCCAACAGCGTGGCGATATCACCCGTGCCAGCAGCCGCGTAAAGCATGACCCCCGCCAGAACCAACGCCCCGTTGGAACCTTTGTTAACCATTGCCTTCTTGCGGCCAGCCAGTTGCGCGCCGGTCCGTGTGGCATAGGTCAGTAGCAGCCTCTGCACCGCGACCCCTGCCCCGATCCAGCCCACGATCAACTGTACGATATTGCCCGCCGTCACCAGCAGAAGAACAGACCCGAGAGCCACACCGAGCCAGCCCATGAAGGCGGCCTGTGTTTTCTCTCCGTCCATGTAGGTGCGGGCGTAGCGCGACACGACCCAGCCAATAAAGCTGACCAACAGGGCCATCGTCAGCGATACCGCATCCAGCCGGATCGAAAAGCCCAACTCCGCCAAGCCCAACAACGCCGACGTCTGCGGGCCCTGCCCGATCACGATAGCGGCCCCCACAATACACACGGTCAAAGCCGCCAATGCCGCACTCTCAACCACGCGCAGGCTTTGGCCCCCGCGTGCCGGTGGGCGCGCAAACATCAACCCGCCCGCTGCAAGTAAGATCAACGGCGCGAGGCCGAATAGGATGACACTGGACATGGACGCTCTCCTCAATGGTGCTTGGGAGAGGATGTAGAGGCAGCCATATCATTTATTAAATACATTGTTTATTGGATATCATTCTGTTTAATAGAATGATGGCTGAACTCAACTACCACCACTTGCGATATTTTTGGGCCGTGGCACACGATGGCAACCTGACCCGGACGGCGGAGCGGTTGAACCTGTCGCAATCCGCGCTTTCGACGCAGATCAAATCTCTTGAGGCCCGTTTGGACCACAAGCTGTTTGAACGGCGCGGACGACAGTTGATATTGACCGAAGCCGGGCGCATTTCACTCGAACATGCCGATACGATTTTTGGTGCCGGCGAAGAGCTTTTGAGCACGCTCAAAGGCGCAGGCGCATCACAGCAGGTGCTGCGCGTGGGGGCTTTATCCACGCTCTCGCGGAACTTTCAGCTACAGTTTTTGCGGCCCCTTCTGGGACGACCCAATGTTGAGATTATCCTACGATCAGGGGGTGCGGCTGAGCTGTACCCTGCCCTAGAGGCGTTGAACCTAGACGTTGTTCTCACCACCACTCCGCCATCGCGCGACGCGGCGACCAAGTATTTGGCACATAAACTAGACAGCCAGAATGTGGTCCTTGTGGGCAGCCATGCCCGTGTAGGCGCGGGCTGTGATATCCGTGATTTGCTGGCAGAGCATCCCGTGATCTTGCCCACCTTCGAAAGCTCGATCCGCCCCGGTTTCGACGCCCTGATGGAGCAATGGAACATTCGCCCCCTGATCGCAGCAGAGGCCGATGATATGGCCATGATCCGACTGTTGGTATGCCAAGACGTTGGCTTGGCAGTCATCCCGCCCATCGTGGTCGAGCAGGAAATCCGCGACGGGCGGCTGCAAGTCGCGGGTGATCTTACGCTGCGCGAAGATTTCTATGCGGTCACGTTGGAACGTCGGTTTCCCAACCCGCTGATCACCGAGCTGCTTGGCCGCTCCTGAGATGTAGAACTTCACCCCCGGCGGCCTCGGCATCCTGCGCGTCGTGGGTGACCATAATGACGGGCAATTGCTTGGCCCGCGCGCGGGAAAACACGAGGTCCCGCATCTGATCGCGCAGTGCGGCATCAAGGCGCGAAAACGGCTCATCCAGCAACAGCGCCTCAGGCTCCGATAGGAGCATCCGCATCAATGCCACGCGCGCACGTTGACCGCCCGAAAGGGTCGCGGGGTCCCGGTCTGCGTAGCCGGCAAGGTCGATCTCAACCAACGCTTGATCCACAACATCGCGGCGCTTGGACACCCCAGCCGCCAGGCCAAAGGCCAGATTGGCCCCAACCGACAAATGCGGAAACAACAAGTGGTCTTGGAACAGAATGCCCAAGCGCCGGGCCTCTGGCGCGAGGTTGGTGATATCGCGCCCCGCGAGTTCGGCCCTGCCGGTCGCTTGGAACCCGGCGGGCAGCGTCCCTGTCAGCCACGCAAGCAACGTTGATTTCCCAACGCCAGAGGGCCCCATAATCGATAGGACTGCACCAGGGGCGACGTCCGCGGACATGGCCAACATAGGCGCATCCGCGCCCGGTGCTGTGATCATCACATCTGTTAGTTTGAGCCCCATTTCAGCCCCCCCGCATGCCCCTGCGCCGCGCATAGATCATCGCGGGCAAGGCCAAGGCAAGCGCAAAGGGCAGCAAGGCCGCCCCCGTTTGGGCCAACCCCCAAACGCCGATAGCGCGCCGATCCCCACCGGCGGCCAAAGCAACGGCTTCGGTCGCGAGGGTCGAGACACGGCCACCGCCGACCAAAAGTGTGGGCAGGTATTGCCCCACGCTGACCGCAATCCCAACGGCTGCGGCGGTCAAAAGCGGCGCCAACAACATCGGCATACGGACCCGCCACAAAACCCCGTTGGCCGAGGCCCCAAGGCTGGCCGCAACTGTCGCCTGCCGTGTATCCCATGCGCGGAACGGATCTGCGAACGCGAGGAACACGTAAGGCAACACAAAAACCAAATGCGCCGCGATCACGGGCCACAGCCCTTTGTCCCAGCCCAGCCAAAGCAACAGCCCCTGTAGCCCCGGCAAGAAGGCCACCTGCGGCACGATCAGGGGCAGATATAGCACCCAAAGGGCGGCCGGGTTCATCGGGCGACCCTCTCGGTGCTCTGCCTCAAGGCAGCCGATGACCAGCACAAGCGCGACCAAAACCGCGACTGCCGCGATGAATAATGTCACGCCAGCCACCTCAAGCGCCTCTGGCCCGTGGCGCATCCAGCTGGAAGATTTGATTGTCTGAGGCAAAGCGTCCGGAAAGCGCCAACGCCCCGCGAGGGACCACACAGCAAGGCCCGCAAGCCCCGCCAAAACCGCTGCACTACATGCCAAGGCCGCAAACTGCCCCAACACGCGCAACGGCCAATCGCGACGTAGGCGCCCCCCACTGGTGGCCCACGCCTGCCCCCATTGGGCTACTGCCCACTCAGCCACGCGCCAAGCCCCCAAGGCAGCCCCAACAAGGCCCAATTGCAACAACGCCCCGGCCGCCGCCTGCATCCTTAGCATCAAATCAGGGTCGCTCATCCAACGTACAATTTGCACCGAAAGCGTGGGCGGTGTGTTTGGCCCAAGGATCACCGCGACATCAACCACACTCATCCCATAAGCGAGCACAACGTAAACTGGCAGGCGAATTTGCGCATAAACCGCCGGAAACACCGCGATCAGCCACCCCTTGATACGGCCATACCCCAAGGCACGCGTCACCCGGGCGTATTCCACATGATGCACTTGGCTCAACGCGGCCAAGGTCATTAGCAGCAAAAACGGCATCTCTTTAGCGATCATTCCCGCCATCAGCGTCGCGCCCCAAGGGTCTTGCACGATCAACAAGTCCGGCGGGCGTGTCCAGCCTGTGGCCCATGGGGACATCAACCGCGAAAGCCAGCCCGAGGGAGCCACCAGAAAAGCCAAGCCAAAGGCCGCAGCCGCATGGGGCACCGACAGCAGCGGCGACAGCAATCGCTCAAGCCATTGAAAGCTGCGCGTGCCGTGCCAACCCGCAACAATCAATGTCACAAGCAAAAGCGCCACAAGCGTGCTGATCACACCGACAGACACGGACAACCAAACCGCACGCGCAAGTCCCGGCCAGTCAAACAATGCCTCCCACGCGATGAGCGACACGCCCACGTGGCCTGCGGCAGGCAAATGCCCAAACGCAGGCATTATCGTCCCCCAAAGACCCGCCGCCACCGGCACCAATAAAGCCAGAACCGTGATAAACGGCACCGCCCGTAGGCGACGACCGCTTGCGAAAAGGGGCCGCCCATTGGGCCGCCCCTTCGCGGTATTTGAGGTGTTGGCCGCCACGTTTTAGTTGGCGACGCCGTAGCGATCGATCCATTCGGCCTCAATCTTGGTCATCCACGATGGATGCGGCTCGGCCAGCACCTGCCCCAATTCAGCGGGCGACAGGGTCGCGATACCCAGATCCAGCGCCTCAAACGCATCAGCCTGCGCGGGCGTCAGTTTGTCCATGTCCAGCACCGTGCCGTAGCCAAGAATGTTTGGATCTTGGGCGCGCAACTGCGCCTCGGCCGACAAAAGCGTGTTCGCAACGACCATTGCCCCTGCCTTGGACCCAGAGTTGTACGGGATCGCCACAAACGACGCGTTGCCCAATGTGCCGCCGTCCAGCACGTAGGTGCGCACGGTTTCGGGCAACTGATCATTGGCGATAGCGGCCGAGGCCTCACCCGGTGAGAAGGAAATCGCGAGGTCTGTTTCGCCATCATTGATCAGCTGTAGCTGACGTGGACCCGTCTGCGGGTAGGCCCGCCCCTGACGCCATAGATGCGGGGTCAACTCCTCGAGGAATGCCCACATCGGCGCGGTCACAGCGTCAAAATCATCGCCCGCAGGGGATTGTAGGACGGTTGCGTCGTCGACCAGCTCAATCAACATTTGCTTAAGGAACGTTGTTCCGAGGAAATCGGGCGGTTGCGGAAAAGTGAACCGACCGGGATTGGCTGCGGCCCACGCCAACAAAGCTTCAGCGGATTTTGGCGGCTCTGGCAGGGTCTCTGTGTCGTGGATAAACACCACCTGCGCCATGGCCCATGGGCTCTCATAGCCTTCGGTCGGAACGGTGAAATCGGTTTGGACTGTCTTGCCGTCCACATCCACCAACGACCAGTTCGGCAAATCTTCGGCGAAGGGACCGAACAGCAGTCCCGCCTGTTTCATCGAGGCGAAATTGGCCCCGTTGATCCAGATCATATCGACCGCACCATCGGTGTCTTGGTTCGCAGCTTGCTCGGCCAACACCCGGCTGACGGCGTCGGCGGTGTCCGTAAGCTTGACGTGTTCCAGTGTCACACCGTAGTCGACCTTTACCTTGTCACCGATCCACGCGATGAAATCATTCGTCGTCGTAGAGCCACCCCAAGCATTCCAATAAACGGTCTGACCACGAGCTTCGGCCGTAACCGCATCCCAATTTGCGGGGTCCGGATCAGCGAACGCGGGGCTGGTCAGCGCGAGCGCGGCTGTGACGCCAAGAAGATGTTTCATGTAGGTCCTTTCAGTCAGTGAACACCGCGCGCGCAAGCAAAACGCGTGATCCGGCGGTGATGAAGCAAAGCGCGCCAAACACCCAAGCGAGTAGCGCGAAATATGAGGGGAACAGGCATAGGGCGACGAAGAAGGCGATGGTTTCAAATCCCTCAAGCAGCCCGCCCGTGAAGTACAGCGATTTGGCGCCGCGTTTTGTGGTCTGCATCCCGCGTTTTTCCGCGAGGATCGCGTAGCCCAGAAACGAGGCCCCATTGATATAGAAACTGGTCAGCAAAAAGGCCCCTGCCGCACCGTTCGTACCTGGGTCCGCAAGGACAAATGCCAAAGGCACCGCCCCGTAGAATAGAAAATCACTCGTGATATCGAGGTAGCCGCCAAAGTCAGTTTTGCGCGTGGCGCGGGCAACAGCGCCGTCCAGACCATCTGCGATCCGGCTCAGCAGTAGCGGCACCAGCGCCATACCCGGCGTACCGATCGCGATCAGAACAGCCGACAAAAGCCCCAACCCCAGCCCAACCAGAGTGACCGTATCAGCCCCAACGCCTACCCGCGCCAACCCCTGCCCCAAACGATTGAGCGGCGGATCGATCAGCGGACGGATTTGGGCGTCAAACATGGGACGTCCTATGGTTGGAGGCACGTTGGGCGTCCGGTGTGCAACGGCCACGCGCACAAGGCAAGATGGACACACGCAAGTGTGACAAAATCTTGGTGTCGGAATGGGCCATTGCACCTCTGGCAGAATCGGACGCGCTGCCGTAACCCGTGCTCACCACCTTGCGGAGACTTGGCAGAGTGGTCGAATGCACCGGTCTTGAAAACCGGCGACCGTTCACGCGGTCCGAGGGTTCGAATCCCTCAGTCTCCGCCATATTTACTGATAGTTTTGCGCACATCAATAATGGTGGCGTTAAAGGTTTTGGGCTCTGATCGTTAACGCCACTGACTGGCTATTGATGCCATTTTATGTCTGCAACACTCCGCCCGTCCGGCGCCGACTTACCCTATAGGCTTTGGTTATTGGTCATCCGGTAATCCTTACACCTTACCACATTTCAAAAAGCTATGGCGTTAGAACGCAACGAGCGTTCTGCTCTAACCGCAGCAGCAAAGCGTTCTTTTACTTCGTCTCTTATCCAAGATCGTTCATACGATAAACAAATGGACTGATCGGTTGCGCCTTTCGATTTCAGCGAATGCGTACCCAAACCAATTGATCCACACGACTTTGATAATGACAGTCAGAATAAGAGGAGCGCCGCTTTGCATCACGCAAAGACGACCTACCTATCCCAAATGGAAAAAAGCATGGAAACACAGCGCCTGATCCCAGCGTGGGAATACGTCTCGGATACCGTGATGGGTGGCATGTCAACCGGCGGTTTGCGGACTGAGGCCTATCAGGGGCGCTCGGCCAACGTGCTGCGCGGGGACGTTTCGCTCGATAACAATGGTGGGTTCGTGCAGATCGCTGCGGATCTAAACGCGGACGGCAGTATCTATGACGCCAGCGCTTGGAACGGATTCGAACTGCTCATCTGCGGGAACGATACCGCTTATGATTTCCGCCTGCGCACGGATGCTTTGCGCCGTCCTTGGCAATCCTTTCGGACCGATTTCATGGCGCCCAGCACATGGCAGACAGTGCGGCTACCCTTTGACCAGATGATCCCGCACAAAACAGATGCGGCATTTGACCCTGCCCGTCTGCGCCGCATTGGCATCCTTGCGATCGGTCGCGCAATGCGTGCCGAAATCGCAGTTGCCGCCGTACACCTGTATCGCAATTAGGCTTATAAAATGAACGACCCCCTTCCCGACGCTCACCGCAGTGAAATTATCGAAATGGCGCTCTCAGACCACGTTAGCTTTGCCGATATTCAGCGTGAGTATGGATTGGCCGAAAAACAGGTCAAAGCGCTTATGCGAGAGAGCCTGAAGCCCGGCAGTTACCGCGCGTGGCGCAAACGGGTACGCGATTTTGGCGATCGCCGTGCAACCTACAAATAGCTTAGAAACACAGGTGCACGGACGCGTTTCAAAACCGCTCTGCGATTAACATTATCGCTACAGTGAAAACCCAAGAGACGCCAAAACCTTGGGCACAGCCTTTTTCATTGCGAAAAACCCCTTGGTGGCATGCGGCCACGCTAAGGCGTCGAAATCACGACGAACGGGTATCAACCGGATGCCGGCAGCATCTAAATCCCCCTGCGCGTTGTTCAGGGCCGTCGCGACAGGCCCGACGGTCGCGTACCCCGTGACAACTGTCTTGGTGTTGTGGGCTGCACAGGCCTCAATAATGCCCTCAGCCCACCCCTTATGACCAATGATGGGATTGTCACCACAGGCATCCCGCATCGCCTTGGTCGCAAAGTGATGCGCAACTTCACCTAGGGCGAGCGGTGATCTGCCTTCTGTCGTGAGCGCGCCTATCGTGGCGATTGGCGCATGCGGCAGCGCATGAGCGATCTGCATATCGTCCTCTGTCACCAACAACAAAAAGTCCTTGGGAACGTCGCCCACACCCACAGCGGCAGGGAGCGGTTTGCGCAAATGCTCGGCTGGGTCCTCTATGGCCTCTACGTTTGTCAGCAACTGATGTGTGGGGCAAAATCGACCATGTGTGAACTTTGAAATATTCGACACCCGCGCGATGTACGGACGACCCTTTGTTTGTATTCCCGCGACCCACCGCCATGCCAACGTGTTTGAGGCAGGATCGCCATCCATCAAATGTCGCAAGAAGAAATCCGCGCCCAATTCCCACGGCAACTTCAGGGTGAAAATCCAGATTGACGCAAACCACATCCGCGCATGGTTATGCAGATAGCCAGTGGTCACCAGTTCCTCCGCCCACGCATCGAAACACGCGATACCGGTCTCACCAGCACAGGCTTGGGCATATTGCGCGGACAGACGGCGGTCTTTTCCCACGCTTTTGAGCTGCCGGCGCAGCCCCGCTTGATAAGCTGGCCATACGGTTGGGTGATGCTCCAACCAACCCTTAAAATAGGTCCGCCAAAACACCTCATGGACAAAGCTTTCCGCTTTTTCATAGCCATGGGTCCGGAGCATAATGTCCAGAACCTCGTGCTCGGTGATCAACCGATGCCGGATCCACGGAGAAAGAGCGGATACATTGGCACGATGCGCAGCGCCAAGATCATAGTTGCGACACCGGCCATAGAGATCACCCGTACGATCCGCAAAGGCCGCAAGCCGCGCCAGCCCCGCCGCGCGGGTTGGTGTGAAATCAGGGCGTTCGGTCTTCATTGCCAGATCATCGATGAGGTCTTTTGTTTTCATGACGTGGTGCTCTGGGTGTGATTGCGCAGGTCAGCGGGGCAGAATGGATATCGAGCCTAGATAAAGGGAACGGCTCGCTTGATGCGCCCTGACGTAGCAGCGAACACCCAAGCGTCGAGGCCTTCTGCCTGCGACAATCACGCGATTGCCGCCAGCCTATGCGCGCTAACTCTCCCATCAACCAAGGGGCAGAAATGACAGAAAACAAACCCAAGACAGCGGACCTCGTGTCGCGCTATAGCGTCCTGACCAAAGAGACGATGCCACAACTCGCGCGCACCAGCCACACACACTGGCCCGTGCGCAACGACCACTGCTTTCAGCGCATCGTCCTAGACGCTGTTTGTGGCGATGTTTGGTACGATCATGTTGCCCGCCCCGCGTACAAACACCTAAGCCGTGAACAGGCCGTACATGCCGTCGCCCTGTGCGAGGATATCATTGCGGGAGACGCAGACCTTGCTGCATTAAATGCACAATCCTTGGTGTGGCGCGGCAAGCGGCGACCTTAGGTGAAGGCCGGGAAATACGCGACCTAGAACGTGCAAAAATGCGTGTCCTCGTCCGCGCCGGTGGCGCCCTCAAAATCCGCGGCCTCTGGAATGCGGCCAAAGGCAATTTTGCCGCCTACATATCCCCCTGGCACCGTTTCATGAGCCCCAAGCGACAGCGCCTTGCCCCCAAACCGCGCCCGCACCTGATCCATTGTATCGCTGATGGTTTCCCAACGGGCACGGTCGCTTGCATCGTTTGACATCATATCAAACAAATCGCCTGTTATATCCGCGTCGCCGTCCAACCCGTGCAACACCACCGAAACGGCATGAGGGGTAAAGGTCAGATGCCTTCGCGCCTCTGCCAAACCCTGCGCAAGGGTTCGGACAAAACTGCGGTCATCGCGGGACGGTTGGAACTGACCTTCCCAATTCCACCGAAGCGCCTCGGCGCTTTTGATGTGGGTGGATCGCAGGCGTTGACTGCGCAAGGAAAGCGATAGGCGTGATGCGCGCAGATCAGCGCGACGCAACCGGCGCGCGGCCCCAGCAAGCAACTGGCGCGCACAATCCTCGACCTTATCCGGGGTCCGCCAATCGGCGGGCAATACGCGGCTATGACCAAACATCCGCTTGCGGGTGGCCGCGCGGGGCGCGTGGGTGCCATGCAATTCATGCCAGAACCGCTCTCCCTCTACATTGCCCCAAATCGCGCGGGCCTGTTTGGGCGCAAGGGCCCAAAGACCGTTAAAGTCATGCACACCAGCCGCAGCCAGCCGTGTTATCATCCCCTCCCCGAGACCCGGCAGTTTACCAAGCTTTAGATCCGCAAGTTGGGCGGGCAGCATCGCGGGGTCCAACACAAGTGTGCCATTCGGCTTGTGCCTTTCTGCGGCGATTTTCGCCAACAACTCCGTCGGGGCCATCCCGATTGAGCAGGTCAAAACGGGGCTGAATTCACGGGCCAATGCCGTCTTGATCCGCTTGGCCAAGACCAAGCACTGCCGCCCCTCGCTGGGCAACAGGGCGCACACGACCTCATCAATGGATCGGACGTGCTGGATCGGCACGACGGTTTCAATCACGGCCAAAATCCGTTTGTGCAGGCGCACGTAGACATCAGGCCGGGCCACAACGAAAGTCATGTCAGGGAGTATCGCCCGTGCCTCACGCGCAGGCATATTGTTTTTCACGCCTAACGCCTTGGCCTCACGACTGACAGCGATGCACCCGGTATGGACGGAATCGAGCGCCAGCACCCCAATCGGCTTGCCCCGCAAATCCGGGTTGAAGTACTGCTCAGCCGAGGCGAAAAAGCTGTCAAAATCCAGATATAGCCGCTCCGGCAGGTGGGGATTGTCGGACATGCTCACCCTCCTTTCGGGCGTTTGTTGGATGCGGATGTCAGAAAGTAATACCGGATGTGCCCAGGAACAGGGCCAACAGGTTGCCAACCCCCTGATTGCCGCTATCTGCTGGTCTCTGCAAGGGCCGCAGTGGAGAGCGTAACCAGACATGACAGCCACCAGCACAATCGAATTGCGCGACATGATCCTGCCGACGGACATTGGGACCTATGGACCCGATGAACCTGTGCCCGATCATCACCTTTTGGATCTTACGATTTCGGTTGCCCCGGCGCGCGTTCTGATCCCCAATGACGGGATGGACCACGTGTTTGACTATGATCCGTTGATCGCTGCCATTCAGACCCTCGCCAAGACAGGCCACCGCGAAACCCAAGAATGGCTGATCACCCAAATTGCCCAGCTCTGCGCTACATTTAACGACATCCAAGGTGTGGACATTTGCCTGCGCAAATTCCCAGTCGCCCACGCGAGCGGGACATTGGGCGTGCGCCTGACCCTGCAACAGGACGATCTGACCGCCCTGCGCGACCCGCAATAACCGCGAAAGTCGGTTGCAAAGCCCCCTCCTGAAAGCCCATCGTTTCCTATGTCCAAAAAGACCCTGAATGCGGCCAACCTTGCGGCCCTCGGCGCCGACCGCTTGGCTGATCTTCTGATCGAAGTCAGCACCGGAAGCGCCGACATCAAACGCCGGCTACGGATGGAGTTGAGCCATAACCTTGGCCCGGAAGAGTTGGCCCATGATGTGCGCAAACGATTGGTCTCGCTCCGCAAATCCAAAAGCTACGTCAGCTGGCGCAAGCGCAAAGCACTTGTGACCGACCTAAACACACAGATCGCTATGATCGTGGACAAAATCGCGCCGGATGACCCGAACACAGCGTTTGAATTATTGTGGCAGTTCATGGAACTTGCACCCTCGATCTATGCGCGCGCGGATGATCGTCGCGACGATATAGAAGACGTGTTTCAAGCCGCCCTCCAGCATTTTGAAAACATCGCCCCCCGCGCCCAGATGGACCACGCAGCCTTAGCTGAGCGTGTGTGGTCCGCGGTATCGGGCAACGCGCATGGTGAGTGGAACGATATCATCAGGCTCTTGGCCGAAACGTTGGGCACGGACGGGCTGGATGTGCTCAAACAACAAGTGCAGCAGTATCGCGATGCGCCTGGCTCCGATACGGGCTCGGAGCATGAGGCTTTTGAATTCTTGCGCTCCCTCAGAGGGGATCGAGACTACCGTGCCGAGCGACGCCAAGCCTTGGTGCGCAAGTGCCTGCAAGAGATTGCCGAGGTCAGCGGCGATACAAATGCCTATATTGCCCAGTTCACGCCCGATGACCTGCAACGCAAATCTGTCGCGGCCGAGGTCGCAATGTTGAAGGTATCAGTGGGGCAAGCCGAAGACGCGCTCACCATTTTGGAAAACGCCGAGCGGTCTCGTGGCACCTATGGCCAAGACGCATGGGATAGCGCGTATATCGACACTCTGTTGGCGTTGGACCGCACCCAAGACGCACAAGCACACCGCTGGGCCTGCTTCGAGGATAACTTGAACGCATCGCACCTGCGTGCCTTTCTCAAAGTTTTGCCAGATTTTGACGACGTCGAGGCCGAGGACCGCGCGCGTGCGCATGTTTTGACCTATCCGAATTTGGCGGCAGCCTTGCACTTTTGCCTCACGTGGCCTGACCTATTGACCGCATCTCAGTTGGTAGTTGCGCGTGCGGATCAGCTTAACGGTGAGGACTATGAGTTCCTGAACGGAGCCGCGGATACCTTGCGCGCGCAATACCCTCTGGCCGCCACCCTGCTGCTCCGTGCGATGATCGACTTTGCCCTGTGTTCAGGTCGCACGTCGCGGTACGGACACGCGATCAACCACTTGCGCGATTGTGAGGCGCTTAGCCTTGAGATCATCGACTACGGCGATGTGCAAACGCACTCTGACTATCGCGAAGCGCTGCAAACGATTCATGCAGGCAAATCAACATTTTGGGCGCGGATGGAAAACATGTGAGGCCTACATGGATTTGGCCGAAGCACCCTATCCTATCCGACACGCGGCCAAGCCCGCCTCATCAGGTGATAGGCCCAGCCCCGGTTTGTCGGGGACATGGATTTGACCATCAATCATGCTAATGCCTTCTGGCATCAAAAGCCGGACGATCCGGGATTGTGCCCGGTGCAGCTCTACCGCGCCCGACGCCAGCGCACCGCAGACCCAATGCAGGTTGATGATGTCCCAGCCCCCCGCTGGTGATACGTTCGCGCCCAGTTGCGCGGCACCTATAGCCGGGCCAAAGCCCCCGATGAACACCGCGTTGGGTTGGAGCACCTTTACCCCTGCGCCCGCCAATAGCCCAAAGCGTTCGAGGCTTTGTTCCATCTGTCCCGCGCCGAGCGGCACGCCCTGCCCCGCAAGCGTCGCAAGGCCTGCAGTGTCGTTGCCGCGCACAGGCTCCTCCAACCATGTGAGGTTCAGATCGCCCGCACCGCGCAAGAATGCCAATGCGGCCTCCACGTCCATCCGGCAATTGGCGTCTGCGATCAACTCTGCCCGTGGGCCTATGGCATCGCGCACCGCGCTTAGCCGGGCTAGGTCTTGAGCCACCGTCCTACCCTTGGCAGCGATCAAGACCTTCACCCCAAGGGCACCGGCAGCGACCTCGCGCCCGCAGCTTTCGACCAACGCGTCGGTGTCCAGTTCCGGAAATCCGCAGGTGACATGAACCGGGGCCGCGCGTCGCTGCCCCCCAAGCAGGGATGCCACGCTTTGCCCCGACCGTTTGGCGCGAATATCCGTGAGCGCGATGTCCAAAGCCGACAGCCCTGACACCACGACCCCACCCATCTGCCTTGGATTGAACTGCTTGGCGATGTCGCCGACGGGGTCGTGCGAGCCGCGGTTCAGGACATCGGGCACCACGCGGTTGAGGAAATGTGCGACCTCGGGCGCAAGAAACCGTCCCGTTACGCCCGTGCCTTCAACCCCATCTGGGTCGCGCAGCAGCAGCCTGACAAAGGTAAAGCTGTCCGCACCGGAATACGGCCCCGGATCCTCTGGACCACCCACCGGGCAATGCACAGACGCCTCAACATGCCACGTAGAACCCACTTTATTGGTCCCCCGCCCTAGGTCCGGAAAACCCCAACAGCCGCGCCGCGATGGGCGAACACGTCAGGATAAAGAACACCCGGATCACGTGATGCAAAACGACAAAGCCCAAATCCGCCCCAACAACGATGGCCAAAATCGCCATCTCTGCCTGTCCGGCGGGGGCAAAGGCCAAGAAGCCATCCAACGCCGGGGCAAGTCCCATCAGGATCACGGCCTCGGCGAAGGCCGCAGCCACAGCGGCTACGATCACCACATAGACCAACCCCGCGAAGGCGTCTTTGCGCAGCTCGGCCAACGTGACCCCGGCATAGCCCGCACCTAGCCCCATCCCGATAAAGAACTGTGCGGCCAAGATTGCCTCGGACGGGGGGCGGTAATGGATGACATCCCCAAGCGATAACGCCGCCGCAAGGACCATCGGCCCGATGATAGCTGCGCCAAAGATGCCGATCCGCGCCGCGACCTGCCAACCGATGATGGCGGCCCCGGCCATGATCACCAACTCATGCAGGGGCAGCGTCGCCGCTGGCGCGCCAATTGGGTTGTCGAGGTCGGCCCCGAACCCCACCACCATGATAATCGGTGCCACCAACACAATAACCAACAACCGCGTTGCATGGATAAGGGTGAGCGTGCGGACATTGGCACCAGACTCCTCTCCAAAGGCCGTCATTTCCTGCAAACCACCGGGCATGGACGCAAAGAAGGCCGTGGGCCGATCCAGCCCATACACCCGACGAAAGAACGGAATGCCGATGCACGCGATCACAATCACATAGACCGGCACCATCGCGAGCGAGATCACCATTTGCGGCGCGCGCTCAATCAGCTCTGGCGTGATTGAGGCTCCGATCGCGACCCCAAGAACAGTGCGCATCAGCGTCCCGATTTTGCCCGGCTTGGCCACGGGCATTCCAGCCAAAGCCGCCAGCAGACAGGCACCCAACGGGCCGAACAAGAACGGCAGCGGAGCACCCAGCCACAACAGGATTAATGTGCCCACGCCCGACAAGGCGATCGTCCCAGCAATGCCCGATATATTGCCCATCATGTGCCGCCTACTGGAGTGTATTTCTGTGCATCTAGGTTGTCTCACCACCATTAACGGCGATCATCTGGCCGGTTACAAACCGCGCCTCAGGTGAGGCCAGATAGCCAACCGCCGCTGCGATATCCTCGGACGTGCCCATGAAGCCCGCCGGGATACTGCCCACGCGCTTGGGGTCTTGCGTGTCCCCGCCATCCTTGGCGATTTGCCCCGGTGAGATCGCATTTGCGGTGATCCCCTTGGAAGCGAACTCAGTGGACAGCGCCTTGGTCAGCCCCCAAACCCCGTGTTTGGCGGCAGAAATCGGCGCCCCCTCAAAATAGCCTTTGATCGCCTTCATCCCCGCAAAGTTGATGATCCGGCCCCACCCCTGTTCGACCATACCGGGCAGAAACGCCCGCGCAGTTCGGAAGGAACCTGTCAGCGCAACATCCACGACACCATTCCAATCGTCATCCGACATTTCCAGGAACGGCTTGTGCGGGCGTCGGGCCGCGTTGTTGACCAGAATATCAATCGTGCCGAACTGCGCCAATGCAGCCTTGGTGATACGTTGGACGTCTTGTGCACCGCTCATGTCGCCCATCGCGACCATGGCCTCAACACCGTGCGCGCGCACGGCCGTGGCGGTTTCTTCGCAGGCCTGCGCATTGCTGGACCCGTTGACCACGACATTCGCCCCAAGCTGCGCCAGCCGAACCGCAACGCCCCGTCCGATGTTCTGCCCTGAGCCGGAAACGAACGCCGTCTTCCCTGTAAGTGTGCGATCCATAGGCAGCCGCCCTCCTGTTGCAGTCCGCAAAGCAGACGTTACGTTAACTCTCTCATTTGGGTACTGAGGCTTAAGGGGTTAATCAACGAAATAATGTTGACAATCGACATTTAATATTGCTGCATACGCATACCAGATTGGGGGGACATCATGGTCAACGATCTAGAATTGAAGCGAAAAAAGCCACTCGTCCTAGAAGTGAGGGATGAACTGGAGCGAATGATTCTGGGCGGCGAAGTCCCTGCTGGTGAGCGATTGAATGAACAAACTCTTGCGGCTTTGATGGGCGTCAGCCGCGCCCCTGTGCGGGAGGCTGCCCGCTCACTGGAAAAAGACGGGTTGGTCACAACCGTCGCCAATAAGGGCGTGTACGTACGCAAGCTGACCTTGGATGACGCGCTTGAGCTGTATGAATTGCGCGCCATGGTGTTTGGCTATTTGTGCGCACGGGTCGCGGCCACCGGCGACGATCAAGCCCTTGCTGACTTGCGCGCCAGCCTGACCCGAATGTCCGAGGCTGCCGAGCGTGAGGACGAAGGTACCTACTTCACCGAAAACCTCGCATTTCACGACAAAATTGCAGAAGCCGCCGACAGCAGACGGGTGGCCGAACTGTATATCAGTCTTTGCAAAGAAGTGCGCCTGATGCGCCTGCGGGTTCTGAGTGGCCCATTGGCGTTAGAGGTCTCAAATCAAGAGCACGATGCGATTGTCCGCGCGATTGAAAGCGGGGACATCAAAGCCGCAAGTCGCGCTGGTAGCCAACACCACCTGAACGGCAAACAACGTCTTTTGGGCACCTACAGCCGCGATCGAGGCGCACAAACATAACAACACGACCCCAAATGATCACAGGCACAAAAACCGCCGGGTCATTCGCTTTCTTTTGGATATAGGGAGGAAAATCCATGGAACTGACGAAAACTCTTGGACGCCGGATGTTGGGTGCGGCTTGTGCTGCGGCCATTGCGGCACCACTGGCCGTCGCGACACCTGCGATCGCACAAAGCTACCCATCCGCAGACGAGACGCTGGATTGGACCATCGCGTTCGGCCCCGGTGGCGGCAACGACATCATGGCCCGCAGCATCATCGAAATTCTCAACAAGTACGACCTGTACGATGGTGAGATTTCTGCCGAAAACCGCGCGGGCGGTTCAGGCGCTGTGGGCTGGGGCTATCTCTATGGCCAAGACGGCAACGCCTACGGCATCTCGACCACATCGGGCAGCTTTGTCACCACCCCGCTTCAGGCGGATACACCGTGGCAACCCGAAAGCTTCACCCCCGTAGCCCTTTTGGCAACCGATGACCTGGTGCTGGTTGTAAACGGCGACAGTGAGATCGACACGATCGACGAATTCATCGCAAACGCCAAAGCCAACCCCACGAATATCGGCGGCACCGGTTCGGTCAATGTGGACTTCATCGTGCCCACGCTGTTTGCGGAGAAGGCAGGGTTCGAGTTCGATTACGTCTCGTTCAACTCCATGTCCGAGCAGACGACCGCCCTGTTGTCCAACGCGCTTGATGCGATGGTCGGCAACCCCGGTGAGATCCTCGGTCTCATCGAGTCTGGTGATCTGAAACCACTGGTGTTCTCTGGCCAAACGACGCCCGCCGCACTTGAAGGCGTCCCAACAATGGGAAGCATCGGCTTTGACATCGGTGTGTCGATGCCACGCGGTCTGATCCTTGCTCCCAACGCCCCAGCAGAGGCACAGGAGTGGTGGATCAATACCATGAAAGAAGTCGTACAGACGCCAGAATGGGGTGAATATATCTCCAGCAACACGCTGACCCCCACGGTTCTGTATGGTGAAGACTTCCGCCAGTTCCTCGTGAACACAAAGAACGGCTTTGAGGTTGTTCTGCGCGAAGTCGGCGCAATCGACTAAGCCCACTTTGGCGAATATGTCGTCGGCCCCGAAAGGATTGGGGCCGACGACAAGACCCAACAGGACATCAAGATCATGCGCGTCGCCTTCTTTGTCGTTCTCCTCGCGGGGGCGATCTTCTACTCTTATGTGGCCTATGCCGACCTCAACTTCTTGACGCGGACGGGCCGGCCGGGTCCGGGATTTTTCCCGCGATTGATTGGCACCGCCGCCATCATCTTCACGCTTTGGACCCTCGTTGAGGAACTGCGCAAAGCCGAGCGCGAGCGTACCGATCCCAGCAAGTGGAAAGACGTCCTGATCCTGATGGGACTGGCCTGCAGCTACGCTGTCCTTTTGAAGCTGTTCGGTGGCTTTGTGGCGACAGTGATCTTCCTTGGCGCGACTTTGATGCTGCTGAACCGGGCACAACCCATCAAGAACGTCCTTGTCGCGACCCTTGTGCCAAGCGGCGTGTACCTGCTGTTTGACCGCGTTCTGAACGCCAACATGCCCCCGGCGCTGTTTGAGTTACCGATATGACCCTAACGCCCTATTGGCTGCGCGCCACCCTTTTGCCGGAGTAGACCCATGGATATCTTTGCGGACCTGATGATGGGGCTGTCGGTTGCCATCTCTCCGATCAACATTCTCTACCTTTTGATCGGTGCTATTGTCGGCATGATCGTGGGGGTTATTCCTGGGTTCGGCCCCTCCGCAGGACTTGCGATCTTGTTGCCGGTAACGTTCGGGATGGACCCGATTGGCGCGATCATGATGCTGGCGGCGATCTACTACGGGGCGATGTACGGCGGCACGATCACATCGATCCTGCTGAACACTCCGGGTGAAAGCGCCACCGTCGCCTCGACCTTCGACGGATTTCCATTGGCCAAAAACGGCCGCGCGGGCCCTGCCCTTGTGATGCAAGCTGCCGCGTCATTCGTTGGCGGGACCGTCGGCGTGATCTTGATCACGATCCTCGCACCGCTGTTTAGCCAAGTCTCCCGCAGCTTTGGGCCACCGGAATACTTCCTATTAGCAGTGATGGGGATGCTCACCCTGTTGGTCATGATCGGCTCCAACTGGAAGCTCGGCGTGATCTCAGCCCTGATCGGCTTTGCCCTTGGCACCGTCGGCGTCGATTTGGAAACAGGCCAAGGTCGCTATACCTTTGGCTCCGCTGAATTAATTGGGGGCATCTATTTCATCCCAATTGCCATCGGGCTCTTCGGCTTGGGTGAGCTGTTCTACGCCTTTTACAATGGCCTGCACAAAACCGGCACCGGCGGGATCGTACAATACGACAATGAGGAACGGTTTTGGCCCACGGCTCAGGATTGGCTTTCGACACGGATGACAATGGTGCGTGGCTCGGTTCTAGGGTTTGTGGTGGGCGTGATCCCCGGCGCCGGCGCGACCATTGCCTCGCTCATGGCGTATTCAACGGAACGCTCCCTGTCCAAAAACTCTGAGAACTTTGGCAAGGGTGAGATGGCAGGCCTTGTGGCGCCTGAAACCGCCAACAACGCCGCCTCGTCTGGGGCGATGATCCCGCTGCTGACGCTGGGCATTCCCGGTTCAGCATCCACAGCGGTTCTTTTGGCCGCGTTCATCATGTGGGGCCTGCGCCCCGGTCCGTTGTTCATGGAGCAGAACCCCGAATTTGCTTGGGGGCTGATTGCCTCCATGTACCTTGGGAACATGGCGCTTTTGGCGATCTCGATCTTTGCGATCCCGCTGTTTGTACAAATCATCAAGGTTCCCTACCGGATGCTGGCCCCTTGCATCGTCGTGGTTTGCGCGCTTGGCACTTTTAGCGTCCATGCCAGCTTTGTTGAGACGTATTTGATGTTCGCCGCTGGCATCGTCGGGTTCTTTATGCGGCTTTATGGTTTTTCGCCTGCCGCGTTAGTGTTGGCCCTCGTGCTGGGGCCATTGGCGGAGGAAGCCTTGCGCCAAACCATGACTATTTCCCGTGGCTCGTTTGCCATCTTTGTGGAACGCACGCCGTCCCTATGGATCATCGGAGTGACGCTCACATTGATCGTGTTGCTGCCGATGCTGAACCGGTTCGGCAAGCCTAAGGTCGACCAAACGGCGAAGGCGGATGGATAGCACCATGCCACGGCTCCCCGAGGGGGAGACACGCGCGTTAGTTTCGAGGGCCTTTAGGGCAGCCAAGATGCAGGCCGACATGGCCGATGACGCCGCTGAAATGCTTGTTCGTGCCGAAATGATGGGCATCCGCACTCACGGTCTGGCCCGTGTGCCAGCCTATGTGGCCCGCTTGCGCGACGGTGGGGCGAACCCTAACGCCGTGCCGATCATCCACGCCCCGGCCCCCGCCTTGCGCCATGTGGATGGTCAAAACGGATTGGGAGCCGCCGTCGCGATCCGAGCCACCCGCGCCGCGATTGAGGCCGCCCGCGAGGTGGGAATGGGCGCCGCGTTTTGCCGGGCCTCAACCCATTTGGGGGCCCTAGCACCGCAACTACTATGCGCCGCAGACGCGGGTTTTGCCGCAATATTCACGACCAATACATCCCCCATGATCGCCCCGCAGGGCGGCAATCGCGCGGTCATCGGCAACACGCCCCTTGGCATTGCCCTGCCCGATCCAAGCGGCCAACATGTCATCCTTGATATCGCGATGTCTGTCGCGGCAAGGTCCAAGGTCCGACAAGCGGCTGCCAATGGCACACCGATCCCGGACACCTGGGCCACAGATGCGGACGGCATCCCGACGACCGACGCAGCAGCCGCAATGAAGGGTTTGATGCAGGCGATTGGCGGCGGCAAAGGCGCTAACCTCGCGTTGTGTCTTGATCTGCTTGCGGGCGGCTTGTCCGGCGCCGCGATGCTATCCGAGGTGCCAAACGCCAACCTCAATACCAGTGCGACAGCAAATGTTGGCCACATGTTTATCGTGATCGATGCTGCGAAACTGATCCCGCCTGACACCCTTGGCACTCGGATCAACGATGCGCGCACGTTGGTGCGCAATAGCGCGGTCCCCGGCACCGAAACGAACACGCCGCGCCTGCCCGGTGCGCGGGCCCTTGCCTCACTCGCGTCTGCGCGCAAGGAAGGGATCGAAATCGCAGCAGACCTGCTGGACAGCCTTACGGCTCTTGCAGAAGACGCCTAGGACGCGGCGTCCGTAATCTCCCGCATCGCTTGCAGGAACTGAGCGACCTCAGCATCACTGTTATAGTGGCACATGGATACACGCACCGCAGCCTCCATCCCTAGGGGATCAAGGATGTTGCCCGAATAGTGATCTGCCTTGCGGGTGTGGGTGCGGATACCGCGCTCACGCAGTTGCGTGACCACATCAGGGGCGGCAATTCCATCCACAGTGATGGACACAAGGCCCTCACGCTGCGGGTTGTCAACGCCGCCGATGATCGTGACGCTTGGCATATCCGCCAGCCCAGTTTGGTTCCCAACACCGTGGATCATTCCGTCGGTCAGGCCTTTTTCGTACGCATGAATGGCCGCACCTGCCGCTACGATCCTCGCGCGTTTATCGGTGGCGTTAGACACCTCTCCACCCAGCCAATCGAAGTAGTCCACCACGTCCGAGAACGTCACATAGGCGCCCGTATCGCGGGTCCCGAATTCCCACGGATCACCGGGGGCGTCGATCAGATGCTCGTGCTTGAGCGCGTTCAAACGGTCCGACACCCACGCAACACCGTAACCATGGCGCGAGAATACCTTGTACGGCGAGACCACATAGCCGTCGATGTCGTAGCTTGCGATATCAAGCCGCCCGTGGGCCGCGTGCTGAATGCCGTCGACGATGATGATGCACTCGGGCGCAACCTTGCGGATTTCGGCGGCGATGGAGGCCACATCAACCCCCATGCCCGTGACGGGCGATGTGTGCAGGATGGTGGCCACACGCGTGTCTGGCGTAACCTCAGCTGCATATTCGGCCGCCGTGACAGAGCCGGTCGCGTCGTTGTGTGCCACCAAAACGTGGTCTTTGCCGACAACCTCACACCAGTGGCGCGCCGCACTGCGGGTGGCTGGGTGTTCAAGCGTCGTACCCAAAACACGGCCCGCCCCTGTGGCAACACACGCCGTACGGACCAGGCGGAACAACAACTCCGTACCGCTTTCGCCCACGAAAAATTGCCCCTCGGGCGCGTTGAAAAAGACGGCCATGTCGGCCTTGGCTTTGTTGATCAACGCCACAAGCGCATGGGCTGCGGGATTGTCGCGGCCCTGATTGTCAGGGATGGCCGCAAATTTGGCCGATGTTTCAACAACCGAATTCAGCGTCAGCGCGCCCCCGGCGTTTTCAAAGAACACCCGTTCGCCCTCAAACGGGCAGCTGTCGACATGGGCAAAACGGCCCCTGATTTCAGACAAAAGTTGAGGGTTAATCTCGGACGTAAGCTGTTCAGTCATCCCGGCATTTTCCATGTTGCTGTGGCCAAGGCCGCAAGTTTCCCATCCGGCCCCATAAGACGGCTTTCCATAAAGGACAAGGACCGCCCCTTCTTTGTAAACCGTCCCTCGCAAGTGACCAGCCCCTCCATCACGGGGCGCATGAATTGGACCTTTAATTCGATCGTAGCCCCAGCACCTGCGATTTTATTCACCAAGTGCCCCATCGAGATATCCATCGCCGAAGCCATAACCCCGCCATGCAACGACCCTTGCGGGTTGCGCAGCATATCTGTGACCTCAAACGTCAGGCGACAGACCTCTTTGTCCGCATCCGGGGCCTCGGCGGGCAGATATTCGAAGTTTAGGCCAAGGAACCGAGCAAAGAAAAAGGTCTCGAACGCCTGTTCGTGGCTTTCGATGACCTCTTCCATGTGCTCTCGAACGACTGCCTCGTCTACACGGGCAGGACGATCATCCGCCATTAGGCACCCACGAACTGGGGCTTGCGCTTTTCGAGGAAGGCACGACGCCCCTCTACGTAGTCTTGGCTGTCAAAACAGGCTTTGACCCGGCGGGCGCATTCCTCTTCGTCGCGCTTGCTTTCGTCCTTCAGCGTCTCACCAACGATGAATTTGACCGAGGCCACGGTCATCGGCGCGTTGGCCGCGATCATCTTGGCGGTATCCTCGGCCACCTGGGCGACGTCTTCGTCCTCGACCACGCGGTTTACCAAGCCCATGACCCGCGACTCTTCGGCATCAAACCGGCGCGCGGTGAAGAAGATTTCCTTGGCAAAGGACGGACCGACCACGTTTACAAGGCGGTTGATGCCCGGGAACCCATATCCAAGGCCCAGCTTCGCGGCAGGCACAGCAAACTGTGAGCCCTTGCCGCAAATCCGCATATCGCAGCTCAGCGACAGCGCGACGCCGCCACCGATGCAAAAGCCGTTGATCTGGGCGATGGTGGGCTTGGGGAACGCTTCGAGCTTGTCATAGACCCGCTTGGTCGTGGCGTTGTAGCGCGCAACGCCCTCCTCGCTGGCGCGCTCGCTTTCGAACTTTGAGATATCGGCCCCCGAAACAAACGCCTTACCACCCGCACCCGACAGGATCAGAATGCGAACCTCGGGGTCGACCTCAAACGCATCAAGCGCCGCCTCGACCGCCTCCCACATCTCAAGCGAAACGGCGTTCCGCTTTTCGGGTTGGTTAAAAATAATGCGGGCAATATCGCCCGATTTTTCGGTGATGATTTTATCGGTCATAGTCTCGTCCGTTGGTAGGGTTCAGATCGCGCCAAGCGCTTTCATGGATGTGATGTCTGCATCAGAATATCCGATTTCTTTGAGGATATCGGTCGAATGCTGCCCCGCAAGCGGCGGGGGCGATGCGATGTGGCTTGGGGTACGGCTCATCAAGATGGGCTGGCCCACAAGATGCGTCTCGCCGCGTTCTTGGCTGGTGACAGGCTGCGCAAGGCCAAGGTGATGCACTTGAGGGTTATCAAAGACTTGTCCGATGTCGTTAATCTCACCCACCGGGACGCCGGCGTCATTCAGAACCTCAATCCACTCTGCGGTCGTGCGGGTCAGGGTGATGTCCTCAATCTGCCCCCCCAAAACATCCCGATTGTCAGAGCGTGCGGGCGGCGTGGCGAACCGCGCATCCTCAAGCCAATCTTCCCGCTCAACGGCTATGGCGAACCTCTTCCAAATCTCCTGCCCTGCTACCGCGAGGTTCATATGGCCGTCTTTGGTTTTGAACACGCCGGTCGGGATCGACGTCGGATGATTGTTGCCCGCCTGTTTCGGCACAACACCATCCATCAAGAACCGCGCGGCTTGGAAATCGAGCATGAACACCTGCGCCTGAAGCAACGAGGTTTGCACCCATTGGCCTTTGCCCGATGTCGCACGCTCCATCAGGGCGATCAAAACACCCTGTGCGGCAAAAAGACCCGCGCAAAGATCCGCGATGGGAATGCCTACGCGCATGGGCCCCTCACCCGGCTGGCCCGTGATGGACATAAGCCCACCCATACCTTGCGCAATCTGATCAAAACCTGGCCGTCCAGCTAATGGACCATCCTGCCCAAAGCCCGAAATTGAAGCATAGACCAGCCCGGGGTTGTCCGCAGACAAAGTCTCATAATCAATTCCGAGGCGCTTTTTGACGCCGGGACGGAAGTTTTCGACGATCACATCCGCTGTTTTTGCCAGCTTGCGAAACGCCTCAACCCCTTCTTTTGATTTGAGGTTTATCGTCAGCGACCGCTTGTTGCGATGCAGGTTCTGAAAATCCGGCCCAGAGCGTGGCCCGCCAAGCTGCGCGTTATCAACGGGCGTTTCAATCTTGATGACATCCGCGCCCCAATCCGCGAACTGCCGCACGCATGTCGGCCCAGACCGAACGCGGGTCAAATCCAAAACGCGAATGCCGCGCAACGCCATGCTTGCAACTGGACTTTCGCCGTTTGAAGTCGGCTGAGCCGCATCGTGGTCCGCGTGATCTGCGGGTTGCGCCATCTTGGTTCTCCCGTGGTCAAATTATAAGATAAGCTGTATGACAGCGATCAGCGATTAGCAATATAAATGTTAATTGTTGACAAATTTTCAGAGGTGGGAGAAACGGACCTATGGCTCTTTCGACAAACACAATCGGACAAGGACGCGCGACGCTGGCTGGCGAGGTCCGTGGAGAGATTGAGCGATTAATCGTTGAGGGCGAGCTTGCGGCCGGCGTAAAACTGAACGAGCTTTCGCTCTCCAACGCGATGGGTGTCAGCCGTGGCACCGTGCGGGAGGCGATCCGGTCCCTAGCTGACTCTGGGCTGATCGATCTGATCGCGAACCGCGGCGCGTTTGTGCATGAAACCACCTTGGACGAAATCCGCAATCTCTACGATCTGCGCGGTGCGATTTTTGCGATGGCGTGTTCCGCCTGTGCCCGCCGTATGGCCGACGGTGACACCCCTCACCTCGCGCGGAAGCTAGAGACAAACCTTGAGCGGATGCAAAAGGCCAACGATAGCAACGACCCCAAGGCCTATTATCCGTTGAATATCGAATTTCACGATCTGATCCTTGAGAACGCAGGCAACCCCCGCGCCAAGGCGATGTACGACAACATGATCAAGGAAATGCACCTGTTCCGACGTCGCGGCCTATCGAACGCGACCAACATCGCCCGCTCCCTCGAAGAGCACCGCGCCATCAGCGATGCCATCATCGCAGGCGACACAGATGCGGCACGCCGCGCGGGTGAGCAACACACAACCTCCGGCTTTACCAGGTACCTGAGCCAAGCAGACAAAGCGGACACAGCCGCCGCCGACTAGACCATTGCGCCAAGCACGAAAGACGACCCAATGACCAATCCCCTGTACGACGCGCTTTTCGCACCGCATGAGGGCAAAACGAGCCCCTTTCTAGAGCTTATCGATGGGACAACCGTCAGCCACGGCGCGTTTTTGCAAGAGGTCGATCGCACCGCAAACGCCTTGGTGTCATTGGGTGTCGCACCTGGGGACCGGGTCGCGGTGCATGTGATCAAGTCGCGCCAAGCGTTGGCCCTATATGCGGCTTGCGTGAAATCAGGCGCAGTGTTTTTGCCGCTCAACACCGCCTACACGCCCCGCGAATTGGAATATTTCGTTGGCGACAGCGGTGCGGCCCTATTTGTCTGCGACCCATCCGAAGAGGCCGAGTTGCGCGATATCGCAGCCCAGACCGGCGCCCAGCTGGAAACCTTGGGCGCGAATGGCGAAGGCAGCCTGACGGACTTGGTCGCGGCACAACCGGCGGCCTTCACCGCAGTCCCGCGGGACAAAGATGACCTAGCAGCCCTGCTCTATACTTCGGGCACCACGGGTCGCTCAAAGGGCGCGATGCTGACCCACGAGAACCTGCTGTCAAACGCTCGATCTTTGGTCGAGGCGTGGCGGTTTACCCGCGATGATGTGCTGCTGCATGCGCTGCCGATTTTCCACAGCCATGGGCTGTTTGTGGCCACGAATGTCATGCTGTTGGCCGGAGGGTCGATGATCTTCTTGCCCAAGTTTGACGTTGAAACTGTACTGAGCCGCCTGCCCGAGGCCACGACGATGATGGGCGTGCCCACCTTCTACACCCGCCTTCTGGATGAGGCCCGTTTTTCCAAAGATTTGGTCGCGCACATGCGTCTCTTCATCTCTGGCTCTGCGCCCTTGCTGGCCGATACACATACGCAGTTTGAGGACCGCACCGGCCACCGCATTCTGGAACGCTACGGCATGACAGAAACCTCGATGAACACCTCTAACCCTTATGAAGGGGCGCGGCGCGCGGGCACGGTCGGGTTTCCCCTGCCCGGGGTTGAGGCAAAGATCTGCGACCCAGAGACCGGAGCAGAACTGCCCACCGGAGAGATCGGTGTTTTGTGGGTGCGCGGGCCCAACGTGTTCAAGGGCTATTGGCAAATGCCGGAAAAGACACGCGAAGAGCTGCGTGACGATGGGTTCTTTATCACCGGTGATCTGTCGCTGATCGACGCAGAGGGTTATGTCCACATCGTGGGGCGCGGCAAGGATCTGATCATTTCTGGCGGCTACAACATCTATCCCAAAGAGATTGAGCTGTTCCTTGATGCCCTGCCCAACGTCAAAGAAAGCGCCGTAATTGGCGCGCCACATCCCGATTTTGGAGAAAGCGTGATTGCCGTGTTGGTGCCCGAGGATGGCGCCAAGATCGACGCCGCAGCCATCCAAGAGATCGCGCGCCGCGACCTTGCTGGTTTCAAGCGTCCTCGGCACATTGAGGTCGTGGCCGAGCTGCCGCGCAACACGATGGGCAAGGTTCAAAAGAACCAGCTGCGCGACCAATTTGCAGCCGCGTTTCAACCTGTCGCGAGTTAAGCCAACCGCCTTCATGCGCCCGTCACACCGGGCGCAAACCTTGAACCCGGCCCGTTTCGCCCCATCGTTATAGCATCCTTTTAGGAGGCTACGATGACCCGGTTGATGATCCTGTTCGCCTTCCTTTGGGGCACCTCTGCGGCAGCATTGGAGCTGACGCAAACAGGCGCCTTCACGCTCAACCGCCCCGCAAGCCTTGAGTACGACCCGGATTTCTGCGGCCTTTGGATCGCGAATGAAGGGCCGGAGGCGGTTTTGACCACACTCGACGGGTATGAGCTGCGCCGCATCCGCTCTGACATGGGCCGGATCAAAGCCATAGCCCTTGAAGGTTCCGCCCTGATCGTGGCCGACGGGCGGGGTAATTTCCAACGGCTCACCAAGGACGGCGCGGCGCTTGCGCCGCCCTTCACAATCTCATCCAGCTGGGCCGATACCGAAGGGATGGCGGTGGACGCAGATGGCTCAATCATCACCGTTGAGGACGATCCGGAGTACCTCAGCTGGCTTGCCCCAGACGGCCAAATCCTGCGCCGGATCAATACGATGTCGCTCAACCCGCCCCTAAGCGAGGCCCAAGGCATCGCGCGTGACCCGCGCACCGGCCACCTGCTGATTGTGGATGATTTGGAGGGCACAAACAGCCTCTATGAGTTCGACGCAAATGGCACGCTTCTGTCCACCGCCCCCCTATTGGAATACGGCACCGACCCCGAGGGTATCGCGATCCGGCCCGGCTCTGGGCAATTGTTCATCGCCTTTGACAGCGGCGCATCTGTGGTCAGTTTCGACTACACCCCCACCTTGCCGGAGGGCGCCGATCCCCTGCCCCCAGGCTCGGATTGCGCAATGTTTTGATGCGCCCCTTGTCGCGCCGTTACACGCCCTATCCTTGAGGTTCGCCCCATAAGGACAGATCATGGCCCGACCACCCTCTGATAGCCGCCCATTGCCCGTGCCCTCCAGCCGCATTTCGCGGCTAACCAGGCTTAGCACGATGACCGCAGGTGTGGCCGGCAACATGGCGTTGCGGGGGGCAGCCGAGTTGGGTCGCGGCAAACGCCCCCAGTTTCGCGACCTGCTGATGACCCCGGCCAATATGTCCCGCGTGGCGGATCAATTGGCCAAGATGCGCGGAGCGGCTATGAAGGTCGGGCAGTTGGTGTCCATGGACACGGGCGATGTTCTGCCGCCGGAACTGGCTGATATTTTCGCCCGACTTCGGGATGACGCGCACTTTATGCCTCCCGCACAGCTGAAAAAGGTGCTTGCTGCCCATTGGCCCAAGGGCTGGCTGGGCCAGTTCCAAAACTTTGACGTCCGCCCCATCGCAGCCGCCTCTATCGGGCAGGTGCACAGGGCGAAAACCCGCAATGGCCGCGACATGGCGATCAAGGTCCAATACCCCGGCGTTGCCCAAAGTATCGACAGCGATGTCGCCAATGTCGGCGCACTCGTGCGGATGTCAGGCCTGCTGCCCAAGGGGTTTGAGCTAGCCCCTTATCTTGAAGAAGCCCGCAAGCAACTGCACGATGAAACCGACTACGCGTTAGAGGGTGAATACTTGCGCGAATTCGGTGACCTCTTGGCCAGTGATAATCGTTATATCGTGCCGACCCTACACGAGGATTGGACAACCCCCGGCATCCTTGCGATGAGCTTCATCAAGGGAGATCCGATTGAAGCCGCCGCCCAAGCGCCCGAGCCAATGCGCAACGCGATTGCCCATGCCCTGATTGAGTTGTTGCTGCGTGAACTGTTCGAATTCGGCGTGATGCAAACCGATCCGAACTTTGCCAATTATCGCTACGATCCCGCCACTGGCCAGATCATCTTACTCGACTTTGGGGCGACGCGGCGGTTGGGCCCAGAGATCGTTGCGCAATACCGCAGGCTGATGCGCGCAGGCCTTGATGCCGACCACATAGCCATGAACGCGATCTGCCTTGAGATCGGGTTTTACCAGCCCGAAACCGTACCTGCGCACCGTGAACAAATCCTCCGGATGATGGATATCGTGTTTGCGCCGTTACGCGCCGATGCCCCCTTTGACATGGCCGATCCAGTGATGCCGCGGCGGATGCAGGAGGAAGGGCGCGCGCTGGCCGCTGCCGGATTTATCCCCCCGCCCTTACCGATTGATGCATTGTTCTTGCAGCGAAAATTTGGCGGTATCTTTTTGCTGTGTGCCAAACTGCGCGCCACGGTCGCCGTACGCGAATTGCTAGAGCGGTTCGTCTAGCTTCTGCACTCTGCCCACGATCAATGTAAAAAAGATTCACTTTTTTCGGCGCGCGCCCTTGTTAAGGTGATTAACATTCCCCATCTGCTATGATGTGAAACGCATTTACATCCACATTTACACCGCACCAAGGAGACTACCCCGATGACCACATTTGCCTCACCCTCCGATACAGCCAACCGCCCCCTTGGCTGGCTCGCGCGCGCCGAAAGCTGGCTTGATGCCCGCGGCAAAGGCGCTTGGATCGCCGCTATGGTCCTTGGGTTTATCTTTTTCTGGCCAATCGGCCTCGCCCTTCTTGCCTATATGATTTGGAGCAAACGCATGTTTTCTGGAAAATCCTGTCGCCGCACGGCCAACGCCCGCACCGCTTTCTCGACTTCTGGCAACTCTGCCTTTGACGCCTACAAAGCCGACATGTTGCGCCGCCTAGAAGATGAACAAGCAGCGTTTGAAGAATTCCTTCAGCGGTTGCGCGAAGCCAAAGACAAGTCCGAGTTCGACGACTTTATGGCTGATCGTGCGGAGGCCGCCAAAAAGGCCACCGCTGACAAGGCGGTGGAACCAGCCGACGCATAACCACCCAAGGCACAGGGCCGCTGACAAACGTGGCCCGTGCCTGCATACTCTTCCAACCCATATTTTCAGCAGATGATCCCCACCATGCATTACGATACGCACTCCTCCGGCCTTCCCGATCCCGAATTTCAGCCCGGCTTTTATGACGGGGTCACGTTAAAACGGGTGTTAGCTTGGGTGCTCGATACGGCCGTGATCGGGACGCTGACGGTCCTCTTTGGGTTCGCCACGCTCTTTGTGGGGTTCTTCTTTTTCCCGGTCGTGTTTTTGGCTCTGTCGGTTGTCTACCGGATCACCACGATTGCCGCCAAATCCGCAACGCCGGGGATGCGCGTCGTAGGCATCGAATTTCGCAACCGTGAGGGCCATCAACTCACCCCCGGTGAAGCCGCCCTGCATACAATCTTCTACCTGATCAGCTTAACCTTTTTCCTGCCCCAGGTAATCTCTTGGGGAATGATGTTAATGACGCAGCGCCGTCAGGGTCTGCACGATGTGTTGCTTGGCACCGCAGCCATCAATCGCCCCCGGCTCTAAAGGCCCAGATCCGATAAAAACTCTGTGACCAAAAACCATTGGTCACACCGTTTGCGCAATGGTACGTTTATCAAAATTAACAGTCGGACCTCCATGCGCCACACCCTTCCCATTGCCCCGCAGTTCTATGTGACTGCGCCGCAACCGTGCCCGTATCTTGCGGACCGGAAGGAAAGGAAGTTGTTCACCGCACTTCAGGGGGACAACGCAAAACAGCTTAACGACACGCTCTCGCAGCAGGGGTTTCGCCGTTCGCAGAACGTGCTCTACCGCCCCTCTTGCGCGGATTGCGCTGCCTGTATGTCCGCCCGTATCCGGGTCTCGGACTTCGAATTGTCCAAGAGCCAGCGCCGTACCATCCGCCGCAACAAGACCCTTGAGCGCGAGGCGATCTCCCCTTGGGCCACAGAAGAGCAATACGCGCTCTTTCGGTCGTATCTCGATAGCCGTCATGCCGACGGCGGCATGGCCGATATGGACATCTTTGAGTTCGCGGCCATGGTCGAAGAGACACCGATCCGGTCCCGCGTGGTCGAGTATTGGCAGAAATCCGCCCACGAGCGGGAATTGCGCGCCGTTTGCCTGACGGACGTCCTCGAAGATGGTTTGTCGATGGTTTATTCGTTCTATGACCCCACGATGGAGAAAGCCTCCCTCGGGACTTATGTCATTTTGGATCACGTGCGCATCGCGCTGGATGCCGATCTGCCTTACGTCTACTTGGGCTATTGGGTGCCGGGTTCATCCAAGATGGGTTACAAGGCCAACTTCTCGGGCCTTGAGATTTACAAGAATGGTGAGTGGCAGGATATCGGTAACCCCGAAGACCACACCGCCGAGATGCATCCTTTGTCCGTAGATCCGATTGCGGAACAGGTGGCCAAGATCACCCTGCCCAATAGCCAGCCCGCCCGGTAACGCATCAGCCAAAACAGACTGCAGATGTAAAGAAGGCGCCCCGTGGGGCGCCCTTTTCTTATCAGTTGTTCGGTAACAAATCCGGGACGATCGACACGACACCGGGGAACATCCACAACAGCCCCAGCCCTGCGATTTGGATCAAGACAAACGGCAGCACGCCGCGATAGATGTGGCCTGTCGTGACCTCCTTCGGGGCGACCCCCCGCAGATAGAACAGAGCAAAGCCAAAGGGCGGTGTCAGAAATGAGGTCTGGAGGTTCACGGCAATCATGATCGTCACCCATTTGGGGTCCATCGTCCCGCCGTAGATGACCGGGCCGACGATTGGGATCACGATGTAAATGATCTCAAGGAAATCGAGCACAAAGCCAAGAATGAACAGCACCAGCATCACGATCAAGAACACCTTGATCTCGGAGTCGAAGCTGCGCAGGAATTCTTGGATGTAATGCTCACCCCCGAAGGAAATCACCACAAGGTTCAGCAATTGCGAACCGATGAGGATGGTGAAGACCATGGACGTAACCTTGGCCGTTTCACGCACCACTGGTGGCAGAACGCCGGTCTTGAACAGAACCCAACAGGCATAGAGAAGCCCACCAAAGGCGATGTGGTACGAGGCCTGCGCGATCAGCATCGCGATCCGGTCCGCAATCGTGGTGGTGCCCACGCCCACACGCAGATCGAAGTTCACACCAAAGATGATCAGGATGATTATCGAGAAGCTCGCAATCAGGATCCATTTGCCGGATTTCTGATCCTCGCGCAGCTTGCGGTAGGCGGCCAGCATGATAGCGCCCCCTGCCCCCAAAGCCGCCGCGGGCGTTGGGTTCGTGATCCCGCCAAGGATCGACCCCAGAACCGCCACGATCAGCACCAGAGGTGGGAACACCACGCGCAGCAGCTCATTTTGCGCCAAACGCCCAAACGCTGTGCGCAAGCCGTAAGCCACCAAGGCCAAGGGAATGGCCATCAACACAAACGTCGTGCCGGAGGACGTCAGCGGCCCCAGCAGCGCGATGTCGATTGCAAAGGCCAACACAACACCCAAGCCACCGACAATCAGCGGTGCGGGTGACGCCATCGGGTTCACCCCTCGCGCCGTCGTCAGGACCAATGCCAAGAGAACGAACAATGTCGCGATGCCCGACCCAATCACAGGCGCATTGGCCACGACCTCTTGGCGCAGCGCGTCCCGCTCTTCGGTCGTGAGTTCGCGTGAGGCAACGACACCGCCCGATGCTTCAATCTCAGCCTGCTCAGCCACCGCTGTGTCCCACGCTTCTTGGCCGTGGAGGTCGATCATCGCGGCCGAGCATTGCTCGGACACGTTGGTCCGCAACGATGCCGTCTGGCCAGAAGCTGAAAACGCGCTGACCTGCACGGATTGTGAGCCGACGAACCCTGCCTGTACCGCGATGACGACAGCCACGATGATGCCAACAGGCGCAAACAAGAACCACGTCAAGGCGTCTGATCGCGTGATCAACGAGGGTTTATCATCGGCGAAAATCACCGGCGGGGCCTTGGACGGGTTCAGCAACGCAAAGCCAAACGCATAGGCTGCGTACAGGAACGCGAGCATGATGCCGGGCAAAAGTGCGGCTTGGAACAAGGTCCCCACGGATACAACCGCAGGCTTGCCAAGGTACGTCAGCGCGTCACCGCAGCCCACGAACTGCGCGCGTTGCTCTTGGGCGGTGGAATAAAGATCACCGGCCAATGTCCCGAGCAGAACGATCACAATCGAGGGCGGAATGATCTGCCCCAATGTACCCGAGGCCGCGATCACACCCGTGGACAATTCAGGCGAATACCCGTTGCGCAGCATTGTGGGCAAAGCCAACAGACCCATCGTCACAACAGTCGCGCCCACGATCCCGGTTGAGGCCGCAAGGAACGCACCCACGATCACGATGGACACGGCAAGCCCGCCGGGCAATGGCCCGAACAAACGCGCCATTGTCGTCAGCAGATCGTTGGCGATTTTTGAGCGTTCAAGTGTGATGCCCATCATCACAAACATCGCAACCGCCAAAAGCGTCTCGATAGAGGCGCCCGCGATGACACGCTCATTCATACGGTTCACGATGAAACTGAGGTTGCGGTCAACCGCCAGTTCCCACCCGCCGGGGAATAGTGCCTCTTCGACGCGCGGCAATTCCGGGTACCGGAAGACCGAAATCGCGTCACGCGCGATCCCATCGGCCACCAGCGCGCCATACTCAGCGGAGCCAGAGTCGATCGCTTGGTGGATCAAAATACCCGCACTATCGAGTGCTGCGATGATCCCAAACGAAATAATCCCCGCCCCACCGATGGCAAAAGCCACCGGAAAGCCCGACATGATGCCCCCGAAAAGGCACATAAACACGATCAACAGACCGACTTCGATCCCGTCCAACCCCAAAATCATCTGTCTGCCCCTTAGTGGATTTCTGCCGCGCGTTCCGCTTCCGCGTCGCCCAGCTTGTCTTTGTCCAGATATTTGCCTGCGGAAGCCTCACCCTCGACGAATTCGAGGTAGCTGCGCCAGAAAAACGCACAGGCTTGCAGGAACACACAGCCGCAGAACGCGACGATCAACACCTTGAACAGGAAGTAGGCGTCAAAGCCATTGGGCGAAAAGCCGATGGTCTCAACGTTCCATTTCAAAATGCGTGCTTTGCGCTCCAACAAATCGAGGTTGTCGGAGGCCGAAATTTTCGGTGTCACCAAATGGCGCCACATAAAGAACCAAGCGTACATCCACGTCAGAACCATGACCGGCATCATGAACAAAATGCTGCCCAGCATATCGATCACCCGCTTGGTGCGGTGCGACACCGCCGCATACACAAGGTCCACACGGACATGGCCGCCCTGCACGAAGGTATAGGACACGCACAGGCAAACAATCATTGCGTTATAGAGTTTTAGCTCTTCTGAGTACCAACTCAGGTCGCGCGTGAACACGGTGCCAAATGGCCCAAGCGTGATTTCAGACACGCGGAAAATTCGCTGCAAAAACACGATCATGATCTGTTGCAGCACCATCAGCAGCCCCGCCCAAGCCGCGAACCGGCCTAACACGTTTGCAAAGCCCTCAAGCCCGCGCACAAGCCCCCACAGGAACGTCCGCTTCCAAAAGCCGATCCCTGTCAGAACAAGGAACGTCGTGAACACGACAAAGAAAAACTCGACCGAGCCGCCGTAGTAAATGAACCGCACCTTGGCGACTGGATCGGACCAATCAAGCCACGTGCCGGGGTTTAGGATCGCATAGCCGGTGTTGTAGAAGGCCGCTCCAATGTTGGTAATGACCCAAAGCGCTGCGTCGAGCATCTCGTTTCCCTCGCGATAATACCCGGTAGGTTTATGCACCCTTTGACCGGTATTCCCCTCCCACGCATTTTGATGCGGGGTGTATCGTTCGTCGGGCGGGACCAGACCCGCCACAAACTGCGTCACAAGCTGTTACGCTCATGCCCACTTATCATATGTGATGACAAAAGGTGTGGGCGGGACCACGACGGCCCCACCCACGTTTTGGCGATTAGCCGAGCACGCGGTCACGCTGTGCGCGGTATGTGCCTTCAGCAGCTTCGATCCAACGCGACGAGGCACGCATGGAGGTCATTGCGCTGTCGTAGACCGACTTGTAGATCTCGTCGCCCATGTTCTCGTCGTGGACTTCTTGCGAGGCGCGACCGAATGCATCCCAGACGCTGTCGGGGAAGCTGCGGATCTGGACGCCAGCAGACTGAAGACGCTGCAGCGCGGTCCCGTTGTTGGCCAAGAACTGTGCGAGGTTCCACTGGTGGGTTTCGGCACAAGCGACTTCGATGACCTTCTGGTGCGCGGGGCTCAGGCCCTCAAACACTTCGCGGTTGGTCGCCACGGACAGACCTGCGCCTGGCTCATGGAAGCCAGCGGTGTAGTAGGTCTTCGTGATCTCTTGGAAGCCAGCTTTCTCATCGGCCCATGGACCAATCCACTCAGTGCCGTCGATCGCGCCGGACGCGAGCGCTTGGTACACTTCGGAGCCAGGCAGGTTTTGCACCGATGCGCCGAGTTTGCCGAGGGCTTTGCCGCCGAGGCCGGGCATACGGAACTTGAGGCCGTTGAAGTCTTCGGGACCGTTGATTTCCTGACGGTACCAACCGCCGGCCTGTGCGCCGGTGTTGCCTGCGAGGAACGACTTGAGGTTAAAGATCTGACCCAGCTCGTCGTGCTTCTCCATGCCGCCGGCATGGTAGTACCAGTTTGCCAGTTCTTGCGCGGTCATGCCGAAGGGCACAGCTGTGAAGAACGCGTAGGCAGGGTGCTGACCCACAAAGTAGTAGTCTGCGCCGTGGTACATGTCGGCTTGGCCGGAGCTGACCGCGTCAAATACTTCAAACGCACCAACCAGTTCGCCAGCGGCTTTCAGGTCAATCGTGAGCATGCCATCGGTCATAGCAGTGATGTTGTCGGCGACGCGCTGTGCGGCATCATGCACGCCCGCAAGGCCACGGCCCCACGTGGTCACCATCGTCAGGGTGCGTTTGCCCTGAGCGTAGGCCGGTGCGGCCAGCGTTGCGGCGGCAGCTGCCGTCCCGCCAAGCGCGGAATTCTTCAAAAACGAACGACGATCCATGGTTTTCCTCCCCTATGGACAAATGAGCAGAGGCTCCCCCCTCGGAAGCCACTGACACGAGTTAGTCGCGGGAAAGTAGGGTCCCTGCCCCCACAAGGAAATACCCAAGAACCCTGATTTTTGAAAAAATCTTGCCCTACGCGTCAGAAATTCTTAGGCGTAATGCCTAATCCATTGGCAATTGGCCCTAAATGTCCCCTGCGCATCGTTCTTCTCGCCTATCCCGTCTGCGCCGTGTGACCTACGGTCAGCAGCTATTTGGGCTGGCCACAATCCCCTTGGTGCTGGCCGCAGCCGCAATCGCGCTAT
Source organism: Thalassobacter sp. 16PALIMAR09 (assembly GCF_000765485.1). Classification (NCBI taxonomy): domain Bacteria; kingdom Pseudomonadati; phylum Pseudomonadota; class Alphaproteobacteria; order Rhodobacterales; family Roseobacteraceae; genus Thalassobacter; species Thalassobacter sp. 16PALIMAR09. The sequence goes on from NZ_JHAK01000001.1 coordinate 543,320, forward strand.
TGGTAAACGTCCAATCCAGCCGGATGGCGGAACGAGAGTTGGCCGCCCTTGAACGCACCTTGATCGAGACGAAAAAAGAAGAGCTGAAAAACTACCTCAGCCTCGCGCGGACCGCCTTTGTGACAATCTATGGCAATGCGGCGCCTGATGATGCGCTGGCAAAGCTGCGGGTGACACAAATCCTCTCGGCGATGGTCTACGGGCAAGATGGGTTCTTTTTTGTCTATGCCTACGACGGAACAAACCTTGTTTCCCCCCGGCAAACACGGCTGATCGGGCGCAATTGGACGGGGATGACGGATGCCAACGGGGTACCTGTGACCGACACGCTTATCGATGTGGCGCGCTCAGGCGGCGGGTATCATACCTATGAGTGGGAAAAACCCTCCACCGGGGAAACCGCGACCATGATCACCTATGTGATTGGCTTGCAGGATTGGCAGTGGGCGATTGGTACCGGCGTTTTCATTGACGACGTATTGACCAGCGTGGCGGCCGCCCGTGCCGAAACGCAAAGCCGTGTGCGGAGGACATTCGTGCAAATCGGATTGATCACCGGGGCGGCCCTGACGATCGTCTTCCTCTCGGGGCTATTTATCACTGTGCGCGAACGGCGCTTGGCGGACGCCAAGCTGAAGGCGCTGACCCAACGGGTCCTCGACACCCAAGAGGAAGAACGCGGCCGTGTCGCGCGTGAATTGCACGACTCAATCTCTCAGATTCTTGTGGGGGTGCGGTATAAATTGGAACTCGCAAAGCGGCTGACTTCAAAGGGCGGCGCAGGGGCGACCAAGGCCGTAGATGAAGGCATCGAAGGCCTGCAAGGCGCCATCGGAGAGGTCCGCCGTATCAGTCGTGATCTGCGCCCCGGCGTGCTGGATGACCTTGGGCTCGGCCCTGCCCTAAAAGCGCTGGCCGAGGATTTTTCTGCCCGGACCAAAGTGCCCGTGAACTTTCAAACCGTGGTCTTTCGCAACCGCCTCGATGCGGAGGCCAAAAATGCCCTTTACCGCATCGCGCAAGAGGCTCTGACCAACATCGAACGCCACGCCGAAGCCACCGAGGTGTCAGTCAGCGTGGCCGGGCACCGCAACGGGGCCACACTGCGCATTGCCGATAACGGCAAGGGGCTGACCGCAGGCCGCGACCAAACGGTTGCGCGCACCGGGCGCAGTGGCCTTGGCTTGCGAAACATGCAAGAACGCGTCGAACAGTTGGACGGCACCTTGCGCGTCACCACCACCGACGCGGGCACCGTGATTGAGGCGGATGTGCCCCTAAGCCACCTGCTTGCGCCGCAAGCGGGACGCGATGGCACCAGCAAACGAGCAAAGGGGCTGAGCCTATGAATGCGATTAAGGTTCTTGTGGTAGACGACCACCCAATGGTGGCTGACGGTATCCGCGCCATCCTCGAAACCTACGATGATATCGTTGTGGTCGGCACTCTTGCGAACGGCCAAGAAGTCATCGATCAGGCCGCGACACTGGCCCCAGATGTTATCCTGCTCGATCTGAACATGCCGCTGGTCAACGGGTTGTCGGCCACGGAAATCTTGCTCGAAAACCACCCCGATACCAGGATCCTGATCCTGTCGATGCACGACACGCCTGAATACATCAACACCGCGCTCAGTCACGGCGCTATGGGCTATGTCCTAAAGGATGTTCCGACCGAGGAAATCCGCCGCGCCATTGATACCGTCATGGCTGGAGAGCGGTATCTGTGCCCCGGCGCCGAAGGCTCGCTTACGCCGGTGGATGGCGCGTCTGAGGCGCTCACGTCCCGGGAACAGACGATTTTGCTGCAACTGGCCCAAGGCAAATCCAACAAGGATGTCGCGGTGGAATTGGATATTTCGGTCCGCACCGTGGAAACCCACCGCAAGAACATCAAGCGCAAGTTGGGGATTTCGTCCACCGCGGGGCTAACGCGCTATGCGCTGGAACACGGAGTACTGCAGGGTACCGGCGCGCTGTTGTAGTATTAGGCCTCGGCCAATAGCAGACAGGTTTCCGAGTTTACGACGCCCTCAATCTCACGCACCTCGCGCAGGACACGGTCGAACCGGCGCAGGTCCTGCGCCTCAATCCGCGCGACCAAGTCCCAGCCACCATTGGTTGAATTCAGCGTTACGATCTCAGGCATTTTGCGCAATTGCCTGATGACCGCCCGGCTCATCGCGCCTTGCAGTGCGATAAACATGATCGCCGCGATCGCGTCATCTTCGCTCGCGAGAGTGACCTCAACCGTGAAACGCTTGATCACACCACGGTCCTTCAACCGCTCAATCCTAGCTTGGACCGTGGCACGCGACAGGTTCAACTGCCGCGCAAGTTGCGTCGTTGCGACCCGTCCGTCGCGCTTCAATGCCGCGATCAAGGCGCGGTCGGTATCATCTAGATCAAACATTCTGTCACATTAACCAAACAATATGCCAACAATGTGGCACGATTTGTACAGCTTTGGCACTGTGTCCTGACAATTTGGGCGGCAATATTAGGGGTAATACACCCCAGCACAGGATCAAACACGTGCCCAGTTACCAATTGATCGGCAGTCCCATTGAGATCGGCGCAGGCCGGGGCGGTTGCCTTATGGGGCCTGATGCCTACCGCACGGCGGGGCTTGGGCCGTCGCTTGCGTCCCTCGGCCATGACGTCCAAGACGTCGGCACCCTTTGGGTCGATGTCGGCCCGGACATTCCGCACCCAAATCCGGCTGTGCATCACCTTGCGGAGGTCGTGGCCTGGACACACCAAATCGCAGAGTTCAGCTTTCATGCCTGCCGCACCGAGCATACCCCCATTTTCATGGGCGGTGATCACGCGATGGCGGCGGGATCAATTGGCGGGCACGCCAACGCAGCGCATCACGATGGCCGTCCCCTATTCGTGCTGTGGCTCGACGCGCATCCCGACCTGCACACCCTCGACACGACCGAAAGCGGCAATCTGCACGGCACGCCAATGGGGTACCTGACGGGCGGCACGGGTTTTGAGGGCATTTACCCGCCCCTCGCAGCCCCCATTCCCGGCCCGAACATTTGCATGATGGGCCTGCGCAGCGTTGATCCGGCGGAGCGGGCCGCGATCCAGCGCCTTGGCATAGACGCCCATGATATGCGCGCCATTGATGAAACCGGCGTACGCGCGCCGCTTGAGACATTCTTGGCCCGCGTGCGCGTCGCCAATGGCCGCCTGCATGTCAGTCTTGATGTGGATTTTTTGGACCCAAGCATCGCGCCCGCCGTCGGCACGACCGTGCCCGGTGGCGCCACCTTCCGTGAGGCGCATCTGATCATGGAGGTTCTACACGAAAGCGGGCTTGTGAACGCGATTGATCTGGTGGAGCTGAACCCCTTTCTCGATGACCGAGGCCGGACCGCGAAATTGATGGTGGATTTGTGCGGCTCCCTCGCGGGGCGGACAATTTTGGATAGGGTCACACGCAGTGCATAAAGGAACAGACAACATGAAAGACACCCTGCAACCCTCTGAGCTTGCGTATGTTCCCTTTGTGAGTGTCGCGAATATGATGCGCCTTATCCATACGATTGGCCCCGGGCAAATGATGGCCGACCTGGCATCCGTGATTGAGGCGGATTTCAAACGCTGGCCCGAATTTGACAAGACACCCCGCATCGCCGCCCACTCCGGGGAGGGCGTGATTGAGCTGATGCCCACTTCGGACGGCGCGCAATATGGCTTCAAATACGTGAACGGCCACCCGGCAAATATGGCCCGTGGGTTCCAAACCGTTACGGCCTTTGGTGTGCTAAGCCGGGTGGACACAGGCTACCCGGTTATGCTGACAGAAATGACGTTGCTGACGGCGCTGCGCACGGCCGCGACCTCGGCCCTCGTGACACGGCTATTAGCGCCCAAAGGGGCACACACCATGGCGTTGATCGGCAATGGTGCGCAGTGTGAGTTTCAGGCCGTCGCCATACGGGAGTTGTGCAAAATCAACACCCTGCGCCTGTATGATATCGACATCAAAGCCACAAACAAAGCCGCCAAGAACCTGCGCGCGCAAGGCTTTGACGTCACCACCCACACAAGCCCCGAGGACGCCGTAACTAGCGCGCAGATCATCACGACCTGCACCGCCGACAAACAATTTGCGACCATTTTGACAGACAACATGATCGGCAGCGGCATGCATATCAACGCCATCGGCGGTGATTGCCCGGGCAAAACGGAACTGCACCCAGATATCCTTCACCGCTCTGATATCTTTGTCGAATACCCGCCCCAGACCCGCGTTGAGGGTGAGATACAGCAGCTAGACCCCGACCATCCGGTGACTGAACTTTGGCACGTATTCGCAGGCCAAACACCGGGACGCACCCGCGAGGATCAGATCACCCTGTTCGACAGTGTCGGCTTTGCGACCGAGGATTTCAGCGCCCTGCGGTATGTCCACGCCCAGCTTGAGACCCATCCGTTTTTTGACCCACTCGACATGCTTGCGGACCCCGATGACACACGGGACCTTTGGGGCATGTTGATGCGTGCGGGCTAAGGCCGCGCCTGCGTCATAGCGGCTGTGCGGTTTCCACTAGACGGGCCAGAAAGCTGGCCCCGACAGGCGAAATCGCATCGTTGAAATCATAGCCGGGGTGATGCAGCCCCGCGCTATCGCCATTGCCGATGAAGAGGTACGCGCCGGGGCGGGCCTCAAGCATATAGGCGAAATCTTCGGCCACCATTTCGGGGCGCCGATCCGGGGCTACATTGCTTTGACCCACGATTTCGGCGGCAACATCGGCCGCAAACTGGGCCTGCGCAGGGTGGTTCACTGTGGGGGGATAGCCCCGATCATAATCAACCACGGCTTGCACGCCAAAGCTTGCCGCCTGCCCCGCCACAATCTCGGTCAATCGGGCCTCAGCCATGTCGCGCACCGCGGGCGCGAATGTGCGCACGGTTCCCTCCAGCCAGGCATGGGCGGGAATGATGTTATCCGCAGTGCCTGCGTGAACTTGCGTCACTGACAAAACCAGATCATCGCCAGAGCGCAGATTGCGGCTGGTGATGGTGTGCAGCGCGTTGCCAATCGCCAATGCCGCTGTGATCGGATCACATGTGGTGTGGGGGGCGGCCCCATGTCCGCCCTTGCCGGTGATCTCGATCCGGAAGGTGTCAGCGGCCGCCATGATCGGCCCCGGCGTTGTCCAGAACGCACCGGGGGCGACGCCCGGCCCATTGTGCAGGGCGTAGACCTCCTGAATGTCGAAGCGATCCATAACACCTTCTTCGACCATGACGCGGCCACCGCCGCCGCCCTCTTCGGCGGGTTGAAAAATCAGAGCAACCCGGCCCGAGAAACGACGCGTTTCGCTTAGGTACTTGGCCGCGCCCAAGAGCATTGTCGTGTGCCCGTCATGACCACAGGCATGCATCGCACCGGGGGTGAGGCTGGCCCAGTCGGCGCCCGTTTCCTCCTGCACCGGAAGGGCGTCCATGTCCGCGCGCAGCCCAATCGTCGGCCCCTCTGCTTGGCCGTTGATGATTGCGATCAAACCGGTTTGGGCAATCCCCTCATGCACCTCATCCACCCCAAATTCGCGCAACTTTTGAGCCACAAACGCGGCCGTCTTGTGACAGGCAAAATCAATCTCAGGGTTTTGGTGCAACCAGCGCCGCCATTCGGTCATTTGCGGCGCAAGGTCAGCGATGGAATTGAGCACGGGCATGGGTTGTCCTCACTGGGATTCTGGGATTTTATCGCGACTGTAAAGCACACATGGGGACCCGCAATGGACAGTGACACACTTTGCAAGACCCCCGGCGGCGGATTGCCCCGTTTGCTCGAGATTATGCGCCGCCTGCGCGACCCAAACACCGGCTGCCCGTGGGACATCAAGCAGACCTTTGAAACCATCGCACCCTACACCATCGAAGAGGCCTACGAGGTCGCCGACGCGATCGAGCGCGGCGATATGGCCGAGCTAAAGGGTGAGCTGGGCGATCTGTTGTTGCAGGTCGTATATCACGGTGAGATTGCCGCAGAGGCCGGGCATTTCGATTTTGACGCCGTGGCCGAGGGCGTCGCGCAAAAAATGGTCGATCGGCACCCGCATATTTTTGGCGACGAAAGCCGCGATAAATCCGCCGAACAACAAGTCGCCGATTGGGAGGCGCAAAAGGCCCGCGAACGCGCGGCCAAGGCGCGTGGTGGGGTGCTAGATGATGTGGCCCTTGGGCTGCCTGCGCTGTTGCGTGCCGTCAAGCTGCAAAAGCGCGCCGCTCGTGTCGGGTTTGATTGGCCAGAAACCACGCAAGTGCTGGCCAAGATGCAAGAAGAGGCCGCCGAATTAGTCGAGGCGCAAGACCACCTTACGGCGGACGAAGTGACCGAAGAAATGGGCGACCTGTTGTTTGTTATGGCAAACCTTGCCCGCCACATGGGGGTTGACCCCGAGGCCGCGTTGCGGGCTGCAAACGCCAAGTTTGTGCGCCGGTTTGGCGCAATTGAGTCATCCCTTGCCGCAGAGGGGCGCCGCCCCGAAGACAGCGATCTGGCCGAGATGGACGCCCTGTGGGATGCCGCTAAGCGCGCGGAAAAGACGGCCTAGGGCGGCAAAACACCTTGCACTTGCACGACACCGCAGCGAGACCAACACCATGGGAGGCGCAACAATGACCCGCAAAATCATCATAGACACCGATCCCGGACAAGATGACGCCGTCGCGATCCTGTTGGCACTTGGTTCGCCTGAGCTGGAGGTTCTTGGCCTGACGGCAGTTGCGGGCAATGTACCGCTGCCCTTGACCCAAAAAAATGCGCGCATCGTGTGTGAACTGGCGGGACGTCCCGATTTGCCCGTTTTTGCAGGCTGCGACCGTCCCTTGCGCCACCCGCTTGTGACGGCGGAACATGTGCACGGCAAGACCGGGCTCGACGGGCCACAAATGGCCGATCCCGTGATGCCCTTGCAGGAACAACACGGCGTCGATTTCATTATCGATACCCTCCGGGCTGAGCCATCGGGCACCGTGACGCTGTGCCCATTGGGGCCGCTGACCAACATCGCGACCGCCTTTGCCCGCGCCCCAGATATCATCGAACGGGTGCAAGAAATTGTACTAATGGGTGGGGCGTATTTTCAGGTGGGCAACATTACGCCCGCCGCTGAATTCAACATCTATGTCGACCCCGAGGCCGCGAAGGCTGTTTTCGGATCCGGTGTGCCGCTGGTCGTCGCACCCTTGGACGTGACGCACAAAGCGCTCACGACTGCGCCGCGCGTAGAGGCATTCCGCGCGCTTGGTACAGAGGTCGGGCGCATGGTCGCCGCGTGGACCGACTTCTTTGAACGGTTCGACAAAGAGAAATACGGCAGTGCGGGTGCCCCATTGCATGACCCATGCGTGATTGCCTATCTGCTGAAACCAGAACTGTTCACAGGGCGCTTCATCAACGTTGAGATTGAGGTGAACAGCCCCCTCACCCGCGGCATGACTGTGGCCGACTGGTGGCGTGTGACGGACCGCGCGCCCAACGCCTTGTTCCTAGGCGATCTTGACGCCGACGGGTTCTTTGCCCTCTTGGTTGAGCGTTTGGCACGGCTTTGACCGCTATTACGGGCGGAACCATCCACAAATTAACCCATGAGGTGGGCGATGTTAGCGTTTGAAAGCACATATGCGGATCTGCCCGCGCGGTTCTACACGGCGATGCAGGCCACGGCTGTGGCTGACCCGTCTTGGCTGGCCGTGAATGACGGCTTGGCCCAAGACCTCGGCACCAGCGGGGCGGACATCCGCACGCACGTGGAGGTCTTTGCCGGCAACGTCCCGCCAGCGGGCGCGCAGCCCTTGGCGCAAGTTTATGGCGGGCATCAGTTTGGCCATTGGTCCGGGCAATTGGGCGATGGTCGCGCGCTCCTACTGGGTGAAGTGATCGACACCCAAGGCAACCGGCGCGACGTCCAGCTCAAGGGTGCGGGCCCCACGCCCTACTCCCGCTCGGGCGATGGACGATCGGCCCTTGGGCCTGTTGTACGCGAATTTTTGGTTAGCGAAGCAATGGCCGCCCTTGGCGTACCCACCACCCGCGCCCTGTGTGCCGTGCGCACCGGCCAGCAGGTGTTACGGCAATCAGGGTGGGAACCCGGCGGAATTCTGACCCGGGTCGCCGCGAGCCATATTCGCGTGGGCACCTTTCAATGGCTGGCCAGTCAAGGCGATCGGGAGGGTGTTGCGGCACTGGTTGACTACACGCTCAACCGCCATGCCCCCGACCGCAAAGGCCCCCTTGGCCTGCTCGCCCACGCGATGCACGCACAGGCTCACTTGATCGCGGAATGGATGGGCCTTGGCTTTATTCACGGGGTGATGAACACCGACAACATGACCCTTTCGGGCGAGACAATCGATTACGGCCCCTGCGCCTTTATGGAAGGCTACGCCCCGGGCCAGGTGTTTTCATCGATCGACCAAATGGGCCGCTATGCCTATAGCAACCAACCTAACATCGCCCTTTGGAACCTTGCGCAACTGGCGACCGCCCTCTTGCCGCTGTGGGATGACCAAGAGGCGGGCATTGCCGAAATGACCGATGCGTTGGAGCAATTCCACACCGCCTACGCCGCCGCATGGGAAAACAAACTCGCGGCCAAAATCGGACTAGAGCGGGCGCATTTTGGACTAGGTGTCGAGCTACTGGAATTGATGGCCGAAGAGCGCGCGGATTTCACCAATACGTTCCGCGCATTGGCTTCAGATACCGCCCATACGTTGTTCACCGACACGGCCCCCTACGCCGCGTGGCACGCCAAATGGCAGACCCATGCGCCAGATTATGCATTGATAGCGCGCACCAACCCCGCCGTGATCCCACGCAACCACCGCATCCAAGAGGCAATCACCGCCTGCGACGCGGGCGATGACGCGCCGTTTCACGCGCTTTGGGACGTTTTGCGCGATCCCTTCAGCGAAACGGATGCCAACGCGTCCTATCGCCAGCCCGCAACCCCCGAAGAAGCCGTCACTCGCACCTTTTGCGGGACCTGACCCAAAGGCGCGAATTGCAAACGGCAGTGCGCGCCCCTAGACCTTGGGTGTTGAGAGGGAAGATTGATGCGAGAAACAATTTTAAGCCGCTGCGAGGCCAAGGGCCTACGCATGACCGAACAGCGCCGCATTATTGCGGGCGTGCTTGAAGCGGCAGATGACCACCCCGACGTCGAAGACCTCTATACCCGCGCCTCGGCGCAGGACCCCAATATCTCCATCGCGACGGTCTATCGGACGGTCAAATTGTTTGAAGAAGCCGGCATCCTAGAGAAGCTGGAATTTGGCGATGGCCGCGCCCGGTATGAGGACGCCGACCGGGATCACCACGATCACCTGATCGACATGACAACCGGCGAAGTTATCGAATTTGTCGATCCCGAAATCGAAGCGTTGCAGGAAAAAATCGCTGCACGGCTTGGGTTTACGCTCAAAGGCCACCGGCTTGAGCTATACGGCGTGCGGCGCAAGGGATGACGTCCCTCGGGCCTGCCGCCCCCTCATTTTTCGGAGCCTTTGTATGAACGACACGCTGCGTGGCGCGGTTTGGATGACCCTTGCGATGGCGCTTTTCGCTGTTGAGGACGCCTTTATCAAATGGGTATCGGGCGAGGTCACAGTGGGCTTCATTATCCTCGTGATCGGCCTGATTGGCTTTGCGATATTCGCAAGCATTGCGCGGGCCCAAGGCCACGCGCTCTGGTCTGCGGAATTGGCGACCCGGCCCGTTGGGTTGCGAATCGCGGGTGAGGCCGTGGGCACGCTGTGCTTTGTCAGCGCGCTGGCCTTGGTCCCGCTGGCCACGGCCACAGCGATTTTCCAATCTGGGCCGCTGATCGTCACGCTTGGGGCCGCGGTTTTCCTAGGCGCGCCTGTGGGCTGGCGCCGTTGGAGCGCGATCATCGTAGGCTTTCTTGGGGTGCTGTTGATTGTGCGTCCCGGCACCGTATCGTTTGATCCGTATCTTTTGCTGGGTGTTGGTGCGGCCATCGGCCTGTCGATCCGTGATTTGGCGACCCGAGCAGTGCCTGCAAACGTCCCATCCATGGTTTTGGCCGCACACGGATTGGCCGCGATTGTGCCCGTGGGTGCAGGGTTGATGCTGTTCACTGGCGGCAGCCCGTTGCCCAGTTGGCTAGGGCTAGCGGGTCTGGTGTTTGCAACCTTTGCGGGGCTGGCGGGTTACTATGCCATTGTGACCGCGATGCGGCTCGGCGATGTCGCCGTGGTCACGTCATTCCGCTATACCCGGCTTTTGTTTGGTCTCATCATTGCCGTCGTTATCTTTAACGAGCGCCCTGACGCGTTAACACTTGTGGGTGCGGCAATCGTACTTGCATCGGGCATATACACCCTCATGCGCGAGGCACGTGTGGCAAGGCGCGCACCCAAGACCCCTTCCCCTTAAGGACGTGACCCGGTAGGACGTCCTCACCCCATTTACCGACCACCGGAGACCAGTTCATGAGCACCATTATCGACGTCCACGCCCGCGAAATCCTTGATAGCCGCGGCAACCCCACCGTGGAAGTTGACGTCACCCTCGAAGACGGGACCATGGGTCGCGCGGCTGTGCCATCGGGCGCATCCACCGGCGTGCATGAGGCCGTTGAACTGCGTGATGGCGACAAAAGCCGCTACATGGGCAAGGGTGTTCTAAACGCTGTGGCCGCTGTGAACGGTGAAATCGCCGACGCGCTTGTGGGCTTTGAGGCAACGGAACAAGAAGCCATCGATGCCGCCATGATCGAGCTTGACGGCACCCCCAATAAGGCGCGCCTTGGCGCAAACGCCATCTTGGGCGTCTCCATGGCCGTTGCACACGCCGCTGCCGACTATGTGGGCCAACCACTTTACCGCTACATCGGCGGCACATCCGCCCGTGTTCTGCCTGTGCCGATGATGAACATCATTAACGGTGGTGAACATGCAGATAACCCCATCGACATCCAAGAATTCATGATCATGCCTGTCTCGGCCACATCCATCGCCGAAGCTGTGCGCATGGGATCCGAGGTGTTCCACACCCTGAAAAAAGAACTCTCCAACGCAGGCTACAGCACCGGTATCGGCGATGAGGGTGGCTTCGCACCAAACCTCAGCTCGACCCGTGACGCGCTGGATTTCATCCTCAAAGCCGTTGAAAAAGCAGGCTACAAACCCGGTGAAGATATCTATCTGGCACTCGATTGCGCCGCGACAGAATACTTTAAGGACGGCGCATATGTGCTTGCTGGTGAAGGCAAAACCCTGACACCAGCAGAGAACGCCGCCTACCTAGAGGCACTGGTGAACGACTATCCCATCATCTCGATCGAGGATGGTATGTCCGAAGACGACTGGGAGGGGTGGAAGATCCTGACCGACGCGATCGGCGACAAAGTGCAGCTGGTGGGCGACGATCTGTTCGTCACGAACCCCGCACGCCTCGAGATGGGAATTGAGCAAGGCTGCGCGAACTCCTTGTTGGTGAAGGTTAACCAGATCGGCACTCTGTCCGAAACACTTGAGGCCGTGAGCCTGGCGCAACGCACGCAGATGACATGCGTGATGTCCCACCGTTCCGGTGAGACAGAGGATGCGACCATTGCCGACCTCGCCGTCGCAACCAATTGCGGGCAGATCAAAACCGGCAGCCTCGCGCGCTCGGACCGGCTGGCGAAATATAACCAGCTGATCCGTATCGAAGAAGCCCTCGGTGAGACCGCTGTTTACGCTGGCACCTCAATCCTGCGCGGCTAGGCGCGGGCACTTGTACCGTTACATGACGCGGCCTAGGGTCGCGTCATGACCCACCTACCCCCTCCATCGCTCGACCGGCCCATGTTGGGCATCGCGTTCATGCTTGGCTTTTGCCTCATGGCGCCACTGGGGGACGGGATGGCCAAGGCGCTGGCCGGGACGTTCCCAATTTTGATGCTGGTGTTCGTGCGAACCACGACACAAACCGTCTTGCTGGCCCCGCTTGTTGCCCGCAATCTAGCGTCGCTACACCTCTCCCCCCGGCTTTGGCGCCTGACGCTGCTGCGTGCGTGCCTGCACATCCTCGGGATTTGGGCGATGTTCGCCTCTCTCACCTATCTGCCGCTGGCCGATGCCATCGCGATTGCGTTTGTAATGCCGTTCATCTTGCTTTTGCTCGGGCATTTCGTGCTGGGCGAAGAAGTCGGCCCGCACCGCATGGGGGCCTGCGCAGTCGGATTTATGGGCACACTGATGGTTATACAGCCAAGCTTTGCAAACGTCGGCTGGCCCGCGATGCTGCCGCTGGTCGTCGCGGTGGTCTTTGCCCTGTTTATGTTGGTCACACGTCAGATTTCCAAGGAAATTGACCCAATCACATTGCAGGCCATCAATGGCGCGCAGGCAAGCGTTATGGTTGGTGCTGCGGTCTTAATCACCGGGGCACAGGGCACGTGGCCGATACCCCAAGGCGCTGACATATTGTGGCTTTTCGCCCTTGGCGCGTTGGGCACTTTAGGGCATCTGTGCATGACGTGGTCCTTGCGCTTGGCCCCGGCCTCCACGCTTGCCCCTATGCAATACCTCGAAATTCCGGTTGCAACCATCATCGGGTTCGCGGCCTTTGGTGACCTGCCCAACGGCCTTGCGGCTGTCGGGATCTGCGTCACAGTCCTGACCGGTCTCTACATCATTTTTCGCGAAAACAAGGGGAGGTCTGCATGACCGCCGATCAGATCATCGCCACACTCAACCTACAGCCCCACCCCGAGGGCGGCCATTATCGCGAAACATGGAAGGCCGATGCCACGGACGGTGAACGCCCCGCGGGTACGGCGATTTACTTTCTGCTAAAGGCGGGCGAACACAGCCATTGGCACCGGGTCGATGCGGATGAGATGTGGTTTTGGCACGCAGGCCATCCGTTGGAGCTACGCGTATCGGACGATGACGCAGGCCCCGCCAAGGTGCATCTTTTAGGCCCTGACATTTCGCAAATGCAGCCCCAAGCGCTCGTGCCCAAAGACGCGTGGCAAGCCGCCCGCCTGCCAAAGGATGCACCCAAGGATACTTGGGCTTTGGTCAGTTGCACCGTCACACCGGGCTTTCAGTTTGAGGGGTTCACCCTTGCGGAGCCGGGATTTGACATCCCCGACGCGATCTAGGCGTCCAGCTCGGCGTCCCAGTACAAATAATCCATCCAGCTTTCGTGCAAATAGTTGGGTGGAAACTTTCGACCCAAGTTCATCAACTCGGCACTTGCAGGCTGACGCGGCGCACGGCGCAGGCTAAACCCACATTGCTTCAATGACTTAGAGCCCTTTCTTAAATTGCACCGAGAGCATGATGCCACCACATTCTCCCACGAGGTCACCCCACCACTGGCCCGAGGCACCACGTGATCAAACGTCAAATCACCCTTCGAGGAGCAATACTGACAGGTGAATTCATCACGCAAAAACAGGTTAAACCGAGTAAATGCTACGCGCTTTTGCGGTTTTACATAGTCCTTAAGAACCACAACCGAAGGCACGCGTATTTCCGTCGTGGGGCTGCGCACGGTGTGATCGTACTCAGCCACAATATCCACCCGATCTAAGAACGCCGCCTTCACCGCGTCTTGCCACGGCCAAAGGCTGAGCGGCAGGTAGCTTAGCGGCCGGTAATCCGCGTTCAGCACAAGCGCCGGATAGTGTTTCAGTGTTTGGGGGTCGCGTAAAAACGCGGTTTTAAAATCATCGCCCGTCGGGGGCGTGGGATGCGTTGGGGGGGTAATCCCAACGTCGTTTGGTCGTGCGTCCATCAAAGACTCCGTCCTCGCTCCGTATGCCGCAGTGGCCACCAGAGCGGGAGCCCCGCCCCAGCAACTTTCACTATATATGGCGGCTGCCATCTGGCAAGACCCTAGATGGCAGCTTCTAAGAGTGTCATCCGAAGACGATGTAACGGGCGCGTGACGCTATTCCAGTCCCAACACGGACCGCATGAAGGCAAGCGAAACGCTTAGCCCATCGGGCGCGATCCCGTGGCCTGTTCCCTTTTGAACGTGGGCAAAGACTTTTTCCCACCCCGCTTCTTGCAACGCTTCGGCGGCTTTGGGCAAGCTTTCAACCGGAACCACATCGTCGGCGTCGCCGTGAACAAGCATCACAGGGGGGCGCGAGACGACCTCTTCGGCTAGGCTTTCTGGCTCTAGCAAACGGCCCGAAAACGCGACAACGCCCGCAAAGGCTTCGGCCCGGCGTGGGGCCACGTGCAACGCCATCATTGTCCCTTGGCTAAAGCCAAAGAGAACCGTTTGCGCCGGGGTCACGCCATGTTCCGCCATCAGATCATCAAGAAACGCGTTCAGGTCATCTACCGCGAGCATCATGCCCTTGCGCGATTCTTCCTCGGAGGAGCCATCAATCCACGGAATGGGAAACCATTGAAATCCCATAGGATTAGCCACAGACCGCTCTGGCGCATTGGGCGCGGCAAAGGCAGTGTCAGGCAGGTGTTCGGCCAGTGGATCGGCCAGCCCCAACAAATCTGGGCCATCTGCGCCGTATCCATGCAGAAAAACCACAAGGTTTTTGGTCGTCCCCGACTGGGGCGCGCGGCTTTGGTGATCGAGCGTGCGTGTCATCGGGTCCCTTCCCTTGATTTAGCCACCCCGTAGTAGGCCCAAAGAACGCGGGCTGCAACGGCGCGCCACGGAGCCCAAGCCTCGGACATGGCGCGGATTTCTTTTTCCTTTGGGCGCGTGTCTAGCTTGTACAAAATCCGCACGCCTTCTTGCAGGGCAAGGTCACCGGGCGCAAAGACATCCGCGCGCCCCAGCGCAAACATCGCGTAAATTTCCGCGGTCCAACGCCCGATGCCGGACACTTGGGTCAATTCCTCAATCACCGCCTCGGTTGGGGCGTCGCGCAATGCCTTAAAATCGATCCGCGCCTCGGCAAGTGCCCGGGCATAGCGAATTTTCTGCGCCGATAGCCCACATCCACGCAGATCCTCATCCGTCGCCCACATGATTTTACGTGGGCCTGTCAGTTTAGCGGCCTTCATCCGCCCCCAAATCGCATCCGCCGCCGCAACCGAGATTTGTTGGCTCACGATAGCATCGAGTAACGGCGCAAATCCATCAGGCTTGCGGCGCAACGGCAGCGGCCCGGTTTGGGTCAGCGCATAGGCCATCCGCGGGCACGCAGCGGCCAATGCCATCGCCCCTTCCGCGACACATTCCGGCGTCTCGATGATCCGTTCGTTATGAGGCATGGGCTCTGACAAAACTTTCGGCTGTATCCAGGGATGTCGTGACCGGCGCGTCCGGAACGGGTGGCCGAGACAGCAAAATGACCGGCAGCCCAAGGGTGCGCGCTGCTTCCAGTTTGGCGTAACCCATGGGTCCGCCTGAATTTTTTGCGATGATGTACGTGATAACGTGCCGTTGCAAAAGCGCAACCTCAACTTGCGGATCATTGGAGGGCAGCCCCACGATCACCCCGCCCTTCGGCCAAGGCGCGGGACCTGTATCATCCACACGTCGAAGCCAGATCGTATGTGCGTGCAAAGCTTTGGTGTGATCAGCACTTTGCCCCCCGGTTGCAAGAAAGATGGTGCTGTCGGTCGGAAGGATGGCCGCCGCATCCGCGAGGGTAGCCACCTCCTGCCATTGATCGCCCGATTGCGGCTGCCAAGCAGGGCGCAACAGGCGCAAATACGGTACGGCCATTTCACCACAAATAGCAGAGGCCCGCTGCGGCATCTTCGCGGCGTAAGGGTGTGTCGCGTCAATAACTGCGGTGACACCTTCATCCTTTAGAAAGGACCGGAACCCGTTGGCCCCGCCAAAACCACCGATCCTTGTGGGAACACCGTAGGGTTTCGGTTTCCGCGTTACACCCGCAAGTGACGCGATCACCCCAAGCCCGGTGAGCCGCTGGCTCAGCGCGCGCGCCTCGCCCGTCCCCCCGAGCAGTAAAACCGTCATGCAGCGCGCCCAATGATGGTGCCCGCACGGTCGATGACAATCGTATCCACTTTAATATCAGCGTCTTGCAAGGTAATCTTCACCTGTTTAAGCGCCCTCTGCGCAACTGCTTCCGCAAGGGTGGGCCCCACGCGCATGTAGGCCTCAAGCGCGGTGTTGCAGTCCGTCAGATCCTGTCCAACCCAAGACGATAGCGCGCCAAGGTCAACCTGAGACCGGCCCGAGTGCAAATCCATCGCGCCTTGCGCCAGTTTGCACATTTTACCGATGCCCCCGCCAATCGTCAGACGCGGAACCGGGTGGCGACGCAAGTATTTTAGCAGCCCCCCCGCGAAATCCCCCATGTCCAGCATCGCATGATCCGGCAGGCCATGTACCCCCTGCACGATCTGCTCAGACGTGGCCCCGGTGCAGCCCGCAACATGGGGCAGCCCACTGGCGCGCGCCACGTCAATCCCGCGGTGGATCGAGGCGATCCAAGCTGCACATGAAAACGGGCGTACAACACCTGTGGTGCCCAAAATTGATAAACCACCCTCAATCCCAAGGCGCGGATTCCATGTCTTGAGGGCCAGTTCCGCGCCGCCAATCACGCTCACAGTGATCTCAACATCAGGGGTTCGGTCATACTCCACGGCAAGCGCGACGACTTCTTCTTCCATCATCTTGCGCGGAACGGGGTTAATTGCGGGTTCACCCACGCCAATTGGCAGCCCCGGTTTGGTCACCAGACCCACGCCAGCACCCGCGCGAAACACCACGCCGCCGTTACTGGGCCGCACGGTCACACGAACCTCGGCACCGTGGGTCACGTCGGGGTCGTCGCCTGCATCTTTGATGATCCCGGCCTCTGCCTGATTAGATGAACAACGCCCGCCAACCACCTCAAATTCTGGGTTTTCCCCCTTGGGCAGAATGATCGAAACCTGCCCCGGCACGGCACCTGCCCACAGGCCCATCAACGCGGCCTTCGTCGCCGCGGTGGCGCAGGTGCCAGTGGTCCACCCACGGCGTAATGTGACAGCATCAGTCATGCCCGCACCCTAGCGACACGTGGATGCGTCGCCAATGGGCAAAGGCTTGTCGTCAGCGCATCTTTTCGCCGCGCCAAAGAACGGGCATAAGCGCGGCATGAACGACTCTGTTTCCTTTCCGGGCGGCAACTGGCCCGAGATGCGTGCTGGCTGGGTGTGGCTGTGTGGTGCTGGCCCGGGTGACCCCGGCTTGATGACGCTGCACGGGCTGAACGCGCTGCGTCAGGCCGATGTCATCGTGTATGACGCGCTTGTTGGCGACCGCCTGTTAGAATGGGCCCCACAAGCCGAGCATATCTATGCAGGCAAACGCGGCGGCAAGCCTTCGTCAAAGCAGCGCGATATTTCGCTCCGCTTGGTTGAGCTGGCGCGTGCGGGCAAGCGGGTCTTACGGCTCAAGGGGGGCGATCCGTTTGTGTTTGGCCGGGGCGGCGAAGAAGCTCAGACCCTTGTGCAGCACGGCATCCCGATCCGCATCATTCCCGGCATAACCGCGGGTGTGGGAGGTTTGGCCTATGCGGGCATCCCCGTCACCCACCGCGACGTTAACCAATCAGTGACCTTTGTGACCGGCCATGACGCGAGTGGAAACACGCCCTGCGGCTTGGATTGGGCTGCAATCGGCCGCGGCAGTGAGGTCATCGTGATCTACATGGGCATCAAACATATCGCCCAGATCACCGAAGCCATCATCGCTGGAGGCAGGCATCCGGACGAACCAGTAGCCGTGGTGCGCTACGCCACCCACGAGACCCAAGAGGTGCTTGAAACCACGCTTTCGCGCGCGGCAACTGACGTCGAGGCCAGCGGCATGGGCGCACCTGCGATCATCTGCGTAGGGCGCGCCGTCAGCCTGCGCCAAGCCCTCGACTGGCAGGCCATGGCCGCCGGAGAAGCCCCGCGCAGCCTGGACCCCCTGGACCGTGGGCGCCCGGCAGAAGTGTCGTGAAAGGCCTGATCCTCGCCGCACCCACCTCTGGGTCTGGCAAAACAACGGTCACGCTGGGGCTGTTGCGCGCACTGAGTGAGGCTGGGGTCAACGTCAGAGGCGCAAAATCTGGCCCAGATTACATTGATCCCCGCTTTCATGAGGCCGCCTGCGGGCGGCCTTGTATGACTTTGGACGCATGGGCCATGGGCCCCGAACAATTGCGCGCGCTTGCTACCAAAGGCACACCAGAGCTTTTGCTGATCGAAGGGGCGATGGGCCTGTTTGACGGTGCGCCCCCAGCCGGACGGGGATCCACCGCAGACCTCGCCCGGACCCTCGACTTGCCCGTCGTCTTGGTCGTGGATGCCGGGCGCATGGCCCATTCTATCGCGCCTTTGGTGGCCGGTTTTGCAAACTTTCACCCAGAGGTTACGATTGCCGGTGTAATCCTTAACCGCGTCGGCTCCCCCAGGCATACTGGGATGTTGCGGGCGGCACTTGAGCCGCTTGGCATACCGGTCCTCGGTGCAGTCCCACGCGTGCGCGGGCTTGAACACCCGGACCGGCATTTGGGACTTGTGCAGGCACAAGAGCGTCCGGACCTAGACGCATTCCTCGATCGCGCAGGGGACACGCTTGCCCTAACGGTTGATCTAGACAAGCTGCATGACCTAGCAGCGCCCATCGCAACGGTCCCCGCGCCGCAGCCCGCAAAGCCCCCTGCTCAGCGGATTGCATTGGCCTCGGACGCGGCGTTTGATTTCGCCTATCCGCACCTGTTGGACGCATGGCGCGCCGCAGGGGCACAAGTGATCCCGTTTTCGCCGCTTGCAGATCAGGCAGTGCCAGAATGTGATCTGGTCTACCTGCCCGGCGGCTACCCTGAATTGCACGCAGGCAAGCTGGCGGCGAGTGCCGTGTTTCTTCATTCGCTGCGGCGGGCCAGTGAAACCGCGCAGATCTACGGCGAATGCGGGGGCTACATGGTCCTAGGTCAGACCTTGATTGATGCAACAGGCACGCCCCACGCCATGGCGGGCCTTTTGAACCTGGAAACCAGTTTTTCGACCCGAAAATTGCACCTCGGCTACCGCCGATTGCACGCAGATCACGGCGCCTTTCCCGGCGCATGGGCAGGCCACGAATTTCACTATGCCACGACCGTCAGGGCAAAAGGTGAGCCGTTGTTCACCGCCCAAGACGCCGAGGGCACCAAATTATCCGCGATGGGTCTGCGCGATGGCGCAGTCAGCGGGTCATTTGCACATTTGATCGCACCACTGTGACCCGCGCTGGACGCGGTGCTGGGTAGACTGTAGGACAAGAGCATGACAGCAATCGTTGATCCGTCGACAAACGACGCCCGCGCCAAACGCAATGTAATCGTCTTGGTCATGGCCCAAGCGATTTTGGGCGCGCAGATGCCTATGCTCTTTGTGGTGGGCGGTTTGGCGGGCCTGACGATTGCACCTTCCCCACTGCTGGCCACGCTGCCGATTTCGCTGATTGTGTTCGGCTCAATGACCACAGCGCCGTGGATTTCACCGCTCATGCAGCGGATGGGCCGACAGGTTGGTTTTGTGATCGGCGCGCTTGGCGGGGCCGCTGGCGGGCTAATTTGTGCGGCGGCACTTTACCTAGACAGCTTCGCGTTGTTCCTGATGGGCAGCTACTGCACCGGCATTTATATGTCCGCGCAAGGGTTCTACCGCTTTGCCGCGGCTGATGGTGCATCGGATGCCTATCGGCCCAAAGCGATTTCCTACGTGATGGCAGGCGGCCTTGTGGCAGCTTTGTTGGGGCCACAGCTGGTCAAGGTCACGAACGAAGCGTTTATTTATCCGTTCTTGGGCACATATCTTGCGGCGGCCGTTCTGAACATTGTTGGTATGTCGCTGTTTTGGTTCCTAGACATGCCAAAACCTGCGCCTGTTGCCGCCAACGCCCCAAAAGGCCGCACGAGGATGGAGCTGTTGCGCGACCCTGCCGTTTTGGTCGCGATCATCTGTGGGATGGTGACCTATTCGCTGATGAACCTCATCATGACCTCGACGCCACTGGCTGTCGTGGGCTGCGGCTTTACGACCGGCGACGCGGCGGACATTGTGTCCGCTCATGTGATCGCGATGTTCGCGCCGTCGTTCTTTACCGGGCATTTGATCGCGCGCTTCGGCGCGAGCAAGGTCGTATCCGTAGGCCTGTTGGCACTTGGCCTTGCAGGTGTGGTCGCGATCGCGGGTGTGGACCTGTTCAACTTTTACGGCGCATTGGTATTGCTCGGGCTTGGCTGGAACTTTGGCTTCATCGGCGCAACAGCCATGTTAACGGCGAACCACGCACCAGAGGAGCGCGGCACTGCGCAAGGTTTGAACGATCTGATCGTATTCGGGTTCGTCACACTGGCCTCGCTCAGCTCGGGCGGATTGGTGAACTCGGGCGCTGATATGGTTGCGGGCTGGACAGCCGTGAACATCGCTATGGTCCCGTTTTTAACGCTTGCTGGGGCGGCTTTGATCTGGCTTCGCTTGCGGCCGATGGAAATCGCCTAAGACGGTTTCGTTTATCGCGATGCGATGCGCGCCTGCGGCGCTTATGAGTATTTGTGGAACAAAGGAGCGCGCTAGAGCCCCAGAACTGCGGCCTTTGCGAGGCTGATCCGCTTTCTGAATTCGGATTGGCCGAGGCTTCCCTCCGCGACGCGCATCGGGTTTTGAGCCACTTGTTTCAAAAGCACCTTGACCTGCCACGCCGGAAGCAGGGCCGCGTTTTTCGCCGGTTTGGGGAGATTCAGAGCTTGGGCCGCGAGAGACCGAATGGCTTCGGGACGACCGTCCACCAGAGGGATCCGGTTTGCGGCCTCAAGCGCCGGAACAGCACGGAACCAGTTGGCGAGGCCTAGTGCCCTGCCCCAAGCGCGAACGGCTGGTTCTTCAGAGGCGCGCGCGCCAGTAAGCCGAGCGGCTGTCCAGAGGACGCCTGCGCTTGTTTCATCGAGGTATCTGTCGAAGTGCGCCGCGTCTTCGAATGGGCCCTTGTAGATGTCCCATCTCCGGGCGGCCACAGCCAGATCGAGCGTGGCGCATGCCTCTGCATCCAATAGCTCAGCCAGCGGTGAGACAACTTCATGACGGCGCACCGCCCCACCCGCCTCTATCTCTTCGAGCGCATCGCGCCACCATTGCAACCGCATCTCTGCGATCATCGGTTCTTGGGTCACCCAAGGGGCGCGTGCGATTTCCACGTTGAACGCATACAGCGGAAAAAGTGTGGCCCGCAGCGCAGGCGGCGCGGCCATCGTTGCCAAAAAGCGGTCAGGATCGCCCCGTTCGACCAGTTCGGCGCAGGCCTGTAGGCTCACGTGTCTTGCACCAGCTTCCAGCGGATCGCATCGACCAAGGCCTCAAAGCTCGCGTCCACAATGTTGGCCGAAACCCCCACGGTGGACCAGCGGCGGCCCTTGTCGTCTTCGCTGTCGATGATCACGCGGGTGACCGCCTCGGTACCGCCTTGGGTTATGCGGACCTTGAAGTCTACCAGCCGGATGTCTTCGATCAGATCTTGGTAGGCACCGAGATCCTTGGTCAAGGCCTTCGCCAGCGCGTTAACGGGGCCGCGGTCCGTGCCTTCGGCATCCATGCTTTCACTGACGGATAGCTTTTTCTCACCGCCGACCTTTACGACCACCACGGCCTCCGACAGGCTCACCATCTGGTCATACTTATTTTTGCGCCGCTCAACCGTGACGCGGTAGCGCTTAACCTCAAAGAAGTCGGGGAGCTGGCCCAGAGCCTCGCGGGCGAGCAGCTCAAAGCTGGCCTGTGCGGTGTCATAGCTGTAGCCTGCGTCCTCACGCGTTTTGATCCGATCGAGGATTAGCCGCAGCGCGTCCGTGTCGTCTGTCGGCAGGCCCGCGCCCTCCAGCCGTTTGCGCAGGTTCGACAGACCCGCTTGGTTTGACATCGGAATGATGCGTGCATTGCCCACGGTTTCGGGTGGGATATGTTCATAGGTTGCGGGGTTTTTCGCAATTGCGCTCGCGTGTAGGCCCGCTTTGTGCGCGAACGCGGAGGCGCCTACATAGGCTGCTTCGCGTCGGGGCACGCGGTTAAGGATATCATCCAGTTTACGCGAAATCCGCGTGAGGTCGGCAAGGCCATCGGTGGAAATGCCGGTGTCGAACATCTCCCTATAGGGAGATTTCAGGACCAGTGTCGGGATCAACGCAGTCAGGTTGGCATTTCCGCAGCGCTCCCCCAACCCGTTGAGTGTGCCTTGGATCTGGCGCGCCCCGGCCTCAACCGCCGCCAAGCTGCCCGCCACGGCCTGTTCGGTATCGTTGTGCGTGTGAATGCCCAGATGGCTGCCGGGCACACCGGCTTCGATGACCGCGCGCGTTACTTCCGCGATGCGGCCGGGCATTGTGCCGCCGTTCGTGTCGCATAGAACGATCCAGCGCGCGCCGGCATCAAGTGCGGTGGTCGCGCAGGCAATCGCGTAGTCTGGATCAGCTGAGTAGCCGTCAAAGAAATGCTCCGCGTCGAACAGGGCCTCGCGCCCTTGGGCCGTGACATGCGCGACGGAGGCGCGGATCGCCTCAAGGTTTTCGTCTAGCGTGCAGCCCAATGCCGTATCCACGTGGAACGGGTGTGTTTTGCCCACCAAGCACACCGCAGGGGTGCCTGCGTTCAACACGGCGGCCAGCACATCGTCGTTCTCCGCCGAGCGGCCGACCCGTTTGGTCATGCCAAAGGCCGTCAGGGTCGCGTGCTGTGTTTGTGCGGTTTCAAAAAACGCGCTGTCTGTTGGGTTCGCTCCGGGCCAGCCGCCCTCAATATAGTCGACCCCAAGCGTGTCGAGCATGGCCGCAATCGCTTGTTTCTCAGCCGTGGAGAACTGAACGCCTTGGGTCTGCTGCCCGTCGCGCAGGGTCGTGTCATAGAGGGAGAGTTTAGCGCGGGTCATAGGGCCTGCCCCTGTTCGGCGTTCAGTGCGGTTTGGTGGGGGTACATCATACAAGTCCCTCCAACGCAGCCGGATCGAACCCCGTACCGGCGGACAAGGCCACGCCTTCCTTGCTCATCCGGACTTCAACGCCAGCGGCCAAGAGAGCCGTTTTCAATCGGTCCACCTCAGCGAAATCCTTGGTCGCCATAGCCCCCGCGCGCGCCTCGGTTAGGGCGGTTTCATAGACACTCAGGTCCACGTTGTCCCAGCCCCCCAAGTCCTCGGTCAAAAGGCCCATCAAACGGGCAGACGCCAACAAATCCGCCGCGTCCCCCGCGCCCGCCAATTTGTGCAACGTCGCGATTGCCCCGGCTGTGTTCACGTCGTCACAAAGCGCTGCGATCACCTCAGGGGCCGCGGTCGCGGTGGGTTCAACGCCCGCCGTGAGCGCCCGCCACTTGCGCAACGTTTTCGCGGCATCCTCGGCTTTCCGCTCGGTCCAATCCATCGGCTTGCCGTAATGCGTGGATAGGAACACGAACCGGATCACCTCACCCGGCACGCCTTTGTCCAACAGGTCCCGCACGGTGAAAAAGTTGCCCAAGGATTTGGACATCTTTTTGCCCTCGACCAGTAACATCTCATTGTGCAGCCAAACCTTCGCAAAACCCGCGCCCGGATTGGCGCAGCACGATTGTGCGATCTCATTCTCATGGTGCGGGAACATCAAGTCATTGCCACCGCCGTGGATATCGAAGGTCTCGCCCAATAGCTCATAGGCCATGGCCGAGCATTCGATGTGCCAACCGGGACGGCCCCGGCCCCACGGGCTATCCCAACCGGGCGTTTCGGCGTCCGACGGTTTCCAAAGGACAAAATCCATGGGGTCAACTTTGTAGGGCGCCACTTCCACCCGCGCCCCTGCGATCATGTCGTCCACGGACCGCCCCGATAGCCGCCCATAGTCACTGTAGCTTGCGACCCGAAACAGCACGTGCCCCTCAGCCGCATAGGCATGGTCTTTGGCGATCAAATCTTCGATCATCGCCACCATTTGCGGGATGTACTGCGTGGCGCGGGGCATATGCGTGGGTTCCAGCGCGCCAAGCGCCCCCATATCGTCCAGGTACCAGCCGATCGTCTCATCGGTGATGTCGCCGATCGCCCGGCCCGATTGCGCTGCACGGGCGTTAATCTTGTCGTCTACGTCCGTGAAATTCCGCACGTAGGTGACATGATCCGCGCCGTAAACCTCTTGGAACAAACGGAAAAGCACGTCGAACAGGATCACGTTGCGCGCGTTGCCAAGGTGGGCGCGATCATAGACCGTGGGGCCACACAGATACATGCTCACTTCGCCGGGCGTCACCGGGTCAAAGGGCTCAACTTTGCGCGTGAGCGAGTTGCGCAAACGGATCTGGGGCGCCGTCATGGCCGGATCTCCTTGTCAGGGGCGAGCACATCTACTCGCCTGCCGCGCTCGGTTATCAGGTTGCGCTGCATCTTGAAACCCGCCGCCCGCATCCACCGCCCAGATCGCGTTGAAAAAGGTTTGCAAATCACTAATTCTCCAATAGGTTGTATTTCATGCTTGCTGCTGACGTAGATACACATTGTGCGAGCCTACGGGGCACCACGTTAGACTTCCCTTTCGGGCCCGAAATTAAGGTCTGGAAAGTCGGGAGCAAAATGTTTGCGGCCTATGCCACAGACGGCTCTGGAATCTCCGTCAAATGCCGAACAGCCCACAGCGCCTCGGTCCTGATTGAATTGGGCAAAGCGACCCAACCGCCCTACCTGCGTGAGGGTGGATGGGTCATGATCGGGTGGAATCGCCCCCGAAGTGAGATCATGGATCGAGTGACCACATCCTATGAAGTCGTACTCTCGACCCTCTCGCCTGCGCGGCGGCTCAGCGCGGGCAGCGCCGAGCGTTAACACCCCCGTAGTGCGGTTTGACATGGGCGCGATCCCATGGCTTGGTGCGCCCAAATCACAGTAGGGGACGCCGCAATGAATGTATCACACAGGTTGAGTGGATTGACCGGCGGCGGCTCCGACGGGTGGGATGTGTTCTACAAAGCTCGCGCCATGAAGGCCGCAGGCACGCCCGTGGTTGAACTGACCATCGGAGAGCATGACATTCGCACCAGCCCTGCGATTTTGGACGAAATGCACAGGGCCGCCCGCGCAGGCCACACAGGCTATGCCGCCGTGCCCGGCATCCCGGATTTACGCGCCGCTGTCGCCGCCCGTGTCCAAGCCCGCACAGGCGTCCCAACGGGGCCGCAAAACGTTGTCATCACCCCCGGCGGGCAATCCGCGCTGTTTGCCGCGCATATGGCCGCGCTCGACCCCGGTGAACGCGCGCTGTACCTAGACCCGTATTACGCGACCTATCCCGGCACGATCCGGGGCGCCGGTGGCGTGGCCGTATCCGTTCCCACCCAGTCGGAGGCCGATTTCCAACCCACACGCCCGGCCCTTGATGCTGCATTAGGCAACGCACCGGCCCGCAGCCTGCTGATCAACACGCCGAACAACCCCACAGGCGTGATCTATGGCGCCGAAACACTCGGCATCATTGCCGATTTCACCTGTGCCAACGACATGTGGCTGATTTCGGATGAAGTCTATGACACCCAAGTCTGGGACGGCGCGCACCTGTCACCCCGCGCCCTGCCCGGTATGGCGGAACGGACCTTGGTGGTCGGCTCAATGTCCAAGAGCCATGCGATGACAGGCTCTCGGGTCGGGTGGTTGGTGGGGCCAGAAGACATCATCGCCCACCTCATCAACTTATCGACCCACACGACCTATGGCGTGCCGGGGTTCTTGCAGGACGCCGCTCTGTGGGCCTTACGCCAAGGGGATGCGTTTGAGGCCGAAATCGCTGCACCGTTCCGGCGCCGCCGCGATCAAACGCTGGTCCAGATCAACGCCCAAGATATCGTGCGCGCGCTGCCTTCTGGGGGGGCGATGTATCTAATGTTGGATGTCCGTGCCACGGGCCTGAGCGGTGAGGCGTTTGCCGATGCCTTGCTCGACGCCCATCACATCGCGACCATGCCCGGCGAAAGCTTTGGCGCATCAGCCGCTGGCCACATCCGGCTGGCGCTGACGGTGGATGATGCGGCCCTGCGTTCAGCGGTCGAAACGCTTTTGCAGTTCGCGGCCGATTTGGCCTCTAAGGCGGCCTAGCCCCACAGCGCATCTGCTTTCGAAGTCTGAAAACGACACTTTGTCGCTTCCAAGCGCGCGGAACGGGGAATCGCATGCATAGCTGGCACCATGAGCCGCAAGAAAAAACACCACCGCGACAATGATTGGAAGATCGCGCTTGTGAGCCGCACCATCGGTGCGGATAGGGGACGTGCGGCGCGGGGCAGACCGACCAAGGGCTGACCACCCTTTCCTGCCCTTACTCCAGATCGAGATCAAACATGAATGCAGAACCCAAACGGCGCAGTCCGCGCGCCGGTGGCCGCGCCGCGCGTCATGCGCTGCGTGCAGCCCCTCTTGCGGCCGATGTGACACCCGTTCGCGCCGGATTGCCCGGCGGCACGTTCAACCCGCTCAGCCAAGATGACATACTTGCCATCCATGAGGCCGCACTGACAGCGCTCGAAGAAATCGGCCTCGCGGATGCGCCCCCCTCGGGGGTGGAGATCATGACCCGCGCAGGTGCCACGCTGGGTGACGACAAACGCCTGCGGTTTCCACGCGCGCTGGTCATGCAATCGCTGGAATTGGCCGCACGTGAGATCACGTTGCAAGGACGCGACCCGGCCCACGATTTGCACCTTAGTGGGAGCAAAGTGCACTACGGCACAGCCGGGGCCGCGGTTCATATGGTGGACGTTGAAACCGGCACCTACCGCGAAAGCACCTTACAGGACCTTTACGACGCGGCTCGTATTGCGGACCGCTTGGATAACGTCCACTTTTTGCAACGCCCCATGGTCCCGCGCGACATCCCGGACGCACAGGAGATGGACCTCAACACCCTGTATGCCTGCGTTTCGGGCACAACCAAGCACATCGGCACCTCATTTGTGGATGCCGTCACCGTGCCCATGTGCCTCGAATTTCTGCGTGAGGTGGCGGGCAGTGATGAGGCCTGGCGCGCGCGGCCATTTGTGTCGAACTCGAACTGTTTTGTCGTCCCGCCTATGAAGTTCGCCACGGAAAGCTGCCTTGTCATGGAGGCCTGCATCGAGGCAGGCATGCCGGTACTGCTTCTATCGGCCGGTCAAGCGGGTGCGACAGCCCCTGCCCCCATCGCAGGTGCCATTGTTCAGGCCGTAGCTGAGTGCCTTGCAGGCGTTGTCTATGTCAACGCGATGGCACCGGGGCATCCGGCTATTTTTGGCACATGGCCATTTGTGTCTGATTTGCGCACGGGCGCGATGTCGGGCGGTTCGGGCGAGCAAGCGCTATTGACCGCAGGTTGCGCACAGATGCACCGCTTTTACGGGCTTCCCGGAGGTGCCGCGGCCGGCATTGCCGATGCCAAGCTGCCCGACATGCAAGCGGGATGGGAGCAAGGGATATCGAACACACTTGCAGGGCTCGCCGGTTTGAATATGGTCTATGAAGCAGCAGGCATGCACGCCTCTCTTCTTGGGTTCTGCCTTGAGAGCCTGATTTTGGGCGATGACCTAATCGGGCAAGCCCTCAGGTGCGTGCGCGGGATTGAGGTTAACTCTGACACTCTCGCGCTGGATACGATGCGCAGCACCTGTCTTGGCGGGCCGGGTCATTACCTCGGGACAGATCAAACCCTGAGGTTGATGCAGACGGAGTTCATTTACCCCGCGCTAGCGGACCGAAGCTCCCCCAAGGAATGGGAGGAAAACGGCCGCCCCGAGTTGCTCAAGAAAGCCACAGCACGCAAGGAGGAGATCCTTAGCCAGCGGTCAAATGCGGTGTTCGATGCAGGATTGGACGCCCGCCTGCGCGCCCGGTTCCCGGTCAAACTGCCTGTCCAATAGACCTTAGGCCGTGAGGCTTGCCGCCTCACGTGCCAAAGCCTCGATCCCGGCCCAATCTCGTGCCGCAATAGCGGAGGCGGGAGCAACCCAAGAGCCACCAACACAGACCACGTTGGGCAGCGCCAAGTAGCTGCCCGCGTTCTGCGGAGAAACACCACCCGTGGGGCAAAAGGTGATTTGTGGCAGCGGGCTGGCCAGTGATTTCAGCGCAGGGGCACCGCCGGCAGCCTCAGCAGGGAAGAACTTGAGCATGTCGTAGCCCTGCTCCAGCAAGGCCATCGCTTCTGTTGCCGTGGCCGCACCGGGCAAGAGCGGCAGGCCGTATTCTTGGCAAGCCGCCAAGAGATGAGGTGTGGCCCCCGGCGAGACACCAAACTGCGCGCCAGCGTCTTTGGCGGCCTTTACGTCCGCCGCCGTCAGGAGCGTGCCGGCACCGACGATCCCGCCTTCGACCTGTGCCATCTCACGGATCGCATCGAGAGCCGCATCTGTGCGCAATGTGACCTCAAGTGCGGGCAAGCCGCCGGCCACCAACGCCCGCGCCAGATCAGCTGCCGTGCTTGCATCATCCAAAACGAGGACAGGCACGACAGGGGCTGCGGCGCAGATTGAACGTGTGGCGGAGGATTGTTCGAGAGGGGTCATAGTTTGGTCCTGTGTTGAGAGGTCGGGTGCCTCCGGCGGGAGTATTTGGGGAACAAAGGAGGCGGAGCGTGCTAGACGACCACTCCTGCACCCGTGTCGGCACTACCAGCGGTTTGGCGAAAGATGTCAAACAGCTCCCGCCCGATGCCGGATTGGTTTGCGGTGAGGTCTGGATGCGTGATTGGACGATCCGTGACACCCGGTGTCAACACTTCGAGAACGCCATTGGTGGCATCGACACGTACAATGTCGCCATCTTGGACTTGCGCAATCACGCCCCCATCAAGCGCCTCGGGCGAGACGTGAATGGCGGACGCGATTTTGCCCGATGCGCCCGACATCCGACCGTCCGTCACGAGGGCCACGCGCTGGCCGCGCCCTTGGAGGATCGAGAGCACCGGGGTCAGCCCGTGCAGTTCGGGCATGCCATTGGCTTTGGGGCCTTGGTAGCGGACGACAATCACAACATCGTCGGTCAATGTGCCCGCCTTGAAGGCGGCTTTGACTTGTTCTTGGTCCTCAAACACGCGCGCCGGGGCCTCAAGGCTATGGTAGGCCGGGTCGACAGCGGAGACCTTCATCACGCCGCGCCCAAGATTGCCCGAAAGCTGTTTGAGGCCGCCCGAGGGCTGGAAAGCCTCTGAAGCGGAACGGAGAATCTTGGGATTGAGTGTGGCGCGAGGCCCCGGTTCCCAGTTGACGCGGTCGCCATTGAGTTTCGGCTCAGTTGCATACTTGGAAAGGCCCGCGCCCGCGACTGTTTTGACGTCCTCATGCAAATGGCCAGTCTCGAGTAGATCGTGGATGATGTAGGCCAGCCCGCCCGCTGCGTGGAAGTGGTTCACGTCCGCGAGACCGTTGGGATAGACCCGCGCCATAAGGGGCGTTGCCTCTGAGATATCCGCGAAGTCTTGGAGATCGATGATGACACCTGCCGCACGCGCCATTGCGATCATGTGAATCACAAGGTTCGTTGAGCCGCCCGTCGCCATCAGCCCTACAAGGCCGTTCACAATGGCCTTTTCGTCGAGGATATCGCACACGGGCGTGTAGGCATTGCCTAGGCCCGTGATCGCAGCCGCGCGTTCGGTTGCAGCATCCGTCAACGCGTCACGCAGTGGTGTGCCGGGGTTGATGAAGGAGGCGCCGGGCATATGCAGGCCCATGAACTCCATCAGCATTTGGTTTGAATTCGCAGTGCCGTAGAACGTGCAAGTTCCGGGGCCGTGATAGCTATCCATCTCGGCCTTCATCAGCGTGGCGCGATCAATCTCGCCCTTTGCGAATTGCTGACGGATCATGGCTTTTTCGTCGTTCGGCAGGCCCGAGACCATCGGCCCCGCAGGCACAAAGATGCCCGGCAGATAACCAAAGGTTGCAGCCCCGATAATCAGACCTGGGACGATCTTGTCACAGACCCCAAGGTAAAGTGCCGCATCAAAGGTGTTATGCGTAAGTGCGACCCCCGTCGCCAAGGCAATCACATCGCGTGAAAAGAGCGAAAGCTCCATCCCGACCTGCCCTTGCGTGACGCCGTCGCACATCGCGGGAACACCGCCCGCGATCTGCGCGGTGGCGCCGACCTTGCGGGCGGCGTCCTTGATGCGGTCTGGATAATCTTTGAACGGTTGGTGCGCCGACAGCATATCATTGTAGGCCGTCACGATCCCAATATTGGGCGCACGCTCTGCGACCAGCGCGTCCTTGTCGTCACCCATCGCAGCGTAGGCGTGAGCTTGGTTCGAGCAGGACAGATGCGCCCGACGCGGGCCATCTTCGGCGGCGCGGCGCATCCGATCCAAGTATTGGCTCCGCGCGGATTTGGAACGTGCCACAACACGCTCGGTAATGGCGGCAATTGTGTCGTTAACAGGCATACGTCTCTCCTCTTTCGTCACCGCCAAGTATCAATGTTAGCGCTAACGGTCAACCCTCAGAACGCGGGTTATGATCAGGCCATCGGCTCCATCAGCACCTGTTCGCCCTCATCCGTGATATCCGTATAAAAACAGACCCTTCGGTTGGTGTGACAGGCAGGCCCGGTTTGACGCACCAGGGCGAGCAAGCAATCGCGGTCGCAATCTACGCGCAGTGCCTCGAGGGCTTGGGTATTGCCCGAGCTTTCGCCCTTGACCCAAAACGCCTGCCGCGAGCGTGACCAATAGGTTACGCGGCGTGTTTCAAGTGTTTTGGTGACGGCTTCTGCGTTCATCCACGCCATCATCAAAACCTCATGCGTGTCGCAGTCTTGTGCGATCACGGGGATGAGCCCTTGTGCGTTATAAGTCAGGGTTGAGGGGTCAAAGGCCATCGGGTTGCTCCATTGCAAAAATCCACAAACAGTCTATCTATGACGGCACGCGGATGCACCCGCTTTTGTCCAAAACATCAAGGCACTGGCAGATGAGCGATACAGACCTGATCAAGCTTTACAGCGGACGAATTTTGGCACTCGCGGCCAATATGCCCCATACTGCGCGTTTGAGCGCACCGCAGGCCACTGCGCGCAAGCGATCACCGATGTGCGGATCAATGGTGACTGTCGATTTGGCGATGGATGACGGGCGCATTAGCGAATACGGCCAAGACGTGAAGGCCTGTGCACTGGGTCAGGCTGCGGCGTCTGTTGTCGGCTCTGGAATTATCGGGCGCACGATTGATGAAGTAAGCACCGCGCGTGCCCAATTGATTGAAATGCTGCGCAATGAGGGCCCTGCCCCCGACGCACCGTTTCATGATTTGGAAGTGTTACTGCCCGCACGGGAATACAAGAACCGCCATGCGTCGATCCTGCTGGCGTTTGATGCAGCCCTAGAGGCCGCTGAACAGATCGCGCCAAGCGAAACAGCTGGTTCGCACTTAACGGCTCCGTAACCGATCTGCGCCTATGGTTTGGAAAGAAACCACGGGAGATTCGCAATGGTCGCTTTACCCGAGGGCCTAGAATTAGGCGCGCAGGCCACCGATATTGATACCGCTGCCGTGACACGGCTTGCCACCCTTGCCTCTCGCACGGGCTACGATGTCGTGGACTTGGCTGGGTTCTTTGATGAGGTGGACGGCTTGGCACAAAACCAGATGGTCAGCCTTAGGGACGCGCGCAATGGTGCGCAGAACATTGAGACCGCAAACCAAGGCGTGATCGAAACTGTCGTGTCGGTCACCCAAGCAGCCACAGAAACGTTGGAGAAGGTCAAAGCCTCTTCCGCGTCGATTGAAGCGTCACTTGATACGACCAAAAACATGGCCGCCTGGGTCGCTGGCATAGAGGACCGCGTTGCCGAGTTGGACGCCACGCTCAAATCGATTGTCCAGTCGAATGGGCAAATCACGACGATTGCCAAGCAGGTCAATATCCTTGCAATCAACGCTACGATTGAGGCCGCGCGCGCAGGCGACGCAGGCAAAGGCTTTGCGGTGGTGGCTGATGCGATCAAAGACTTGTCCCGCCAGACAGCACAGGCCGCCGCAGGCATCGGCGACAATATAACCAACCTTGGTGATTGGACGACCGCAATGCGCGTAGACGCCCAAACCACCGCAGAGCAAACAGCCCATTTGGTCGACGCTGCCGATAGCACGCACGCAGCTCTGCGCGATATTACGCATAGCACCGAACGCACCCATCAGGACGCAACCAACATCTCGGCCCGCGCCCGGGATGTTGAGGCCGCGACCGCAGCCTTCGCCGCTCCGTTTAAACTGATTGAGGCAAGTGCGACGACCGTGGGGGACGGGATTACTAAGGCGCGCGGCCGACTTGAGGGAATGGTCGATAGCTGTGAAAAAATCGTCCAAGCAACCACTGGACTGGGGGCAGAGACCCCGGACAGCGCCTTTATCGCGGCTGGAATGGATATGGCGGAACAGATCGCCGATCTTTTTGAACAGGCGGTTAAGGTTGGCACCATTTCGCAAAACGATCTGTTCAGTCGGCAACTGACCCCGATAAGCAATACCGCGCCGCAGCAACATATGGCGCCATTCACCGACTTCACCGACCAAGTCCTGCCCCCGATCTTAGAAGCGGCCCTACAGATCGATGCGCGCGTTGCCTTTTGCGCCGCCGTTACGCGGAGCGGATATTTACCGACGCACAATAAAAAGTTCTCACACCCCCAAGGAAACGACCCGGAATGGAACGCTGGAAACTGCCGAAATCGTCGGTTGTTTGATGACCGGGTTGGCCTGAAAGCGGGTCAGAACCAAGATCCGTTTTTATTGCAGGTTTATCGCCGCGACATGGGAAACGGAGAGTTCATTCTCATGAAAGATCTTGCCGTTCCCATCACCGTTCAGGGCAAACATTGGGGCGGATTGCGGATGGGCTATAAGCTATAAAAACCCGCCGCACTCCGAGGAGGCGGCGGTGAGACCACTCATTTTCGCAATGTTCATATGTCCAGAGGCAGTGGACTTGTCGAACTCAGCGCACACAATGGGGACAGACGCATGCGCAGACGAAAGCCAGTGGCAGAAGAGGGTTGCTCAGAGAAAAGACGGGAGATGCAGAGCACCAAGCACAAGAGAGACGAGCCAAACGCCACCCAGCATATCCATCATTAGCTGTTCAGGGGCGCGGCGGATCATGGACACAAGGTTCGTCATAGGAGGCTCCTTAAGGCTTTATTCATGAGTGTTGTCACTTTGTTCTCACAGGTAGCGCAACATGTAAAGAACTTTATAAGAACATTTGTGAGCCAGTACTCCAGAGAGTTAGCCAACCGAGATCAACTGGATCGCCCGATCTTGGCGCAAAAGCCATAAAAGCTGACGCGCTGCGAGGCCCCTAGGGCTTTGCAACTCCGGATCATCATGGAGAAGTTTGCGAGCATCTGACTGTGCAATCGCCATCAGATCGGCCTGTTGTTCCAAGTCGGCAATTCGAAACCGAGGAACACCGCTTTGAGCAGTACCAATTGCGTCACCGGCCCCGCGCATTTGCAGATCTTGCTCTGCAATGAAGAAACCATCTTCGCTGTCCCGCAAGGTTCGCAACCGATGTTCGGCCGTTTTGGACAAAGGCGCTTTGTACATCAAAACGCACGTAGACGCCGCAGCCCCACGCCCAACCCGCCCCCGTAGCTGGTGCAATTGTGCCATGCCGAACGTCTCGGCCCGTTCGATCACCATGATCGACGCATTGGGGACATCAACGCCGACCTCGATCACCGTTGTGGCCACCAAAACCAACAATTCCCCAGCGGCAAACGCCGCCATGGTCGCATCTTTTTCCGCGGGCGGCATCTGACCGTGTACCAGCCCCACTTTTCCCTCGCCCAATTCGGCGCGCAGCAATTTGAAACGTGTCTCGGCTGAGGTCAGATCCACGGCCTCGCTTTCCTCAACCAACGGGCAAACCCAATAGGCCTGCCTGCCCTCAGCTATAGCGCCGCGCAGATTTCCCACGATTTCCTCAAGCCGCGTGTGCGCCGCAAGTGCGGTACGGACCGGTGTGCGCCCAGGTGGCTTTTCATCCAAAACCGACACATCCATATGCCCATATTGCGCCAATGAAAGGGAACGTGGAATCGGCGTGGCGGTCATAACCAGCATATCAACTGCGCGGTTCTTTTCCCCCAACATCTGACGCTGCGCGACACCAAACCTGTGCTGTTCATCCACAATCGCAAGGCGCAGATCAGCGAAGACAACATCCGGCTGGAATACCGCGTGGGTACCCACAAGGATGTGAATGTCACCGGCTGCGAGGGCCGCTAGTTTTGCGCGACGTTCAGCACCTTTGTCGCGGCCCGTCAAAATTTCAACGACGATGCCCGCGGCTTCTGCCAAGGGGCGCAGCCCTGCCAAGTGTTGGCGCGCAAGAATTTCCGTGGGGGCCATCATGACCGCTTGGCCGGCGGCCTCTACAACAGTGACCATCGACAGTAGCGCGACCAACGTTTTCCCCGCGCCGACGTCGCCCTGCAAAAGTCGTGACATCCGCACTGGCCGCGCCAAATCCGCACCGATTTCCTGTACTGCGCGCGACTGCGCGCCTGTGGGGGTGTAGGGCAAGGCTTCCATGATTTTGGCCGTCAATGCGCCTGATCCGCGCGACGCAATCCCCGGCTGTGCCCGATCCCGCGCACGTGCCAACCCGAGTGTCAGTTGGTGGGCGAAAAATTCGTCGTAAGCCAAGCGCACGCGGGCCTCCGGGTGCACACCGTCCTCAGGGGCGGGTCGATGCAGCATGGTTAATGCCATGCGCCAATCAGGCCATACGCGTTGCTCCAGTAACGAACGGTCAACCCACTCCGTCAAGGCTGGCGCACGCGCCAATGCGTCACTCGTGGCCTTGAACATCGCCTTTTGCGTGATCCCGGCCGTCAGCGGATAGACAGGTTCAAACGTCGGCAACGAACCTGCCTCATCCGGGGCCACAACGTGATCCGGATGCGACATCTGGATACCACCATCGAAGTACTCGATTTTGCCAGAGACGATACGACGTGCGCCAACCGGCAGAATTCGTTCAAGATAATCAGTGCGGGCATGGAAAAAGATGAGCGTAAAATCGGTCTGACTGTCGTGCACTTCTATGCGGTAAGGACGGCCACGACTACGCGGCGGGATATGCGCGCCAACTTCAACCTCGGTGGTCACAACGCTTCCGGTTAGTGCACCCTGCACCGTCGGCACCGGGCGGCGGTCGATGATTGAGCTTGGCAGTGTCAACAAAAGATCGATGGGCGCCTCGACGCCCAAATTCGTTAACGCTTTGGCCGTTTTGGGGCCGATACCTGCAAGGGTTTCCGTACTCGCAAACAGCGGGAAAAGAAGCTCAGGACGGCTGCTCATGCTTGGCTCAAAGCCAACCACGCGTCCTCATCAAGGATCTCGATGCCGAGATCTGCGGCTTTTTTCGCCTTAGAACCCGCGCCCGGGCCCGCAACCAAAATGTCCGTCTTAGCGGAAACCGATCCCGACACTTTTGCGCCCATCCGCTCGGCCCGGGCTTTGGCCTCGGCCCTTGTTTGCTTTTCAAGCGTACCGGTGAACACGATCGTTTTGCCCGCGACGGGGCTTCCATCACTTGCTGGCGCTTCGACCCGCTGCACATCCAGATGCGCCACAAGCCTGTCTATGGCGGCACGTTCCCGCGGGTTGGCAAAAGCCATCACCAACGAATGCGCCATTACGGGGCCGATACCATCAATGTCGATCAGCCCCGCCCAAGCGGCACTGTTCGGGTCGGTTGCGGCATCCATCGCGGCGGCCAAACGGGTCCATGTATTGTAGTGGCGCGCCAAAAGATTGCTAGCAGCCTCACCGGTGTGGCGCAATCCAAGGGCAAAGATCAGCCGGTTGAGCGGGATTTTGCGTTTTTCATCAATTGCCGCAAAGAGGTTTTGGGCCGATCGATCCCCCCACCCCGTTTTGTTTTTCAATGCCTGCAGGCCTGAGCCGTATCGCGTTTCTAGTGTGAAAATATCCGCTGGTTCGGCAATCCACTCATCGCGGTAAAATTGCTCAACTTGTTTTGCGCCCAGTCCTTCGATGTCAAATGCCGCGCGAGACACAAAGTGCTTTAGCTTTTCAACGGCTTGCGCGGGGCAGATCATACCACCCGTGCAACGGCGCACAGCGTCACCGGCCTCACGCTCCGCTTCGGATCCGCATTCGGGGCATAAGGTCGGAAATTCAAAAGGTTTCGCATCTTCAGGTCGGCGAGAGATGTCGACATCTTTGATCTTCGGGATTACGTCACCGGCGCGGTAAACTTGCACTGTGTCGCCGACCCGGATGTCTCGACCGTCGCGGATTTCGACCCCTTGCGCGTTTCGCCCCGCAATATAATCTTCGTTGTGGAGTGTCGCGTTCGACACGACCACCCCGCCAACAGTCACCGGGACCAATCGCGCCACCGGGCTAAGCGCCCCGGTTCGCCCGACCTGAATGTCGATGGCTTCGATTTTGGTCCACGCGAGTTCAGCGGCAAATTTATGAGCAATCGCCCATCGCGGCGTGGTCGAGCGCAAGCCAAGTCGATCCTGATAGGCCAGATCATCAACTTTGTAGACCACCCCATCAATATCATAGCCAAGGTCGGCCCGCTGCTCTTCGATTTTGTGATATTGGGCGATGAGGTTTTTGGCACTGCAAGCCCGTTGCGTAAGTGGGTTGGTGCTAAACCCCCACTCGGCCAACTGCTCAATCGCGGCGGCCTGCGAGGTTGCGATTGGGGCGGACGTTTCGCCCCACGCGTAGGCAAAGAACCGCAGCGGGCGACTGCGGGTAACCGCGACATCCAACTGCCGCAAGGATCCTGCGGCCGCGTTGCGCGGGTTGGCAAAGGTTTTTGCCCCCGCAGCTTCCTGCCGTTGATTTAGGGCCGCAAAGTCTTGGTGGCTCATGTAAACTTCACCCCGAACCTCTAGGGTTTCAGGGGCTGAGGCGGGCAGAACGTGAGGGATATCTTCGATTGTTTTCGCGTTTTGGGTGACATTCTCACCGATGGCCCCGTCACCGCGTGTCGCCGCTTGCACGAGTTTGCCATACTCATACCGCAAGGACAGCGACAGCCCGTCGATTTTTGGCTCAGACGTGAACCAGAGCGGAGTATCCGCAGTTAACCCGAGGTATTTACGGATGCGCTTTACAAAGTCATCCACATCTTCGTCGGTGAATGCATTGCCTAGTGACAGCATCCGCTGCGCGTGTGTGATCTTACCAAAACCCTCCGCCGCAGGAGCACCGAGAGTAGCAGAGGGGCTATCTTGGCGCACGAGGTCGGGAAAGCGCGCCTCAAGTGCTGCATTGCGTCGGCGTAGCGCATCAAACTCAGCGTCCGACATGATCGGCGCGTCAGCTTGGTGATAGGCAAGGTTCGCATCACGCAAAAGTGCCGCCAAGCGTTCAAGCTCAGCGGCGGCTTCTGTTTGTGTCAGCACGTCAAGATTGTCATCAAGCTGCATAGTATCCCCCTCCGCTCATCACGGTAGTGATAGGAGGGTGTTGCCCGCTTTTCCAGTCCGGCTCGTACGATTAAGCGCCGATGGCGATGGGTTTATTCGATTCATCCTCAACCGGGTCGCGTAACACATACCCACGGCCCCAAACCGTCTCGATGTGTGTTTCACCACCGGTGGCTTCTGACAGCTTTTTACGCAGCTTGCAGATGAACACATCGATGATCTTCAACTCAGGTTCATCCATACCGCCATAGAGGTGGTTCAGGAACATTTCCTTGGTCAGCGTCGTACCTTTGCGCAGCGAGAGCAGCTCCAACATCTGGTACTCTTTACCTGTCAAATGAACCGTCTGATTATCCACATCGACCGTTTTCGCGTCCAGGTTAACCGTTACACGGCCCGTTTTGATCACCGACTGAGAGTGCCCCTTGGACCGCCGAATGATGGCGTGAATACGCGCGACCAGCTCTTCGCGATGGAACGGTTTGGTCATGTAGTCATCGGCCCCAAACCCAAACCCTTTGAGTTTGTTTTCGGTGTCATCCGCGCCAGAAAGGATCAGGATCGGGGTTTCAATCCGGCTCATCCGCAGTTGTCGCAGCACTTCGTGACCGTTCATGTCCGGCAAATTCAGGTCAAGCAGAATGAGATCGTAGTCGTATAGTTTGGCGAGATCGATCCCCTCCTCACCCATGTCTGTGCAATAGACGTTCAGGTTTGCATTCGTCAGCATCATTTCGATGCTTTTCGATGTCGTAGGGTCATCTTCAACCAACAAAACGCGCATCTCAAATCTCCATGTTTGCCCCCGGCGTTAACGAGAGATTGACTCGAAATGGTTAACTACTGGTTACTGTATGGCCAAATAGACAAAATCCTAAGTAACATTACCGAAATCGCTGTATTTGAGTGGTTTTCAGCCCAGAAACCCCATGCGCCGAGACCCCATAAACCCACGACGCGTACTCTTCTTCTGTCAGGGAATAGGTTTCTAGAGCCTCTTCCAGCGTCAAAAGTCCGGACTGAACCCCGATCACGACTGAGGCTTTTCGGCTCGCAACCCAGCGGCGTGTATTGGGCGAAGGCAAGTCTTCGCGGGTCATTTGGCGCCCATCCGGCAGGGTCACAGAATGGGGTTGTTTGGGGCGTCTAATAAACATGTTAACTATCTCGTGTGCTGTTTCGGCCCCCACATGCAGCCTAAGGTTTTAAGGACAAATGAAGTCATCCCTTGAGAATAGTTCAGATTTTCATATATCTGCGCAGAGTTTCCCGGAGATTGCCGCATGCCCCTCGACAAGAGTTTGAATTCCCTAGGATTTGCAAAAGCCCCTGCTGACACGCGTGTCGTTGTGGCGATGTCGGGCGGCGTGGACAGCTCCGTTGTGGCCGCGCAATTGGCCGAAGAGGGGTACGATGTCGTCGGTGTGACGCTGCAATTGTACGATCACGGCGCGGCCTTGGCCAAAAAAGGTGCCTGCTGCGCGGGTCGTGACATTCACGATGCCCGCAGGGTGGCCGAGGACATGGGCTTTCCCCACTATGTGCTCGACTATGAAAACACCTTCCGGGAGGCGGTGATCGATGAATTCGCCGACAGCTATCTTGGCGGGGCCACACCTGTGCCCTGTATTCGGTGCAATGAACGGGTCAAATTCAAAGACCTGCTCGAAACGGCCAAGGACCTAGACGCCGATTGCATGGCGACGGGCCACTATATCCAACGCAAGATGGGCGCCGCAGGGGCCGAGCTACACTCCGCCGCCGATGCCGCGCGGGACCAAAGCTATTTCCTGTTTTCCACGACGGCGGAACAACTCGATTATCTGCGGTTCCCGCTGGGCCACCTGCCCTCTAAGGAGGCCACCCGTGCACTGGCGGCCAAATACGGGCTGAGCGTCGCGGACAAACCAGACAGTCAGGACATCTGTTTTGTGCCCAACGGTGACTACGCCGCCGTTATCGAAAAGCTACGCCCCGGCGCGGGTCAACCCGGCGACATTGTCGACACCGAGGGCCGCGTGTTGGCCAGCCACACCGGTGTGATCAACTACACCATCGGTCAACGCCGCGGGCTGGGCATCGGTGGTTTGGCCGATCCTCTCTATGTGGTCAAATTGGACGCGGACACAAAACAAGTCGTCGTCGGCCCCAAGAGCATGCTCGCCACCAGGTCTGTGCCTGTGCGTGAGATTAACTGGCTGGGCGACACGCCGCTGACCGCGCGGGATGAATGGCACGTGGGCGTCAAGGTCCGCTCAACCCGCCCCCCGCGTGAGGCGATCATTCGACCCATCTCTGCGACCGAGGCAACTGTTGAGCTGATGACCGCCGAAGAAGGCGTCAGCCCCGGGCAAGCTTGTGTGTTCTATGACCTCGACAGCAGCCGCATCTTTGGTGGCGGCTGGATCTGGCGCGGCAACTAAAAGTCAGCCGCCACACGGGTGTCACGCAAGGGCCGGACCCTGCGGATGCTTTCTTGATACAGCGGATGCGTGCGATAGGCTGTCAACGCGGCCTCATCCGCAAACTCACCATACACCACGACATCCACCCGATCCGTCAGCGGATCGGTATTGCTGCTTTGCGCGACATCGAAGTTCTGCACACCCGGAATGCCCCCCAAAATCTTTAGCCCCTCAATAATCTTCGGAAGATCCGCTGGGTCCTTGGCTGTGAAAAACACAACATGGCGGATGAAATCGCGAGGGTGTTTGGGGTCAGTCATTCGGACGCTCCATTCGGCTTTGATAGATTGGGCACATGATATCCCGCAAGTCGACGCCACCCACAAAAAAGGGCGCCACGCGGCGCCCTTTTGATAATATATGTCGAACTTAGCTTCGGCCTTTCCAAGGCACGAGCCAATTCTCCGCTTTGCGCATGAGGATATCGATACCGAAGCCGATGATCCCGATGAGGATGATCCCCATCACCACGATGTAGGTCTGTTGGAACTTACTCGCGGCGGTGATCATCATGCCTGCACCGACATTTGCGGCCACCAGTTCAGCCGCCACAACGGTGCCCCAGCAGACGCCCATCGCGACCCGGGCTGCCGTGAAAATCTCCGGCAGGGAGTTGGGCACGATCACGTGGCGCAAGATTTGCCACTTGGACGCACCCAGCGAGTAGGCCGCGTGGACCTTGGTAATGTTCACACCAGACACCCCTGCCCGCGCGCCAATCGCCATGATCCAAAGCGCCGCAAGGAACAGCAAAACGATCTTGCCGGTTTCATCAATCCCGAACCAGATGATGATCAGCGGGATCAGTGCCAAGGGCGGCACAGGGCGCATAAACTCAACGATCGGGTCGAACCAACCGCGGAACCAATTGCTGAGGCCCATGGCGTAGCCAAGCGGAATACCGACCAACGCCCCGAGGGCAAAGCCTCCCAACACGCGGATCAGCGACCAACCAAGGTGCTCGACCAAGGTAAAGTTGCGGAAGCCATCTGTCGCGACTTCGAACATCGCCTCAACCACACGCTCTGGCGATGGCAGATACAGGGGCTGCATTTGCAACCCAGTCGCGGGGATGAAGTTGAGCGAGCCTTTGTCGGTCATATTGACCTGACCGTCAGCCACGCTGACGGACCCGCCGGGGGCAATTGCCTCACCGTTCACGGCGATAATAGCATAGCCGTCTTCTTTGGAGCCGACGTCATTGGCCTGCACACGGATCAGCTTGGAACGCCAAACGCCCACCTCATCACTGTCGTTCAGGGCAAAGCCGTCACCGGGGGCCACTTCGGGTGGATCGACCTCAGTGCCGACTGGAAAGACGATGACTCGTACTTCGGCGTCATCCGTTTCGCCCGCACCATTTTGCGCGGTGTATTCGAACGATGTCTCGCCCTCAAACGGGCCGGGCACGTGGATGGGAGAGATTACAGAGCCTGTAAACGCCCCCCAAATCATGAACAGAACAACCACCGAGATAACAGAGGCGAACCTGTTCGGGCGCACGGCGCTTTCGTCACCGAATGTCACCGTCTTGAGCGATGTGAAATCCTTGGGGCGGCTTTTCGCGGTGAGTGTGTTCACAATCACCATCGAGGCAACGAACAACGCCACGTATGCGAGCAGAATAACAAGAGCAGTCATTTATGCGTCCTCCGCCCGACCCATGATTTCTTCTTCCATCT
The DNA here is from genome assembly GCF_000765485.1 of Thalassobacter sp. 16PALIMAR09. NCBI lineage: Bacteria > Pseudomonadati > Pseudomonadota > Alphaproteobacteria > Rhodobacterales > Roseobacteraceae > Thalassobacter > Thalassobacter sp. 16PALIMAR09. The sequence goes on from NZ_JHAK01000001.1 coordinate 584,893, forward strand.
CCCAGATCATGCCAAGAATTTCCTCACGTGTTTGAGCAAACCGAGGGTCCTTTTTGACATCGCGCAGGTCCGAGTTCACACCCATCTCTGCAAATGGCAGACGGTATTCTTTGTGGATACGACCCGGACGCGGTGCCATGACCAACAAACGTTCCCCCAGCAGCAACGCCTCCTCTACAGAGTGCGTGATCAGGATGACGGTCTTGCCGGTTTCCTTCCACAGCTTCAGGACGAGGCCTTGCATCTTTTCGCGCGTCAACGCGTCCAGCGCGCCAAGCGGTTCGTCCATCAAGATCACGTCGGGGTCATTCGCAAGACAGCGGGCCAAAGCCACACGCTGCTGCATCCCGCCGGACAATTCATAGATCGCCTTATCCTTGAAATCGCCCAGACCGGTGATTTCCAACAGGTGATCCGAGCTTTCGCGCCGCTCCGCCTCGGGGGTGCCCTTCATCCGGGGGCCAAACTCGACGTTGTCGCGCACCGACATCCATTCGAACAAAGCACCCTGCTGAAACACCATACCGCGTTCGGCATCGGGGCCTTGGACCGTGTGGTCGTTCAGGACGATTTTCCCTGCGGTCGGCGCAAGAAACCCTGCGACAATGTTCAAAAGCGTGGTCTTGCCGCAGCCCGAGGGGCCCAGCACACTCATTAATTCGCCTTTTTGAAGCTGAAGGGACACATCCTTCAATGCTTGCACATGACCTCCGTTAGGAAGGTCAAACCGCATCGAGAGGTTCTCGATTGCGAGCCCGGTGGTCATCGGGGTCTCCAATTCTGAAAAGGTCAGACAATAGAAAAAGGCCGCGCGGATTGCCCGCGCGGCCCAAAATGCGACTTACATGCCTTTGGCAGCAGCCAAAGGAGCCGTATCTACGGCGTCAGCGTAAGTGCCCAGAGCCGATGGGATCGAACCTGCATCAACAAACACGCCGGCCACGCCGGACATGAAGTCAGCAGCACCACCACCGAGCCATTTCTCGGACAGCTGATCCTCAGCAGAGGGGAAGACGAACGTGGCCATTGTGGCTGCTGTCGCATCTTCGTCCATGCCCGCGTCTTTTGCAATGACGGGCAGCATTTCAGCCTGAGCCGCAGCACCGGAATTCCAACGATCATTCATATCTGCAGTGATCTTGAGGAACTTGGACAGCAACTCACCCTCTTCGGCGACGAAATCAGCAGGTGCCGATGTCACGTCAAACACGAGAATGCCCAGGTCTTCTTTTTCTGCGCCAGTCAGCAGAACGTTGCCGTGATCCAGCATGGTGCGCAGCGAACCGCCCCAACCACATGCCATGTCCAGCGAGCCCTGTGCGAACGCAGGCGCGGATTCGTTAGGGGCCATGTCAACAACTTCCAGCTTCGAGATATCGACGCCGAAGTGGTTCATTTGGCTCAGGAAACCGTAGTGAGCGGCAGTGCCGAGTGGCACAGCAACGCGCTTGCCCTCAAGGTCCATCACGTTGGTTTTGTCGATTTCGAGCGCGGAGGACACGACGCAGTTGTCGTTTTCCGAGTAGCTCACAGCAACGTCGACGGCTTTGATGTCTTGGCCTGCGGATGCAGCGACCACGAAGGGCGGCACACCTTGGCTGACAGAAATCTGCACGTCGCCCGACGCCATCGCAGCGGACATTGCGGTACCGGCGTCAAACGACACCCAGTTGATTTTGACGCCCATTTCTTCTTCGTAGATGCCGTTGGCTTTGGCGTACTGGAATGGCATCGGCCACTCGAGGAAGTAGGCGACAGTGATCTCACCGCCGTGGCCACCAGCCATCGCAGCCTGAGCACCTGTCAGCATCGCGAGGGCCCCGACGGCGCCCATAAGTTTGGATTTTATACGCATAATACGTCTCCCGGTTTTGCGTTGTTCAGGCCACCCAAGGTCATGCCCAGGCCATCCTGATGGATACATTTACAGTATCCTTGGCCGCAGCTTAGGGTGGCTTTGTCGCGAATGGCAATCCCAACATTTGCCAGACAATATTTGGATATATTGCGTAATTACATCTGGCCCTATATTGCCGCCTCGCCCTTAGGCAGAGTGCCGAAAACCAATGCATCTTTTTGACCGGAGTCTTGTCAAATGTCCGTCACTGCCGCACCGCCCTCTGCTATTCCAAATGACATCTCCAGCGTGATTGAGGCCGACCGCGCCCACGTTTGGCACCATCTGCTCCCCCACAAGCCGCTCGAAACCAATGACCCGCGCATTATCGTTGAGGGCAAGGGCATGCGCGTGTGGGACGCCACAGGAAAAGAGCACCTTGATGCGGTGTCGGGCGGCGTTTGGACCGTAAACGTGGGCTACGGTCGCGAAGAAATCGCAGATGCCGTGCGCGACCAGCTGGTCAAGCTGAACTACTTTGCGAACTCCGCAGGCTCGATTCCCGGTGCGCAGTTCGCTGAAATGTTGATCGATAAAATGCCCGGCATGAGCCGCGTGTATTATTCGAATTCGGGGTCTGAGGCCAATGAGAAGGTCTTCAAGATGGTCCGCCAGATCAGCCAATTGCGGCACGGCGGCAAGAAATACAAAGTACTCTACCGCGAACGCGACTATCACGGCACGACGATCACAGCCCTGTCCGCCACAGGTCAGCCGCAGCGCGCCGCCCAATACGGCCCCTACACCCCCGGTTTCGTTGAGGTTCCGCATTGCCTTGAGTATCGCAACCAATTCCCCGACGCAGAGGATTACGGCATCGCCGCGGCCAACGCGATCGAGGAGGTCATCCTGCGCGAAGGCCCTGATACGGTTGGTCTTTTGTGTCTTGAGCCGATCACTGCAGGCGGCGGTGTCATCACCCCACCCCCTAGCTACTGGCCCCGCGTTCAGGAGATTTGCAAAAAGTACGACGTCCTTTTGCATATCGATGAAGTCGTGTGCGGCGTCGGCCGGACGGGCACTTGGTTTGGCTATCAGCACTACGGGATTGAGCCTGATTTCGTCACCATGGCCAAGGGCGTGGCCTCTGGCTATGCCGCGATTTCGTGCACTGTGACCACCGAGGCCGTGTTCGAGATGTTCAAGGATGACGTGTCGGACCCGCTGCATTATTTCCGCGACATCTCGACATTTGGGGGCTGCACAGCGGGCCCGGCCGCCGCGATCGCGAACATGAACATCATTGTCCGTGAAAACCTGCTTGAGAACACAATCGCTATGGGTGAGCGGTTTGTGAACAACCTGCAGGGCCTCGCGGAAAAGCACCGTGTCATCGGTGACGTGCGCGGTAAGGGTTTGTTCTGTGGCGCAGAATTGGTTGCTGACCGCACCACCAAAGAGCCCGCCGATGAAAAGAAGGTCCAAGCCGTCGTGGCCGACTGCATGGCGCAAGGCTTGATCATCGGGGCGACCAACCGGTCGCTGCCCGGGTTCAACAATACGCTGTGCTTCTCGCCGGCGTTGATCTCGACTGCGGACGACATTGATGAGATCACGGCTGGCGTCGACAAGGCCCTGACCCGCGTATTTTCTTAAGTCCAGACCCGGTACGTAGCAGGTCCAACAAAGGCTCTACCTTTATGTCCAAATTCTGACTAAGGGTAGAGCCACATGTCTATCGCCGTCGAATCCTTTCTGCTTAATCCCACCAACACCGGCACGCTCCAGCGTCAGGTGCAGGACCTTGTGACGGATGGCATTCTAGGTGGCAGGTTCCGTCCCGGCGACAGACTGCCGTCCTCTCGCAAACTTGCGACACACCTTGGGATCAGCCGCATTACCGTGACCCTCGCCTACACCGAATTGGTGGCGAACGATTACCTCACATCACGCGGACGCTCAGGCTATTTCGTGTCAGATCAGGCACCCGCACCGGTCGACACGCTGCCCCCGCCTGCCGGGCCATCAACGGTGGATTGGTCGCGCACTTTGGGCGGGCGGATTGGCACATCCCTTACGATTTCGCGGCCCGAGGCTTGGCGCGACTACCGCTATCCCTTCATCTACGGCCAACCTGATCAGCGCCTCTTTGATCATCAAAGCTGGCGGCGCTGCGCGATGCAGGCCTTGGGGCGGCGAGATTTCGACGCCCTAACCGCTGACGCCTATGAGGCCGATGACCCGGAGTTGGTTGCTCAGATCATCCGCCTTATCCTGCCGCGTCGTGGTATTTCGGCGCGCCCTGATCAGGTCCTGATCACGCTTGGGGCTCAAAACGCGCTTTGGACGGCGGCGCAGGTCCTTCTGACGCAACGCCGAACAGCGGCGATGGAGTATCCCTGCTATCCTGTTTTGCGCGATATCCTTACCCAAAGCCGATGCAATACGACTGAGCTAACCGTGGACAACGCGGGCCTACGCCCCGAAACCATCCCACCCGAGACAGACGTGTTGTTCACCACGCCGTCGCATCACTGCCCCACGTCTGCGACCCTTCCGCTGGACCGTCGCCGCGCGCTCTTGAAACGCGCACAGGACGATGATTTCTTGATCGTTGAGGACGACTACGAATTCGAGCTGGGCTTTATGACCCGCCCTGCCCCCGCGCTCAAATCGCTCGATACGGATGGGCGCGTGATTTACATCGGCTCGTTTTCCAAGTCGCTCTTTCCGGGGCTTAGGTTGGGCTACATGGTGGCGGCGGCCCCCGTCATCCGCGAAGCGCGCTCGCTGCGGGGGCTGGTTTTGCGCCACCCTCCCGGTCACATCCAACGCTTTGCGGCCTACTACCTGACCCACGGCTATTATGATGCGCAGGTTCAACGCACCGCCCGCGCCTTTCGCGCGCGGCGTGAGGTGCTGGACGAAAGCCTTGCGCGCAATGGGTTGGAGCCTGCGGGGCGCAATGGCTTTGGCGGGTCCAGCGTTTGGATGCGGACCCCGGACGGGGTGTCTGCCGATGACTTGGCCGCGCGCCTACGTGCAAGGTCCGTGTTGATCGAACCGGGCGCCGCTTTTTTCCGGCCCGGCGACGCGCGTGGACAAAACCACTACCGGTTGGGGTATTCATCCATCGACTCGACCGCCATACCCACCGGCACCGCCCTCATTGCAGAGGAATTGGCCCGCCTACAGCGGTAAAGCGGTGGTGGATTTAATCTCTTCCATCGAAAGCAGCGCGGTCACGTTATACACCCGCACCTCTGAGATCAGAGCCTGATAGAACACATCATAGGCCCGCGCATTCGCGACCCGCACCTTGAGTATATAGTCAATTTCCCCAGCGAGCCTGTGCGCCTCCAGTACCTCATCCCGGGCCATGAGCGCTTTCAGGAACTTGGCCTGCCACTCTGCCTCATGCTCGGACGTGCGGATCAAGACAAAGAAACACGCCTCAAGCCCCAAGGCATCTGCATCCAAAACGGCGGTGGTCGCCTTGATCACCCCGCCTTCGCGCATCTTGCGGATTCGGTTCCAAACTGGCGTCTTCGAAGACCCAATCTTCTTGGCAATTTCATCAAGACTTTGTGAGGCGTCCGCTTGCAGCTCCGCAAGAATTTTCCTGTCTGTCTCATCAAGGCGCATCGCCATTCCGTATTCTCCGGTTTTTCCAAACACTCATTCCAAATCCGAACAGGATCGGGACGTTGTTCCTTATCTACGCGGATACGGTGCAATAAACCAGAACATTGTTCTATATTGCAAGGGAACCGAAGAGGCACGCAATGCAACACTTCCCCATCTTTATGGCCGTCGCGGGACGGCGCATCGTTTTGTCCGGCGGCGGTGACGCGGCTCTCGCGAAACTGCGCCTCCTGCTCAAGACCGAAGCCAACATCACCGTCTTCGCCGCAGACCCTGCACCCGAAATCCAGACGTGGGCCCAGCAAGACCGCCTAACGCTGCACCCCCGCGGAATGGAACCCGGCGATGCCATGTGTGCCGTCCTGTTCTACGCCGCCAACGAAGATGCGACCGAAGACGCCCGCGTAGCCGATATAGCCCACCGCGATGGCGCGCGCGTCAACATCGTCGACAACCTTGCCGACAGCCAATTCATCACACCGGCAATCGTCGACCGGGACCCCGTTGTCGTGGCCATCGGCACAGAAGGTGCCGCCCCGGTTCTGGCCCGCGCAATTAAGCGTGACCTTGAGGAAAAGCTGCCAGCGCAACTGGGCACCTTGGCCCGTATCGGCAAAACATTTCGCCGCGCAGTTGAGGTCCTGCCATTCGGCAAAGCACGGCGCGATTTTTGGGCTGAGTATTATTTTGACCACGGTCCCAAGTCGTTGGAACTGGGCGAAGACGCGGTCATCCCAGCACTTAAAGATCATCTGACAAACGCCCTGAATAAATCACAAAAGGTCGGTCATGTTGATCTGGTTGGCGCGGGTCCAGGTGATCCTGATCTATTGACGCTCAAGGCGCGCAAGGCGTTGGACAAGGCCGATGTCGTCATCCACGACCGCCTCGTGCCACATACAATTCTTGAGCTGGCCCGTCGCGAAGCCACGATCATTGATGCGGGCAAAACTGGGTTTGGCCCCTCGACACCGCAAGGTGATATTGACGCTCTGATCGTCGAGCACGCGCGCGCCGGTGCACATGTCGTGCGCCTCAAAGCCGGCGACGCCACCGTGTTCGGCCGTCTGGATGAAGAGTTGGATGCGATTGCCGCCGCAGGGGTCAGCTACACGATCATCCCCGGTATCACCGCCGCCTCTGCCGCTGTTGCAACCATCGGGCAAAGCCTGACCAAGCGGGGCCGCAATTCTGCGGTGCGCCTGATCACCGGGCACGACACCAAGGGCTACGCGGACCAAGACTGGCGCGCGCTAGCCACTCCCGGTGAGGTCGCCGCGATTTATATGGGCCGCACGGCCGCACGCTATATCCAAGGCCGCCTGACGATGCACGGTGCGGACCCGGCGACGCCCGTCACCATCGTAGAACACGCGAGCCAACCCGGCCAGCGCATCCATACTGCGACGTTGGGCACGCTGTCCGACACTATGGCGGGTGTTACTGGTCCTGCCCTCACTCTTTACGGCCTCGCGCCGCGCGCCGCACTTGATGCGGTCGAAACCCTGCCCCTACAGGAGGTCGCCCAATGACCCGCGCCTTTACCCCCAAAGTTCTGACCGCCAACCACTTGCTCGAAGGCGATGTCGTCTACCTCAGCGCGTCTGGCGGTTGGGTGCGCGACCTTGCGCAGGCAGAAGTGCTAACCAACGAAGCCGACGCTCAAATCCGGCTCATCGAGGCCGAGCAACAAGTCGACACCGTTGTCGGCGTGTACCTCGCCGATGTCACACCCGAGGGCCAACCCAAACACTTCCGCGAAGATTTTCGCGCGACGGGACCATCGAACTATGCGCATGGCAAACAGGCCTCAACCCAAGCGGAGCTGAACTAATGTATCAATACAATGACTTCGATACCGCATTTCTGACGGAACGCAACGCTCAGTTTCGCGCTCAGGTGGAACGCCGCATCAACGGCTCCCTGACGGAGGACGAATTCAAGCCACTGCGCCTGATGAATGGGGTCTACCTGCAATTGCACGCCTACATGCTGCGCGTCGCAATCCCATATGGCACGCTCAACAGCGCGCAGATGGACATGCTGGCGCATTTGGCGGCGAAATACGACAAAGGCTATGGGCACTTCACCACCCGTCAAAACATCCAGTACAACTGGCCCAAACTGCGGGACATCCCCGACATGTTGGATGATCTGGGCACCGTTGGGATGCACGCGATGCAGACCTCGGGCAACACAATCCGGAACGTGACGGCGGACCATTTTGCCGGTGCTGCCGCAGATGAGGTCGCGGACCCGCGCCCCTATGCCGAGCTGCTGCGCCAATGGTCCACCGATCACCCGGAATTCCAGTTCCTACCGCGCAAATTCAAGATCGCCGTCACCGCGGCCGAGGCTGATCGCGCCGTGATCCGTGCCCATGACATCGGCCTGCAACTGGTCGAGCAAGATGGAGAGACTGGGTTCAAGGTAATCGTCGGTGGTGGGCTTGGGCGCACGCCAATGATCGGCAAGGTCCTGCGCGACTTCCTGCCCATGGCCGACCTGCTGCCCTATTGCGAGGCAATCGTATCGATCTACAACCGCCTTGGGCGCCGGGACAACAAATACAAAGCCCGCATCAAGATCACCGTGCATGAGAACGGAATTGAGACAATCCGCGATCAGGTTGAGGCGCGTTTTGCGCAAATCCGCCCGGCCTTTACCGGGGTCGATCAGAGCCTTTTGGCGGACATCAAAGCCCAATTCGCGGCCCCCGATTTTGCCGAGAAATCCGAGGCGCCATTTACGGCGGCCTATGATGCCGACCCGGTTTTCCGGTCTTGGGCGGATACGAACCTGACCGCGCACAAGGCGCAGGGCTACGCCATTGTTTCGATCTCAATCAAGAAACAGGGCGACACCCCGGGCGATGCGACGGCCGAACAAATGCGCGCTATGGCTGAACTTGCCCGCACCTACGGGCATGACGAATTGCGCATTTCGCATGAGCAGAACGTGATCCTGCCCCATGTTCACTGCGCCGATCTGCCTGCGCTGCACGCCACGCTTAAGGCGCATGGTTTGGCGACCTCTAACATCGGCCTCATCTCGGACATCATCGCCTGCCCTGGCATGGATTATTGCGCGCTTGCGACGGCCCGCTCGATCCCTGTTGCGCAACAAATCGCCACCCGGTTTGATGAGCTGAAGCTGGAGCATGACATTGGTGAGCTAAAGATCAAAATCTCGGGCTGCATCAACGCCTGCGGACACCACCACGTGGGGCATATTGGTATCCTAGGCTTGGACCGCGCCGGGGTTGAGAACTATCAGATCACACTTGGCGGCGACCATACCGAGACCGCGGCAGTCGGCGAACGGGCGGGCCCCGGCTTTGCCTACGATGAAATCGTGCCCGCGATTGAGCGTCTGATTGCGGCGTATCTTGATCTGCGCAACAGTCCGGATGAGCGCTTCATCGACGCCTATCGCCGCCTCGGCCTCGCGCCGTTTAAGGCCGCCCTTTATCCGGCCGTGAACACAGGGGGCAAAGCCGATGCCGCTTGATTTCGAAGGCCCAATGACCGACCGGGTCGCAGGCCTCAACGCCGCGTATAAACACCATTCGGCCTTTGCCGTGCTGTCGCGCGCCTTGACCGATCCGGACGTTGGCCGCATTGCGTTGGTGTCTTCGTTTGGGGCGGAATCTGTTGTGCTGTTGCATATGCTGTCCGTCATGGACCGCAACACGCCTGTACTGTTCCTTGAGACAGGCATGCTGTTCCCCGAAACCCTGCGGTATCAACAGGACCTTGCGGAGCACTTGGGCCTGCGGGATGTACGCCTGATCCGGCCCGACACGAACGCAACCTTTGCCCACGACCCGGAAGGGGATCTGCACCAACGCGACGCCGATGCGTGCTGTGCCTTGCGCAAAACCGCGCCACTGGACCGCGCTTTGGGGGACTTTGACGCGTGGATCACCGGGCGCAAACGCTTTCAATCCGGAGACCGTGCAGCGCTTGAATTCTTTGAGGCCGGCGATCTGCGGATCAAGGTGAACCCCTTGGCCCATTGGGCGCCCGCCGACGTGGCTGACTATATGGACAACAACAAACTGCCGCGCCATCCACTTGTGGCGCAGGGCTATCCATCCATTGGCTGCGCGCCCTGCACATCGCGCGTCGCACCCGGCGATGACCCACGCTCTGGCCGGTGGCGGGGCAAAGAAAAAACCGAATGCGGTATCCATTTTACAGCGCGCGGCGCTGAACGCGGCACAGCCTCTGGCGCTGTGGTCGCAGGTTAGGACATGACTATGACAAACGTTTTGATCCAAGACACAGGCTTTGTGGCCGATGATTTCACCGGCACGTTTTTGCCCCCCGAGGCCCTGCCCGCCAACGATGCAGCCTTGGCTGTGGATCTAGCATCCGACGCCGATTTGGCCGTCCTGGATGGCCTGCTGGACCGGATCACCGCCATTCGCGTCGATTTCCCCAGCTTTGCTGATGGACGGGGCTTTACGATCGCCGCTCAACTGCGACGGATCGGGTTCACAGGTCGGCTGCGCGCCCATGGCCACGTGATCGCCGACCAATACGCGATGGCGCGGCGGTCCGGCTTCGATGAGGTCGAAATCCCCCAAGCTCTCGCAGAGCGCCAGCCAGAGCCTGAGTGGCTGGCCCGCGCCAATTGGCAGACCCACAGCTATCAAAATCGTATGCGCGGATAACCTACGCCAAGGCGCGGCCACCCGCCGCCTTTCCCTGAGACAGATCAAAGCCTACGAGAGGGGCACGCAGTATGTTGCGTGCGATTATACCCATGACCGAGCACAAGCCCTTGACCGACACCGCCACAGCTACCCCCGTTTTGCCCGATGCCCAAACCGTGACGGAGGTAAAGCACTACACTGACCGTTTGTTTTCCTTCAAAGTCGCCCGCCCCCAGAGCATGCGTTTCCGCTCGGGTGAGTTCGTGATGATCGGCTTGATGGGGGAACCAAACCCCAAGACCGGCAAGGCCAAGCCACTTTTGCGGGCCTATTCCATTGCCTCGCCCAGCTGGGACGAAGAGCTTGAGTTTTACTCGATCAAGGTTCCCGATGGGCCGCTGACCTCACGGCTGCAACACATCACGCCTGGTGATCAGATCATCCTGCGGCCCAAACCCGTGGGCACGCTGGTCCATGATGCGCTGATCCCCGGCAAACGGCTGTGGTTGTTTGCAACCGGTACCGGGTTTGCGCCCTTTGCCTCGCTGTTGCGTGAGCCGCAAACATATGAAGATTTCGATGAAATCATCATCACCCACACGTGCCGCGAAGTGGGTGAGCTGACCTACGGCCGTGACCTGATCGAAGCCCTCAAAGAGGACGAGTTGCTCGCAGAGGTCATCGGAGAGGGTTTTTGGCAAAAGATCAAATACTACCCCACCACCACCCGTGAAGAGAGCCCAAAGATGGGCCGTATCACCGACCTGATGAACTCTGGCGAAGCGTTTAAAGACCTTGGCGTGCCCCAACCCACGCCCGAAACGGACCGGGCCATGATCTGCGGCAATCTCGCGTTCAATCTGGAACTGAAGGCGATGCTCGAAAACTACGGGCTGGAAGAAGGCGCAAACTCAAAACCCGCGCATTACGTGGTTGAAAAAGCCTTCCTCGATTAAGCTCCCACACCCAATTGTGGCGTTCCTGCGACGGGGACGCCGCAATGTTTCACGAATTAAGTCTCAAATTTACACGGGTTATGAGCGACTCAGAGAGCAATCAATTGTTCGTTCTGAGGATTTCATGACCAAATTTGCATCGCTCATCGTTGCCGCAAGCCTCGCCCTTTTTGGCGGTCCAGCCGCGGCCTCTACCCTTTCGGCCACCCATACGTTGACCCAAGCCGGCACTGTCGGCTCCGTCAGCACGCTTCAGTTCCAAGTGACCCAAGCGGGCCTGTTTGACATTTACACCGACGGTCCAACCATCGACCCGGTGCTATACCTGATCGCCGATCGCGACGGGAATGGCGCAATTGACGCCAGCGACCCCTTGATCGCCAGCAATGATGACAGCTGCCGCGTTGGGTTTCGGTCGTTTTGTAACCAAGCGGGCGCTTGGCACAACTCGCTGATTGAGGCGCAGAGCCTTAGCCTCGGCACCTACTTCGCCGTCGTGTCAGACTATTCGTTTTCAGTGTCAGAGGCCCGCAACGGCGTAAACGGTCGCTTGGGCGAGACTCAACTGGTTGGCGATGTAACAACGTTTGTGACCTCAGCGCGTTATAGCACGCGGGGCGGCACCGTGGCACCAGTATCGGCGGTCCCCTTGCCCGCATCGGGCTTTATGATGCTCGGTGCGTTTGCAATGCTGGGCGCTGGCGCGGCTTCTCGCCGGCGGAGGCGTTCTGCCTAGGACAGACACACCATTCACAAAAGGGCGGCTCATCTGGGCCGCCCTTTTGCTTTAATCTAAAGTCAGCTCACAACCCAAGTGCTTCTTTTACCTGAGAAATCACACTCTCAACCAGCTCTGGGTTATTGCGAGCCTCTTCTACCAATGCCGAAAGTCCGGTCTTTTGTAGGATACCCAAATCCGAGTTTTCCAGCGCATCAAGGATCCCGTCGGCATCAAACCCATCTGCGGTCAAAAAACCCTCCAGTCCGCTGAGCTCAGGCACAGCAGCGGAAACTGCGTCCGTCACATTTGTTGCCGCGTCGGATGCGGCCTCTTCGGCAGCTTCAACAGCACCCGTCACACTTTCAACGGCGTCATCCACAGCCTCTTGCGCCGTCTCTGCCGCGTCACTGGCGGCCTCAGCGGCGGCATCTGTGGTGGCCTCTACGGCGTCTTGCACCGCTTCCGCAGCCTCCTGCGTGGCTTCAGGTGCCGCTTCTGGCGGTGTCACTTGCACCACTGGCGCAGGATCCGCGCCTTGAGTGTTCATCTCACCCAATTGCGTCCAGACCACAGCCCCAACTGCACCAAAAACCACCGCAACCGCCCCTACGATCAAACCTCGAGACATCTTCACGCTCCTTTTGACGACCCGAACAGCGGGCCACACCATTTTGAGATGCTGACTTTAGGGCTGTTATGCAAGCCAAGGGCAAACTTCGCGTTTTATCGGCTTGAAGATGCCGGTTTTCGCAGCTATTTTGCGCACTCTAGTCGGAGATCATAGAAGGATAAAACCGATAGCCCGCAGACCACACAATGCGCCCCCCGTTCGTGATACGGGACCGCGCGTGAATGACCGAATTCGTGCCACTGAAATCCGACTGATCGGCGCGGAAGGAGAAAACCTTGGAGTCGTCTCTCCCGCCAAAGCGATGTCGCTGGCTGACGAAGCCGGGCTTGATCTGGTAGAAATCTCCCCCAACGCTGTGCCCCCCGTGTGTAAAATCATGGACTTCGGCAAGTTCAAATATGAACAGCAGAAGAAAGAAGCAGAGGCGCGCAAGAAGCAAAAGATCATCGAGATCAAAGAGGTCAAGTTCCGCCCCGGCACTGACACCAATGACTACGATGTGAAAATGCGCAACGTTTACAAGTTCCTAGAGAACGGTGACAAGGTCAAGATCACGCTGCGCTTCCGCGGCCGTGAAATGGCGCACCAGAACTTGGGCCGTGAGCTGCTTGAGCGTGTTGCCGGTGACGTTGACGGATTGGGCAAGGTTGAGAACATGCCCAAGATGGAAGGCCGCCAGATGGTCATGATGATTGGCCCCGTCGCCCGCTAGGCTTTGATCAACGCATATGGCCGCATTCCAGACGGTCAAACATTCCAAAAGGGCGGTTTCCCCGCCCTTTTTTCATGGGTTCACGAGCCCAAGGATGTGCCCAAAATCGCCTTCACGTAATGGCGTGTCTCGCGAAAGGGCGGCACACCGCCATGCTTTTCCACGGCACCCGGTCCTGCGTTATACGCCGCCAATGCCAACCGCCAGCTGCCAAATTTGCGATACTGTTGGGCCAAGTAGCGCGCCCCACCCTCGAGGTTTTGGCGCGGATCGCGCGGATTTACGCCCAAATCCCGGGCCGTCGCCGGCATCAGTTGCGCCAACCCCAACGCACCCTTGCTCGACTTTGCCGACGCATTCCAGTTGCTTTCTTGCTTAACCAACCGGAGGAACAAGTCCTCTGGGATGCCATGACGGCGCGCCATTTCCCGCGCAGTCGGAAGGTACTGTGACTGCATCGACCCGGTGTAGCGCGGGATCGCCACAGCCGACGCCCCAAAGCTCTGCGGCTGCAACCGCACCGAGTTGGAGTATTGTTTGGACAGCCGTCCATCCATCAACTGCGTCTGGTTTTCAAAGATAGCCATGCGGTTCGAGCTGGACGCCGTGGTTGACTGAGCGGTAACCGACATCGGCACCGCAACCGTCGCAATGATCACCCATAACAGCCGCATCCTGTCCGCCCCCGCGTCCCTCGTTCCCGGTGAATATAACAATAATTCGCAACATGGAAAGACACGGGGCTTTTGCGCCTTTCCTTCCCTGCCCTCGAATGGTTTTCTGCGCCAAACGGATTCGAAAGGGAGAACGGCCATGGCAGGCTCCGTGAACAAAGTCATCATCATCGGAAATCTTGGCCGCGACCCCGAGGTCCGCAGCTTTCCTAATGGCGGCAAGGTGTGCAACCTGCGCATTGCGACCTCTGAAACTTGGAAAGACAAGAACAGCGGTGAGCGTCGTGAAAAGACCGAATGGCATTCTGTCGCGATCTTTTCTGAGCCGCTGATCCGCGTCGCAGAGCAATATCTGCGCAAAGGCTCCAAGATCTACATCGAAGGCCAACTGGAAACGCGCAAGTGGCAGGACCAAAACGGTCAAGACAAATACAGCACTGAGGTGGCTCTGCGCCCCTACCGTTCTGAGCTGACCATGCTGGATGGTCGCGGCGAAGGCGGCGGTGGTTCCGGCGGCGGTGGCGGTGGCTACGGTGGTGGTAGTGGCGGCGGCTATGGCGGCGGTGGTGGTGACTACGGTGGCGGCGGAGGCGGCTACGGTGGTGGCGGCGGCAACCAAGGTGGTGGCTTTGGCGGCGGCGGTGGTGCCTCGGACATGGATGACGAAATCCCGTTCTAAGCGGGCATGAAGTTCACCCCCTAACCTACTGAGAAAAATATATGTTGGTAAATCCCGATCTCGCCGCCACTCTGTCGCCTCCCGTGATGGAGGCCAGGCGGTGGATCGCGGAAACGACATTCCCACCAGAGCGGCCCTTGCTGAACCTCAGTCAAGCCGCTCCGGTGGACCCGCCCCCCGCACCGTTGCGTGCGGCCATGGCAGACATCATTCAAAACGACAGCAGCGCGCACCTTTACGGCCCCGTACTAGGGTTGCAGCCATTGCGCGAACGCGTGGCGCAAACATGGTCCGACGCCTATGGTGGTACGGTTTCCCCGGCGAATGTGGCCATTACCTCTGGCTGCAACCAAGCGTTCACGGCCGTGGTTTCGACACTGGCCCAAGCGGGCGACAACGTTATCCTTCCCAGCCCTTGGTACTTTAATCACAAGATGTGGCTCGATATGGCGGGTATCGGCTGCCGCGTCCTCGAAAGTGGCACAGATCTGTTGCCTGATCCGCAGGCCGCCGCCGCCCTCATCACCCCGCGCACACGGGCCATCGTCTTGGTCAGTCCGAACAATCCGGCGGGCGTCGAATACCCCGCTGAGTTGATGCAGGCGTTCTTTGATCTGGCCCGGTCCCATGGGCTGGCCCTGATCGTCGATGAAACCTATCGCGATTTCGACAGCCGCACCGGCGCGCCCCATAATCTATTTCAAGACCCCAATTGGGACGACACCCTGATCCAGCTCTATAGCTTTTCCAAAGCATACCGCCTGACCGGGCATCGCGTTGGCGCCATCGTCGCTGCAACCGACCGGATGGCACAGGTCGAAAAGTGGTTGGATACCGTCACGATCTGCCCCAACCAGTTGGGTCAACGCGCGGCCCTTTGGGGGATGGAGAACCTCGGTGAGTGGCTCGCAGGCGAACGCACCGAAATCTTAGCGCGCCGCGCTGCGATGGAGACAGGGTTCAAGAAACTCCCGGATTGGGGCCTGCTTGGGTGTGGGGCTTATTTTGCCTACGTGGCTCACCCATTCGACAAACCATCCGATGCGGTGGCCAAGTCGCTGGTGCAGGACGCCGCCGTCTTGATGCTGCCGGGGACAATGTTTGGCCCCACCCGCGATATGGGCGGCTCTGGCCGGGCAGAAAACACCCTGCGCATCGCCTTTGCTAACGCAGACGCGGCCGGAATAGCCACGCTATTTGAACGGCTGTCCGCCCTAACGCACTAAAGCCGCCCGCGCCCGCTTGCCCTGCCCTGCGCGGCTGCGTAAACAACATTAACCAAAGCCTTTCCAACGGAGACCCCGATGACAAAATCCACCACGAAAAAGGTGTCGAATATTGCCATGTGGGGTGTCCTCGCGCTCCTGATGTTTGCGCTTGCGGGCTTTGGCGTAACGGGCTTTGGCGGCTCTGTCCGGGTTGTGGCCGAAGTCGGTGATCAAGAGGTTACGACCAACGCCTATGCCCGTGCGATCCGCCAAGAGCAGCGCAACCTGCAACAGCAGACAGGTCAGGCTTTGTCGCTGTCAGACATGCAAAGCTTTGGGATTGATCGTGGCGTTCTGGCCCGGCTGATCGCCTCTGCGGCCCTTGATAACGAAACAGCGCGCTTAGGTATTTCGGTCGGTGACGCGGAGGTCGCACGCCAAATCGCCTCGATCCCAGCTTTTCAGGGCGTTGACGGCACATTTGACCGTGACGGTTATACCTTTGCGCTCCGCTCCGCAGGATTGAATGAGCGGGAATTTGAACGCCAAGTCCGCTCCGAGACTGCGCGTGATATTCTACAAGGCGCGGTCTTGGGAGGCATCAGCCCGTCCTCGACCTTCGCCGAACTGATCGCCAACTGGGAATTTGAGACCCGCGACATCACGCTGGTCACAGTCACGATGGCCGATTTGGATGCGGGTCCGCTGGCCCCTTCGGCGGATGAGCTGCAATCCCATTACGACGAAAACGCCGCCGTTTTCACGGCCCCCGAGGCCCGCCGCATCAAGGTTGCTTGGGCCACGCCTGAGCAATTGCTCAGCACGATCGACGTCCCCCAAGCAACTCTGCAAGAACTGTACGAACAGCGCAGCGATGAGTTTAGCCAACCCCCTCGCGTCTTGGCCGAGCGCCTTGGCTTTGCCGACCGCGCCGCTGCCGATGCCGCCTTGGCCGAGATGACCGCAGGCATAACGACATTCGATGCGCTTGTGACCGAGCGTGGCTTGACGCTAGACGATGTGGACCAAGGCGAATTGGCGGCATCCGATGTGTCCGACGCTATTGCGGCTGCATTATTCGCTTCGGATGAGCCCGGCCTGGTTGGTCCCGTTGACACTGACCTCGGGCCCGCGATCTATCGCGTGAACGCCGTGTTGTCCGCCACAGAAGTTCCGCTTGAGGACGTCGCTGACGTGCTGCGGGCCGAATACGCCCGCGACCAAGCGCGCCGCGTTCTGTCGGATGCCATCCCCGAGATCGACGATCTGCTCGCGGCAGGAGCCACCCTTGATGAGTTGGCAGCCGAGACAGACCTGAACGTTGAAACCATCGAATGGCGCCAAGGCGACAGCGATGGGATCGCGGGCTACGATGCCTTCCAACTTGCGGCGGCTGCCGTCCAAGACGGGGACTTCCCCGAGGTATTGGAACTGTCTGACGGCGGTGTCTTTGCGATTGAACTGCTAGAGGTCATCCCACCTGCTTTGCCCCCGCTGTCCGATATTGAGGCTGACGTAACCGCCAGCTGGGTCGCCGCCTCAAACGCCGCGCGTGTATTAGAGAGGGCAACGGCATTGGCCGACAGTGAAGCAACATTGGAAGACCAAGGCCTAGAGACTGAGACCATCGCAGGCCTCGCCCGTGACGGAGTGCTAGAGGGTGCGCCTCGTGCCTTGGCAACCCAAGTCTTTGTCCTCGAAGAGGGAGAGGTCGCCGCGATTGCGGGTCCCGACGCCACAGCATTTGTCGCCCGGGTGGACCGCATTGTATCGGCAGACCGCAGCGCACCAGAAGTTATTCAAACTGTCGACGCGCTTGAGCAAGCGATCCTACGCGGCCGCGCCCAAGACGTGTTCGAAGCCTACGGCCAAGCGGTACAAGCCAACGCAGGCCTGACCGTGAACCAACAAGCGATCAATGCCGCCAACGCATCGATCGGCCAAGGGGGCCTGTAAACCATGGCGCTTTTGCCCGACTACGACGCCTTCGCCGCCGGCTGGGAGGCTGGCGAGAACCAAGTCGTCTATGCCCGGATCGCGGCTGATTTGGATACGCCGGTGTCCCTCATGCTCAAGCTCGCGGACGCGGAGCCTATGTCATTTGTGCTTGAGTCCGTGACAGGCGGTGAGGTGCGTGGCCGGTATTCGATCATCGGGATGAAGCCTGATCTTGTTTGGGAATGCAGGGGTGAGAGTTCGCGCCTAAACCGCTCTGCCCGCTACGACACCGATGCGTTTGAGCCTTGTGCCGACGCACCCCTTACGGCTTTACGCGCCATCCTCGCTGAAAGCCGCATTGACCTGCCCGATGATCTGCCTGCCTCTGCGGCGGGGCTTTTTGGGTTTCTTGGGTACGACATGATCCGGCTGGTGGAACACTTACCCAATGTGAACCCAGACCCCCTCGGCCTGCCCGATGCATTGATGCTGCGCCCATCGGTTGTCGCCGTTTTGGATGGTGTAAAGGGTGAGGTTATTCTGGTCGCCCCTGCATGGGTGGGCTCTGGGCTGAACGCCCGCGCAGCCTATGCCCAGGCCGCGGAACGTGTGGCCGATGCCCTGCGCGCGTTGGAACGCAACCCGTCTGCCCCACGCGGTGAGGCAGAGGCAGCCGACCTGCCCGCCCCTGTGTCCAACTTCACCAAGCCCGACTATCTAGCCGCCGTGGACAAGGCCAAGGATTACATCCGCGCAGGCGATATCTTTCAGGTTGTCCCGTCCCAACGCTGGACCCAAGACTTTCCACTGCCGCCCTTCTCGCTTTACCGCGCGCTGCGCCGTACGAACCCATCGCCGTTTATGTTCTACTTCAACATGGGCAGCTTTCAGGTGGTTGGGGCCTCGCCCGAAATCCTTGTGCGGGTCTTTGGCCAAGAGGTCACGATCCGACCCATTGCAGGCACCCGCCCCCGGGGTGCCACCCCAGAAGAAGACAAGGCGCTTGAGGCCGATCTATTGGCTGATGCCAAAGAACTGGCAGAGCATCTGATGCTGCTCGATCTGGGTCGCAACGACACGGGCCGTGTGTCCAAAATCGGCACGGTGCGCCCAACGGAACAATTCATCATCGAACGCTACAGCCACGTCATGCACATCGTCTCGAATGTTGTGGGCGAACTGTCGGATGACCACGATGCACTGTCTGCACTGTTGGCGGGTCTGCCTGCGGGTACAGTCTCTGGCGCGCCAAAGGTGCGTGCGATGGAAATCATCGACGAATTAGAGCCCGAAAAGCGCGGCGTCTATGGCGGGGGCTGCGGTTACTTTGCCTCAAACGGTGATATGGATATGTGCATTGCACTGCGCACGGCCGTGATCAAAGACGGCAAGCTGTACATCCAAGCCGGTGGTGGCGTGGTCTATGACAGCGACCCAGAGGCTGAGTTCCAAGAAACGGTCAACAAATCGAAGGCGATCCGGGCGGCAGCGACTGAAGCCGCACGGTTTGCCGGTCGCGGGAACGTCTAGACCTATTCCTCTGGCGGAAGGATTTCGAGCGTTACAGCCGCATACCAATCCGCAACTTCACGGATTTCTGTGTCCGAAAGGGCTGCGGCAACATCTGACATGATCTCATGCTGGCGGTTGCCGCGCTTGAACGCTTTTAGCTGCGTGTCGATGTAAATGTTCGTCTCACCCGTGAGGTTCGGCGCGTCCAAAAGCACCGAAATCCCATCCGCCCCGTGACACGAGACACAGTTCTGCGGAGCATCCTCAGCGTTCACTCCCTCGGGCAAGGTGGCGCGCGCTTGGTGCGCGCCGTACCATGCCGAGACATCCGCGATCTGTTGCACGGACAGGCCTGCCGTGACGATGCTCATCATCTCATGCTCACGCTGCCCGGTTTTAAACGCGATCAATTGCGCCTCTAGGTAGGCTGTCGGCTCGCCGCCGATATGGGGCGCAATCGGGATCTGCGCGTAGCCATCCAGCCCATGACACGTGCGGCACATATTGGCGACCTTACGCCCGTTTTCGGCATCACCCGCATTGGCAACAAGAGGGAGGCCCCCGGCGAGCATAAGCCCGCCGAGACCCAAAATTAACGCCTGCTTCATTGAGCCATTCCAACGTAGGCAATCCGCCAGATCGCGCCTGCGAAATCATCGGACACCAACATTGACCCGTCTGGCAGGAACTCAATGTCCATCGGACGCCCACGGTATTCGCCGGTGTCCTCATTCAGCCAACCATCAGCAAAGACCTGCGCACCGGCGGCATTTCCGTCCTCATCAAGCGCGGTGAACATCACGCGCGCGCCCACAGGCTCTGTCCGGTTCCATGACCCGTGCTGTGCCCAAAAGATCCCACCGTGATAAGCTTGGGGGAAGCTGTCATCATGGTAAAACCGCATCCCTAAGTCGGCAGCATGGGCCGTAAGTTCAAGCTGTGGTTCCACAAAGCTGACGCCTTCGGGGCGTGGCACATCCTTATAGAGCGGAATTTCCACGCGGCTGTTGGTCCAAGGAAAACCAAAGTGCTGACCGGCGGCGGTTTGACGGTTCAACTCACCGGGTGGAATGTCATCGCCCATCCCGTCAACTTGATTGTCCGTCCACCACAGTTCACCCGTTGCGGGGTTGAAATCCTGCCCCACAGAGTTCCGAACCCCGCGTGTGTAAACCTCACGGCCCGAACCATCGGTGTTCATGCGGATAATTCCACCGATCCCCCATTCATCATACATCTCTAATTTATCAATGGGTTGCACATTGTGCGGCTGTCCGAGCGAGATATAAAGTTTGCCGTCAGGCCCGATGTCACAAACGCGCGCAGTGTGGTTGAAGCTTTCTTCTTCGGCAGGGACTAGGCCGCCTTGGGGCACCACTACACCAACGGCGGGATCTGGACCTTCAAAGAAAAACTCAGCGGCGGGGAAGACCAACACCCGGTTCCGCTCTGCGATATAAAGGAAACCGTCGGGTGAGAAACAGGGACCATTGGGGATGTCAAAGGTGACTGAGGGTGCGAAATCTTTCACCTCATCAGCGACCCGATCACGATCTCGGTCGATGATCGACCACATCTTGTCCTTGCGCGTGCCTGCAAACAACACGGTGCCTTGGGGCGCCATCGCCATAGATCGTGCATCCGGCACAACCGCATAGAGGCTGACTTCGAAGCCGTCGGGCACGCTGATGTGATCCACAATCGCCCTAAGCGCATCAGCCCGGGCGCCCGTTTGTTCTACGTGTGTAAAGGTGGCGTCCGTCTTTTGCATGTTAGACAAACGGTCCATGTTATCTTGTGCGGCCAGAGGCATAGATAAAAAGGACGTGCAGAGCAGAGCTGCAAAGCTGCGTTTGATCATTTTTTCCTCCCAGAAAACGTTTTGATTAATTTTGATTTTAAAAGGCAGCGGGCAAAATTCGCTTTACCTTACGTAAGGTTTGTCTGGGTCGGAAATTAAGTCAATCCTAAAGGTTAATGCTCACGTTTGCGGAGGATTGTTGCAGATTCCGGGGTGAACGGACTTTTCACGATGTCCCTAGGCAAAGAAAAAGGGGGCTCTCGCCCCCCAGTTTTGCCATTCGCACCAAATCGTTGACCGCTCGCACTGGCTCGCCTGTGCGCGAAGGCATAACTGAAAGGGCCGGAGCAATCTGCCCCGGCCCAAGTCTTGTTTAGCTACAACCCGACGTCCCGCCGCAGGTGTTGCACTTCATGCAAGTGCCGTTGCGCACCAGCGTGTAATTGCCACACTCACCACATGCCTCGCCTTCGTAGCCCTGCATCTTGGCCTTGGTGCGAGCATCCATTGACACCGAACCAGAGGCCACAGCCGTTGTCGTCGTCACGGATACCGTTTCGGGCACCAATGTGCTGAGCGTACCAACCGGATCAGCTGCACTGCGCGACAGCACTTCTGCGCCGCCTTGCAACACGACCAGATCGTTGGGCAGACGCTTACGCAGATAACCGGTGGAAGATACCTGCTTCAGCATTTCCAGCGATTTGTTCGCAGCCGTTTCGGACGGTGTGGAAACGTTTGCCACACCTTCTTGCTCACCACGACCCAGATCGTCGAACGCGTGGCCCTCGGGCTTTACGTGCGCCAGATCGGTCCGATCCAGATAGCTGACTGCCAATTCGCGGAAGATATAGTCAAGGATCGACGTGGCATTCTTGATGCTGTCGTTGCCTTGAACCATGCCAGCGGGCTCAAACTTAGTGAATGTGAAGGCGTCGACGAACTCCTCCAGCGGCACACCGTATTGCAGACCCACGGACACCGCGATGGCGAAGTTGTTCATCATCGCCCGGAAGCCTGCACCCTCTTTGTGCATATCGATGAAGATCTCACCGAGGTTGCCGTCCGAGTATTCGCCCGTCCGCAGATACACTTTGTGTCCGCCAACAACGGCCTTTTGGGTGTAGCCCTTACGACGCTCAGGCATCTTTTCGCGATGGCTGCGGACAACCTCTTTGACGATGACCTTTTCCACGATTTTCTCGGCGATGACTTGCGCCTTTTGCATCGTGGTGCCGCTTTCGAGCGTTTCGGCGGCTTCGTCGTCGTCTTCGACCAGTGCAGCGGCCAAAGGCTGGGACAGCTTGGACCCATCGCGATAGAGCGCGTTTGCCTTGATACCGAGCGACCATGACAGCTCATAGGCTTTTTGGCAGTCGGTGATCGAGGCATCGTTGGGCATGTTGATCGTCTTGGAGATCGCGCCCGAGATGAACGATTGCGCCGCAGCCATCATGTAGATGTGGCTATCGACGGACAGGTAACGCTTGCCCTTCTTGCCGCATGGGTTGGCACAGTCAAACACGCTCAGGTGCTCATCCTTGAGGCCCGGTGCGCCTTCCAGCGTCATGGTCCCGCAGACGTGGTCATTTGCCAGATCAATGTCAGTCTTGGCAAAGCCGAGGTGACGCAGCAGGTCGAACGTTGGATCGTTCAGTTTTGCAGCTGGGATGCCCAGTGTTTTGGTGCAGAAATCCTCACCAAGCGTCCATTGGTTGAACACAAAGCGGATATCAAACGCGGATGGCAGAGCGGCTTCGATCTTGTCGATCTCTGCTTGGCCAAACCCATGCCCCACGAGGCTAGAGTGGTTAATGCCGGGTGCGTTGCCGAGTGTCCCATGACCCACGGCGTAGGAAATGATCTCACCGATTTGCGCCTGACCGTAGCCCAGTTTTTCGAGAGCTGCAGGCACCGATTGGTTGATGATCTTGAAGTAACCACCACCGGCGAGCTTCTTGAACTTGACCAATGCGAAGTCGGGCTCAATCCCTGTGGTGTCACAGTCCATGACCAGACCAATGGTACCGGTGGGCGCGATCACAGTGGATTGCGCATTACGGAAACCATGTGCCTCGCCCAGTTCAACGGCTTGATCCCAAGTGGTTTTCGCCAAGGCCGACAGATCAGCGTCGGGGCAATTGGCATGGTCCAGTGGAACGGGTTTGATGTCGAGCTCTTCGTAACCATCGGCGTTGCCGTAGGCCGCGTTGCGGTGGTTCCGCATGACGCGGGCCATGTGCTTGGCGTTTTTTGCGTAGCCGGGGAATGGACCCAGCTCACCGGCGATTTCGGCCGACGTCGCATAGGACACACCGGTCATCACAGCGCTGAGCGCACCACACAACGCGCGACCCTCATCACTGTCGTAGCTGTGCCCCATATTCATCAGCAGGCCGCCGATGTTGGCATAGCCCAGACCCAGCGTGCGGAAATCATACGAACGCTGCGCGATTTCCTTGGATGGGAACTGCGCCATCATGACCGAAATTTCGAGCGTTACGGTCCAAAGACGTGCGGCATGCATGTACGTTTGCGCATCGAACTTGCCGTCGTGGAAGAACGTCAGCAGGTTCATCGACGCAAGGTTACAGGCCGTGTCGTCCAAGAACATGTACTCAGAACAGGGGTTCGAGCCGCGGATTGGGCCGTCTTCGGGGCATGTGTGCCACGCGTTGACCGTATCGTGGTATTGGATGCCGGGATCAGCACAGGCCCAAGCGGCGTGGCCGATGGTTTCCCACAGATCGCGCGCTTTGATTGTCTTGGCGACTTTGCCGTTAGTCCGGTTGATCAGGTCCCAATCCGCATCGGCCTCAACAGCCTTGAGGAACGCATCAGTCACACGAACCGAGTTGTTGGAGTTCTGGCCAGAGACCGAGTTATAGGCTTCGGAGTCCCAATCTGTGTCATAGGTCGGGAATTCGATGCTGTCGTAGCCCTGCTTTGCGTAATCCAGCACGCGCTTGACGTATGTTTCTGGAATTGCGCATTTTTTCGCATCACGGATAGCAGATTTGAGGCCCGCGTTTTTGGCTGGATCGACGGCATCTTCAAGTGCCCCGTCCCATGCTTTAATCGCCGCGAAAATTTTGTTCAGCTCGCGCTCATGCATCTTGGACCCGGCGACGATGGATGCAACTTTTTGCTCCTCCAGCACCTTCCAGTTGATGTACTCTTCGACATCAGGGTGGTCGGCATCAACGATCACCATCTTAGCCGCGCGACGTGTGGTGCCGCCGGATTTGATGGCACCGGCCGCCCGGTCACCAATTTTCAAAAAGCCCATCAGGCCAGAGGATTTACCACCACCCGACAGCGCTTCGCCTGCACCGCGAAGTGACGAAAAGTTCGTACCCGTGCCGGAGCCATACTTGAACAAACGCGCTTCACGGACCCACAGGTCCATGATGCCGCCCTCGTTCACCAAGTCATCTGAGACAGATTGGATGAAGCATGCGTGGGGTTGCGGATGTTCGTACGACGAGGTCGACTTGGTCAATTTGCCGGTCTTGTAATCCACATAGTGGTGGCCTTGCGCCGGTCCATCGATGCCATAGGCCCAGTGAAGGCCAGTGTTGAACCACTGTGGTGAGTTTGGTGCGGCCATCTGCTTGGCCAGCATCAAGCGCATTTCGTCGAAGTAGGCACGCGCGTCAGCTTCGGTCGTAAAGTAGCCGCCCTTCCAGCCCCAATAGGCCCATGCACCAGCCAGACGATTAAACACCTGCTTCGAAGAGGTCTCGCCGCCGAAACGATCCTCTTCGGGCAATTTGGCCAGCGCGTCCTCATCAGGAACCGAGCGCCACAAGAATTCGGGCACGCCCTTTTCTTTAACCGTCTTGAGGCACGCAGCCACACCGGCCTTGCGGAAGTATTTCTGAGCGATCACATCGCTGGCGACTTGGCTCCAGCTTTCCGGCACTTCAACTGCGTCCAATTTGAACACTGTTGTCCCGTCAGGGTTACGGATTTCGGATGTCGTCGTTGTGAAGGCCAAGTTCGCATACGCGTCTTGACCATCCTGCGTGAGTTTCCGCTCAATTTTCATATCTGCCTCCGGCGCATTAAATAATTGGCAGCGCGTGCTGCCGCGTTGAAACGCACGTCTTCGATGGCGCGCGGTGCCGCGCCGAGCCCATAATGGGGATGAAGATGATTGTTCCGCTGCGGCACCATATATAGTGCAATCCTGCGCCGCCCACACAACTTGCCGTAGTCGGACCTATTGGGTCAATTGAAAAATCAAACAATCCACAGCAAAAATATCCTTGACGAATGAGGGGGTGCGCCCATGTTTTCGCCCCCTTCGATTCAAGCCTCTAAGCACATCAACTGCCAAAAAAAACAAAAGCGTTAAACACCGGGGGCTTAGCGCCTTTACCTCAGGTAAAGTCTCAAGAAGACACAAGTTAACGACAAAAAACGGTCATTAACCCAGTGTTAAGTGGGGTTAATATCCATGTGATGTCTTGCTTAGAAAATGTGCAACCGAAGTTGCGGTGGTCGGGGCGGCGAGATTCGAACTCACGACCCCCTGTACCCAAAACAGGTGCGCTACCAGACTGCGCCACGCCCCGACACACCGTCGCTCTAATGGGTTTCGTCGGGCTTGAAAAGACCCAACTTCACCTTCTTTTGCGGTTAATTTTCTGAGCAGGGCCAAACCGCTATATCTTGGGGCAATCCAGGGTGTCGCAGCACGTCTCCAACAGCCAAATTAAGCGCTTTCGCCATTCCGCCATTGATTTCCAGCACCGCGAGGCCCGGCTCAGGCGCACGAATGGGGGTCTCATCGTGGGGGATTGCGTTTGCGTGAATGTGCCGAATCTCTCCGGCGGCATTAAGAAAGATCATATCCAGCGGGATGAGCGTGTTGCGCATCCAAAACGCCAGCGGCTGAGGAGATTCGTAAATGAAGAGCATCCCCTCAAAGCGAGGCATACTCTCGACATGCATTAGACCCTGCGCACGTTCTTGGGGGCTGTCCGCCAAGTTGACGGCAAATGAGACTTGTCCAAACGATCCACGCAGATCGACACGATCCGCAGAACAGTCGGCAATGGCAGTGCTCGCCGCACCAAAGGTCGCGAGCAGCCCGGCCGTTAGGACGGTGTTTCGTAATATTCCCAACGCCGCACCTCTGCCGCCAATAGCCCCCGTTCGCCCATGATTGTGCGTAGGCAAATCGCCTCGCCGGGCTGGAGATCCGCTAGGCCGAACCGGCGTAAAACCTCAGCGTGGACAAAAATATCGTCAGTAGAGCCAAAGGCGTTCGCAAAGCCGAAGCCCTTGGCCTTGTCGAACCACTTGACCCGCGCCGGTAGAAACGGCGTGCCATCTGGTACTGGCTGCATGAACTCAGGCATTTCTTCCTGCGTGTCCAAATCAAGAAAGGGTGGCACGATGGCAAACACTTCAACGGCTTGAAACCCGCGTGATGTGCGTTGCACGTCAAAGGTAACGCTCGCCCCATCAGGCACAGAGCTTTGGCCAAAGTTGCGCAACACATTCATGTGCAGCAACACGTCCCCGTCGACCTGCGCACAGGTGGCAAAGCCAAAACCGCGCGTCACATCGAACCACTTAATTGTACCCTCACAACGAATAAGGTCTTCGTCGGAAATATTTTCTACTGCAACGCGGTCCACTTTATGCCCTGTCCCCAATTTTTTCCTCACTTTGTGCGATTATGTGATCAATCGCAAGTCTGGGTCGCATTGATACGCAGAACGATACAATGCAGCAAGCATTCGGCCGTCGCGGACCTAAGGGTTTAGACGCTGTGTAGACCAAGCCGCTGGATCGTGTTCACGCGTCCGCGCCGCAGCTTCTGACCGGGTCCAGCGAAACCGATCATGCAACCTGTAGGCCCCATCCGCCCACAGTTCGATCTCAACCGGCATAATCCGAAACCCGCCCCAGAATGGTGGCCTCGTGGGGGCAGTACCATGCTGCGTCGTCACCTTGGCCACCTCCGCCATCAACGTTCCGCGCGACTTGAGCGGCTGGCTCTGCGCCGATGCCCACGCCCCAAGTCGCGATTTCAAGGAACGGCTTGCATAATAGGCATCCGCCTGAGGCCCCTCCTCCCGCTCAACCACGCCGCGCACGCGGATCTGGCGATGCAAGGATTTCCAATGGCACACAAACGCAGCCTTCCCAGCTTGCGTGATCTCTTGGCCCTTTACGGATGTGTAATTGGTGTAAAAGACAAACGCGTTGTCCTCGATCTCTTTTAGCAAAACCATGCGCACGTTAGGCATGCCATCCGCATCCACCGTGGATAAGGCAATCGCGTTGGGATCGTTCAGCTCAGACGCCTCAGCCTCTGCCATCCAACGACGCGCAATCTGAAACGGATCGTCCCCTGCAAAGATATCTTGGCTCTGTGTATCGTTGCTGCCCATTGTGACCTTTTCCCCATTGTCGGCTTGGAACTTGATGCGCCCGACGGTTTCGCCTAAAGCACATCAACCCACATAGAGATGATCTGAGGCGATGGAAATGCAAGGACTTATGAACGGCAAACGCGGGCTAATTATGGGCCTTGCGAACGACAAATCGATCGCATGGGGCATCGCGCAAGCTTGCGCCGAGCAAGGCGCAGAGTTGGCGTTTTCCTATCAAGGCGACGCGGTAAAAAAGCGGGTCCTACCGCTGGCCGAACAACTGGGCAGCACCATTGTCCTGCCCTGTGACGTCGGCGATATGGCCTCGATCGACGCCATGTTTGATGGCCTCAAGGAACACTGGGACCACTTCGACTTTGTCGTTCATGCCATTGGATTTTCAGATAAATCTGAACTGCGCGGACGTTATATCGACACATCGCTCGATAACTTCCTGATGACGATGAACATCTCGGTCTATTCGTTCACGGCCGTCGCACAGCGCGCCGAAAAGATGATGCCAAACGGGGGCTCAATGTTGACGCTCACCTATTACGGCGCGGAAAAAGTGATGCCGCATTATAACGTGATGGGCTTGGCGAAATCGGCGCTGGAAACATCGGTGCAGTACATGGCCGAGGATCTGGGCAAGCAAAATATCCGCGTTAACGCGATCTCGGCCGGTACGATCAAAACGCTCGCAGCCTCCGGCATTGGCGACTTCCGGTACATCATGAAATGGACCGAGCATAATTCGCCCCTCCGCCGCACGGTGACAACGACAGAAGTCGGCAAATCGGCTATGTATCTGTTGAGCGATCTTAGCTCCGCCGTGACTGGCACGGTCCACCATGTGGATTCAGGCTATCACGTTGTGGGTATGAAAGCCGTAGACGCCCCTGACATCACCGTCGACAAAAAGGATTAATCCGCATGAGCACGCGTTTACCCCATGAAAAGGGTTTCCACATCAGCTGGGACCAAATCCACCGTGACAGCCGGGCTCTTGCATGGCGCCTCGACGGGCGCGGGCCCGATGATGGTGCTTGGCGCGCGATTGTCGCAATCACCCGGGGGGGTATGGCACCTGCCATGATCGTCGCGCGTGAGTTGGATATTCGCATGGTCGATACGATTTCAGTCCGCAGCTATAATCATCAAACGCAGGGTGAGGCAGTTGTCTTGAACAAACCCTCGGACGAGCTGATGGGCGACGGTACCGGTGTGTTGGTAATCGATGATCTCGTGGACAGCGGCAAGACCCTAGAAGTTGTGCGTGGCCTTTACCCGAACGCACACTTTGCAACAGTCTATGCAAAGCCCAAGGGCGAGCCGATGGTGGACACGTTCATTACGGGCGTCAGTCAAGACACTTGGATCTTTTTCCCGTGGGACATGGCTCTACAATATGTTGAGCCGTATCGCGGAACTGACTAGCCCAAAAAGGGCACGGTTAATCCGCAATTAGGTATCACAAGGTGGTTAAAGGGACAGGCGCATGCGAGATTTTGACCTAGAGATAGATGCGCGCGGGCTGCTATGCCCCCTGCCCGTTCTGCGGTTGCGAAAACGGATCGCTGACTTGGCCCCAGGCCAAGTCGCTTGCCTACTTGCGGATGATCCAGCAGCTCATGTTGATGTGCCGCATTTTTGTGCCGAGGCCGGCCACACCTTTGAAGGCAGCGACGACCAAAAAGACGGCACTGCCTTTTTCGTGCGACGCGGATAGTTATTCAGCGGCTTCGGGCATGGTTGCACTGGGGCCACGGTCGATTGCGCTCAACAGCTCTGCACGTCGCTGTGCCGCGGCCTCCATAGCGGCGGCCTTTACGGGACCAAATCCCCTGATGTCGAGCGGCAGCTTGGCTATTGATAGGATCAGATCGCGGTTCTCTGCTGTTAGCATCGGCAAAAGGCGCTTCATGTCCTGTTCATATTGACTAATCAAAGCACGCTCTTTGCGCCGTTCTTCTGCATAGCCGAAAACGTCAAAAGGGGTTCCGCGCAGGTGCTTGCCGTATGCCAATATCGGGAACATTTTTTCCAACCAAGATCCAAATGCCCGCTTGAGCGGACGCCCATTAGGCCCAACGCGTGACAGCATTGGCGGCGCGAGATGATAGGTTAAAGTCATAGGCCCATCAAATGCCGCCTCAGCCTGCGCCTTTGTCCCGCGCAGCAGCCGTGCAACTTCGTATTCGTCCTTGTAGGTCAGCAATTTATGAAAGCTGGCGGCCATCGCATCGCGCAGCTGTGCATCCGGTGCCAATTCGAGCAAACGCAGGTATCGCTTCTCAAGACGTCGACCTTGATACGCCTTAAGATGCGCAATGCGCGCAGCCTCAGGGTCCTGTGAATCTGGCTCCGATGGCGCCAACAGATCCGCTATACTTTGCGGATCAAAAGCAGCCCACCGACCATAGGTGAACGCCTGTCTGTTCCGATCAACTGCCGCACCGTTTAGCGTAATCGCTTGGGTTAACGCCGCAAGTGAAACAGGTAAACGTCCTGCCTGCCAAGCCGCACCCAACAACATCATATTGGCATAGATCGAGTCGCCCATCAGAACCTTTGACAGCTCGGACGCGTCGATTGACATCAGTCTTGAACCCAGCCGCTCAGACAAAGCGGCGCGGAGGCCATCGCCCGGCAGAGAATAGTCTCGGTTCAGGGTGAAGGCGCTGGTCGTTGTTTCATGCGTATTAACCACTGCATGGGTACGAGCGGGGTCAAGCAGTGTCTGCGTTTTGGCCCCAGCGGAAACAACCAAGTCCCCCCCGATCAACGTATCACATTCACCGATTGCGACACGTATCGCGCTGATATCACTGGGTGTGTTCGCAAGGCGGCAATGGACTGTAACCGCGCCGCCCTTTTGCGCCAATCCTGCCATCTCCATCATGGCGGCACCTTTGCCATCAAGATGGGCAGCCATCGCCAGCACGGCCCCCAGCGTCACAACACCTGTCCCACCGACGCCCGTTGCCAACACATTGAACGTGCCGTCGATCGTCGGCAATTCTGGCTCTGGTAAGTCAGGCACCACCACATGCGTGATCGCGGCCTTGCGCGGCACGCCGCCCTCTACGGTGACAAACGACGGGCAAAACCCATCTGCGCAGCTGTAATCTTTGTTACAAGAAGATTGCTCGATTGCCCGCTTTGTCCCGAACGGGGTCTCAACCGGGATGATAGACACACAGTTTGATTGAACCGAGCAGTCGCCGCACCCTTCACACACATCCGTATTGATAAACATACGCTTTTCGGGATCAGGGAAGCTGCCGCGTTTGCGACGACGCCGTTTTTCCGCCGCACAGGTTTGGATGAACAGCAAAACCGAAACGCCCTCAACGCTTTGTAAACGGGTCTGAACTGCACCCAAGTGATCTCTGGTGTGCCATTCCAAATCGGCAGGAAAACGTGTTTTGTCCACCTCTTCTTTAGGATCGTAAACAACAACGACAGTCTTAACCCCGGCCGCGAGAACCTCTCGGGCCACTTGCTCTGGCGGCAGGTCACCATCGTTGCTTTGCCCACCGGTCATCGCAACAGCATCGTTATAAAGAATTTTGTAGGTGATATTTGTGCCCGCGGCGCGAGCGGCCCGAATGGCCATCAACCCTGAGTGGTTGTACGTCCCCTCCCCAAGGTTTTGGAACACATGTTTGCGTGTCGAAAACGGCGCCTCACCAATCCAGTTGGCCCCCTCAGCCCCCATGTGCGTATAGCCTTCGGTTCCGCGATCCATCCACAACGCCATGACGTGACACCCGATGCCCGCACCTGCGCGCGCACCGTCTGGCACCTTGGTCGAGGTATTGTGCGGGCAGCCCGAACAAAAGTACGGACTGCGTGTTGCCAAATCTGGCGCGATTTCCTGGGTACGGGCCGCCTGCAGCTTGCTCAGTCCCGCTTGGATAGGCGGCGATTCCACGCCAAGCTCCTGCAAGAGTTTGCCCAGCGTTTCCGCAACGTCGGCGGGATCGAGCGCGAAGTGGGACGGGAACAACGCGGCACCGTTTGGGCCAAGCGCTCCATAAACCTGCCGCCCGCGCCGGTCATCAAAGATGGCCTCTTTGACCTGCACTTCGATAAGCTTACGTTTCTCTTCGATACAAACGATGACATCAAGACCCTCGGCCCAATCACGCAAAGACGCCATATCCAGCGGCCATGTTTGGCCCACTTTGTAGGTCGTAATACCAAGCGCCTCGCAAGCTTTTGCATCCAGCCCCAAGGCCCCCATGGCATGCACCAACTCGAGCCAGTTTTTACCCGCGGCCACCAACCCGATGCGCGCACCGGCCCGTCCCTGCATCCGTCTGTCAATCTTATTGGCTCGGGCAAATGCCTCGGCCGCCGGACGTTTGTGACAAACCAGCCGCTCCTCTTGGGGGATCCAGTGATCGCCAAGCCGGATGTGCAAACCACCGGGGGGCAAATCGATTTCGGGGGTCACGAACTGCATCCGATCAGCGCGACCATTCACGACGGCCGTGACCTCAACGGTATCTTTCATCAGTTTCAGGCCGGACCAAACCCCCGCAAACCGGCTAAGCGCCAGCCCGTACAACCCGTAGTCTAAAATCTCCTGCACCCCGGCGGGATTTAGAACCGGCATATGGGCATCAACCAACGCCCAGTCAGATTGGTGGCATGTGGTTGAGCTTTCGCCCGTGTGGTCATCACCGCAGGCCATCAGCACACCGCCGAGCGGCGCAGTCCCTGCCATGTTGGCGTGCCGCATTGCATCGCCAGACCGATCAACGCCCGGCCCCTTACCGTACCACAACCCAAACACACCATCGAACCGCCCCTCACCCCGCAAGGCAGCCTGTTGCGTTCCCCAAATGGCGGTTGCAGCTAGGTCTTCGTTCAAACCGGGATCAAAACGAATGTCCTGCTCCGTGAGGACATCACGCGCGCGGGTCATTTGCATGTCGACCGCCCCCAAAGGCGAGCCGCGGTACCCAGTGACATAGCCTGCAGTGTTGTGCCCTGCCGCACGGTCCCGCGCCTTTTGCATGAGCATCAATCGGACCAGCGCCTGCGTCCCATTTAGCAGCACCTGGTCCTTTTTCAGATCGTAGCGGTCACTCAGACGGACATCCAACAGGCTCATCACATACCTCCCATGCGAAGCGATCCTTGATTTAAATATAGGTCATAATCTATGACCTACAAGAAAATTCTACTTGCCGTTACGTTTTCCGCGTTAGTTCAGAATGTTACCAAATTGGCGGTTCGCAAGTAACCACGCATGTGCGATACCGCTACCAATTAAAACCGCATTAGCCACAGGGGCACTTACGAATGGACTGGGACAAGCTGAGAATTTTCCACGCGGTGGCGTCTGCGGGCAGCCTGACACACGCTGGCGAAACGCTCCACCTCTCCCAATCAGCCGTCAGCCGCCAGATCCGCTCTCTTGAGGAAAGCCTAAGCACGACATTATTTCACCGCCACGCGCGGGGCCTTATCCTGACAGAACAGGGCGAGTTGTTGTTTGATGCGACCAATTCGATGGCAAAGAAACTCGATGCCGCCAATGCGCGTATCCGCGATAGCGAAGAAGAAATCTTTGGCGAACTGCGCGTCACGACCACCATCGGATTCGGCACGCTCTGGCTCGCGCCGCGACTCGCAAAGCTTTATGAAAAGTACCCAGACCTCAAAATTGACCTGATGCTAGAGGAGCGTGTGTTGGACCTACCGATGCGCGAAGCAGACGTCGCAATCCGAATGAAAGAGCCGAGCCAAGCAGATTTGGTGCGCAAGCGGCTCATGGACATTCGGATGCGGATGTATGCCTCACCCAGTTACCTCGAGGCGCATGGCACACCCGAGACGATGAGCGACCTGCAAAACCACCGCGTGATTTGTCAAAACGCCAACAGCTTTCAGGTGAACGCTGGTGCCCAATTGATCCGACAGTTGCAAGAAGAAGGGGTTGAGAATTTCTTGACCGTTAACAACTACTTCGGTGTGTTGCAGGGGGTCATCTATGACCTTGGCGTTGGGGTCTTGCCCGATTATCTCACCCGCGACTTTCCGGACCTTGTGCCGGTTGTGCCTACGGCTCTTTCGCGTGAGGTGCCTGTTTTTCTCGCCTACCCCGAAGAATTACGCCACTCACGCCGGGTCGAAGTCTTTCGGGATTTTGTGCAGGAAGAGGTCATTGCTTACCGCAAGCTCAAACGAGCTGCCGAAAGCAGTAACGTCGCCTAGGTATTCTGCACACGCATAGCGGCTATTCGCACCTGCGTCATAAAAGTGCCTTGTTGTAAAGCACATTGCCACCTATTTGAACTCTCGAAGGCGCTGATGAGCTTCGGCTCGCGTCTTCACCTCCCTGTTGGACTTCGGCCGAGCCTTGTGCTCGGCCTTTTTTTTGGGGCCGCCCAAATCAGGTAAGCTGTTGAACGACGTGACGGATTAAACCGTCGCCGCTTCTTGTGCGGTCTTGCGGATACGCTCAACCATGGCGCGCAACCCGTTCGACCGTTGCGCCGAAAGGTGGTCATTCAACCCCAGCCGCGCCAATTCTGCAGGTGCATCCACAGCGCTCACATCCTTGACCGAAAGGCCTGCGTAAAGCGCATGCAAAACCGCGATCAGGCCGCGTACAATCATCGCGTCACTCTCGCCTTCAAAATCAAACTGCGCCTCGGGCCCCTGCCCCTCGATCCGCGGTAGGATCCAAACTTGGCTGGCACACCCATCCACCCTAGTCGCCGGCACCTTGACGGCCTCATCCAAGGGCGGAAACGCCTTGCCCATATCGATCACATGACGATAGCGGTCTTCCCAATCGTCCAGAAACTCAAATGTCTCTGCAAGCTCTTCAAAGGCTTCTGTTGCCATGGTGGGCTCCTTTTTCTATGCGCAACGAGCTAGGCCGTCAGGACCCAAAGGTCCAGTCCCAATGCCTATCACTGGCTCCGGCGGCTGCGGACTTTCCTCCGGCGCGGGATTGGGCTACGCATCAGACACCGCGGATGCGGCTGACAAAAAGGGGCAGGACATGGGCAAGTGGATGGTGACAGCCGTGGTAACGGCAGCGGTTTTGGTGGGCTGTGGTCGCGTATCAGAAAGCCGCCTAAACCCGTTCAATTGGTTTGGCGGTGATAGCGAAACCGTTGCAACCACCCCTGATACAACGGCCGAAGTCCGCGACGATGTCCTGATTGCACAAGTCCTCAACCTCAAGGTTGAGCCGACACCGGGCGGGGCCATTATCTCCACCCTAGGGCTCGCCAGTACTCAGGGTTTTTGGGAGGCTGTTTTGGTGCCCGTCGACACTCAGGACGGCACAGGGCTGACATTTGAATTCCGCGTCAAGCAGCCCGTGACCGCCGCCCCCGTTGGCGCAAACGCAGCGCGTGAAGTATTGGCCGGTACATTCCTCAGCACGCAAACGCTGGGTGACGCCCGCACGATCACAATCATCGCAGGCCAAAACCGCCGGACTGTCAGCCGCTAAGCTGAGAGACCTCAACAATTTTGACGGCTGTGCCTTGGCACGACAAAGCGATCTCACCGTTGCACAGCCGTAGCGCGTCTGCGCCAAAGACCTTGCCACGCCAGCCCTTAAGCCAATCGCCTGTCCGAATGCCCGATGCGATATCATCAAGGTCAGAAGCGGTGGCGATCAATTTCTGCGCGACACCGGCCTCTTCGGCCTTGGCCTTCAGCAGAACGCGCAAAAGATCCGAAAGGCCTGCGTTAATCTCGGCCCGATCACGGGATTTGGGCGGCTTTGGCAGCTGATCTTGCGGCACGGCCTGCCCTTTGGCCACGGCCGCGATGATCCCATCCGCGATGTCGCCACGCCGCGCTTCGCGCAGCAGCAGGCGGGACTTGCCAAGGTCTTGGTGTGATGTCGGCTTGGTAGACGCCAACTCCATCAGGGCATCGTCCTTATAGACGCGGCTACGTGGGATATTCCGATCCTGCGCGAATGCCTCACGAAAGCTCGCCAATTCCTTGGCAATGGCTAGGAACCGAGGGCTGGAGGTCCGCATTTTCAGCCGCTCCCATGCGGCCTCAGGGTTCACGCGATAGGTGGCAGGGTCCGTTAGAACCGCCATTTCTTCTTCGACCCACGCCCGACGTCCGGTTTTGTCCAAACGCGCCGCAAGGAATTCGTAGATCGTGCGCAGGTGCGTGACATCCGCCAACGCATAGGTCATCTGCGCATCCGTCAGCGGACGCCGCGACCAATCCGTAAAGCGGCTCGATTTATCAAGGCTTGCCTTCGCGATCTTGCGCACAAGCGTCTCATAGCCAACCTGTTCACCAAAGCCGCAAACCATCGCCGCAACCTGTGTGTCGAACAAAGGCGCCGGGATCAGATCCGCATCGACGCAAAAAATCTCAAGATCCTGGCGCGCGGCGTGGAACACTTTGACCACGCCTGCATCCCGGAACAATTCGTAAAGCGGCTCCATCGAGAGCCCCTCAGCAAGGGGATCGAGCAGGATTGCTTCGTCGCCGTCCACGCCCTCACCCGGATAGGCCAGCTGCACGAGGCACAGTTTAGAGTAATAGGTCCGTTCCCGCAAAAACTCTGTGTCGACTGTGACATAGGGATATTTCGCAGCCCGCGCGCAGAACGCGGCCAAAAGGTCGGTGGTGGTGATCAGGGGAATGTTTTTAGCGGCCATCAGGTTCGTCTTGTCCAATTCCGCTCCTGCCTAGAACAAAGCGCGGTGAATGGAAAGCAATCACAAGATAACTGGCGTACGATCACCGGACGCGAACCGTCGCAGCACCGCAGGGTACAGGCGATGTTCTTGCGTCAAAACCCGCTGCGCAAGGGTGTCTGGCGTGTCACCAGCCTCAACCGCCACACGGGCCTGACCCAAAATCGGGCCATCATCTAACAGCGGCGTGACCTCATGCACGGTACAGCCGGCTTCGGTATCACCGGCTTCAAGAGCGCGGGCATGAGTATGCAAGCCTTTGTATTTGGGCAGCAAACTGGGATGAATGTTGAGCATCCGCCCTTCATAGGCTTGCACAAAATCCGCCGTCAGCACCCGCATAAACCCCGCAAGGCACACGATGTCAGGCGCATGCGCGTCGATCAATGCGCGCAAGGCATCCTCAAACGCGCCGCGGTCCTTGCCAAAGGGTTTGTGATCCACAGAGCCCGTGGGAATGCCCCGCGCCACGGCCTTGGCCAAACCACCGGCGTTCGGATCGTTGGATCCGACAAAGCAGGGACGCGCCGGATGATCGCCCGTCATGCTGTCGACGAGCGTCATCATGTTGGACCCGCCGCCCGACAGCAGAATCGCAACGCGTTTGCTCACGCGAGGGCGCCCGAATATGCCACGCCGGCGCCTTCGACCACATGGCCCAGCTCGGTCACGGCATGCCCTGCGGCTTCAAACGCCGCACGCGCATCAGCGGCGCGGTCAGCAGGCACAATCGCAATCATGCCCACACCGCAGTTAAACGTCTTGAGCATTTCTGCCTCGTCCAAACCGCCCTCTTGTGCCAGCCACCCAAACACAGGCGAGGCAGAAATGCGCGACAGGTCAATCTCTGCGCCCAAACCTTCGGGCAAGGCGCGTGGCAGGTTTTCGGTCAAGCCACCGCCGGTAATATGGGCAAGCCCATGTACCGCGCCCGCCTTGATCGCAGCCACGGCCCCCTTCACGTACAACCGCGTAGGCGTCAAAAGAGCCGCCCCAAGCGTCTGCGCTGCGTCCCACGGACAAGCATCATCCCACGCAAGGCCAGAGCGCGCCACGATCCGGCGCACCAGCGAATAACCGTTGGAATGCACCCCGTCGGAAGCCAACCCCAGCAGGACATCACCCGCACCAACACCCGCAGGCAGGTCTGCGCCACGTTCCATCGCGCCGACAGCAAAACCCGCAAGATCAAAGTCGCCGCCATCATACATGCCGGGCATCTCAGCGGTCTCACCACCGATGAGCGCGCAGCCAGATGCCTCACACCCGGCCGCTATACCGTTGATGATGCGCGTAGCACTGTCCAACTCTAGCTTGCCGGTCGCAAAGTAATCCAAGAAAAACAGAGGCTCGGCCCCCTGACACACCAAATCGTTGACGCACATGGCCACCAGATCGATGCCCACCCCGTCCACGTTGCCGGTATCAATCGCAATACGCAGCTTGGTGCCCACACCATCCGTTGCCGCCACAAGGATGGGATCGCTGTAGCCCGCGCCCTTGAGGTCAAACAAAGCGCCAAAACCTCCTAGACCCGCCATCACACCAGGCCGCGACGTCCGCTTGGCTGCTGGTTTGATCCGCTCCACGAGCGTATTGCCCGCGTCAATATCTACGCCTGCATCGGCGTAAGTGAGGCCGGGTTTGTCGGTCATGGGGCACTCCATTGCTAATGCCCGGCGGCATAGCGCAGGCAGGCCCCGAAGGAAAGGACCCTGTCGCTTGGCCCGCTTAGATCATCAAAGGATGCGTCTGTCGCTTGACCCCCTTTTTGGCCGTGATATGCACACGGTGCGGCGACGATCTGTGACGCCGCCGGGGGCCTGTAGCTCAATTGGTTAGAGCAGAGCGCTCATAACGCTTTGGTTGCGGGTTCAAGTCCTGCCGGGCCTACCATCCCTCCCCCTTCTTGATCACGTTGACTCGCATCACCCAGCATTTGCGGTTGATGCGACAGGACGACGCACTACCCTTTGCTATGGCGGATGACCGGCTGCCGACCCAGACGTTCCACCCAAATGCGGGAGAAAAAGTCATGAACCGGTTAAAACTAATCCTGTTTACGCTGAACAATTACGCAGCATACGCCCAAGACCGTGCCGGCGCCGAGATGTTCGGCGGCCAGTTAAGGCGCAAGCGCACAATGGCGCGCCGCGATTTAGTGATCAAAGCTCTCGATGGGCTCAGACAACAGCCCTAGCTGCCGACACGGGCCGCCCGGCCGCCACGTCGTCCGGGTGCAGGCTGCTCCGCAAGCCCTTCGCGTAGGACTTGCTTCATCGGATGATCATCGTCGGCTGTCATGTGGCGCAACAATAACGCCTCAATTGCGGGCTTCGGCTCGCTAGTGCTCAGGCTCAGTGCCCAATCCAAAAAGATTGAGCGGCATTCTTCCAGCGTGATGCCTTCAATCCGAAAGGATTCCCAAACCAAACCCTTGGGGTCAAAATCCGCGCGTCCGTCCATTGTCATGGTCTCTCCTATCGCCCTGTGCCGCTCAATGCGTGCCGCTCTTAGGTATCCTGCACGCAGGACTTAGCAAGCATCTTCGTGATGATGCTATCTGCACGCGCAGGCGCATCATGCAGCGACGTTTTCAGGTCAGTCAGCGCCTTATGCCCCGTTAGGGTCAGCAGAAAACTCTGCCCGCCAATGCCCAGTGTTTCGGGGTCAGGGTCATCAGCCGTAAGCAGGCGCAGCGCCTGCTGGTACTGCGACAGCTGCGCATAGATGCGGGCCAATTCGGCCTGATCTTCGGCGTCGCAAAACCCGCCTCTCACGGCCAATTGCCCCGAGGTACTGCGCACAGGTCGCCCTGCGATCAGGGCGTTCGCCTGCCCAATCAGCTCAATTTCCTGCATCCGGCCGGGTCCAGATTTGGTGGCCGAGGCATGCCCCACCCGGCCCGCTGCGATAAACCGCGCGCGCATATCCACCAAAGCTGCCGCGACATCATCCGCCCCAAACCGGCTTTGGGCCAAAACCTCACTGCGGATCGCCTCAAGCGTTTGGGCCAGTTCGGGTGCGCCCACAATCACCCGTGCGCGGGTTAAGGCCAAATGCTCCCATACCCAA
This sequence comes from Thalassobacter sp. 16PALIMAR09, assembly GCF_000765485.1. Lineage (NCBI taxonomy): Bacteria > Pseudomonadati > Pseudomonadota > Alphaproteobacteria > Rhodobacterales > Roseobacteraceae > Thalassobacter > Thalassobacter sp. 16PALIMAR09. The sequence goes on from NZ_JHAK01000001.1 coordinate 624,042, forward strand.
GCCTCGGTGCGTTGGTAGGCGTCAAAACTGCTGAGCGCGGTTGCGACCGGCCCCTGTTTGCCTGACGGACGAAGCCGCATGTCGACCTCATACAACCGCCCCGCGCCCGTGGGGGCTGTCATGGCCGTGATCAGGGCCTGCGTGAGCCGCGCAAAATAGCTGCGGGGCGGCAGGGACCGTGGCCCGGTGGATTCAGCATCCGGCGGGGCATCATAGATCACAATCAGGTCCAGATCAGACCGCGCCGTCAACCGCCGCGCCCCAAGGGAGCCCATCGCGATCACCGCAGCCCCCTGCCCCGGCAATGTCCCGTGCTTGGTCTCGAACTCAGCGACAACTGCGGGCCATAACGCTTGAACCACAGCCTCGGCCAAATCGGCATAACGGGTGCCGGCTTCGGCCGTGTCGATCGTGCCGCGCAGCATGTGGACCCCGATACGAAAATGCGCCTCTTGCTGCCAACGGCGCGCGATGTCCAATTGGCCCTCATAGTCGCCTGCCGCAGACAAAGCATCACTCAGCGCAGCCCGTAGTGCCGCACGATCAGGTAGCGGCGCAAAAAAATCCCCCCCGATCACGGCATCCAACACCTTGGCATTGCGCGATAGGTACCGCGCAAGGTCAGGTGCCGTGGCGCAAATATCAACGATCAAATCAATCAGCTGTGGGTTTGCGGCGAACAGCGAAAACACCTGCACCCCGCTTGGCAGTCCACGCAAAAAGCCGTCAAAACTGAACAATGCCTCGTCGGGTTTTGCCGCGCGTCCAAGGCTCAACAACAGTTTGGGGCGCAGACGGGTAAACAGCTCCCGCCCCCGTTCGGAGCGGAGCGCCGGATACGTCGCCCAGCGATCCACCTGCGCCAAAGCCTCATCCGAGAACGGCAAATCCGCCACTTCTGGCACCGGACTGCTGGGCGCAAAAAATGCGGAAGTGCAGGTTTCGACGGTATTGAACGTCTGAGTCAAGCGCGTGCGCAGGTCCGCGACATCCATGTCCATAAAGGCCGCGAGCCGATCAAAATCCTCAGCCGTTTGCGGCAGGCTGTGGGTTTGCGCGTCTTGGACCATCTGCAATCTGTGTTCCACGTCGCGCAGCCACAGGTACGCATCAGACAGAGTGGTCTGCGTTTCCTCGGGTATCCAGCCTGCGGACTGTAGCGCACCCAACGCCTCAAGCGTGCCGCACTTTTGCAGGGATGGGTCGCGCCCACCCGCAATCAACTGCCGGGTCTGGGTGAAAAACTCGATCTCACGAATGCCACCGAGGCCAAGTTTCACATTGTGACCCTCTAGCACCAAAGGCCCACCCACGCGTTTGGCGTGCCGCAGTTTGAGCCGGATATCATGCGCATCTTGGATGGCCGCAAAATCGAGATGGCGGCGATAGACAAACGGCCGAAGCCGGGTCAAATACGCCTCGCCAGCCGCGACATCACCGGCGGCTGAACGGGCCTTAATATGTGCGGCCCTCTCCCACGTGCGCCCAAGCGCCTCATAGTAGCGCTCTGCCGCTTCCATCGACAGACACACGGGCGTGACCGACGGATCGGGCCGCAGTCGCAGGTCTGTGCGAAACACGTAGCCGTCACCTGTCGCCTCAGACAGCAGTGCCATCGCACGGCGGGTGATCCGCACGAATGACTGGCGCGCCTCACCGTAGTCGGCCGGGTCAAAGCGCGTCTCGTCGAACAGGCAGATGAGGTCGATGTCGGAGGAGTAATTCAACTCTCCCGCGCCCATCTTACCCATCGCAAGTGCGACCATCCCCCCCGCAGTCGCGATGTCATCTGCGGTCGCACCGGGCAGTTTGCCGCGCGTGATTTCCGCCTCTGCGCAGGCCGTCAGGGCACGGTGCGTTGCGGTATCGGCCAAGCGGGTCAGTGCCTGAGTGACCTCAAGACCCCGCCAGACACCGCCCAAATCCGCGAGCCCGGTCAACAGCGCGACTTGCCGCTTGGCTTGGCGCAGCCCGGTGCCCACCTCTGCCTGCGGCAGGTGCGCGACACGGTCCAAAACGGCGTCCAACGTGATCTCAGGTGGCGTATCCCAAACGCCCTCAAGCCACGCGGCCTCGCGCAGCATCAGCCGGCTCAGAAATGGGCTACAGCCCGCAGCGCCAGACACAAGCCCCCGTACATCAGCAGGAACAGGCAACTGCGCAAGGCAATCAGCAGCGATATCGGGAGCATAGGCGCGCGGTGCGCGGGTCAGCCGGGAAAGAAACGTCATGCCCGGACTTTTGCCCTTGCGCCTGCCCGCGTCAACCGGCCCAATGCACCCATGAGCAAAAGCCTGAAACGTGTCGCGCGCGTCCTTCTGGACGCCAATATCAACGCAACCCCCGTCGAGATGCCCGGAGAGACGCGCACCGCCCAACAAGCGGCTGACGCCGTGGGCTGCGACTTGGACCAAATCGCCAAGAGCATCGTTTTTCAGGGGCCGCAGGGCTGTGTTTTGTTTGTGACTGCGGGTGGCAACCAAGTCGATGCCGACAAAGCCGCCCGAGTCGCAGGCCAAGACTTGGGTCGCGCTGATGCGGCCACGGTCCGTGCACAAACAGGATTTGCCATTGGCGGCGTGGCGCCCATCGGGCACCTAAACCCCACACCAATCTACTTCGATCCGCGTCTCAATGACTTTAACCAGATTTGGGCCGCAGCAGGCACACCACGCCATGTCTTTCCCATCGCGCCCGCCCAGCTATTGCAGCTCACGGGCGCGATGGAAGCGGACTTTACCGCTTAGGCGAACAGATCGTGGCACAGTTCCAGTGCATCGACCAACGCGTCCACCTCATCGGTGGTGTTGTACATCGCAAAGGACGCGCGGCAAGTCGCAGGCACGCCCATGTGATCCATCAATGGCTGGGCACAGTGATGTCCCGCGCGCACCGCGACGCCTTTTTTATCCAACACAGTTGAGATGTCGTGCGCATGCGCCGCACCCTCAAGCGTGAAGGAGAAAATTGCCGCTTTGGTCGCGGACTTGCCCTGCACGTTCAGCCAATTCAGCCCGTCCAGTCGGGTGCGGGCATAGTCACGCAGACTGGTTTCATGGGCGGCAATCGCCTCCATGCCGACATCCATCATGTAGTCCAGCGCCACACCCAAACCGATTTGCTGCACGATCCCGGGGGTACCTGCCTCAAACTTCATGGGCGGATCATTCCACGTGATCGTGTCGCGGTGCACGTCCCGGATCATATCACCACCGCCCATAAAGGGCTGCATCTCATCCATCCGCGCACGCTTCATGTAAATCGCGCCAGACCCGCTGGGCCCGTACAGCTTATGTCCCGTGATCGCATAGAAGTCACAGCCAAGATCGGCAACGTTAACGGGCATATGGACAGCCGCTTGGCTGCCATCAACACAGGTCACGATGCCCCGTGCGCGTGCGACCTCACAGATGGATTTCACGTCCACCACAGTACCCAAGACGTTGGACAGATGCGTGATCGCGACCATCCGCGTGCGCGGCGTCATCGCGTCAATCACGGCCTGCGGGTCAAGGTCACCGTTCGTGTCGCAATCGACCCAAACCAGCTTGACCCCCAACCGCTCACGCAGAAAATGCCACGGGACGATGTTGGCGTGATGCTCCATGACCGACAGGATGATCTCATCCCCGGCCTTGAGGTTATGCGCACCCCAGCCATAGGACACGAGGTTAAATGCCTCGGTTGTGCCAGAGGTGAACACGATCTCATTCTCATCCGGAATGCCCAAGAATTTGGCGACCTTGCCGCGCACGGCCTCGTATTTGTCCGTGGCAAGATTGCTCAGATAATGCAGGCCCCGGTGCACGTTGGCGTATTCGTGGCTATAGGCCTGCGTGATCGCGTCGATCACAACCTTGGGCTTTTGCGCGCTGGCCCCGTTGTCCAGATAGACCAACGGCTTGCCATTCACCTCGCGCGACAGGATCGGAAAATCGGTGCGTATCGCATCAATATTGTAGGTCATTCAGAATGTCCCTCCGGTGGACAGCGTCTCGGGGCCGATCCCGAGAATGGACATCGCAAGGCCAAGGACAAACAAGGTCCCGAACCCGCTGATCACAATCCCCGCGAAAACCATGCCCGCCGACTGGAAGCGGTGCAAAACGAGGACGAAATACGTCAAAAGGTAGAAAAACAGCCCAACCGAGGCGACAAGCACCAACAAGGTCAGGAACGGTGCGACTATCGCCAACACCAGTTGCGCCAGTTGCACCGCGACAAAGATAACCTGCAACCACACAACCAGCAGGAGCGTTTCCTCAAAACTGCCCTGCCCGCCGCACGCGCGCCCCACCCAATAGACCAGGTAAACCGTGCCCACGATGAACAGCGCCTGTAGCGCGGCCATGCCAACGGGGGTCCCCATCAGTGTGCCCATTGAGGCGTCTGCACTTGCGCCCGACAGCACAAAGGCCACTTGGCTCATCAGTGTCGACAGAACCGCGACCAGAGCCAACAAAAGCCACAGCGCCTCCCGCGGGGGGGCAAAAGACAACACACGTGTCGCGCCCTCCTGCGGGTCACGGATGCTTTCAACGATCAGGTTGGGCACGTCTGAGAACTTAAACACCAGCGGCCTCCTTGCCTTCGGTCACGATGATTGCGTTAATCCATATCCAGAAAAACCCAAGCACCACCAGAGTGCCGACAATCATTTGCTCAGCCCCCGGCCCGAAAAACCCCGACACGAGACCATTGAGCAACATGAGAGGTGTCGTTGCGAGCAACGTCCAAAACAGCCCCAAGCGCGCCGTAAACCATGTGCCTTTGCCCCCGACAACCCACGCCAAAGCATGGATAACAGCGGCCACGATGTAGAAAAACAGCGGCGCGATCATGAGCCACCCCAGCAACGCGCCCCCAAGGCGTGCGTCCAAGGGAGGGCCGTCCTCTAGGTGCGCTGCGCGGGCCAAAACAGGCCACTGCGCCACAAACAACAAGAGGCAGGCGCCCATGACATAGGCAAGCACCCGGTCTTCGCGGCGGCCCGCGGCCAGCTTTTCAGCCACGACCGCGCGAGGGCGGACGTAGCTGCGTGCAATATCGCGTGAAATCGGCATCAGGCCTTAGCTGCGCCGACGGGCCAACCAGCCCTCTAGCCGCGCCTGAATGTCGTCGCGCAGACGCTCATCCTCAATCTCATCAATGGCTTCGGCCATAAAGCTCAGAACCAACAGATCGGTCGCAATGCTTTTGGGCACGCCACGCGATTGCAAATAGAACAGGGCCGTTTCATCAATGGCACCGGTGGTCGAGCCGTGCGAACACGCCACGTCATCAGCATAAATTTCCAACTCAGGCTTCGCGAGGAACTGGCTGTCGTCATCCAGCAAAAGCGACTGGCTGATCTGATAGCCATCGGTCTTTTGCGCACCCTCTTTTACAAGGATTTTGCCTTGGAACACGCCAACCGCACCGTTGCGCAGCACCTTCTTGAACACCTGACGGCTTTCACAGTTCACGGCATCATGGGTGATGAACACGGTATCATCATGGTGAAAATCGCCATCGCCAGCACATGCGCCTGCGATATGCGCCACTGCGTCATCGCCCAGCAATTCAAGCACATGCTCATTGCGGGTCAGGACACCGTTCACCGTCAGCGTAAAGCTTTTGTAGACGCTTTCGCGACCCAGACGACCGAACGAATGTGTGACGGCCTGACGCTCATGGTCACGGCCCTGCATACGGATGTGGTGGAACGCAGCACCATCGGCCACGTCCACTTCCATGCACTTGTTAAAGCGCGCAGCGGCGGGACCGGTTTCCAGAACGGTCAGGGAGGCACCCTCTTCCACGCGGATCACGTGGTGCAAGATCGCATCTGACATTTCAGAGGCATGAAGGTATTCGATGCTTACGGGACGCGCCACGGGACCGGTCGCCCGAAGAACAACACCATCGGTTGCAAACGCGGTGTTGAGGGCAGCCAGCGGACGGTCCACCGGGTCTTGGCCCCGGGTTTCCAACATCCCGTACAGGTCCTTGACCCAATGAATGTCCGCCTGTGTTGCATCAGCCAGACGGCAGATTTCAAGGTTTTCGGCGGCCAGATCGTCACTTGCGTCGGCGTCAAAGACACCGTCGACAAAGACGACCTTAAGACGCTCGATCCCGTCGAACATCGGCTCTTCTTGGGCATCGAACAAAGCCGCTGGCGTAGGCTCTACGCTCACAAACCGTGTAGGCTTAGTGAACTTCCAATATTCATCGCGGCGCGCGGGCATACCCTTAGCTTGCACACGGGCTAAAGCCTCGTTGCGGGCCTCAACTGCCCACGCAGCCCCGCCGGGCATCGTCAGCGCATTGACCCGCGCCTCAGTCTCGGATTGTTTGGTTTCCGGCAGACCCATTATGCCATCTCCGCCAGAATGTCGGCGTAGCCGTTGTTTTCGACTTCAAGCGCCAGTTCGGGGCCACCGGTCTTGATGATCCGGCCATCTGCCATGATGTGCACGACGTCAGGTTTGATATGGTCGAGCAGGCGCTGGTAGTGCGTGATCACAAGGAACGAACGCCCCTCGGAACGCAGCGCGTTCACACCTTCGGACACCAGCTTCATCGCATCAACGTCAAGGCCCGAGTCCGTTTCATCCAGAACGCACATCTTTGGCTCAAGCATCGCCATTTGCAGGATCTCGTTACGTTTTTTCTCACCGCCGGAGAAGCCGACATTGACCGGACGCTTCAGCATGTCGGCGTCGATTTTCAGCGTCTTGGCGCGCTCACGCACAACCTTCAGGAATTCGCCTGCGGACAGCTCATCCTCACCGCGCGCCTTGCGCTGTGCGTTCACGGCCGTGCGCAAGAACGTCATGTTGCCCACACCGGGGATCTCAACAGGGTACTGGAACGCCAAGAACAGACCAGCGGCCGCGCGCTCTTCGGGCTCCATGTCCAGCAGGTCTGCACCCTCAAGTGCTGCCTCGCCGTCGGTAACCTCATAGCCGTCTTTGCCAGACAGCACGTAGGACAGCGTGGATTTGCCCGAGCCGTTCGGCCCCATGATCGCGTGGACCTCACCTGAGCCGATGCTCAGGTTCACGCCCTTCAGGATCACCTTGTCTTCTTCTTCAAGTTTGACGTGCAGGTTTTTGATATCCAGCATTTTTCTTACTCCTTACAGGACCATCCGGCCCTCGAATTTTATGTTTCGTCAGAGGGCGCTTGGCCGTCTGGTTTATCTTTTGGACGATCGCGGTTCAGTGCCACGTAGGCCAGACACAGCCCCAACACGAACCCGATCTTCATCAACGTGGTGCCCCCATCCGGGTAAATGGACTTATCGACCAAGAACCCCAGCAGCGAGCCGATCATGCCCGCTGCGATGTAGATGAGTTTGCGCATCGTTGTGGTTACTCACTCAGTGGTTTTTCAGACGCATCTTACGACCATTCTAGCCCACGGACCCTTCGAGCGAGATGGCAACCAACTGCTGTGCTTCCATCGCGAATTCCATGGGCAGGGCCTGAAGGACTTCCTTACAGAACCCGTTCACAACCAGCGCCACGGCCTCTTCTTCGTCCATGCCACGGGCACGGCAGTAGAACAGCTGATCGTCGTCCACCTTGGACGTCGTCGCCTCATGCTCCACCCGAGAGGAGTTATTCTTCACTTCGATGTACGGGACGGTGTGCGCGCCACATTTGTCACCGATCAGAAGCGAGTCGCACTGCGTGTAGTTCCGCCCGTTTTTGGCCTTGGGGTGCATCGACACCAAACCACGGTAGGTGTTCTGCGCGCGGCCCGCTGAAATCCCCTTGGAGACGATCCGGCTCTTGGTGTTTTTGCCAAGGTGCACCATCTTGGTGCCCGTGTCGGCCTGCTGGTAGTTATTAGCAATCGCAATGGAGTAGAACTCACCCTGACTGTCGTCGCCGCGCAGAATGCAAGACGGGTATTTCCACGTCACCGACGAACCGGTTTCGACCTGCGTCCACATCACCTTGGACCGGTCACCCCGGCAATCGGCGCGCTTGGTCACAAAGTTGTAAATGCCGCCTTTGCCGTTCTCATCCCCGGGGAACCAGTTCTGAACGGTGGAGTATTTGATCTCTGCGTCATCCAGTAGGACCAGCTCAACCACGGCTGCGTGCAGCTGCGCGATGTCCCGCTGGGGAGCCGTACAACCCTCAAGGTAGGACACATAGGACCCCTTGTCGGCGATGATCAGTGTCCGCTCGAACTGGCCAGTGTTTTCCGCGTTGATCCGGAAATACGTAGACAGTTCCATTGGGCATTTCACGCCAGGTGGGATGTAAACAAACGACCCATCCGAAAACACCGCCGAGTTCAGCGTCGCGTAATAGTTATCCGACTGCGGAACGACCGTACCAAGGTACTGCTTGACCAGCTCAGGATGCTCCTGAATGGCCTCCGAGATCGAGCAAAAGATCACGCCAGCCTTTTTCAGTTCAGCCTGAAAGGTCGTGCCAACGGATACACTGTCAAACACCGCATCAACGGCCACTTTGCGCGGCGCATCGGCGTCGATGTCTTCGGCCCCTTCAACACCTGCAAGGATCATTTGCTCCTTCAGCGGAATGCCCAACTTTTCGTAGGTCGCCAACAACTTGGGATCCACCTCGTCCAGCGACTTAGGCTTCACTTCCATGCTCTTGGGACGGGCGTAGTAGTACTGATCCTGGAAATCGATCTCAGGGTAATCCACCATCGCCCAATCGGGCTCTTTCAACTCAAGCCAGCGGCGGTAAGCGACAAGACGCCATTCCAGCATCCACTCCGGCTCATTGTTCTTCTCCGAAATCAGACGCACGATGTCTTCCGACAAACCCTTGGGCGCGTATTCCATCTCAATGTCGGTGTTCCAACCATACTTATAGGCCCCACCAAGAGATTTCACCGCATCAACCGTGTCCTGATCGACGCCTTCTTTCACCTGAGTTTCGTCCAAAGCGACCATCTAGCCCTCCTATGCTCTCACGCAGCCCGCGCGAGATGTTTTGCCTGAAGCTTCAGAAAAGCCGCGCAAAACGCAGCCACCTCAGCCTCTGTTGTGTCTAGTCCAAGGCTCACCCGGATCGCAGATCCCGCCTCGGCCTCATTCAATCCCATGGCGCGCAACACGCCGCTGGCGCGCACCTTACCGCTAGAACACGCGGATCCCGCACTCACGGCAAAGCCCGCCAAATCTAACGCCATAACCTGCGTCTCCCCCTTCCAACCGGGGGTCACTATGCAGGTGGTATTCGGCAAACGCTCCGCGCCTTTCCCGATCAAAATAGTCTCTTTTGAGCCAGCCTCAAGGTGAGTTTCTAGAAAAGTTCTAAGTTGTTCGACCCGCGCCCATTTACCAGCCGCCAAATCCGCCGACGCGGCCTGCGCTGCCGCCCCAAAACCGGCGATCAAATGGATTGCTTCCGTGCCAGCGCGGCGGCCCATTTCTTGACCCCCACCCTTCAGCTGCGCGGGAACATCCAAGCCCCGGCGCAACACCACCGCCCCGATCCCTTTCGGCCCGCCCAGTTTATGCGCCGACACCAATGCCATATCCACGCCGGACCAATCAAAGGCCAAGGGAACCTTGCCAAAGGCCTGCGTCATATCACTCAGGGCCAAGCCCTGGGGCAGCACCTGCAATACACCCGTCTCAGAATTTGCCGTCTGCAAAGCGGTGCGCGCAGGATCCATCACATCAACGCGACCCGCCGCATCCACAGCCAAAGATCCGTCGCCCCACGCACCAACGGCGTCATGCTCAATGGGCGCGGTCTGCAATGCACGTCCTGCCATCGCCAAAGCCGCAGCCTCCGTCGCACCAGACACAAACACAATATCGGCAGCTTGCGCGCCGAGCGCCTCGGCCACATTCGCCCGCGCAGCCTCAATCACACCTTTCGCGGCACGCCCCTCAGCATGGATCGAGGACGGATTGCCCACCACATCCATGGCTGCAATCATCGCCGCCCGCGCCTCAGCCCGCAGGGGCGTCGTTGCGTTATGATCCAGATAGACGCGTCCCAAATCCTTTGTTCCCCAAATACTCAAATGGCCCAACAGAGCCGATCAAACCTAATCGTCAACGACCTGAAACAAACTCGGCACAGCCGGGCATGGCGTCAGGTCATTACCCACGATATCCGACAAGCGGGTTTGGTGCAGATACACGTATACATGCGCGCTCAACCCCTCCCAAAGGCGGTTGGTCAAGGATTGCGCGCGGCTGCCCGACAACCCGCCGGATGCTCCTGCCCCCTTGTGCATCGCCGACACGGTTTCATCGACGGCCTCCAGCACATCGCTGACCCGAATTTCAGACGGCGCTCGCGCAAGGCGGTATCCGCCACCCGGCCCACGCACAGAATCGACCAAGCCCGCGCGGCGCAGCTTGACGAACAATTGTTCCAGATATGGCAACGATACGTCCTGACGCCCTGAAATGTCGCCCAAGGATGTCAGCGCGCCATCCGGCTGCTGCGCTAAATCAACAAGCGCAACCATGGCGTAGCGCCCTTTGGTGCTCAGCTTCATAGCCTTCTCCTATACAACAGACGCACACGTCCAAGCGGCGCATCCGATTGACGTCCCCGTTTGTTGCGCTTAACTGACGCTCAGGAAGGGCTCGCGCGGTCGCGGGCCAATTTAGAAGCGTTCTAAAGTCTCTGAGCCAGTTCGTCAACATTGGCCAGACACATCGCCCCTCCAACGCGAGGGTCGAGACGAACAAGGAAAGAGGCCAAATTGCCCGAAGTCATTTTCCCCGGACCCGAAGGACGCCTTGAGGGGCGCTATCACCCGCAAAAAGCCAAGGACGCCCCAATCGCGATCCTTTTGCACCCGCACCCCCAGTTCGGCGGCACCATGAACAACCGCGTCGTGTATAATCTGCACTACGCTTTCTACAACATGGGCTTCACCGTGTTGCGGTTTAATTTCCGCGGCGTGGGCCGCAGCCAAGGCGAATACGACCAAGGTATTGGTGAATTGTCCGATGCCGCATCAGCACTCGATTACCTGCAAACGATGAACCCAAACGCCAAGCATTGCTGGGTGGCTGGCTTCTCATTTGGCGCGTGGATCGGGATGCAACTTTTGATGCGCCGCCCCGAGATCACAGGCTTTATCTCGGTCTCGCCCCCTGCGGATCGCTACGACTTTAGCTTCCTCGCGCCCTGCCCGTCTTCGGGCCTCGTGATCAACGGCTCAAATGACCGCGTCGCACCGCCTGCGGACACGACCGCACTGGTCAACAAGCTGCATGAGCAAAAGGGCATCACCATCACCCACCAAGAGGTTGAGGGCGCCGGCCACTTCTTTGAGGACCCGCATATGGACACGCTCATCGGCTCAGTCGATACCTACGTGCGTCGCCGCCTCACGGAAACAACACGTTGAGCACTCTTGCCGAAAAGCTTGCCGATGATTTGGCAGCCAAGGCAATCGCCCATATTCAGGCGACGGGGGATGAAGATGTCGTAAGCCTTTTGTCCAAGACAATCGGCGAGCAATCTCAAACCCTCCAAGAAGCGTTCATCACCTCGATCCGGGTGCAACGCGCCGCAATCCGCGCCGCCGAGTTGTTAGAGCGGCGCAGTCGAGACTACACACCAAACCCAGAGTAATCTGCGGCTTGGACAATTTGACATGACACATAAACGGCCCCCTGCGGGCCGTTTATCGTTTTCGGGTCCACGAGACAGGAGCACGCCACAATGCACCGACTAAACGCCCAAATGGCCTTCCTGATGGAGGCTGATCGGCTCAAATCAGTGGACCGCGCGAATGTCCTGCTTGATGGCTCCCGCCCCGAAAATGCGGCGGAGCACGCGTGGCACCTGTGTCTGTGGGCCATGGCGTTGACCCCGCTGGCCCCCAACGATGTGGATGTGGACACAGTCATCGCGATGCTCTTGGTGCACGATCTGGTTGAAATCGACGCAGGCGACACCCCCATCGATCAGCCGGATCCCACCCAATCCGCACGCGAAGCCCGCGCCGCTGATCGCCTCTTCGCCCTCCTGCCAGATGATCAGGCCGCGGAGTTGCGCACCCTGTGGGAGGCGTTTGAAACGGCCGAAACACCCAACGCCCGCTGGGCCAAAGCGCTCGATCACATCGCGCCTGTGTTTCAGGTGCTGCTCGCCCCGTCACCACCTGCCGATCATGTTACTATCGCACGCAACAACCTTGCCTCCGGGCGCGCCGCGCGTTTGGCCACCGAGTGGCCACAAATGCACAGCGCTGCCCTTGATCTGTTAGAGGGCCGAAAAATCGCGGACCCGGATCTCGCCGCGCGCTTAGCCTTCATCGCAGAGGCCGACGCGCTCAAATCCGTCACGCGCGCCACCCGCCTCGCCGATGGCAGCCGCTTTGAAACAACCGGAGAGCACAGCTGGCACATCGCGCTCTTTGCTCTGGTGCTGGGCGAATGGGATACATCGGACACAGGCGCCGTGATCCGCATGCTGATCCTGCACGACTTGGTGGAAATCGATGCGGGCGATGTGCCGGTCTTTGCCGCACCCTCCGCCACGGTCGAAGCAGACGAGGCCCGCGCCGCCGACCGGATCTTTGGATTGCTGCCCTCCGACACCGGCCCCGCCTTTCGCGCGCTGTGGAACACATTTGAGGCAAACCAATCGCCCGAGGCACGCTTTGCCAAATCTCTTGATCGGTTCCAGCCGCCGAACCTAAACCTCGCGAATGGTGGCGGCTCATGGGTGGATTATGCCGTGACCGAGGACACAGTGCGCGCCCGTGTCGGCACAAGGATCGCGGCAGGCGCGCCGCACCTGTGGGACTGGCTCAGCCCCCGCATCGCCGCCCATTTCGAAAAGCTGTAAGCGGCTCAACCCACCAAGGCTCCAAATCGACAACGGCGCCCCTTCCCAAAACGCCTATTCACCGCTACATGGCCGGGTATGACCAAAACACTCCACATCATCGGCGGCGGCATGGCGGGCTCTGAGGCCGCTTGGCAGGCTGCAAACGCAGGCGTCCCCGTCGTCATCCACGAGATGCGCCCGACAGTTGAAACATTTGCCCACCGCACTGGCCATCTGGCCGAGATGGTGTGTTCGAATTCCTTCCGCTCCGACGATGATGAGCAGAACGCCGTGGGCCTACTGCATTGGGAAATGCGCCAAGCAAACGGTCTGATCATGAACACCGCGCAGGCGCACCGACTGCCCGCCGGTGGTGCGTTGGCCGTAGACCGTGACCCCTTTGCCGCCGATGTCACCGCTCGCATCATGGCACATCCGCTGATCACTGTGGAATACGGCGAAATCAATGCCTTGCCGCCCGAAGATCAACCAACGATTATCGCCACTGGCCCTCTGACGTCTGAGGGACTAGGTGGGGCGATCGCCGCCGAAACCGGCCAAGACGCGCTGGCGTTCTTCGATGCCATCGCCCCCATCGTTTACCATGAGAGCATCAACATGGATGTCGCATGGATGCAGTCGCGCTACGACAAGGGCGAGACTGAGGAAGAGCGCACAGCCTATCTCAACTGCCCCATGACAAAGGACCAGTACGAGGCGTTCATCGACGCCCTCTTGGCCGCCGATAAAACCGAGTTCCACGAGGGTGAGACCGCAGGCTACTTTGACGGCTGCCTTCCGATCGAAGTGATGGCAGAACGTGGCCGTGAAACCCTCCGGTTTGGCCCGATGAAGCCCGTTGGCTTGACCAATCAGCACCAGCCGGACGTGAAACCCTACGCCGTTGTACAGCTGCGTCGCGACAACAAACTGGGCACGCTCTACAATATCGTGGGCTTTCAGACCAAGATGAAATACGGTGCGCAAACCGCTGTTCTAAAAACAATTCCCGGCCTAGAGGACGCCAGCTTTGCACGTTTGGGCGGCATTCATCGCAACACATTCCTGAACTCGCCCACGCTACTAGACGATCAGATGCGCCTGAAATCTCAGCCGCACATTCGCTTTGCGGGTCAGATCACTGGCGTTGAAGGCTATGTCGAAAGTGCTGCTATGGGCTTGCTCGCAGGCCGCATGGCAGCCGCCGAAATCCTGGGCGAAACCCTGCCCGCTGTCCCAGACACCACCGCGATGGGCGCCCTACTGACGCACATCACTGGCGGGGCCGAGGCCAAGACGTTCCAACCCATGAACGTGAACTTCGGCCTGTTCCCTCCGGTGGATGCCAAAGGTGGCCGCCGCAACCGCAAAACCCGGTACAAAATCTATACTGACCGGGCGAAAGCGGACTGGGCGGAATGGCTTGGCGAGCGCGAAAGCTTGGCAGCGGAGTGATCCCGTGGCACGGTGGTGCCATGACCAAGGATAAAGACGGCTTTAATACCAAACTCTGGGCACCGCGCAGCACCCAAGAAACGCTTCAAATCTATGCCGATTGGGCACAGACCTATGAGGCGGATGTCGAGGCGGCAGGCTACGCCACGCCCAGTCGTTTGGCCCACGCTTTATGGAACCACATGCCAGACATGGATGCGGAGATCTTGGATTTCGGCTGTGGAACCGGACTGTGCGGCTTGGCCCTGCGGATGGTCGGCTACCACCAGATCGACGGCACTGACATTTCGCCCGAGATGCTGGCCGTCGCCCGTCAGAAAAAAGCCTACCGCACGTTGACGCGAGGCACGCCCGGTCAAATGCCGCTGATCGCGGCCGGGACCTATGACGCGATTGTGGCCTGCGGAGTCATCAGCCTTGGCGCTGCGCCTGCCGACATCCTGACGCCGATCTTGAACCTGCTCGCACCCGGCGGGGTTCTGGCGCTAAGCTACAATGAAGCCACACTAAAGGACGCCAGCTACATGGACGCCCTAGCGGATGTGCAATCAAGCGGCCAAGCCCGGTTACAGTGGTCCGAAAACGGGCCGCATTTGCCAGAAAAGCCCGGCGCGCAAACCTCTACCATCTACATTTTGGAACGTCTGTGACGCGCACTCGATTTGCGCCCTCACCCACAGGGCCGCTTCACCTAGGACACGCCTACGCCGCATTGATCGCCGCCCACCGCGGTAACGAAATGTTGCTGAGGATTGAGGACATTGATGCCACCCGCGCGCGGCCCCAGTGGGAGGCCGCCATTCACGACGATCTGGCTTGGTTGGGCGTGACATACCCCATGCCCGTGATGCGCCAGTCGGATCGGCACGCGGCCTACGGTGCGGCGCTTGACGCACTTTGGAGCCGTGGGTTGCTGTACCCCTGCACCTGCACCCGCCGTGATATTGAGGCCGCTGCCAGTGCCCCACAGGAGGGCGCACCCCTGCTGGGGCCTGATGGCATGATTTATCCCGGCACTTGCCGCCATACCCCCGCCGGCCCCCGCCCCAAAGGCGTGACGCTGCGCCTCAACATGGCAAAGGCCACGGCCGAGGTTGGCCCGGTGTCCTTTACCGAGACCGGCGCAGGCCCCGGCGATGAGACGGGCGTGATCACCGTACTGCCCGACGATATGGTGTCGGCCATTGGCGACATCGTTGTCGCCCGCAAGGACTTTGGCACCTCCTACCACCTGAGCGTTGTTGTGGATGACGCCGCCCAAGAGATCACCGAAGCCACCCGTGGCACCGACCTGTTTGAGGCCACCCCGATCCACGTCCTTTTGCAACGGCTGCTGGACCTGCCCACGCCACAGTACCACCACCACGGCTTGATCCGCGACCCAAACGGCAAACGCCTTGCCAAGCGCGACGACGCCCGTGCCTTGCGCGTGTACCGTGATGGCGGGTGGGATGGGCGCGCCCTCGCCCAGCGCCTCATGGCCTCCCCTCAGACGGCCGCAATGATCCCCACCTCTGCGACCTCGTGAAAATATGGCTTGATTTTTCACGACCGCTGGTGTGAAAATTTGAGCAATAGTTTCATGCGAGTCGGGGAGGCGCGCTTGTCTGACACCGCCGAAAGCCTCAAATCCATCTACCTCGGAGCTGACCTGAGAGCCTTGCGCAAGTCGCGTGGCCTGACCCTACAGGACGTCGCGGATCGGTTGGGCAAGTCGGTCGGATGGCTCAGCCAAGTGGAACGCGATATCTCGCGGCCCGAGGATGCAGATATGGTGCATCTGGCGGATCTGTTGGACGTGCCCGTCGGCCTGCTGACGCCTGTTTCCGAGGAAGGCGTCATCGTGCGCAAAGATGGTCGCCGCGCCATTGGTGAACGGATCGCGGGCCTGACCGAAGAACTCGTTTCACCTGATCTAACGGACGCCTTTGAGGTTATACATTCCACCTTCGCCCCCGGCGTATCGCGCAGTGATGAAGTGCTCCGCCCGACGCAAGAAATCGCCTACCTCGTGTCCGGGCGTCTGGATATCTGGATCAACGGTACCCGCCATACCCTGACCCCCGGCGACAGCGCCCGCATTCGTGCGCAAAGCTTTCGTTGGGCCAACCCCTATGACGTGCCAGCTATCGCCCTGTGGGTGATTGCCCCGCCCGTCTACTGAACACCCATAGCCCGACCCCAAAGGGTCTGCATACCAAAGGAGAGCCCATGTCTGAGTTTCCCACCACAGCACGTGTCGTCATCATCGGCGGCGGTGTCGTCGGCACATCGGCGTTGTTCCATCTGGCTCGCGCCGGTTGGACCGATTGTGTCCTGCTGGAAAAGAATGAGCTGACCGCAGGCTCGACATGGCACGCGGCGGGCAACTGCCCCAACTTTGCGCCCAACTGGGCCGTGATGAACATGCAACGTTATGGGTTAGAGCTATACCGCGGCCTCTCCGAGCTGGTGGACTATCCGATGAACTACCACGTGACTGGTGCATTGCGCTTGGCGCACACCAAGGAGCGGATGGAAGAATTCAAGAAGGTCGCCGGACAGGCACGTGCGCTCGGGCTAACGATGGACTTGTGCACCCCCAAAGAGCTGCAAGAGCATAACCCGTTCATGGAAACCCATGACCTAGCGGGCGGCCTTTGGGACCCTCTCGACGGCGACATTGACCCCGCCCAGCTGACACAAGCGCTGGCTAAGGGCGCACGCGAGGCCGGTGCCCGGATCGAGCGTTTCTGCCCCGCCGAAGGAATTGACCGGGACGGTGACGAATGGATCGTCAAAACCCCCAAGGGCGATATCCGCTGTGAAAAGGTCGTCAACTGCGCGGGCTACTACGCCCAGCGCGTGGGTGAGATGTTCAAACCCTTTGGCGGGCGCACCGTGCCCATGGTGGTAATGTCCCACCAATACTTCCTCACGGAGCCAATCGCAGAGATCGAAGCCTACACCAAGGAAAAGGGCCACAAGATGCCCATGATCCGCGATGTAGATACCTCCTACTACCTGCGTCAGGACAAACACGGGCTCAACCTTGGCCCCTATGAGCGGAACTGTAAGGCCGCTTGGGTCACCCCTGATGATCCAATGCCCGAGGATTTCAGCTTTCAACTGTATCCCGACGACCTAGAGCGGCTGGAGTTCTACATCGAGGACGCAATGGCGCGAGTGCCTTTGTTGGGCACCGCAGGTGTGGGGCGCAATATCAACGGACCCATTCCCTATGCTCCCGATGGCCTTCCTATGATCGGCCCCATGCCCGGCGTGCCCAACGCGTTTGAGGCGCATTCGTTTACCTTTGGCATCGCGCAGGGCGGTGGCGCGGGCAAAGTCCTGTCGGAATGGGTCATGCATGGCTACACCGAAGACGACATGTGGGCCGTCGATCCTCGCCGCTATACCGACTACGCGGACAATGATTATTGTCTCACCAAAGCGCTTGAGACCTATGGCCATGAATACGCCATGCATTACCCCCACTACGAATGGCCCGAAGGTCGCGACAAGAAGCTATCGCCAGTGGATGCCAAACTACGCGCGATGGGTGGCCAGATGGGCGCCTACAACGGGTGGGAGCGCGCGAATTGGTTCGCCCAGCCCGGCGATGACACCTCGCTTGAAACCGCTGAGACTTGGGAGCGTGCTGGCCCGTGGGAGGACCGTATCCGCGAAGAGGTGGAGGCCGTGCGCGATGGCGTCGGTGTCTTGGACCTGCCCGGCTTTTCCCGCTTTACCGTCAAGGGCACCGGCGCGCGCGATTGGCTGGATGGGCTGACCATGTCGCGGCTGCCCTCTGCGGGGCGTGTGGGGCTTGCATACTTTGCCGATGACCGGGGCCGGATCGTGACCGAAATGTCGGTCTTTGCCTACAGCGACAATGAGTTCATGCTAATCACAGCAGCGCCCGCGCAATGGCACGACTTTGAATACCTCAAGGCGTTCTTGCCCACCGATGGCAGTTTGGCTCTTTCGGACCATACAACCGAGTACTCGACCCTGATCGTGACCGGACCAGCGTCGCGCTCCCTCTTGGCCGCGATCGGCACCGAGGCGGATTTGTCCAAGCCGTGGCTCACCTTCCAGGCGACGACGCTGGGCGGGCATCCTTGCACCTTGGCACGTGTCTCCTTTGCGGGAGAGCTGGGCTGGGAAGTCCACGCCAAGCTGGACGACATCCCCGCCCTCTACGAGGCTATTCTGGACGGCGGCGCGAAACCCTTTGGGATGTATGCGCTAAACTCCATGCGGATCGAAAAAGGCTACCGCGCGTGGAAGGGGGATCTGTCTTCCGACTACACAGCCCTTGAAGGTGGCTTGGATCGGTTCATCCGGTTCGACAAACCCCGTGCCTTCCCCGGTAAGGCGGCGCTCTTGTCCGAAAAGCAACAAGGCCGCACCAAAGGCTTTGTCACTATGACGCTGGAACCCGGCACCCATGACGCCCCCTACATGGCCCCGGTCTATGCAGGCGACACCCATGTGGGCGAAGTCACCTCCTGTGCGATGGGCTACCGGACACAAACCTGCATCGCCCTTGGGATGGTCAAGGCCGAGCATTTGACCCCCGGCACTGCCCTAACGGTGGACGTCTATGGCACCAAAGTCCCCGCCACCGTCCAAGCCGATCAACCCATGTGGGATCCCTCCAACGAAAGACTACGCGCATGATCATTCTTGATGGCGGCATGGGGCAAGAATTGCTCCGCCGCACGGGTGACCGCCCCACGCCTCTCTGGGCGACACAGGTGATGATCGACCACCCCGAGGCTGTGCGTGCCATCCACGATGACTACTTCGCGGCTGGAGCCCAGATCGCGACGACCAACACCTATGCCATCCACCGTGACCGCCTGCAAAAGGTGGGCATGGACGCGCAGTTCGAGATGCTGCATCGCACCGCCTGTGAAATTGCCGTGTTCTCTCGTGACAATGCGGCGGGGGGTCAGGTGGCGGGATCACTTGGCCCCTTGGGCGGTTCGTACCAGCCTGAGAACACGCCCGAGATTGAGGATGCCGCGCGGCTCTATGCCGAGATCGTGGCCCTGCATGCGCCTTATGTGGACCTACACTTGATTGAAACCGCGAGTAGCCTCAAGGCCGCGCGGGGTGCGGTTGCGGGCTGTGCGGCCAGCGACAAACCCGTCTGGCTCGCGGTCTCGGTTGAGGATAACGACGGCAGCAAGCTGCGCTCCGGTGAGGCGGTGGCCGATGTCTTGGACATGGCAGGTATCGACGCGCTTTTGATCAACTGCACCCGCCCCGAGGCTGTAACAACGGCCCTATCGGAGCTGAGCGGAGCAACCGTCCCCTTGGGCGCCTATGCCAACGGTTTTACCCATATCAAGGGACGGTTCCGTAAACCCGGCGCCACAGTTGACGCCCTAGAGGCCCGGCATGACCTTGGCCCCACCGAATACCTAGACCACGCCCGCGACTGGGCCCGCTTGGGGGCCAGCATCATCGGCGGATGCTGTGAGGTCGGCCCCGTCCACATCGCAGCCCTTTCCGCGCATTTCCACACCGGAGCCCACCCATCATGAGCCTTCCTCCGTCCTCTGCCCGCGTCGTCATCATTGGCGGCGGTGTTATCGGCTGTTCCGTCGCCTACCACCTGACCAAGCTGGGCTGGAAAGATGTCGTCCTGCTGGAGCGTAAACAGCTGACCTCTGGCACCACATGGCATGCCGCGGGCCTGATCGCGCAGCTGCGCGCAACGCAAAACATGACCCGGCTCGCGAAATATTCCCAAGAGCTATACGGCGGGCTAGAGGATGAAACCGGCGTGGCAACCGGGTTCAAACGCGTAGGATCTATCACCGTGGCCCTCACGGAGGCCCGCAAAGAGGAAATCCTGCGCCAAGCCTCCATGGCGCGTGCCTTCGGCGTTGAGGTTGAGGCGATTTCCCCCACCGAGGTGTTAGAGAAGTACCCCCACCTGAACATCGGCGACGTCACCCAAGGTGTTTACCTGCCGCTGGACGGCCAAGGTGACCCCGCCAACATCGCGCTGGCGCTTGCCAAGGGCGCGCGGCAACGCGGTGCGCAGGTGCTTGAACGGACCAAAGCCACCGGCGTTGTGCGCGACGGTCGCCGCATCACGGGCGTCCATTGGCAACAGGGCGATGAAACCGGCACGATCAACTGCGAACACGTCGTCAACTGCGGCGGCATGTGGGGCCATGAGGTTGGCGCTATGCTGGGCACCAACGTGCCTCTCCACGCCTGTGAGCATTTCTACATCGTGACCGAGGCCATCGCGGGCCTCACCCAATTGCCCGTCCTACGCGTGCCCGATGAATGCGCCTATTACAAAGAGGACGCTGGCAAAATCCTGCTGGGCGCGTTCGAGCCGAACGCAAAACCGTGGGCCGCGAATGGTATTCCGGCGGATTTTGAGTTCGACCAGCTGCCTGAGGACTTCGACCACTTTGAGCCCATCCTCGCGGACGCCTGCGAACGGATGCCCATGCTAGCGGAAGCGGGCATTCATACGTTCTTCAACGGGCCGGAATCCTTCACCCCCGATGATGCCTATCACCTTGGCCTCTGCCCCGAGATGGACAACGTCTGGGTCGCCGCGGGCTTCAACTCTATCGGGATCCAATCTGCGGGCGGCGCGGGCATGGCGCTGAGCCAGTGGATGGACGCGGGCGAAAAGCCCTTTGATCTGGGCGATGTGGATATCTCTCGGATGCAGCCATTTCAGGGCAACAAGACGTATTTGTTCGAACGTTCAAAGGAAACGCTTGGACTGCTGTATGCGGACCACTACCCCTATCTGCAAAAGCGGACAGCGCGTGGGGTGCGGCGCACACCGTTCCACCAGCACCTTCTGGATCGCGGTGCGGTCATGGGCGAGCTAGCCGGCTGGGAACGCGCCAATTGGTTTGCCCGCGGCAGCCAAGAGGCCGAATACCGCTACAGCTGGACCCGTCAGAATTTCTTTGAAAACGTGCGGGCCGAACATGCCGCCGTGCGGGAGGGCGTGGGCATGTACGACATGTCGTCGTTCGGCAAAATCCGCGTCGAGGGACCGGATGCAGAGGCATTCTTGAACTATGTCGCAGGCGGCAATTATTCGGTGCCCGTGGGCAAGATCGTCTACACCCAGTTCCTTAACGACCGCGCCGGGATTGAGGCCGACGTCACCATCACGCGGCTCTCGCCCGATGCCTACCTTGTCGTCACCCCTGCCGCCACGCGGCTGGCGGATCAAACCTGGTTGATGCGCCACAAGGGCGCGTACCGCGTCACGATCACCGATATGACAGCTGCTGAAGGTGTGCTGGCAATCATGGGGCCACAGGCGCGTGATTTGTTGCAAAAGGTCTCGCCCAATGATTTCTCAAATGCGGCCAATCCCTTTGGTACCGCCCAAGAGATTGAGATCGGCATGGGCCTGGCCCGCGCGCACCGCGTCACCTATGTGGGCGAGCTTGGATGGGAAATCTACGTCAGCACCGACATGGCCGGACATGTGTTCGAAACCCTGATGGAAGCAGGCGCTGAAATGGGCCTGACCCTATGTGGCATGCACATGATGGACACCTGCCGGATCGAAAAAGGCTTCCGCCACTTTGGCCACGATATCACATCCGAAGATCACGTGATGGAAGCAGGCCTGGGCTTTGCCGTGAAAAAGGATAAGCCCGCCTACATTGGCCGCGACGCGGTGCTGCGCAAGCAGGACGAGGGGCTTGCGATGCGGATGGTCCAGTTCAAGCTGACCGACCCAGAGCCCCTACTCTATCACGCGGAACCGATCCTGCGAAACGGCGAAGTTGTGGGTTTCCTGACCTCTGGCGCTTATGGCCACACGTTGGGCGGGGCGATGGGGCTGGGATACGTGCCGTGCAAAGGCGAAAGCGTGCAAGAGGTCCTCGCCTCTAGCTATGAGATCGAAGTTGCGGGCACACGCGTGCCTGCCACCGCGAGCCTTAAGCCGATGTACGATCCGAAATCTGAGCGTGTAAAGGTCTGAGGCCACGCCGAGTATCTGGTGATAAAGTTGGGGGGGCCGGCTCCTCCCTCCGTCCCCCCCGCGGGTCCGGGCGCGCACGCCCACCCCAACCTCTGACGGATCATCCTGGATGATCCAAACCTGTCACCTAAACCGGGTGCGCCTCATGCGGATACTATCTCCACTACGGCGCGCCCTAAGTGTGAACGACAGGTAAGCATAAGTTTCCACCCCTGAACACCAAAAAATACGCCGCACTGCGGCGTGACCTGCACGTAAAGAACCTAGATCACCCCGTTACTTGGCACATAATAGGCAAGGCTTTGCCGAAGGTCCGGCATAGCCTGACCGCAACCCCTAGCTGGTCGCGATTTCAACCGCACCAGCGACGTCGCCAACCACCTTTTCCAACAGGTCCGCGTCTTCGCATTCCGCCATCACGCGGATCAACGGCTCGGTGCCGGATTTACGGATCAACAGGCGCCCCGACCCTTCCAGCTCCGTCTCGGCGGCAGCAATCGCGGCCTGTACGCTGACATCATCCAGCGGCAATTGACCGGCTGCGAAGCGAACGTTAACCAACTTTTGCGGTACGGGTTCAAAGTTCTGCATCAGGTCCGAGGCCTTGCGACCCGTCAGAACCATCTCAGCCAAAAACTGAAGACCCGCGATCAGACCATCGCCCGTTGTGGCGTAGTCGGTCATCACGATATGGCCCGACTGTTCGCCCCCAAGGTTCAGCTTGCCCTTGCGCATGGCCTCTACCACGTGGCGATCGCCCACGGGCGTGCGGTGCAATAGGATCGCGCGCTCCGCAAGGAACCGTTCCAGCCCAAGGTTCGACATCACGGTCGCGACCAGCGCGGGGCCGTGCAACCGCCCCTCATCCGCCCAACGCGCCGCGAAAAGGGCCATCAGCTGATCACCGTCTGCCAGTGTTCCCGTCTCATCCAGGATCAAGACGCGGTCCGCATCGCCATCAAGGCAAATCCCGATATCGGCGCCATGCGCCACCACTTGCTCGGCCGCCGTGGCCGTGTGGGTTGAGCCGCATTTGTCGTTGATGTTGTGCCCATTGGGCGAGACACCGACAGGGATGACCTCTGCGCCCAGCTCCCACAGGACCTCGGGCGCGACCTTGTAGGCGGCACCATTCGCGCAATCGATCACGACCTTAAGGCCATCAAGCCGCAAGCCATCGGGAAAAGTTGTCTTGGCGTATTCGACGTAGCGACCAAGCCCGTCATCAATCCGCTTGGCGCGACCGATGTTTTCGGCGGCGGCGGGTTCAACACCGCGTTCAACCAGCGCGGAAATTTCGGCCTCCGCCTCATCGCTGAGCTTGTATCCATCGGGTCCGAAAAACTTGATCCCGTTGTCATGCGCCGGATTGTGAGAGGCCGAAATCATTACCCCAAGATCCGCACGCATCGAATGGGTCAACATCCCCACCGCAGGCGTCGGGATCGGACCCAGCAAAAGCACGTTCATGCCCGTAGACGTCAATCCCGCCGTCAGCGCGTTTTCGAGCATGTAGCCAGACAGACGCGTGTCCTTGCCGATAACAACGCGGTGCTGCGCCGAGCGGTCCTGACGGAAATACCGCCCCGCCGCCGCGCCAAGACGCAAAGCCATATCAGCGGTCATCGGGTAGCTGTTCGCCTTGCCCCGCACCCCATCCGTGCCAAAAAGTGAGCCCATGCCTTTTCCAATCCATTGCCGCAATTTTGCCGTGCCGATGGCCGGACCTCTGACGGGGGGCTTATTCGGCGGGTGCCTCAGCGCTTTGCCGAACCACGTCCCATAGTGTCAGACCTTGGCAGGTGCCTGCAACATCGTGCACGCGCAAAATCTGCACCCCGTGCTCAATTGCCGCCAAGCCCAACGCCAAAGAGCCGGGATCGCGGTCTGCGGCCCGGTCTGTACCCGTCAGCGCGCCGATAAAGGATTTGCGCGATACACCCAGCAGGATCGGACAGCCCAACCCGTGAAACAGGCTCAGGCCCCGCAAAATCGCCAGCGTATGGGCGCGGGTTTTGCCAAACCCAATGCCCGGGTCGACCATGATCTGGGCACGGGTCAGCCCCAAGCCCTCTGCCCGCACCACCATCGCCTCAAGCGCATCATATATATCGAGCAGCGCGTCATCGTATTGCGGATTGGCCTGCATCGTTTCGGGCGTGCCTTGGGCATGCATCAAACACGTCGGGACCTGTTCGCGCGCCGCCCAAGGGCCAAGTGCAGGATCAAACCCAAAGCCGGACACATCGTTCAGGATCGTGGCACCTGCGGCAAAGCCCGCCTCGGCAACCGCTGCCTTCCGGGTATCGAGCGAAATGGGCAGCGTCACGCCCCCTGCCCGCAGCGCCTCAATCGCGGGAACGACACGGGCGATTTCCTCGGGAACCGGGACTTCTTTGGCACCTGGCCGGGTGCTTTCGCCGCCGATATCCAAGATATCCGCCCCCGCCTCTGCCATCGCACGGGCGCAGGACTGGATCGTATCGAGGTGCAATCCGGCATCCGTGGCCAACTGACCACCGTCTGAAAAACTATCCGGCGTCACGTTCAGAATGCCCATCACACGGGGGCGATCCATCGTCACACCGGCAATCGGGGCGCGTGGCGCTGTGAGACGCGCGCGCACATCACTGGGCGCGTCCTCTACTGCTATCCGCTCAGGGCTTTGCCCACGGCGCAACACATTGATGGCCTCGGCCCACATCCAGCCGCCGGCGATCCGCATGGCCTGATCGGGGTTACGGGGGGCGCGGGTCAGGATCGGCTGATAATACGCGGTCGTCATGGCTTAGGCGGCTGGCTGGTCAAGCACATCGGCGATGCTGGCGGCAACCTCGGCGGTGCTGGGCACATCTGGGCCGGCGGCGCCGATAAACAGGCTCCGCGTCGCTTCAAACATCTGCGCACAATAGCCCGCCAGAACCAGAGGGTCGGCCCCATCGGGCGCATCGGTTGCATCCAGCACAATGCGGGACGGCGCCCAAACCGAAACCTGATCGTTCTTGAGGCCCCAATCCAGCTCCGTCCGGCTATCGACCACGACGCACCGCGCATCGCGCGCCGCGAGCATCCATGCGTTTTGTTCAATCGCCAACAGATCCACGCGCCGCTGTGCTTGTGGCTGGGCGACTTGGGGGGCCTGCGTCTGGCCGGGACCGACGCACAGAATTGTCGGAACCCCGACCAATGTATCTACAAACTCCGACAAGCGCGGATCGTGAATGGCCTCGTTTGAGAGGTAAATGACCTGCGGATGCACCACAGCATCAGGTTCAACGATCCGTACCGGCGCACGGGTCTGGCTGCGCACGACCTCAACCCCAAGGGCAAATGGCCCGCGATCCAGCTTTTCGATCCGCACAAAAACGCGGGCCGCACGCGGGTCATGCAAAATCCGCTCAGCCACGCGGGCGCACAGCGTCTCAAGCAGGTTCAGGCGCTCGGCCTTTAGCTCATAATCGATGGCTTCGATCAAAGTGTCGTAGCTGAGGATACGGTCGACATCGTCGTCCAGATGATCCCCCATGGGCACCACTTCGACCACGACATTGCAGCTGATCCGTTGCAGCAACCCACGCTCGGCCTGAAACGCCCCGATCTCAACTTCGCGGATATGATCCCGCAAAGAAATACGGTCGAGCGGATCGGTGTTAGTGGCGGTCGCCGCCGCGCGCTCAGAGGGATGGGCAAAGGCCAACCGTGTCTCGTCTGACATATCTCGCCCTTCCTTGCGCGGATCAATCGGCCCTTAGGTGCCACAAGGATCGCGCGCTGAAAAGGCTCAGTTCCGGCGAATTGAGCGTCAGGATCGACGCCGCACCCGAGGTCAGAGGATCAGTATTGCTGACGATAGAAAATATGCGTGCCGATCCGCGTGGTGCGTGGATAAACGCGGGCCCAACGGGGGTTCACTGCTGTGGTGTGGTAATGCGAGGCTTCATCCGTCAGCGTGCGCGGCGCACCGTCCAACATGATGCGCGCAACTTTGCCTACACGCTCCCACGACTGGCGATCATTGATCCGCTCGGGGCGGCCATCGCAGGTGTAGCTGAATTGGCAGGCATGACGTTTGCCCGTGCCTTGGTTGATCACACCGCAAACACTATCGGGATAGTTGGGCATGTCGACCCGATTCAAGATCACCTCTGCGACTGCAAACTGACCTTTCAGCTTTTCGCCGCGCGCTTCGAAATAGAGCGCTTCGGTCAGGCATTGCCATTGTTCCCCACCGGTCGCCTTGGGCATCGCATCCAAATCGCTGCGGTCAAAAACGGGCTTGGGCGCGTCCGCACGAGGGGCCACGTAGGGACGTGCAATCGACTGCATCCGGCGCGCGCTGGTCGAAAACAGCGCCTCCCGCTCAGTTTCCATCAAGCTTGAGAGTTGGATCCCAACAGTCTCGGGAGAGGGGTTCGACGTGCTCAACCGAATATCGGCTTGCGCCACGCCACCAAAAACCACGGCGATAACCGCCGACACAGCAAACATCTTCATACAACTACATCCCATACAGCTGGATGCCCCCAGGCAATCCCGCAACGTCCTTACCGAAATGTGAACGATCCCCCTATACGCTCAGAACCGTTGATGCGCCGCTTGTGGCAAAAAAGTAACAGATCAGCGTTAATAGATGGCGGGAATGGGGCAAGTCAGATCAATCTACCTTGATTGTTGACGTCGATTTTGTGGTCAAGCGCCTTGGTCAGGGCTTGCCTCATGGCGAATCCTCGCCTGAGCGGCTGCAAGTTTGGCCACCGGGACCCGAAACGGCGAGCAAGAGACGTAGTCAAACCCTGCTCTTCGGCAAAACGCGATGGATTCGGGGTGGCCACCGTGTTCGCCGCACAGTGACAGCACCACATCAGGACGTGCGGCGCGCCCGCGTTCCGCCCCCAGCAATAACAACTCGCCCACACCGTCCAGATCAAGCGTCTGGAACGGATCCTCGGGATAGACGCCCTCATTGACATAGGCCGACATGAACCGACCCGCATCATCGCGCGAGAGGCCATAGGTCATCTGTGTAAGGTCGTTTGTGCCAAATGACAAAAATGCAGAGTTTTCGGCGATTTCACCGGCCCGCAACGCAGCGCGCGGTGTCTCGACCATCACGCCAAGACGAAAATCGAGCTCCGTTCCGCTTTCGCCCCGCACAGAGGCTGCAAGCGCATCTACGCGGCGTTTGACCAGCTCCACCTCGCGCTGAGCGCTGACCAGAGGGATCATGATTTCGGGCACGACAGGCGTTCCGTTGCGGCCCACTTCGACTGCCGCCTCAAAGATGGCCCGGGCCTGCATCTCATAAATCTCGGGGATTGCTACGCCGAGGCGCACGCCGCGCATCCCCAGCATTGGGTTATATTCATTGAGAGATTCGATATGCGCGCGCACCCGGCTTAGCGGGATATCCAAGGCCTCAGCCATGGCGCGCATGCCCTCTTTGTTACTGGGCAAAAACTCATGAAGCGGTGGATCCAGAAGTCGAATGCACACCGGCGCGCCCTGCATGATGGTAAATAGTTCAATGAAATCGGCCCGCTGCATCGGCAACAACCGCTCAAGCGCGGCAGCCCGATCACCGGGGTCCTCCGCAAAGATCATTTCGCGCATGACCGTCAGGCGACCCGGCTCAAAAAACATATGCTCCGTCCGGCAAAGCCCGATCCCATCCACCCCAAAGGTGCGGGCTAAGGCGGCGTCGGCGGGCGTGTCGGCATTGGCTCTGATGCCGATGTCCCGCAGGTCATCCGCCCATGTCATCAACTCCCCAAAGGCACCATCAAGCGCAGGTTCGACCATCGGCGCGGCTCCGCTCAGGACCCGTCCACTGCTGCCATCAACCGTCAGGATGTCCCCATCATGCAAGGTGCTGCCGTCCGGCAAAATGATCTGCTTGGCATCGTGGTCGACCTTGACGCCCGTGGCGCCAGACACGCACGGCACCCCAAGGCCCCGCGCAATCACCGCTGCATGGGATGTCATCCCCCCTCGCTCTGTCAGGATCGCGTCTGAGGCATGCATGCCCCGCACATCCTCGGGCGAGGTTTCGCGGCGCACTAGGATGCAGGGTTCATCGCGCGAAAGGGCCGCTTGGGCCGCAGCAGCATCAAAGACAATCTTGCCAGAGGCCGCACCGGGTGCCGCCGCGATCCCCTTCGCAAGCACCGTGACCGTTGCAGCCGGATCGACCTGACGGTGCAACAATTGAGACAGTTCCTGCGGTTCAACCCGCATCATCGCCTCTTGGCGAGTGATGATGCCGTCGCGCGCAAGACGGGTCACGATATTCAGGTTGGCACGTGCCACGCGCTTGACCCGAACTGCATCGAGGATAGCCAAACGCCCCTCCTCAATGGTGAATTCGGCCTGCATCTCAGCCCGCAGCTTGCGCCGCATCAAGGCCCCGGCAGCCACAAGTTCGGCGTAAACCTCAGGCAACAACTCCTCAAGCGACGGACCGCGCGGGTCTTTCGTCAGGAAAAGCGCCTTTGCATTACTCTCAAGGGCTTCTCGCCCCAGCGCTTGGCCCAAGTAGCGCCCTGTGACCTGCGGCTCACCAGTCACGGAACTGACAAATTGGATCACACCCGCCCCGGATTGCCCCGGAGCCAGCCCCAGCGCCATACGCTGCACCACAAGTCCCAGCCCTGCATCTGCGGGCGCACCCTGAGCTTGGCGCAACAGCCGAGCAGAGGTCCCCTCCCACGCGCGGGCCATAGATCGTAGGACCTCACTCAGTTGAACGGTTGGGTCCTGCGGAAAGGCATCGTCCATTTCCGCAGCATATTCGGCCATGGCCGCTGCGGGGGTTTGCGCATCTAGAAACGGCGCATCATCGAGGCGCATCACCTCAATCGCGAACGACCGGATAAACCGCAGATACAGCTTGTCCGCACGCTCTCGGCCCAACCGCTCTGACAGCAGGGCATGGGTCGCGTCGTTCATGCCGATATTCAGGATCGTGCCCGGTCCGCCCCAATCAGCAGCCTCACTTGAGGACCGCACCGAAATCAGCAGCGGATCAGCCTCAAACACACCCAAAAGCGACGTCAGATCAGGCATCTGCCCATTGGCAATGTTTCGCACTGTCTCGAACGAAAGCGCCACCGTTTGTGGCACCGGCAGCCCCAAACGTACCAACCGCTGCAAACACTTTGCGCGGTTGCCGTGACGCTGTTTGCGGATATCCGCAGTTGTGGTCACTTCGGTGAAATCAGGGCTCTCAAGCATGTTGCCAATCTCATGGTGCATCTGCAGCATACGGCGCTGCGCTGGTCACACAAGCATCACATTCATAACGCATGTGTTCATGTCATGCGGTTGATCGCCACAACCACAAGTAGAAGCCCAGTGCAGCAGTTAGCCCGTCAGTTTGGTCAAATCCGCGACTTGGCTGCAAATCGTTCTGATCTGCGACAACAGGTTCAGCCTGTTGCGGCGCAAAATCTCACTCTCCGCATTCACCTGTACCGCGTCAAAGAACGCATCAACCGGACCGCGCAGCTGGGCCATGGCGCCCATGGCGCCCGCGAAATCTTCGGCCTCGATGGCCGGAGAGATCGCCCCCTCTGCCGTCGTCAATGCCGCAAACAAGGCCTTTTCTTCGTCCATCTCCGCAAACTTTACATCCGCGCCAAACGAGTATTCCACCCCATCGGCCGCCTCAGCTTGACTCAAAATGTTTGACGCTCTCTTAAAGCCTTGCACAAGATTTTCGCCATCCTCGGTCGCCAGCACGTCATTCAATGCCCGCGCCCGTGCCACCAGCAACGCAAGATCATCCGCACCAGGCATCGCCAGACACGCATCAATCACGTCGTGCCGGATACCCTGATCCCGCAAATACACTTTGAGGCGATCGTAGATAAAGCTCATCAGATCAGCGACATCCGCGCCAGGATACCCTTTGGCCAAAACCTCTGACAGGTTCATGCGCGCGCCGTTTTCCAACACCAACCGGATCACGCCAAGTGCGGCCCGACGCAGGGCGAACGGATCCTTGGACCCAGTGGGTTTTTCTTCGATTGCCCAAAAGCCGGTCAACAAATCAATCTTGTCCGCCAGCGCAACGGCCACCGAAACCGGTGCCGTGGGCACGTCATCCGACGGCCCGAGCGGTGCGTAGTGTTCTTCGCACACCGCCGCGACTTCCTCCGGAAGGCCCGCGTGCGTCGCGTAGTAACGGCCCATCAAGCCCTGAAGCTCTGGGAATTCATACACCATCTCAGAGCTCAGATCGGCCTTGGCCACACCCGCCGCAGTCGCAGCCGTTTCGGCGTCAGCACCCACGGAGGGCGCGATTTCACCGGCCAGTGCCTTGATGCGTTCAATCCGTTCTAGCTGGCTGCCCAGTTTGTTATGGAATGTCACATTATCAAGGGATTGCACCCATGTGTTAATGTCGGACGTCGCCACGCGCAGGTCGTTTTCCCAAAAAAACTTCGCATCCGCGAGCCGCGCCGACAGCACCTTTGCGTTGCCCGCTAGGATGGTCGCGCCTTGATCCGCTGTTTCACGGTTGGCCACGGTCACGAACCGCTCAATGCGCCCCGTCGCTCCGTTGCGCACTGAGAAAAACTTTTGGTGCTCTTTCATCGAGGTTTGCAACACCTCAGGCGGCAAATCGAGGAAGTCTTCCGCAATCTCGCCCATCAAAACCACTGGCCATTCAACAAGCCCCGCGACCTCTGCCAGAAGGCCCTTGTCGTCTACGACTTCCAGCCCCGCAGCGAAGGCTTGGTTCGTGGCGTCGTTCCAAATAGCATCTGCGCGCTCAGCGGCCTCAAGCACCACATGGGCGCGCTTCAGTTTAGCCGCATAATCCTCGAACGACGTAACCGAAAACGCATCCGGCGCCATGAAACGGTGCCCCCGGGTCGTGTCACCCGAAGTGATCGTGTCCACCGAAAATGGCACAACCTCTGCACCCGCTTCATCCGTCAAAATGCACAGGATTGTGTGCAATGGCCGGACCCAACGCAGGCTGCCTGTGCCCCACCGCATGGATTTTGGCCATGGAAAGTTGCGCACCACATCGGGAACCAATTCCGCAATGATCTCAGCCGCAGGGCGGCCCGGCTTTTCGATCACCGCAAACCAGACCTGCCCTTTTTTGTCGTCCCGCGCTTCCAACTGGTCTTTTGCCAGACCCGTGGATCGCAAGAACCCTTCAAGCGCCTTTTCGGGCGCATCAACACGCGGGCCTTTTCGCTCTTCGCGGGTGTTCGGGCTTTCGGCCGTCAGGCCATTGACCGACAAAACCAGACGGCGCGGCGTGACATGCGCCACGGCACCCGAATATGTCAGACCGGCCTCAACCAGACCATCGGTCACGCGCTTTTGCAGGTCCGCGGCGGCACGGGCCTGCATCCGGGCAGGAATTTCTTCGGAGAACAGCTCCAGCAACAGATCGGGCATCAGAAGTCTCCCTTAAAGGTTGCGCGATCAGGGCACGCGTCACCAACGGGAGAGCCGTCATAGGCTTTCTTCCCGCAATTGTTCAATTCATGCCACGCAAAGCCGCGCCCATCGGGCAGCACAGCAATCACGCGGTTTACGCCGTAGGCGATGTTTTCTTGGCCCAGAAACGCAAGCGCCCCGCCGGAGGCCAGCGCCTCACCGATTGCGGGTGCATCAAAGCAATCGAACCACGATGGCGGCACTGTGGGCGCTGCATCCTCAAGCACTTCGAAGCGTTCGCTCATGAAGGCGGGGGATGACGTGGTTGTAAAACACGCGCGAAATCCCAACGGGGATGAGGCAGAGCGGATCGCGGTTACATCAGACACGCCAAAAGGCTCTGGTGCAGCCCCGCCCACAGGTGTGGCCTGCAATGTGACGTTTTCCATCGGCGCCCAATAGGCGGAGTGATTGGTGTACCAAATCCCCACACCAGCGGCCAATGCGGTTCCGAGCAGCAGCATCACGACAAATTTCCCCAAAACCTCAGGCCTCCTGCGGCTGCCAGCCGCCTGCTTGCGTCTGCACGAAAGCGTCTGCACAGGCTTTGGCAAGGGCTCGCACGCGTCCGATATAGGCCTGACGCTCTGTGACCGAGATCACACCGCGCGCGTCCAGCAGGTTAAAGATATGGCTGGCCTTGATGCATTGATCGTACGCGGGCTGCGCCATCACGATCCGACGCCCTGTTTTGGGGTCTTCTGAGGGCAGCGCGAGGATCGCTGCACACTCGGCCTCCGCATCGACAAAGTGCTGCAACAGCGCCTCGGTGTTGGCCACGTCAAAGTTCCAGCGCGCGTATTGCGCCTCTGCTTCGCGGAACACATCCCCATAGCTCAGCGGGATCAGCGCGTCCGGCGCATTGAACGGCATGTCCATCACATGGTCCACGCCCAGAACATACATCGCAAGACGCTCCAGACCGTAGGTCAGCTCGCCCGAGACGGGCTGGCAATCATGCCCGCCAACCTGTTGAAAATACGTGAACTGCGAGACTTCCATCCCGTCGCACCAGACTTCCCAACCAAGGCCCCAAGCGCCAAGTGTCGGGCTTTCCCAGTCATCCTCAACAAAGCGGATGTCGTGCAGGTCCATATCAATCCCAATCGCCCGGAGCGAGCCAAGGTACAGCTCTTGCAAATCGGGCGGTGAGGGTTTGATGATCACTTGATATTGATAATAATGCTGCAACCGGTTGGGGCTGTCGCCGTAACGGCCATCGGTCGGGCGGCGCGAAGGCTGAACGTAGGCGGCGGCCCAAGGCTTGCTCCCGAGGGCGCGCAGGGTCGTGGCGGGGTGAAATGTGCCCGCACCAACCTCCATATCGTAGGGTTGCAGGACAGCGCAGCCTTTGGAGGCCCAATACTCTTGCAGGCGCAGGATGATCTCCTGGAACGAGCGTGGGGTCGTGGGCGTGGGGGATGCGGACATAGCGGTGCTCCGTGGCGTTCGGTGCGGGGGCACCGGCGTTCGGCGCTTGCATAGGCGGTTCCGTGAGGGGGGTCAATCAACGCGGGGATGCGACCCGAAAGACGCAGCCGCCCCGCGATACCGTTTGGTCGGGGAGCCTAAGCATTGCACTGCGTCCCCCGCTTTGGCACAAAGCCCCAACCACGCCAACACGCGCCATGCCAACCGCGACACGCGCCAAGGCACACCCGCGACGGAGACAGTATGACACGCCGCCTTTTGAACGTATTTTTTGTTATTTTTACGGGCTTTTTCGCCCCTGCGGCCCTCGCGCAGCAAAGCACTTGGGTGCAGATAGAAAGCCACCCTACCCTGGCGGAGGCTCAAGATCGCGCCCGCGCCTACGAAACACTTGTCCCCGACCTGAACGGTTTCGCGGCCCCCTCCGGATGGTATTCGCTCGCGCTGGGACCCTTCGACGCGGCCACCGCCCAGACAACCTTGCGCCAGTTGCGCGCCACCGGGCTAATCCCCCGCGACAGCTTCATTGCCGATGGACGCGGGTTTGGGGCCCAATTCTGGCCCGAAAGCGGCCGCATCGAAAGCCAACAGGCACAGGTCGCGACACCAATCCCCACGGCCCCGGCCATCGCGCCTCCGGCATCACCCTCTGCATCGGACGAAACAGTGACTGAGGCCCGCGCATCCGAACGGTTATTGACCCGCCCGCAGCGCGAAGACCTGCAAACCGCGCTTCAATGGTTTGGGTTCTATACGGCCGCCATTGATGGTGCCTTTGGCCCCGGCACGCGCCGATCCATGCAGTTATGGCAGAATGATCAGGGCCAAGAGCCCACCGGTATTTTGACCACTGCGCAACGCAACCAACTGCTAGAACAATACGCGGCCGCTCTGGCAACACTTGGGCTGGAAGTTTTGCGCGACGACATCGCAGGTGTGCAGATCGAGGCCCCCCTTGGGCTGGTGCAATTTGACCGCTACGAAGCCCCCTTTGCCCACTATGAGGCCCGGGATGACAGCGGCGTGCGCATGATCTTGATCAGTCAGGCAGGTGATCGCGGCACCGTCAGCGGGCTTTATGACATTCTGCAAACCCTTGATGTGGTGCCGCCAAACGGCCCCCGTTCCAAGAGACGCGATGGGTTTATTCTACGCGGCGAAGGTCCTGCGTTGACGTCCGAAACACATGTCCGGCTGCGGAACGGCCATGTGCATGGCTTTATGCTGATCTGGCCCCCAGAGCAGGCAGAAACTATCGCCCGTGTCCTACCCAAGATGGAGGCAAGCCTGCGCTCGATCGGTCCCGCGATGGACCCCGCTCAAGGCTACGACGCCACGCGCCAAAATGTCGATCTGGTGTCTGGCCTTGATGTGCGCCGCCCCCTCAAATCTCGCTCGGGCTTTTTTGTGGACGCTGCGGGCCGCGTGTTAACCTCAGCCGAGATGGCGAACGGATGTGGTCGGCTTACGATCAACCAACAGCACCCAGCGGAGGTGGTTTTTGCAGATGACACCATCGCGCTGCTCGCCCCCCAAGAGCGTTTGGCCCCCGTCGCTGTCGCAGCCTTTGCGCGCACGCCCGGCCGGTTGCGCAGCAGTGTTTCGGTTGCGGGCTTTCCCTATGAGGGCATTCTCGGTGCCGCGAGCTTAACCTTCGGCACGCTTGAGGACCTGCGCGGTTTGACCGGTGATGAGGCGCTGTTGCGGCTGAGCATGGTGGCCCAACCCGGTGACACGGGCGGGCCAGTGTTTGACGAAACCGGCGCTGTCACAGGTGTTTTGCTAGCTGACACGTCGACCACCCGCGCCCTGCCCCAAGACGTGGCTTTTGCGCGCAAAGCAGGTGACATCACCGTGACGCTTTTATCTCAGGGGGTGTCACCCGCGATCTCTTCCGCGACGGAGGCCCTCGCACCACAGGACCTGACCACGCGAGCGGCTGATATGACCGTCTTGGTCAGTTGCTGGGAGCAATAATCGACAAAGGCCGCCCTAACTAAGGGGGCGGCCTAGCCTGTGTTTTTGGCCGCTTTTTCTTCCCAGCGGCCACTTTCTTCGGACCAATAGCGCGCCGCAGCGCCCGCATCTGTCAGCGATTTCCACTGCGTCCGGGCGTGTGCCACGGCCTCGCCATCGGTGCCATCAAACAAGATCATCACCCGCGAGAGCGACCCCACCTCTTCCGGCGTGACCTCAGCCCCATCCACCGCCATGACACACTGCGGATCATTGGCCGCCGTCATATCAGCCGTCAAAAGGATGGGTTGGCGGGCATCGTGGTCCCCGCCCGCAAGCCCGTGGGGCAGAAAGCTGTCCCGCGCGCCATGCCACAGCTTGGCGTCAAGCGCCCTTAGA
This sequence comes from Thalassobacter sp. 16PALIMAR09, assembly GCF_000765485.1. Classification (NCBI taxonomy): domain Bacteria; kingdom Pseudomonadati; phylum Pseudomonadota; class Alphaproteobacteria; order Rhodobacterales; family Roseobacteraceae; genus Thalassobacter; species Thalassobacter sp. 16PALIMAR09. The sequence continues at coordinate 659,508 of NZ_JHAK01000001.1, forward strand.
CGCTCCGCATCGCGGCCCCGTAACGCCACGCGCCACCCTGCCCCAAGCGCTTTGCCGAGCAGAGTGGCGGCGGTGACCTCAAGAGGTTGCCGCGTCAGGTGGTAAAAGTAGGCCTCTCCCATCGGTCGTGCGCTATTTGGCCTCGTATTTGTCGGCGATCAGCTGATCGAGGGCGCGCACACCCCAGCCTGTCGCACCCGCAGGGGCCAAAGAGGTCTCAGAGGACACAGAGGCTACACCGGCGATGTCGAGGTGGATCCAAGGCGTCTCATCTTTGACGAAGCGCTTGAGGAACTGCGCCGCAGTGATCGACCCTGCCGCGCGACCACCAACATTTTTCATGTCCGCCACGCGGGATTTGAGCAGCTTGTCATAGGCGGGCGATAGCGGCAGGCGCCACGCGCCTTCGCCTGTTTCCTTGGCCGCCGCAAGAAAGTCGTTCGACAGCGTGTCGCTGTTGGAAAACACGCCCGCGTTTTCATGACCCAGACCGATGATGATAGCCCCCGTCAGCGTCGCCAGATCAATCATACCCGAGGGCTTGAACCGCTCCTGCGCGTACCACATCACGTCACACAGCACGAGCCGACCCTCGGCATCGGTGTTGATGACCTCGATCGTGTCCCCCTTCATGGAGCGGACAACATCGCCCGGGCGCTGGGCGTTACCGTCGGGCATGTTTTCGACCAGCCCCACGATACCCACAACATTGGCCTTGGCTTTGCGCAGCGCCAAAGTACGCATCACGCCCGCCACGACGCCCGCGCCGCCCATATCCATGGTCATGTCTTCCATGCCGCCCGCAGGTTTGAGCGAAATACCGCCGGTGTCGAACACGACGCCTTTGCCGATCAGCGCAAAGGGAGGCTCATCCGCCCTATCCGTGCCACGCGCGCCGTTCCAATGCATCACAACCACTTTCGATGCGCTGCGCGAGCCCTGACCCACGCCCAAAAGCGCACGCATACCCAGCTTTTCCAAGTCTGCTTCTTCGAGGATTTCGACCTCAAGCCCCAGCTCCTGCATTGCGGCAAGACGGGCGGCGAAATCGTCGGTCGTCAGCACGTTGGCAGGTTCATTGACCAGATCGCGGGTGAAGAACACGCCCTCAGCGATGGCGGCAAGGGGGTTGGCCTCTGCCGCGAGTTCTTCGGGCTTGTTGTGCATGAAAACGGTATCTTGACGGGGCGTATCATCGGCCTTGTCGACCAAGTGCGCATCAAATTCATAGGCCCGCAGCGCCAGCCCAAGTGAGACATCGGCCGCACGGCGCTGACTGCTTCCCAGCACCAACAACGCGCCCCGACCCTTGAACTTAGCCAAGGCGGCGCCCGCATCGCGGGCTTCTGCCGCTTCGGGGCGGCGGGCCAGCTTCATCACCATAATCGCCTCTGCTGCGATACCTGCGGGGTAGCCAATCTCAATGCCCTTGCCAGCTTTGGCTTTTTCAAACGCCTTGCTCTCAACTGCCCGCGCGACAGCCCCTTTGGTCACCCGATTCAAACGCCGCGCTTCTGGCGACAATGTGCCTTCCTCGGGAACAAAGATCGCGATCTTGCCCTCAATGGCCGCGAGGCCTTCCAGATCGGTGTGTTTGAAATGAATTTGCATCGGCGCGGTCATGGTATGTCTTCCCTGTTCTCAACCCATTACGTGGGCGTTGTGCGGCAACCTAGCCCTCCGCATGGGCAATGACCAGTTTACACTCGCACCGGGCGGCCAAAGGGACTAAAAAGAGCCAAGCACGATGCACGGCGGGGCACTAGGGACAGTATGCGTACTTTCGACAGATACATCCTGTCGCATCTCCTGATGGTTTTTGGCTTCTTTAGCCTGATCCTCGTGGCGGTCTATTGGGTCAATCGCGCGGTCAGCCTGTTTGATCGGCTGATTGCGGGTGGATCGAACGTTTCGTTGTTTCTGGAACTGACGCTGCTGACCTTGCCATCCGTGATTCTGACTGTGCTGCCGATCTCGGCACTTGTAGCGACGCTCTATGGCGTGAACCGGCTGAGCGCCGAGAGCGAGTTGGTCGTGGCCCAAACCACAGGGCTGAGCCCGTGGACCATGGCGCGCCCGGTCCTGTATTTCGGCCTGTGTGTCGCGGTGCTGTTGTCACTTCTGGCCCATCTGCTGGTGCCCGTGTCCCGCACGATGTTGGTCGAGCAAAACCAAGAGCTGTCGCGCGACATCACCGGCCGGTTCCTTAAGGACGGTGAGTTTTTGCACCCCGGCACCGGTATCACCGTCTACGTCCGTGAGATCACGGAGCAAGGCGAGCTACGGGGCGTGTTTCTTCAAGATCGCCGGGACGCCGCGGCGCGCACGACCTACACGGCAGAACGTGCCGTTTTGCTGCGCGCAGGCGACAGCCCCCGGCTGGTCATGTTCGAAGGCGCGGCCCAAACTCTGCACACGGACACGCGCAGCCTAACGGTCGTATCGTTTGCAGATTTCACCTATGACCTTGCCGGCCTTATCGGCGGACCAGCGAGCCCGCGTAAGGACCCAAGGTCGCTTGATACGGCCACGCTGCTGCATGCAGACGCAACGGACTTGGCCCGGGACGGGGTCAAACGCGGGGTCTATTTGTTTGAGGGACACAACCGCTTTGCCGAACCAATATTCGCCGCCGCCCTGCCCGTCTTGGCCATTGCACTTTTGATGCTGGGCAGCTTTTCGCGGCTGGGTCTATGGCGTCAAATCCTCGCGGCAGTATTTTTGGCAATTTTGCTAAAACTCACCTCTAACGTGGTTGAGAACGCGGTGCGTGGTAACGCGGACCTTTGGCCGGTCACTTACCTGCCCGCAGTTATCACGATGGGCATGGCAGCACTCGCGCTCAGCTGGGACGCATATGCCCCGCGCAAACTGGTCCGAGGGGTGCCGGCATGACCCTCAACCTGTATCTCTTGCGTCGTTTTTTCGCGACGGTTGGCCTTGTGACAATGGTGTTTATCGCGCTGCTGTTTCCCATTGACCTGATGGAACAGGTCCGCCGGTTGGACCAAGACGGCGGCGGGTTGCGCGACGGCTTTCGCCTCGCGTCGCTGAACCTGCCAGCCGCCCTGTACCAAATTTTGCCATTGATCGTGATCCTGTCAACGCTGGCCCTATTGGTGAGCCTCGCACGGTCTTCCGAATTAGTGGCCATACGGGCCTCGGGACGATCTGGCATGTCGGCACTTGTCGCGCCCATCGGCGGGGCATTCCTACTGGGCCTGTTTGGGCTGGGCGTGTTGAACCCCATCGTTGCGGCCACCCAATCAGAATATGAGCGTGTCTCGGATACTTTGCGCAGCGGCGTTTCCTCCGTCCTGTCCCTATCGCCAGAAGGCGTGTGGCTGCGGCAAGGCGACGGAGCGGGGCAAACCGTCATTCGCGCGGCACGGTCATCCTTGGACGGGACGGTTTTGTTCGATGCAACGTTCCTACAGTTCGACGCCGAAGGATCGATGATCGCACGGATCGATGCGTCACGCGCGCGGCTTGCGCCGGTCGCACCAGAGGGCTCCGAGTGGCGCCTTCAAAATGCCAAAAGCTGGCCTTTGGGCAGCAGCCGCAACCCCGAACGTGATGCATCATTGCATCCAATGCTCAAACTGCCATCAACCCTAACGCAGGCACAAATCCGCGACAGTTTTGGCGTGCCTTCCGCGATCCCGATCTATGAATTGCCGAGCTTCATCAACCAACTCAACGCCGCAGGTTTCTCAGGCCTGCAACACAGGGTTTGGCTGGCGATGGAACTGACCTCGCCGGTCATGCTCATGGCCATGGTCTTGATTGGGGCGGGCTTTTCCATGGGCCATGCCCGCGCAGGCGGCGTGGGCAAAATGGTGTTGATCGCTCTGATCGTCGGCTTTGGCATTTTCTTCCTACGGTCCTTTGCGCAAGTCTTGGGTGAGAACGGTCAACTATCTGTTCAAATCGCAGCATGGGCGCCCCCGTTAGCCGCCATTTGCGTCGGCCTCGGCGTCCTTTTGCACAGAGAGGAAGGGTAATGCCCCGGCCTATGTCCCCCCTGATATCCCCGCTTGCGGCAACCGCCCTTGGACTCATCCTAAGCCTTGGCCATGCCATAGCGCAGGAGACACCGCCCCCCGCGCTTTTGATTGCGGATGCGATCGATTTTTCAGGCGAAACAGGCACCCTCACAGCCAAAGGCAACGTCGAGGTATTCTACGACGGCGTTCAGCTGAAGGCAGGCGAGATCCGCTATGATCAAACAGACGACAGCCTGTCAATCAACGGACCCATCACTCTGCGTGACGACGAAACGACCGTCATCTTCGCCGACTTCGCAGAGTTGTCGCCTGACCTGCAAAGCGGGCTGCTGCGCGGAGCGCGGTTGGTGCTCGACGAGCAGTTGCAAATCGCCGCGACCGAGATTTCACGCTCCAGCGATGGGCGATTTGTGCAGGCCTACCAAACGGTCGCGTCCTCTTGCACCATCTGTGCTGAGAACCCGGTGCCGCTTTGGCAAATACGCTCAAAGCGGGTGATCCACGACACGCAGGCACGGCAATTGTATTTCGAACAAGCCCAACTGCGCGTGTTGGGCGTGCCGGTGGTTTATCTACCACAAATCAGGTTGCCCGACCCAACGCTTGAACGCTCCAGCGGGTTTCTCGCACCCGAACTCAGCTCGGACGATCAACTCGGCACCGGGATCAAGATCCCGTACTTTCACGTTATTGATGAGAGCCGTGATCTGACGCTGACACCCTATGTGACGAGCGGCGGGACCGAGACGCTAGAAGCCCGCTACCGCCAAGCCTTTGTGAACGGCACGATAGAAGTAAATGGAGCGCTGACATTCGATGGCCTCACCCCGGATACCTATCGCGGATATGTGTTCGCCGAAGGGACGTTCGATGTCGCGCACGACTACACCCTCACATTTGATGTCGAGACAACCTCCGACCCCGACTACCTCGTAACCTACGGTGTATCGGACTTGGACCGATTGACCAGCCGCCTCGCCCTTGCCCGGGTGGATCGAAAGCACATTAACCAAGCAGAGATCATCGCTTTTCAATCCCTACGCGAAAGCGAGGATAACCGCTTCCTGCCCACAATTTTAACTTCGGTCAGCACAACGCGGCGCTTTGCGCCCGACATGATAGGTGGGATAGCAACGGTGGACGCAGAGGTTCACGGTCATTACCGCCGGGGCGACGACGCTGCGACGGGCTTATCACGAGATGTGGCACGCGTTGGTCTCAGCGCGCAGTGGGAACGGTCTTGGCTGTGGAACACCGGCCTCGTGACACGGCTGCACGCAGAGGGTCACCTTGATCACTATCAAATCCTCCAAGACCCACTGAACTTTGCAGATGAAACGGTCACACGTGTGACACCCATCCTGACATTTGAGGCCCGCATACCAATAGCAAAGGCAACGACCGGGGGCGTGCAGCACCTTCTGGAGCCTATCGTTCAGGCCGTGTTTACCCGCGACACCCTGAGCGATGCGCCAAACGAAGACAGCCAAACTGTCGATTTTGACGAAGGCAATTTGTTTTCAACGTCTCGATTTGCGGGCCGCGATGTCCGAGAAACTGGCAATCGGTTGAATATCGGAGTGAATTACACCCGGGTCGATCCTGCAGGGTGGGACCTTGGGCTCACGCTAGGTCGCGTGGTGCGGGATGCGGACCAAAATCAATTTAACGCGGGTACCGGGTTGGATGGGTCATCCTCAGACTGGTTGGCCGCAGTATCGCTAGACGTGCAGGACCGCCTGCAATTGGCCCACCGCGCATTGTTTGACGATCAACTGTCGTTTGCACGTTCTGAAACCCTGCTCCGCTACACTGACCCTCGGTACTCGGTTCTATCGGGCTTTACATGGCTTGAGGCGGATGCGGCGGCGGGACGGCTCTTGGACACATCCGAATGGTCACTGGATGCGACCGTTGCTTTGGCGCGCGACTGGACGGGACAAGTCGACTGGCGGTATGACTTTGAAACCAACGATGCCAGTACCGCAGGTGTTGGGCTGAGCTACCATTCCGATTGCGTCCGGGTGGACTTCAACGTCTCAAGACGCTTTACAGCTACAACGACCCTGCGCCCCGCAACGACCGTCGGTTTGACGTTTGAACTGACGGGATTTGGCGCAGGCAATGAGGGCAGTCGCGGGCAACGCCGCAGCTGCACATTCTGATGAGGACGAAAGCAATGACATCATCGCTGGCAGGATTTATGCGTCACGCTCAACGGAGGCTTTGGACCGGGGCACGCGGTGCTCTTTTGGCGGGTGGGCTGACTGTTGGCGCGCTGAGCCTCACCACATCGACTGCAATCGCCCAGAGCGCGAACCCCTTCGCCGCGGCCGCCACCGTAAACGGCACTGTGGTGACCAACTTTCAAGTGCAACAGCGCGTTTTGTTCCTGACGCTCTTGCGTTCGCCCGGGGTAAGCCAGGAGGCGATCACCGACGCACTCATCGATGAGGCACTACAATTGCAGGCCGCCCGCTCTGCCGGGGTTACGCTGTCCCCCGAGGAGCTAGAGGCCGGAATTGCGGAGTTCGCCACCCGCACAAATCTAGAGCCTGACGCCCTGATCACGGCCCTTGGCCAAGAGGGTGTCGCCGCCGAAACTTTGCGCGATTTCGTGCGCAACGGTGCCCTGTGGCGCAGCTTGGTCCAGCAACGCTTTGGCCCCCGCGCGCAGATCAGCGAAGCAGAAGTCGACCGCGCCCTCGCGCTGGCAAGTGAGCGCGGATCGGCGCGGATTTTGTTGTCTGAGATCGCTCTGCCCCTGACGCCCGAGCTGTCAGAGGAAAACGAAGCGCTCGCGAACCGCCTGTCCGATACGATCAACAGCCCCGCCGCCTTTGCAGCCGCGGCCCAGCGGTATTCCGCGGCCTCCACAGCCCCACGCGGCGGTCGCCTTGATTGGGTCCCATTGGGCAACCTGCCGCCGCAGGTTGTGGGCCAAGTCCTGACGCTTGCACCCGGCGAAATCAGCGCGCCGATCAACCTTGGCCCCTTCATTGCGCTGTTCTTGCTGCGCGATCTAGAGGAGCTAAGCGCAAAACCGCCCGAGACGCTAGCAGTCGAATACGCCGAAGTCCTGATCCCCGGTGCCCGGACCGAAACCGCCCTGTCAGCAGCCCGAGATCTCCGTGACAGCGTGGACACTTGCGAAGACCTCTATGGTCAAGACCTATCCGGTCTCAGCCCTGTCACGCGGCAATCAGTCCTGCAAAGCGAGCTGTCGCAAGAACTGGCGTTAGAGCTCGCGAAGCTGGACACGCATGAGGTTTCGACCATGCTGAGCACAGACACAGAGCTGCGGTTCATCATGCTCTGCGGTCGATCCTCCGAGATCGCCGAAGGCGCCCGTGACCAGATCAGGGGGCAACTGCGTCAACAACGGCTCGTGTCTTATGCCGATGGGTTTTTGGATGAATTGCGCGCGGATGCGGTGATTGCTCGGCCACAGGGATGAGCATGACAATGCTTCCTCTCGCGGTCAGCTGCGGTGAACCCGCAGGGATAGGCCCCGAGATTATTGCCCGCAGCTACTCGGCCGACGGCGCCCCTCGGTTTGCCATCGGAAACCCGACGCATTTTGAAGGCTTCGGTGTATCCGTTGTGCCGATCGACACTCCGGCTGAGGCGCCCGCTGCCATGACCAAAGGTCTGCCCGTACTGGTGCACGACATACCCGGTCCCGCCACGCCCGGCACCCCGCAAGCGGCCCAAGCCCCCGGCGTGGTCTCGGCTATCGCACGGGCAGTGGAGCTAACGCAAAGCGGTGCCGCAAGCGCGGTGGTCACGGCCCCCATCCACAAAAAGGCGCTGCAAGACGGCGCAGGCTTTGCCTATCCCGGCCACACGGAATACTTGGCCGCACTTGGCGGAAACGTTGATGTCGTGATGATGCTGGCCTCCGACGCGCTGCGGGTGGTGCCCGCAACGATCCACATCGCTCTGTCTGAGGTCCCCACCGCGTTGACGCCGGACCTTTTGGAACAGGTGATCCGCACCACCGCCAAAGGCCTGACCGCGGATTTTAGCATCACTGCCCCACGCATCGCGATTGCGGGCCTCAACCCCCACGCGGGCGAAGGCGGGGCAATGGGCCACGAAGAGCTAGACTGGATCGCGCCATTAGTTGACCGTTTGCGCGCAGACGGGCTGGACCTAATGGGGCCTAGCTCCGCCGATACAATGTTTCATGCACGCGCCCGGCGGGGATATGACGCCGCCGTGTGTATGTACCACGACCAAGCCCTGATCCCGATCAAGACACTCGATTTTGACCGGGGCGTGAATGTCACGCTGGGCCTGCCGTTCATCCGCACGTCACCCGATCACGGCACCGCCTTTGATATCGCCGGCAAAGGCATCGCCAACCCAACATCTATGGCCGCTGCAATCGACATGGCCGCACAAATGGTGGCCCGTCGCGCCGCAGCAAAGGTCGCGTAATGGCACAAATCGATCCCCTTCCACCGCTGCGTGACGTCATCGCAACCCATGGGTTAAGCGCACGCAAATCGCTTGGGCAAAACTTTCTGCTGGACCTCAACCTAACTGCGCGGATTGCTCGTGTGGCAGGTGATCTGAGCGGCTCTGACATTCTGGAGGTCGGCCCCGGTCCCGGCGGTTTGACCCGTGGGCTTTTGGCGGAAGGCGCACGCCGCGTTCTGGCCGTAGAAAAAGACCCCCGCTGCCTGCCCGCTTTGGCCGAGATTTCCGCAGCCTACCCCGGACAGCTCGAGGTCATCGAGGGCGACGCGCTCGACGTGGACGCATTGGCGCATCTGACGCCGCCCATCCGGATTGCCGCCAACCTGCCCTATAACGTGGGCACGGAATTGTTGGTGCGGTGGTTAACCCCAAAAGAATGGCCCCCTGTCTGGAGCTCTATGACGCTGATGTTCCAAAAGGAAGTGGCAGAGCGGATCGTGGCCGCACCGGGGTCCAAGGCCTATGGCCGCCTCGCGCTTCTTGCGCAGTGGCGGGCCGATGCGCATATCGCGCTGCACCTGCCGCCTGAGGCCTTCACGCCGCCGCCCAAAGTATCCTCTGCGGTGGTGCACCTTACGGCGCTGCCCAAAGCCCGATTTGAGGCGGATGCCGCCGTTCTGAACCGCGTGGTCGCGGCAGGCTTTAACCAGCGCCGCAAAATGCTGCGATCCGCACTAAAGGGCATCGCACCGGACATTGAAGATCGGTTGATCGCCGCAGGCCTCAAACCCACAGACCGGGCCGAACAAGTTCCGCTCGAAGGGTTCTGCGCCCTCGCCCGCGCGGTCGCTGCCGCATGAGTGGCGGGTGATCCTGCCACCTAGGTTGATCCTGCGGCTGCTGCGCCGCTTTGCCATACTGAGCACGCTCGCCGTTGTCGGAGCCTTGGGTTTTCTATGGTTCAAGGCCCCGCCGGTTCTGGCGGCGTATTGCCCGCCCTGCTTTGGTTTGCACCGGATCGACAATCAGCTGTGGGTAGATGACCCGGATCGTGCTGCCCTGCTCGGTCTGACACAGATGACAGCCTTTGCGCGGGCCGATGTGGAGCGCATTTTTGGCCTCGGCTCTGCGGATGTAACGATTTTGGTCTGCACGACACAGGCCTGTACTGTGCGACTTAAGGCACCCGACGCGTTAGGGGCGGCCTACGGGCACCGAGCCGTTTTGATCACACCATTTGGAATTGATCCCATCGTTTTGCGCCACGAGTTGACCCATGCCGCGCGCAGCCGCCTTGCGCCGATTTGGGCGCGCCGCGTTCTGTGGAGGGAGGAAGGGTTGGCTGAATGGGTCGCAAAGGGGCCACGGATGGCTCGCGATTGCCCTGCCCCGCGCCCGCTGCCCACGACCCTCACTGACTGGACGCAGGAAACCGCAAGTAACGCCCGCGCGCTGTACGCGCAGGCGCATTGTCAAATGTCACGAGAGATTGAGCGCTACGGGATCGCAGCAATCATCCGCCAGCCTTAACAGCCCACGCCTATTCAGCGGCGGGCGTCTCGGGGCTGTCGGTCTTTGGCTCAGATGCAGTCTCAGCACCCTCTTTGGGGGCTTTGGCACGCGCGCGCGGCCGAGGTTTGCGAGCCGCTTTGGGGGGCGCGTCAACCTTGGTCTCCGGCGTTTCAACCAAGGTGACGGGCGCATCTGCTTCCATCACTTCGGGCTGAGCGGCTGTGGCTGGGTCCTCAACCTGAGGCGCTGCCTCGGGTTGCTGCTGGTGGCGGTGGTTGCCGCGATCCTGCTGGCGGTCCCTGTCCTGATTGCGATCTTGGTTGCGATCAGAGCGGTTCTGCTGTTGTTGCTGCTGGGCCTCTTGGGCCTCACGGCGCGCATCTTGTTCCCGCTGAGCGGTGGCCAAAAGCCGGGTGTAATGCTCCGCGTGTTGTTGGAAATTTTCCAACGCAACGCGGTCGCCAGACAGTTGCGCATCACGCGCAAGCTGGTTGTACTTTTCGATGATCTGCTGAGGGGTGCCACGCACCTTGCCCTCGGGACCTGAGCTGTCAAAAACCCGGTTGACGACATTACCAACAGAGCGATTGCGATTGTTCTTATTCCGCGAGCGGGACTTGGAAGATCTCATGAGGATATCGGTTTTTGGCTTTATAAGCTATGGCCGCACAGGGCGGCTGGGAAGCAGGGTGCGCCGATAGATGGCTGCGTTGTCCCCGCGATGTAAGTGGTTCAGTGAGGCGCTGGCGTGTTCTGCCAGACTTGCGACACCCTTCCAATAAACATGTGCGGCCGAACGGGGCAAGTGCAAAATGCGATACCCCCTTAAGATAGTGAGGTTTGCGCGGGCCTTAAGGGCCATCTGGGCACCGGCGTGACTGACAATCACAATGCAAGCGGCGCGCGCTGCCCGCGCACAACACGGTCATGCCCCGATAGGTCCGCCACGACAGTGACACGTTGCAACCCCGCCCCCTCCATCAAGGCGGCGACAGCGGGACCTTGGTCATAGCCGATCTCGAGCATCAACCAACCGCCCGGCACCAAGTACGCCGGCGTCTGCGCACACAAAATCCGATACGGTTCAAGCCCGTCGCCCCCGGGGGTTAACGCAGTTTTGGGTTCATATTCACGCACCTCTGGGGCCAAAGTCGCAAAGGCAGCCTCGGTGATGTAGGGCGGGTTACTCACGATCAGATCGAAGGTGCCTGTGACCTGCGCCAACCAATCGCTTTGGATACAACTGAGCCGCGCCTCAACCCCATGCCGAACAGCATTGCGCCCAGCCACAGCCAGCGCCTCAACAGAGATATCAGTGGCAACCCCCTGCGCGGCCTTACGTTCCGCGAGGAGTGATATCCCTAGGCACCCCGTGCCGGTGCCCAAATCAAGCATGGTGTCGAACGGGACAGAGAGCGCCTCAGCCAATAGGCTTTCGGTATCGCCGCGAGGCGCTAGGGTCGCGGATGTGACCTCAAACGTGCGGCCCCAAAACACCGCTTCGCGCAGGATGTGGCTGACGGGCATTCGTTGCGCGCGTTTGCTGAGCATCCAATCCAGATGATCCTTGCAAGGATCGCCCTCAGGCACAATCCGACCCAAGTCCGCGGTGAAGCCGGCAGAGGTTAGGCGGAATGCCGCCTGTATCAAAAGCCGGGCGTCGCGCTCCGCCTCATCCTTGGGCAGAGCCGCCAACTGCGCCCGCGCCGATAGCCACAGCGCGCGAAGGGTGGTCCCGCTCATGCCTCCATTTCGGCAAGTTGATGGGCCTGCGCGTCCGCGGTCAGCGCGTCAATCGTCTCATCCAAATCGCCGCCAAGAATGGCGTCCAGCTTGTAGAGCGTCAGGTTGATGCGGTGATCGGACATGCGTCCTTGCGGAAAGTTGTACGTGCGAATCCGCTCTGAACGGTCCCCCGAGCCGACCTGCGCCTTGCGGTCCGCAGAGCGTTCGCCGTCGATCCGGGCGCGCTCTGCCTCATACAGCCGAGCGCGCAGGACAGACATCGCGATTTCGCGATTACGGTGCTGCGATTTCTCGGACGAGGTGACGATCAGCCCCGTGGGCAAGTGGGTAATCCGAACGGCGGAATCGGTCGTGTTGACGTGCTGCCCACCCGAGCCGCTGGCCCGCATTGTGTCGATGCGAATGTCCGTCGCGGGGATGTCGATATCCACATCCTCGGCTTCCGGTAGGACCGCAACCGTCGCTGCAGACGTGTGAATCCGCCCTCCGCTTTCGGTGGACGGTACACGCTGCACCCGGTGCACACCGCTTTCGTACTTAAGCCGGGCAAACACGTTTTCACCAACAATCCGCGCGGTCAATTCCTTGAGCCCGCCCAGTTCGGTCATCTGCTGTTCGATGATTTCGACCTTCCAACCGCGGGCCTCAGCATAGCGTTGGTACATCCCGAACAGGTCTGCTGCGAACAAGGCTGCCTCATCCCCACCAGTGCCCGGACGAATTTCGAGGATCGCGGGTTTGGCATCGGCCGCATCCTTGGGCAAAAGCGCAAGCCGCAGGGAATGCTCCAACTCAGGCAAAGAAGCCTTGAGCGCGGGCAACTCTTCCTCAGCCAATTCCTTCATTTCCGGATCGCCCAGCATGGTCTCAGCTTCCGCGATGTCGTCCAACATCTGCCGGTAGGCCGCGATTTGCTCTGCAACGGGTGTAAGCTCCGAATACTCTCGGGTCAGCGCAGCGATCTCGCTGGCCTTTGGGCCCGCGTTCAGCTGCGCTTCGATGTATTCATACCGGCCCGTGATCTGGGCCAAGGTGTCCATGGGTATCATTTTGGTCACTTCGGCGATTGCGCCAGTTTGGTCAAGAGGGCCGCGCGTGCTATCTTTGGATACTCAGACCGATGGGAGATCTAAATGCAACGAACGTTTACCCCGCTTCTCTGCCTTGTCTTTGCCCTGAGCGCCACACCTGTTATCGCGAAAGAGCCGTCGTGTTACTGCCGCGATGGTCAGGGCCAGCCCGTAGCGCTTGGTGAATTGCGCTGCCTCACGGTCGGCGGGCGCAGTTTCACGGCCCTGTGCGACATGAGCCTGAACACGATGACATGGCGCGAACAATATGAAGGCTGCGTGTCGAGCTAGCCACCTGACCCCAGCCGCGCCTCTAGGGCCGCGACCCAGCGGGTCATCCGCGCGGCATTCACCCCTAGGTCCGAATGCCCATCCCGCGCGCGGGCATAGGCGTGCATCATTGTGCCGCCCTCCACGGGTTGTAGGGTGATCGAGATCATGTCGGGAAAGCCCATCAGTTTGGACCGCTGAACATATGTCACAAACCCATCAGATGCAGCCCCGGCCATCACAAACGTCGCTGGTTCCGATGCAACAACTGCGTCCAGTGCCGCGGCCACGGTGACCACATCGGCAGCAAATACCGCCGGAGGCTGATCGCCACCCTCTGCCATGAGAAAATCATTGGGCTTGCCCGTCCGCTCAACCGTTGCGGGATCAACATGCCATTGGTTTGGATACAGCGGCGCATAGCGCACGTAGGCCACACCAAGGGCCGCAATCAGCCCAACCCCGATCAGTGCATTTTTCAACATTCCACTCGCCCCTTGTGCAATTTGCAACGATTTTCGCTTTCGATATCTGCGCGTTACATAGGTAACACTGGGTAGACGAAGGGCAAGGGATCGACTAAACTAGACGCCCAGACCGTCAGAAACTCCTGACACCACCGAGACCGACCATGCCAAATCGCGCCCACCCGCTGCTTGCCACTTATGCGGCTCACTTTTCGCAATCGTTTACGGAACTCGCCCCAGGGGTGTGGTCTGCCGTGGGGTTTGCCAAGGCAAACGTCCACATCATCGAAGGCCAAACCGGCCTTGTGGTTATCGATAGCACCGACAGCATTAACGCCGCCCAAGCGGTTTTGGCGCAAGTCCGCAAGGTCACGCAAAAACCCGTTCGCACGCTTATCTACACCCATGGGCACCGCGATTATATCGGCGGGGCCAGCGTGTTCGCCGACGATAGCACTCAGATCATTGCCGCCACTGGCTTTCAGCCAGAGATTGCCTCGCAAAACTCGGCCACGAACCAACCCACCGCCTCTGCGGCACGGGCACGGCGCACGCGGCGCATCGTGGGCGCGGACCTGCCCAAAGAGGATCAAATCTTTGCCGGTTCAGGCTATGCAAAGTCTTCTCGTGGGGCGCGCGGCACGGGGTACTTACCGCCGACACGGACCGTTGACGCCGATGGCGCCTTTCTTGAAGACGACGGGCTGCGATTGGAATTGCACAGCGCGCCGGGCAAGAGTGCGGACCACATCGTTGTCTGGCACCCTCAGGCCCGCACGTTGTTTTGTGGCGGCAGCTATTACGCGGCCTTTCCCAACCTTGCCGCGATACGCGGCTCTGGCGCGCGAGATTTTGAAGTCTGGGCGCGGTCCCTAGATCGCTTGATCGCGTTCGAGGCTGAGGTTCTAGCCCCCGGGCACACCAAGCCCGTCGTCGGGGCCGACACCATCCAAGCAGTACTGGGCGACTACCGCGACGCCATCCGGCACATCATCCTTGCCACGGTTGAAGGGTTGAATTCCGGCCGCTCGGTAGATGATTTGGCGCAATCCATTGCCCTGCCCCAAGCGCTCGCCTCTAAGCCGCACCTGCAAGAGGTCTATGGCCGTGTCGATTGGGCCGTCCGCGCCTATGCGCAAAGCGCGCTGGGTTGGTTTGATGGAAACCCAACCAATCTTGCCCGCCTATCCCCCAAGGATGAGGCTACCCGGATGATCGCGCTTGCCGGCGGACCGAACGCAGTCCTTTTGGCCGCGGAAGAGGCCGACGATCCACAGTGGTCGATGGAGCTATGTGATCGACTTATCGCCACAGGCCACCATGTGGCAGAGGCGCGCGGCCTCAAACACGCTTGCCTGCGTATTCTGGGCGAAAGCGAGCAAAACGCGATTGCCCGCAATTACTATCTGTCGTGCGCGCTAGAGATGGACGTTTAGGGGCAAAGACCGACGCTGCGAAAGGCCGCTTGACCCATCCGCGCTCGACATTAGCCCGCACCCACCCATAGAATTTGCAGGTCAGCCACGTTGGTGCCAGTGGCTGGCATTTGCAGCAAATCGCCCGCGTGCGACAGGGCGGCATAGCTGTCGTTGTTCTCCAACAGTGCCTGGGCCTCGGGACCAATCCGCGCCCATGTGCCGTTGTCGACGATACCACCGGCGGCATCCGTGGGGCCGTCCCGCCCATCTGTGCCACCAGACAAAAAGACGAAAGGGTGATCTAGGTCGCGCAGCGCCCGTGCAACCCGAAGAGCCAGTTCTTGATTGCGTCCCCCCCGCCCCGTTCCGCGCAAAAGCACCGTCGTCTCTCCGCCCATGAGCCACATCCCACTGCCCGAGCGTGCGAGCGTCACGATCTGCGCCGCTGCCTCCGCAACGTCGCCCTCAAGGGCTGCATCAATCACCCGCGCATCAGGTGCCGCTTTGCTCATCGCCCGCACCGACAATGCGTTGGAGCCGACCATGCGCACCTCTGCGCGGGGCGTTGCGTTGGCGCGGTCCTCTCGGCTCAGCGCGGCCTGTACCGACACCGGCATGTCCGCCCATAGCCCCGCATCCCGCACGATCTGCCGAGCCTCTGCAATGTCAGAGATCGGCCCAGCCGTGGGACCAGAGGCCACCGCCCTCGGATCGTCGCCCACCACATCCGAGAGCACAAAGCTGGTCATCTGCGCGGGCAACGCCGCACGCAAAAGCCCACCGCCCTTGGTGCGGCTCAGGGCTTGGCGCACGATGTTCATGCGTACGATATCTAGGCCCGCGCCCAACAAGCTGGCGTTCACCGCTGCCTTCTGTGCAAGCGTGACGCCCGCCACTGGGGCCACGCACAACGCCGAGCCGCCGCCAGAGATAAGCGCGAGCACATGGGCCTTTGGTCCGTGTTCGCGTGCGATAGCTGCAAGCCATTCCAGCGCCGCCTCCCCCGCCGCCGCTGAGCGTTCAGATGGCACCGGATGATCCCCAATCATGACCTGTGTATTTTCAAGCTCAGGCACAGGTTGGTCGGTCGTGACAATCAGGCTCGGGATGCCAGGGAACTGCGCATGCACCGCTGCGGCCATTCGCGGCGCGGCTTTGCCCAGTGCAATCACATGGGTTGGACTAGACAGCCCTTGCAGCGCCGCAGTCACCGCCTCAAACGGGTCCGCCGCTGCGACACCTGCTTCAAAAATCGCTCGAACGTGATCTCGCATCCACTTCCCCCCGAGTTTCTGCCTCAACGGGTAGAGGTCGACCAACATAATCTCAAGAGTGGAAGGCTATCAAAGACGTCGTGGCAGCGTCACCTTGAAGACAGATACCAAAACTGTGGGAACGCTTTGCAGACCCTAGGCAGTGCATGCGTGTTCAAATGTCTATTTGGTTGGTGCGGCTGGAGGGACTTGAACCCCCACGCTAAAAGCACTGGTACCTAAAACCAGCGTGTCTACCAATTTCACCACAGCCGCAGTGAGGGCTGGTTAGCAAAGCCGGAGCGGGGAGAAAAGAGGCAACATGCGCGAAATGCCCGGACTATGGAAAATTCTCTTGAAATTTTGCAGCCTGAGAGAACCTTTCTGGCGCGTCCCGGACCTTGCCCGCTCAATGGCGCGCCATTTCGGGTCAAAACTACCCGCAATTTGATGAAAACCTGATGCGCATCGAGGGCTAATATTAGGGTGCTGTTTACGGATTGCGGGGCACACCGGGCCGCAACATGAAACATGACAGCCCCCCTTCCCCGCGCGCTGGATCGCGCATCATGACGCACATGTCCCTTGTTCACGGGGTCACGGCAGATACGAAAATACTGACGTGCACTGGTGAAAAACCCGCAGCCCGCCTCAAAACCAGTGACCGGATCATTACGCGCGACAATGGTGTTCTACCGCTTGTGGCGACAATCACGCGCACGCCCAATATGCACCAGCAGATGGTGCATATTCCCGCCAATGCGTTCGGCGTTGGACGGCCTGTTTGCGATATGCAAGTTCTGCCGGATCAACCGATTGTCGTGCGCGATTGGCGCGCCATGATGCTTTATGGGCGTCAGCAAGCGCGGGTGGCAGCCTCGCGCTTGATTGACGGGACAATCGTACGGGACTGCGTTCGCGATGCCGAAAAGATGGTGGCTCTGCATTTCACAATGCCATCCGTCGTCTATGCAAACGGCTTGGAGCTGCTCAGCGCGGGCATGTGCCTTGACCCTATTCCCAATCGCCGCGACTAGCTGGGCGAGACGCCGAAAAGCTTGCGCAAGACATCGGGAACGGTCTCTGGCAAATCTTCCGCAATGAGGCCGGGACCAAATGTGCGCGCGGCCTCTACATGTAACCAAGCCGCTGCCGCTGCGCACCACGCGGCATCTCGCGTTGACTGCGCCATGCCGCCAGCAATGAACCCAGCCAAAACATCGCCCGCCCCTGCCGTGGCCAGCCACGGCGCTGTGCGATCATAGACAGCCGCATGCACATGGGCATAACCGTTTGGCTCAGCGATCACGGTATCAGGTCCCTTGAGCAAAACAGTACAACCAGCGGATGCCGCAGCAGCCCGAGTTGCGTCTATTTTCGAAAACGCAGGGCCTGTCAGCGCCTCATCCCCATCCGTTAGTCTTTGCGCCAAATCCGGCCAAAGCCGTGCGAACTCTCCGATATGGGGTGTCAAAATACATCCGGCGTGCAGTGCCGCGCGCAACTCTGGATGCCGCGCGATTAGCGTGAGGGCATCCGCGTCAAGGACACAACGCAGCCCAGTGGCCAAGGCAGCTCGCACTAAACCGGCGTGGCGTTCCTCAAGCCCAAGGCCCGGGCCAATCACCAGCGTTGAGATTTTGCCCGCGCCGACAAGCGCCTCCAGATCCGCACCGCTGTCACAACGACGTAGCATCACGGCCGTCACCTGATTGGCACATTCCATCATAGCACTGCCAGGTGCGGCCAGTGTCACCGCGCCCGCACCAACTCGCAGTGCAGCACGTGCCGCCAACCGTGCAGCCCCCGTGCGCCCCATGCCACCGGCCACAACGAGGACATTACCATGGCTATACTTATGCCCCTGACCCTTTGTGAAATGCGCACGCAAACGCGCTGTATCCTGGGCGGGATCCAGCAAGCGCACATTTTCACTCGCAGCCGCAGATGCGGATCGCGCGGCACGCCAATCGGACAGTCCCAAATCGATAGTTTCTAATTGACCACAAGCCTCAGGCCCCTGCGCCAAATAATGCCCAACCTTTGGGCTCTCAAACGTGACTGTCATATCAGCCGCGACACACCCATCTGCGCCGCCGAGCCAACGACCGCTGTCGAGGCAAAGACCCGAGGGCGCATCCACCGCAACGATCACGGCAGAGCGGTCATAGGCACAGCGCAGCGCCGTAGCCAAATCTTCGCCCGGGCCGCGCGTTAACCCCGTGCCAAAGACCGCATCAACCGTCAAATCCGGTGCAGGTGCTGCGGCCAGTGCTGTAACAGTCAACGGCGCGGACCCTTGCGCCCAACGCTCGGCGTTATGCTTTGCATCGGGTGTTTTGGCGGGGGCCAAAGCAAAAACATGCACCGCCCAACCGCGCGCCGCCAACAGCCGCGCAATGACATATCCGTCGCCGCCATTGTTGCCGGGGCCGCATAAAACGTGGCAGACATGGTCACCCACTGCGAGATGGGGATACCGCTTAAACACCGCCTCCACGACGCCTTGGCCTGCCTCCTCCATCAAGGCCAGCCCCGTAACAGATCCAGCCTCTATCGCGGCCATTTCCACCGCCCGTATCTCGGCCGAAGTCAGCAATTCGGTCATCACACCACCAGCCCCTTCAAAAAGCGCACAATTATTGAACTATACGCCTAAATTTTAAGCGGCACCTCCAGAATCCCCAAACGCACCCCCACGCCAGCACCTTACCCAATTGCACCCCCTCCTGAGAAGTGATCTGCCCGTTTCCAACTGCGTAGGAGGAGCTGGGAATGAAAAAAATAGAAGCCATCATTAAGCCGTTCAAACTCGACGAAGTAAAAGAAGCCCTACAAGAAATTGGCATCCAGGGTTTGTCGGTTACGGAAGTGAAAGGCTTTGGCCGCCAAAAAGGCCATACCGAGCTTTATCGCGGCGCCGAATACGTCGTCGACTTCCTGCCCAAGGTCAAAATCGAGCTTGTCATCGCCGATGACATGCTAGACGGAGCCATCGACGCCATTGTTGGCGCTGCCAAAACCGACAAAATCGGGGACGGTAAAATTTTCGTTTCAGACATCGCGCAAGCCATCCGCATTAGGACCGGCGAAACCGGCGACGATGCTGTCTAATCAGTTCACACAAAACACAGAGCACAAAGGGGAAGCTCCATGAGCAAAGACGCTGTTCTTAAGATGATCAAAGACGAGGACGTCGAATACGTCGACATCCGCTTCACTGATCCACGCGGCAAACTGCAGCACGTTACGATCGTTGCTGACCTCGTAGACGAAGACTTCTTGGACGAAGGCTTCATGTTCGACGGTTCCTCCATCGCTGGCTGGAAATCCATCGAAGAGTCGGACATGAAACTGATGCCCGACACGAACAGCGTCTATGTTGACCCGTTCTACGCGGAAAAAACCATCTGCATTCACTGCTCCGTGGTTGAGCCCGACACCGGCGAACCCTACCCCCGTGACCCCCGCGGCACAGCCGAAAAAGCCGAGGCTTACCTCAAGTCCTCCGGTATCGGTGACGTATCCTACTTTGGCCCCGAAGCTGAATTCTTCCTGTTCGACGACGTACGTTTCTCGAACACGATGAACAAAGTGTCGTTCGAAGTCGACGCTCAGGACGCATCCTGGAACACCGACGCTGAGTACGACATGGGCAACATGGGTCACCGTCCCGGCGTCAAAGGCGGCTACTTCCCAGTGAACCCCACCGACGCAGCCCAAGACCTGCGGTCCGAAATGCTCTCCACGATGAAGCGCATGGGTATGAAGGTCGACAAACACCACCACGAGGTGGCGTCATGCCAGCACGAGCTGGGTCTGATCTTTGGCTCGCTCACGCACCAAGCTGATGAGCTGCAAAAGTACAAATACGTGATCCACAACGTGGCCCACGCCTACGGCAAGTCCGCGACATTCATGCCCAAGCCTATCGCAGGCGACAACGGCACAGGCATGCACGTGAACATGTCGATCTGGAAAGACGGCAAGCCCCTGTTCGCAGGCGACAAATACGCCGATCTGTCGGACGAAGCTCTGTACTTCATCGGTGGTATCCTGAAGCACGCAAAAGCGTTGAACGCCTTCACGAACCCCTCGACGAACTCCTACAAGCGCCTGATCCCCGGCTTTGAAGCCCCCGTTCTGCGCGCCTACTCGGCACGTAACCGGTCCGGTTGTGTCCGTATTCCATGGTCCGAGTCGCCCAAAGCCAAGCGCGTTGAGGCTCGTTTCCCCGACCCAGCAGCGAACCCCTACCTGTGCTTCGCAGCTCTGCTGATGGCTGGTCTTGACGGTATCACCAACAAGATCCACCCCGGTGAAGCCTCCGACAAAGACCTCTACGATCTGCCACCAGAAGAGCTGGCCGAGATCCCAACGGTCTGCGCCTCCTTGCGTGAAGCGCTCGACGAGCTGGAAAAAGACCACGACTTCCTTCTGGCCGGTGACGTGTTCACCAAAGACCAGATCCAAGGCTACATGGAGCTGAAGTGGGAAGAAGTCTACAACTACGAGCACACGCCGCACCCTGTTGAGTACGGCATGTACTACTCCTGCTAATTGTCTGATTAGTCAGATAAAGAAGGGCGCCTCTTGGGGCGCCCTTTTGCGTTTAGCGTCGGTAATTTTGCATCGATGACTGCGACTGCGCGTCTAGGGATCTTCGATCAGCGGGTCGCTATCACCCAACGCGTCAGGCTCAAAAAGCCCATCTTGCCCATCATCTTGCGCTGCTTCATCCGCCATTTCGGTGCCCGGCGGCGGCCGGTTTTCCAGCAGGCCAGCGGCGCGCAACTCTTTAAGCCCCGGAAGATCCCGCGCATTTTCTAGGCCAAAGTGATCAAGGAACTCTTGGGTCACGATAAAGGTCACGGGCCGCCCCGGGGTCATGCGCCGTTTACCCAGCTTGACCCATTCCAACTCAATCAGCTGATCCACTGTGCCTTTGGACACAGAGACCCCCCTAATCTCTTCAATCTCGGCGCGGGTCACCGGTTGATGGTAGGCGATGATCGCCAGTGTCTCGATCGCGGCCCGGCTTAGCTTGCGGGTCTCAATGATTTCACGGGTCATCAAGAACCCCAGATCAGCGGCTGTGCGAAACGCCCACGCATCCCCAACGCGAAGCAATTGCACCCCCCGCCCCTCGTACCTACGACGCAGAAGGCTCAGCGCGGCGGGGGCGTCACAACCATGGGGCATGCGCGCGTGCAGCTCAGGGATGCCCACGGGCTCGGCGCTGGCGAATAAGATTGCCTCCACCATACGCTCCTGCTCAGCCAGCGGGGGCGCGGCAAACAAGCTCTCGGATTGGGGGCTGTCCGTGGGTTCCGCTGGGTCGTGTAGGTCGCTCTCTGTCATCGCTCTGCCTTGCTGCGAATTTGAATGGGGGCAAAGACCTCTCCTTGGCGCAACTCAATCGCACCGCCCTTTGCCAACTCAAGCGTCGCGGCGAATGTCGCGGCTGTGGCCGACCGGCGCTTGACCGGGTCAGAGGTCCAACCTGCTGGGAGATAGGACATAATATCCGTCCATTCGCCGACATAGCCCATCATGCCGCGCAACCGTTCCAAGGCCTCTTCCATCGTGTAGACGCTATCGCGATCCAGGATAAAGGGGCGGAAATCATCGCGGGTCCGGATGCGCGCGTACCCCTGCATCAGGTCCAAAAGTGTGGCGGTATAGGTGATGCGCCGGGCCCGGGTGACATCCTCGGTGATGCCGCGGGCAAAACGGTCCTTGCCCAATTGGTCGCGCGCCATCAGTCGCGCGGCCACATCGCGCATGGCCTCCAAACGCTCTAGCTGAAACGCGAGGTGCGCCGCGAGATCTTCACCCGAGGGGCCCTCTGCGGTAGGATCGGGCGGCAAAAGCAAGCGCGACTTGAGAAAGGCCAACCACGCCGCCATGACAAGGTAGTCCGCCGCCAACTCAATCCGCAGTTCAGCCGCTTTTTCAACGAACACAAGGTATTGCCGAGCCAGTTGCAGGACCGATATTTTGCGCAGATCGACCTTTTGCGTGCGCGACAGCATCAGCAACAGATCCAGCGGCCCCTCAAACCCATCCACATCAATAATCAGCGCTTCGGCCGCAAGCCGATCCTCGACCGAGATACCCCGTGCCTGAGGCGCCGCATCGGTTTCCGTGCGACGGTCTGCGGGCCATTCGGTCCCAGAAAGCAAAGGTGTGCGGGGCGACATGCCGGTCGGTTGACCCTATCCGTTGAGGAGCGCCTCAAGGTCGGCCTCAACCGCGCTGATGTCAAGGGCGGCTGGCGGCTGGCGCAGCGCCAAGGCCGCCTGCGCCCTATCGTAGGCCTTGGGCAACAAGGTGCCTGTGGCATCCACCACGGCTGCCATCTCAGCCCGATCACCGTTACAATGCAGGACCACGTCGCAGCCCGCGCGCATGCTATCGCGCGCTCGGGTCGGGATATCTCCTGGCACGGCGTTCATTGACAGATCATCGGTCATCAACAGACCGTCAAAGCCGATGTCGTCTCGGATTACGCGGTGCAGGATCGGACTGGTCGTGGCGGGGGCCTCGGGGTCGATCGCGGAATATACAACATGCGCGGTCATCCCAAGGGACACGCCTCGTAACGCTTGGAACACCGCGAAATCCGTGCCCTCAAGGGTCGCACGATCCGTGGTCACTGTGGGCAGGTCATGGTGGCTATCGCTGGTTCCGCGACCATGGCCGGGAATGTGTTTGACCACCGACAAAACGCCACCTGCCAACTGGCCCGCCACGACCGCGCGCGCGGCGGCGATGACTTGCTCCGGCGCGGGGCCAAGAGTGCGATTGCGCAAAAAGGGGTGGGTGTCAGCGGTTGTCAAATCAGCAGTCGGGGTGCAGTTCACATCGATCCCGACCTCATAAAGCTCATGCGCGATGATCCGCGCGCGCAGCTCCATGGACCGGATAGCATCCCGTGCCGTTTGCATCTGATCGAGAGGCGGCAGCCATTCCCGCCAATGCGGCGCACGCAATCGCTGCACCCGGCCACCCTCTTGATCGATCAGGATCGGGGCATGCCACCCGACAGCCGCCCGCAGCGATGCCGTCAACCGACGTACCTGATCAGGGTTTTCGATGTTGCGTGCAAAGAGGATAAATCCAAGGGGCTGCGTTTCTTTGAAAAACGCGGCCTCATCCTGCGTCAGAACCGGCCCCTCACACCCAAGGATATAGGCGCCGGTCGTCTTGGGGATCATTTAGCTGTGACCGGGATGCAGGCTGCATTGCGTGACAAAAACGCGGAACAGAACTGCCGTGCGGCGGTCGCGTCATCAAAGCCCACGACGCGCAGACGGTAAAAGTTTCGCCCGCCAGACACTGCACTTTGAACCAAGCGCTTCTTGCCCACCATGTAGTCGCCGAACCGGCTTTCAAGCCGTTCCCATGCGGCCATCGCCTGTTCGGGCGTATCGAACGCCCCCAGCTGCACCAGCCGCGCGCCGGGCGCTACGGTGCTGGCGTCGGCATCAACCGAAGCGCGCTGTACCTGAACCGGGGCAGCCGCGCGCCGCACATTCGCAGGCCGAGGCGCGGGGCGGACCGATTGTGCAATACCCGGCACGGAGGCGGGAATGACATCCGCGTTCGCCCCAGTCTGCGACGCGCTCAGCTCAGAGGCCAGGTTGGCCACATTGAGGGATGCGTATTCTTGCGGGGCTTCAACAGCGGCATCCGTCGGCGCGGAGGCTGAGGTTTGCACAATAGTCGCCACTGGCTCTGGTTCAGCTTGTTCCCGCACCACAGGCTCAAGGTTGACGGGTGCCGGGGCTAGCACAACACGGTCAGCTACGGGCGCCGCAGCACCACCAGCCTTGATCTCATTGACGGACAGCCCCTGATAGGCCGCCTGCATCCCACCGGGATCTTCGGGGGCCACGCGCATCGGTTCCTGCAATGCTGCAATCACCGGCACCTCGGCCACATCGCGCAGCGTCAATTGCACGCTCCAGGTGATCAGGCCCGCCACAAGCGCCAATGAGCACCCTGCCCCAACCCAGTTAACCACCCCAAATGAGGCAGCCCCCGTGGCTGAAGCTTCACGTGCCTTGGGGGTCGCCTGCGCGAAATACCTGACGTCCGTCATGCCTGTATCCTTTTTCGCCCCGAGGGAGGTCAACCCAAGCCGAACTTGGGTAGATAGGGGCTATTAAACTGCTCTGCTCGCCGACGTTGCGGGTGCCCGATTATCGGGTCTTCACCGCATTTCTTGCGCCGGTTCTACGCCCAAAATACCCAATCCTGCTGAAATAACAACAGAAACGGACCGTGCGAGGGCAATTTTTGCGCCTGATGCGGCCGGGTTATCCTGTTGGAGGAAGCGCAATGTCGGCACATCATTGCCGCGGTTCCACAAGCCGTGGAATTCAGACGCAAGGTCATACAGGTAGAACGCCACGCGATGCGGCTCATGCGTGCGGGCCGCGATTTCGACAAGGCGGGGCCATTCGGCCAGCTTGGCGGCCAGGGCGTGTTCTGCCGGGTGGTCCAGCAGGCTCAGATCCGCCATCGTCAGGTCCGCGTCTGTGCAAGGCAACCCTGCCGCTTGGGCCTTACGCAGCACTGACATCACCCGTGCGTGCGCATATTGCACGTAGAACACAGGGTTGTCCTTGGATTGTTCAGTGACCTTGCTGAAGTCAAAATCCAACGGTGCATCGTTTTTGCGCGTCAGCATGATGAAGCGCGTCACGTCTTTGCCGACTTCACGCAGCAAGTCTTGTACGGTGATAAAAGTGCCCGCACGCTTGGACATTTTGAATTCTTCGCCGTCTTTGAACAGCCGCACGATCTGCGCGAGCTTGATCTCCAGCGGGACGCGTTCCTCGGACAGGGCTGCGACAGCCGCTTTCATCCGTTTGACATAGCCCCCGTGATCGGCGCCAAAAACGTCGATCAACGCATCAAAGCCGCGCTGCACTTTGTCGTAGTGATAGGCGATATCGGGCGCAAAATACGCCCAAGCGCCGTCGGATTTTTGGACCGGGCGGTCCTCATCATCGCCGTACTGAGTAGAGCGGAACAGCCATTGCTCCCGCGCCTGCCAATCGTCAGGGATTTTGCCCTTTGGGGGTGGGAGTGTGCCCCAATAGATCAGGCCCTTGCCCTTGAGATCCTCAATCGCGGCTTCAATCCGACCCGTGCCGTACAGGGATTTTTCGGAGAAAAAGACATCCATTTTGATGCCCAAGTCGGCCAAATCCGCACGCACCATGTCCATCATCGCGTCGGTCGCAAAACCGCGCACCTCCGCCAGCCACACGTCTTCGGGTTGATCGACATAGGCGTCGCCAACCTTGTCCTTCAGGGCTTGGCCCGCGCCAATCAGATAGTCACCGGGGTATGTGCCATCCTCAAACGCGACCTCTTGGCCGTGCGCCTCAAGGTAGCGCAGGTAAACAGACCGCGCGAGCACATCGACCTGCCCGCCGCCATCGTTGATGTAGTATTCACGCGTCACCACGTGGCCCGCGTATTCCAGCAAAGCGGCCAGCGCGTCGCCAAAGACTGCGCCACGGGTGTGGCCCACGTGCAGCGGCCCCGTCGGGTTGGCCGAGACGTATTCTACATTAACCTTGCGCCCCTGCCCCATGTCGGACCGGCCAAAGCCTGTGCCCTGTGCCAAAACGCCCGCTACGACCTGTTGCCAGACCACGGGCGCGAGCCGCAGGTTCAAAAAGCCGGGGCCTGCGACCTCGGCACTGTCGATCCGCGGATCTTGGGCCAGTTTGGTGGCCAACGCCTCCGCGATATCGCGGGGCTTTTTCTTGGCGGGTTTGGCCAAAACCATCGCAGCGTTCGTCGCCATATCTCCGTGACCCGCATCGCGTGGTGGCTCAACCGCGACGTTGGCAAAATCCAACCCCTCCGGCAGCGTCCCATCCTGGGTCATAGCAGTGAGCGAGGTGATAACGGCGGCGCGAATATCAGCGAACAGGTTCATATGGGGGCGTCCTTCAGGTTTGTCGCATCGTTTAGCAGCGCAGCGGCGGAGTTCAAGCACCCACAAGGCGCGCATGGGCCTGCAAAGCGAAGCGATCGGTCATGCCAGCGATGTAATCAGCCACCAAACGGGCCAACGCCAGCTCATCTGCTTGGGCAACCTCAGCCTCCCACTCGGTGGGCAAAAGACTGGGGTCATTCATGAAAACGGGGAATAGGTCCGTGACGACCTCAGTGACCTCGGCCCGCTTGGCCACCACATTGGGTGCCCGGTACATATGTGCAAAGAGAAAACTGCGCACCTCGCGCAGATCGCGCCACATCGCGGGCGAAAACTGCACCACCATGCGGCCCGCATGACGGATATCGCTGGCGGTTTGGGGGGCGATGGCCTCAAGGTTAGTGCGCGATACGGCGATCACGTCCTCAACCAACAGACCAAAAAACCGCCGCAGCGCTTCGTGTTGGCGGCGGCGGTCGTCGATGCCGGGGTGCAATTTGTCCACTTCGGCAAAGCATGCCCCCACCAGCGGCAGGTGCAAGATATCTTCAACCGTGAACAACCCCGCGCGCAGCCCATCCATCAGGTCATGATTGTTGTAGGCGATATCATCAGCAAGGGCCGCCACCTGCGCCTCGGCGCTGGCGTGAGTGTGCAACTCTAGATCGTGCTGAGCGTTATAGTCGGCCAGCGCATAAGGGATATCATCCACGACCGGACCATTGTGTTTTGCAATGCCTTCAAGGGTTTCCCACGTGAGGTTCAAGCCATCCCACAGTGCATAGTGCCGCTCGAGGCTGGTGACGATCCGAATGGCCTGTGCGTTGTGATCGAACCCGCCGTAGGGTTTCATCAGCGCATCCAACGCGTCCTCACCTGTGTGACCAAAGGGCGTGTGGCCAAGGTCATGGGCCAGTGCAACAGCCTCGGTAAGCTCTGCGTTCAGTCCCAGCACGCCCGAAATCGTTCGCGCGACTTGCGCAACCTCAATTGAATGGGTCAGGCGCGTGCGAAAATAATCACCCTCATGCTCAATAAAAACTTGGGTTTTATGTTTGAGCCGCCGAAAGGCCGACGCATGGATAATTCTGTCACGATCCCGCTGAAAACAGGACCGAAAGGTGCTTTCCCGTTCAGGGAAAAGCCGGCCCCGGCTTTGGGCGGGGTCGCAGGCAAAGGATACGGGCATGGGCCCTCTCTTGTGGCGCTAACGTCAGGCTTCTATATTGGGTGCAACGGTCGTTGACCACCGCAAGTAAAAAGAGGCTCCCGATGGACCTGCAAATTCCTCCCAAAGTTACGCCCCGCGCCTTTGCACGCCTTGCTGAGATTGGTGCCGCAAAAGAGGGAAAAGCCCTACGGATCGCCGTGGATGGCGGCGGCTGTTCGGGATTTCAGTATGAAATCACGCTCGACGCGCCCAAAGACGATGATCTCATCCTAGAGAGTGAGGGCGAGCGCGTTGTCTTTGATGAGGTCTCCCTGCCGTTTCTGGCCGCGGCCACCATCGACTTTAGCGAAGAATTGATCGGCGCGCGCTTTGTGATCGACAATCCGAACGCGTCCTCCAGCTGCGGTTGCGGCGTCAGCTTTTCGATGTAGCGCCCCGCCGGGGCCGCTTGCCCCGTGACATTCCAGTTTGCCCTGCTTAAGACACGGGGCAACAGCGGAAGGGTGACCATGAAAATCGCGACGTTCAACATCAACGGCATCAAGGCGCGCATGGGCGCGCTGACGGACTGGCTGACGCAAAGCGCGCCCGACATAGCCCTGTTGCAAGAGATCAAGTCGGTGGATGAGGCTTTTCCCCGCGCCCACTTCGAAGACTTGGGTTATGCAGTTCACACCCACGGGCAAAAGGGCTTCAACGGCGTGGCGATCATGTCAAAACTGCCCCTAGAAGACATCACCATGGGTCTGCCCGGCGACGCCGAGGATGAACAAGCCCGTTGGATTGAGGCCACCGTTGTGGGCAAACAAGCGGTGCGTTTGTGCGGGCTGTACCTGCCCAACGGGAACCCCTGCCCCGGCCCCAAATACGACTACAAGTTGGCGTGGATGAAGCGGTTAGAGGCGCGTGCAGCGGCCCTTTTGGCAGAAGAAACACCATTCCTGATGGCCGGTGACTACAACATCATCCCCCAAGATGAGGACGCCGCGCGCCCGGACGCGTGGCGCGAGGACGCGCTGGCCCGCCCCGAAAGCCGCGCCGCGTTCCGCCGTCTATTAAACCTTGGCTTAACGGAGGCCTTCCGCACCCGCAAAAACGGGCCCGGACATTATTCATTCTGGGACTATCAAGCCGGCGCTTGGAACCGTAACGACGGGATCCGCATCGACCACTTCCTGCTGAGCCCCGACTGTACCGACCTACTCCGGGACTGCTGGATTGAGGCTGAGGTCCGTGGCCGCGAGAAACCCTCGGACCACGTGCCTGTTTGGGTCGATTTGGACCTATAGCCCCTCAGAATGGCATGGGATGGGCGCGGTGAGCTGCGTCCAAATCAGCGACCACATCCGCGGTCAGCTCTAGGCCGATCGCGTCCAAGCCATGCTCTAGCTGATCTTGGGTCGTGGCCCCCAAAAGGGCCGTGACCGGAAAGGGCCGCGTTTGCAGCCATGCGACCGTCATGTGCACGGGATCAAGCCCATGCTTTGCGGCCACCGCCAGATAGGCGTCCACCGCTTCGTAGGCGCGCGGCTGATGGCGGCCGCCCAAGGTTGGGTTCAACGTCTTGCGTGATGCTGCGGGGATTGCATCCCCCTGATACTTGCCGGTTAACAACCCAGTGGCCAGCGGTGAAAACGCCAGCAACGTGACCTGTTCCAGAGCGCAAGCTTCCGCTAGGTCGGTGTCGAACAAACGCGCCATGAGAGAGTATTCGTTCTGGATCGCGGCCACACGTGGACCCGCCCCCGCATCCGCAAGCCGGAGCCATTGCGAAAGCCCCCAAGCCGTCTCATTTGACAGACCAAAGTGCGCAATCTTGCCCGCCGCAACCAACCGATCCACGGCCTGCAAACAGGCCTCCATATCGCGCAAAATCTCAGTTTTGTTGACAGGCGGCGCATAGGTCCAATTTTGACGGAAATGATAGCTGCCACGGTTGGGCCAATGAAACTGATAAAGGTCGATGCATTCAACCTGAAGTCGCCGCAAAGACGCATCCACCGCCGCCTCAATCGTCGCCGCAGAGATCGGTGCGCCGTCCCGCACCGCCTTCATGCCCGCACCAGATACTTTGGTTGCAATCTTCATGTCACGGCCACCAGTTTTGGCCCGCCACCGACCAATGATCGCCTCTGTGTCACCCACAGTTTCGGCAAGTATCGGGTTCACCGGATACATTTCAGCGGCATCTACCCAGTCAATGCCACGATCAGTGGCATAATCGAGCTGGCGATAGGCGTCCGCCTCAGAGGTCTGGGAGCCCCAAGTCATTGAGCCAAGTGTGATTTCAGGCAGCAGCGTATCGCTTTGCCCCAGAGGAATTTTGCGCATCCGGATATCCTTTTTGGCCACCATTCCGAAAGCCCCTCCAAGTTACAAGCCGATATAGCCAATACCGCGCGGCACCTGAAAATCAGGTAACCCCCGATATTGAGGCCGGGCGCGCGATTAATGGACTGATACGTGCGGCCTCAACCTGCGCCCGCACAGACCACGCAGCGGGCGGCGCCTTGCGGGCGCGCCGGGCCGCAGATTTCGGTCAGACGCGCGAGCGGAACCTGTGCATCTCCCAAGACAATCAGCAAATGGGCGGCAGGCTGCGATGTTCGGTTGAGCAACATTTCTGTCATGCTGCAAATTTAATATTTTCTACAGAAAATCCCGGGCACGTTTCTCACGAATGCTCCTCTGCTGCCGTTGCCGCAAGCGCGCGGTTATAGGCTTTGAGCGCATCCACATGGAACAAAGCCCCGATGATTTCAGGGGCGGCATCATCGGCCCCAAAGCGCGCGACGGGAATATAATCAACGGGCGCGCGTTCGAACATCGGCATCGCAGCCTCTAACGTCGCCTCTGGCGTGACGAAAAAGCCTTCGTTCAGCACTTCGCGCGCACGAACGGGGTCTGCGGCGCGGGGATGATTGGGATAGCGCATCACGGATGACACCCGGAACAACGCCAGAAGATAGGCCTGTGGCCCCGCAGCGAGGTGGATGTTGCGCCGTTCTAGCTGTGACAGGAAAAAGCTGCGATCGACCAAGCGAGACGCCAGCGCCGTGGAAAGTGACACCGCGACCATCACGGCCAAGCCGGTCTGCCAGTCACCCGTTAGTTCAAACACAATCAATGTAGTTGAGATCGGCGCGCCCAAAACCGCCGCCGCAACGGCCCCCATCCCCGCCAAGGCATATAGTGTTTCGGATCCAGACACCTCGGGGAAGATCGGCGTGGCGATATAGCCGAACGCCAACCCAAGCAGCGCCCCAACCATCAGCGACGGGGAGAATACGCCGCCTCCCATGCGCCCAGCAATCGTGATGGCGACGGCCGCGACCTTGATCATGCAAAACACAATCGCCTCATGCAGCAAAAGCGAGCCGGTCAGTGCCTCTGACGTGGTTTCATACCCGACACCAATAATATGGGGATAAAAGATCGCGATGGCCCCCAGCATCAACCCCGCCACCGCTGGCCGCAGGTAGCGCGGCATTCTCAGGCTGGTTTGGATCGATGTGCCTAGATCTTCGCACCAGAAGATCGCGCGCATCAGGACAACCGCCACCAGCCCCGCCAACAGGCCAAGGATCATAAAGGCGGGCAATTCCACATAAAAGCCCAGCGCATTCACGTCTCCGGGCAGTGTGAATTCGGTCACGTCGCCGAAATGGGTCCGACTGATGACTGTGCCCGCAACCGATGCGATCACAATCGGCGCAAAGGCATGCACTGCAAAGTGGCGCAACACGACCTCAAGCGCAAAGAGCGCGCCCGCGATTGGCGCGTTGAAACTGGCCGAAACGGCTGCCGCAACGGCACATCCCAACAGGTCGCGTGCCGTGATCCCATCGGCCAAAATGCGGTTCGATACCCAGCTTGAAATCACAGACGCAAGGTGGACCACAGGCCCCTCTCGGCCAGAGGATCCACCCGACGACAGCGTGATCATGGAGGCCACCGCTGACGCAAGACCCGCGCGCTTTTCGACGCGGCCATCATTCATCGCGGCCCCTTCGATCACATCCGCAACCGACCGGACCCGGCCATCGGGGGTGAAAAAGTGCAAGATCAGCCCAACGATCAAACCACCTGCCGTTGGCAGCAGCAAGATCCAGAACCAAGGAAGCGTTTCGGCAAAGGAATGAAGGTGGCGTACGTCCTCGGTGCCGTAAAGGGCGGCTTGCAAACGCTCGATCCCGAGCATGAAGCCCACGGCCGCGTAGCCCGCCGCGACCCCCACGATCAGCGCGATGAACCAAAACTGCACTTGGCTTGGGCCACGTGTCCGCACAACCCCCCAAGCGCGCGCGCATGACGTACCAACCTGCGTTAGCTGCGCCTTCCACAAAGGCCGTTTCGGGGTGTTTTCAGGGTTCGCCAAACCGGCAGTCCCACTCTTTTGTCCTTGCAGCGGCTGGCCTATAGTCCGCCAAACCGAGGAGGCGAAGATGTTATCAGAAGCGGCCCGCACGCAACTTTCCCAAACCCTAGGCGATCGTTTAAGCCTGTCCAAGTCCGATCTGGCCCTTCATGGCCGCTCTGAGACACATTTCCCCACTTTACCCCCCGATGCCGTCGCATACCCCGAAACAGCAGAGGAGGTTTCGGCCATCATGCGCACCTGTTCGGCGCACGGCGTGCCTGTCATCGGCTGGGGCACGGGCACCGGGCTTGAGGGGCACACAAGTGCAGTACGCGGTGGCGTCAGTGTCGATTTCAGCCGCATGAACAAAGTGCTCGATATCCACTCCGAGGATATGGATGTTGTCATCCAGCCCGGCGTGACGCGCGAACAGTTAAATGAAGAGTTGCGTGCAACAGGGTTGTTCTTTCCCGTTGATCCCGGCGCGAATGCCTCGCTTGGCGGTATGGCCAGCACGCGCGCATCGGGCACCACCGCCGTGCGCTATGGCACTATGCGTGACAACGTGCGCGGGCTCGAAGTCGTCCTTGCCGATGGGCGCATTATTCGGACCGGCACGCGCGCGCGCAAATCATCCGCAGGCTACGATCTGACTTCGCTTTTTGTTGGGTCCGAGGGGACCCTCGGCCTCATCACTGAATTGACCTTGCGCGTGCACGGCATACCCGAGGCGACCTCAGCCGCCGTATGCGCCTTTGACACGATTTCCGGCGCCGTGGATGCCGTGATTGCCACGATCCAGATGGGCATCCCGATGGCCCGGATTGAATTTCTGGACGCAGCCTCGGTCGCCGCGTGCAACGCCCGCGATGGGGCCGAGATGCCGGTGATGCCGCACCTAATGATCGAATTTCATGGCTCGGAGCGTGCCGTGGCCGAGGATGCCGCCCGCTTTGGTGAGATCGCCGAGGAATTCGGGGCGCAAGGCTATGCATGGTCCACACAACCAGAGGAACGCCGCCGCCTTTGGGATATGCGCCATAACGCCTATTACGCCATCCTCGCATCACGCCCCGGTGCGACGGCGCTGGTGACGGATGTGTGCGTCCCGATCTCTCGGCTTGCGCAGGCGGTTGAGGAAACCGTGGCCGACATCGCCGATAGCTCCATCCCCGGTCCGATCCTCGGGCACGCGGGCGACGGGAATTTCCATGCGATCCTGTTGGTCGAGCCGGATAACGCGGGCGAACTGCAAGCCGCCAAGGCGCTATCGGGCCGAATGGTTGAGCGCGCGCTCAACATGGGCGGCACCGCGACAGGTGAGCATGGCGTCGGTATGGGCAAGTTGGATTACATGGCCCGCGAACACGGGGCCGCGTGGGATGTCATGAGCACCCTCAAACGCGGGCTGGACCCTGACGGGTTGATGAACCCCGGCAAGCTTGTGCGCCAGAACTGAGGCCGCGCGCGTGGCGGCCTTTATCGCAGCATGTCTCTGGGTCATTGCAGCGTGGCTCTTGAGCATAGTCCTAGGCGCCAAGCAAAGCTGGCCTGCTGCCTACGCCTTAATCGCCGCTGGTGTCCCCATCCTAATCTGGTTGGGGCTGAGTGCGGGCTGGGGCGCGGCTGCGGTGGGTTTCATCGTTGGATGCCTTGTCCTACGCTGGCCTGTGATCTACGCAGGCCGCTGGATCAGACGGAGGCTACGGCGTGATTGATTTCCCCCCCACACGCGGACAGGTGACACCGCAAAAGCCCCTAGCGGACCTGACATGGCTGCGCGTCGGGGGACCGGCCCGCGTTGTGTTCCAGCCTGCGGACGTTGCGGATTTGCAGGCTGTTCTGGATGCTCTCCCCCCCGGGGTTCCGATCTTTCCCATGGGGGTCGGGTCAAACCTGATCGTCCGCGATGGTGGATTGGATGCCGTCGTGATCCGACTGGGGCGCGGCTTTAACAGCATCGAGATTGAAGGCGATATCGTCACGGCGGGTGCCGCAGCCTTAGACGCTCATGTCGCCCGCAAGGCCGCTGTCGCAGGTCGGGACCTCACATTTTTGCGGACGATCCCGGGGGCCATCGGCGGCGCCGTACGTATGAATGCAGGGTGTTATGGCAGCTACATGGCCGACCACTTGATCGACATCACAGTGGTGGATCGCACCGGCGCCTTGCGGGTCATTCCCGCAAATGCGCTTGGCCTTGGATACCGCACCAGCGACCTGCCCGCCGATTGCGTGATCATTTCTGCCCGGTTGCGTGCCGCAGAAGGCGACCCCGAAGCCCTAGAGGCTCGCATGGCCGACCAACTCGCCAAGCGCGACGCGACCCAACCCACCAAGGACCGAAGCGCAGGCAGCACATTTCGAAATCCGGCGGGCTATAGCTCAACCGGTCAGGCCGATGACACCCATGAGAAAAAGGCCTGGAAGGTCATCGAAGACGCTGGCCTGCGAGGCGCACGCCTCGGCGGGGCGCAAATGTCGGAAAAACATCCGAACTTTTTGATCAACACAGGCACCGCAACCGCCGCTGAACTTGAAAATCTTGGCGAATTGGTCCGGAAAACTGTTTACGAAAACAGCGGAATTCAGCTACACTGGGAAGTGATCCGGATCGGCACACCCGCCCCGGAGATAAAACAAGACTAAGGTTCGAATAAGCGGACCAAATGGCAGTAAATTGGCTCAGTCTGAAAACAGTCGAGCCACCTTATACAGGATTGGGTATGTCGAGCAGGGCACCCCAAGTGATCGCTCTCCTACAGGGGGGCCTGTCCTCCGAACGGGAGGTGTCTTTGTCCTCAGGTCAAGGGTGCGCAGAAGCTTTGCGCGCGGAAGGGTTCACTGTTCACCCGATTGATGCGGGCCCGACCCTTGTGGACGACCTTAAAGCCGCCGCCCCTGACGTGGTGTTTAACGCGCTGCATGGTCAGTGGGGCGAGGACGGCTGTGTGCAGGGTGTGCTGGAATGGCTCCGCCTGCCCTATACCCATTCTGGGGTTTTGGCCTCGGCGCTGGCGATGGACAAAACCCGCACCAAAGATGTCTACCGCGCTGCGGGCCTTCCGGTTGTGCGCAGCATGATTGCCCGGTCTGACTCGCTGCGCGCCGGCCACGTCATGGACGTGCCCTATGTGGTCAAACCCAACCGTGACGGGTCAAGCGTTGGCATTTACCTCGTGATGGACGCAAACGGCCCCGCCCCTGAGTGGGATGCCGACATGCCGGAGTTCGTCATGGTTGAGGCCTATGTGCCCGGCCGCGAATTGACGACATCCGTCATGGGGGACCGCGCGCTTGGCGTGACCGAGATTGTGACCAACGGTTGGTACGACTACGCCGCGAAATACGAGGCCGGTGGGTCGTCGCACGTGGTGCCCGCCAACATCCCCCCCGAAATCGCCGCCGCCTGCGAAGCCTATGCCCTACGCGCCCACGCCGCTTTGGGGTGTCGTGGCGTGACACGGACCGATTTCCGCTGGGACGACACCAAGGGCCTAGACGGTTTGATCCTGCTGGAAACCAACACACAGCCCGGCATGACCCCCACTTCGCTGACGCCGGAGCAGGCTCAAACCGCAGGCATCTCGTTTGGAGAGCTGTGCCGCTGGATCGTGGAGGATGCCTCATGCGCGCGCTGAAGTTCCTTCGCCGCACGGCAATGGCTGCAATGCCGGATCCCGCGCCGTCGCGCTGGCGTTACCGCGTGCAACGTCTTTGGCTCACCCCACTGTTTCGCGCGATGGTGCGCACCGGACTTCCTATCTGCCTTTTGGGGGGCAGCGTGCTTTGGTACGTCGCCGACACCGCACGCCTTGAGGGCCTGATTGATAAGGCGACCGAGGTCCGCCGCGCGGTTGAGGAACGCCCCGAGTTCATGATCACGCTCGTGTCGATTGACGGTGCCTCTGATGAGCTAAGTCTCGACATCCAAGAGGTCCTGCCGATTGATCTACCGGTCAGTCAATTCGCGCTCGACCTCAATGAACTTAAACAATTGCTTGAGGAATTGGGCCCAATCCAATCCGCAGATGTTCGGATCAAGCCCGGTGGCCTTCTTACAATCGACGTGATTGAGCGCAGCCCAGCGGTTGTTTGGCGCTCCCGCGAGGCGGTTGAATTGTTGGCCAATGACGGGCACCGGGTCAAAGCCGTGGCAAGCGCATCTGCCCGTCCAGACCTGCCGCAAGTCGCGGGACTTGGAGCAGAGGATCACATCCCCGAGGCGCTACGCCTGTTGCGCGCAGCAAGCCCCCTGGCGGATCGACTTGTAGGGCTGCAACGGATCGGCGCGCGACGGTGGGACGTGGTTCTAGAGGACGACATCCGCATCATGCTGCCGACAGAACAGCCAAAACGCGCGCTTGACCGCGCGATGGCGCTGCATGCGTCGCAGGACGTCTTTAACCGCGACATCGTCGCAATTGATTACCGCAACGCTGAACGGCCCACCCTGCGGATGCGTCCCGCAGCCCGGACCGAATGGCGTCGCATTAAAGATATTGAACTAATGGCAAATGAAGGGGGCAACAGATGAACGATTTCTACCAAGCACAGCGGGCCATGCGCAAAGGGCGCCAAGCCGCGATGCAACGGGGTGTCATCGCAATTCTGGATGTCGGAACGTTCAAGACCGCCTGCCTTGTGCTGCGCTTTGATGAGGCACTTTCCTCAACGGACGAAACCTCGAACGCGCTGGCAGGCCAAGCCCGGTTCCGCGTAATCGGTGCGGCCACGACGCAATCGCGCGGCGTGCGCTTTGGTGAGGTCGACACCCTGCCAGAGACCGAGCGCGCCATTCGGACCGCCGTCCAGGCCGCCCAGAAAATGGCCAATGTACGCGTTGATCACGTGATTGCCTGTTTTGCTGGTGGCCGTCCGCGCAGCTATGGGCTGGCTGGCAAAGTATCGGTTGAAGGCGGCGCCGTAGAGGACCGGGATGTCAGCCGCGTTTTGTCGGCCTGCGAAACACCCCCTATCGGCGACGACCGGATGGTGCTGCATGCGCAGCCCGTGAACTTTGCGCTCGATCATCGCTCTGGCCTATCGGACCCCCGCGGTCAAATTGGCAACACTCTGCACGTCGATATGCACATGCTGACCGTTGACGCCCATACCGTGAACAACCTGATCCATTGCATCCACCGCTGCGACCTAGAGGTCGCGGGCCTTGCATCGGCCTCCTATATGGCGGGCACGTCTTCGTTGGTCGAAGACGAACAAGAACTGGGTGCGGCCTGTATCGACATGGGCGCGGGTTCAACCTCTGTCTCAATCTTCATGCGCAAGCACATGATATATAGTGACACCGTGCGCATGGGCGGTGAGCATATCTCATCCGACATCTCACGCGGGCTGCAAATCCCCTGCCAAACGGCGGAGCGAATCAAAACCCGCTTTGGCGGGTTGGTCGCCACGGGAATGGATGACCGCGACATCATCGAGCTTGAGGGCAACACTGGCGATTGGGAACACGACCGCCGCACAATCACCCGCGCCGAGTTGATTGGCGTGATGCGCCCCCGCGTAGAAGAGATCTTGGAAGAAGTCCGCGCCGTCTTGGACGACGCAGGGTTCCGCCATTTGCCCGGTCAGCGCATTGTCTTGACGGGCGGCGGCAGCCAGATCCCCGGGCTGGATGGGCTGGCAGCAAAATACCTTGGCAATCAAATCCGTCTGGGGCGTCCTTTACGTATTCAGGGCCTCCCACAGGCCGCCACAGGACCCGCTTTTTCGGCCTGCGTGGGCCTAAGCGTAACAGCCGCGCACCCCCAAGATGAATGGTGGGATTTTGACGTGATCGCCGAGCGCGCCCACACCCGATCCCTGAGGGTGGCTCTGCGGTGGTTCAAGGAAAACTGGTAGCCCCCAGATATAGACCGATCCGCAAGACTCCGCCGACGCCCCCGCAAAATTACCTACATTTTGTGGCAATTTTGCACTTTTTGGGTGACTATGGCGGTGTGTTTCGGTAGTTTTGAGGCCAGCAATACAGGTTGATCGCCGACGAGGCAGCGAGGGCGATCGCATTAACAGGTGGACAGAGCAAATGACATTAAACCTCTCCATGCCCGGCGCTGAGGCCGAGCTGAAACCCCGCATCACCGTTTTTGGTGTTGGCGGAGCCGGTGGCAACGCGGTCAACAACATGATCGAAAAGGAGCTGGAGGGCGTTGAATTCGTCGTGGCGAACACGGACGCGCAAGCTCTGCAAAACTCCAAGTCCTCAGCACGCATCCAGATGGGTGTGAAAGTGACCGAAGGTTTGGGTGCTGGCGCACGCCCCGCCGTGGGTGCATCCGCCGCTGAAGAAACGATCGAAGAAATCGTTGACCAGCTGGCAGGCGCGCACATGTGCTTTATCACCGCTGGTATGGGTGGCGGCACCGGCACGGGTGCGGCCCCGATCATCGCTCAGGCGGCCCGCGAATTGGGCGTGCTGACTGTTGGCGTTGTAACCAAACCGTTCCAGTTTGAGGGCGGCAAGCGGATGCGTCAGGCCGAAGAGGGTGTCGAAGCCCTGCAAAAGGTCGTTGATACGCTGATCATCATTCCCAACCAGAACCTGTTCCGTCTGGCCAACGAAAAAACCACCTTCACCGAGGCCTTTAGCCTTGCAGATGACGTGCTTTACCAAGGCGTCAAAGGCGTGACTGACCTAATGGTACGCCCAGGCCTAATAAACCTCGACTTCGCCGATGTGCGCGCTGTCATGGATGAAATGGGCAAAGCAATGATGGGCACCGGCGAAGCCACGGGCGAAGATCGCGCCGTGCAGGCAGCTGAGAAGGCCATCGCCAACCCACTGCTGGATGAAATTTCGCTGCGTGGCGCCAAGGGCGTCCTGATCAACATCACAGGCGGCTATGACCTGACCCTGTTCGAACTGGACGAAGCTGCAAACCGCATCCGCGAAGAGGTCGATCCAGACGCGAACATCATCGTGGGTTCCACAATGGACCCGTCGATGGAAAACGTGATGCGCGTAAGCGTTGTGGCTACTGGCATTGATGCGCTTGAAAACCGCTCGGAAATGCCCCTGCCCCGTCGCCGCATGGCTGAGCCAATCTCAGCCGCGAGCGCTGAGGCCGCAGTCGAAGCTGTGACCGAGCCTGTGGCCGCACAAACCGCACCGGTTGAGGCAGCGCCCGCACCGCAAGCCGCTCCACAAGAGCCAAGCTTTTTCGACTCGATGGAAATGAATGATCATCAGGACAACCCTGAAAACATTCTCAGCTCGGACGACCTGCCGCCCCCGGCCTACCAGCCCGCGCCAGAACCGGCCCGTTCGGCCGCATTCGCAGAGCCCGAGCCCGAAGCCTATGTGGCAGAGCCTCGTGCCGCAGCACCTGGCCCATCGCCCGAGCAAATGGCACAGCTGCGCGCAGCGGTCGTCCGCGGTGAGCGCCGAGGCGCACCTGCACCTACATCCGAGCCTGAAAAGGCACGCTTTGGTGGGATTGGTGGTCTGATCGGTCGCATGACAGGTCACACCGAAGAGCCCCCCATGACCGCGCATCGCCCCAGCCAACAGGCCGGCGGAACGGCTCATCGTGGTGAAACATCCACCGATAATGCCGAGGATGACCGGATCGAAATCCCCGCATTCCTCCGCCGTCAGGCGAATTAACGCCGGGTTAACCCGTCACGACTTCTGAAGAAGCGGCTGTGGATAACAGCCGCTTCTTTCGTTTCATATCAGCGACTTAAATATGGTTACGCCGCAGAGCGGCAATTTTCCGCCGATGGGTTTTGGCAATGTTGCAGGGCGTCACAAACCGTTAATTGCGGCACAATCCAGCAGCAGATAGCACACTGGTCAAATGTCAGCGGGGAAAACCTCGCGTTTATTGGGGCACCGCGTGCAAACAACTCTCAAATCTCTGATCCGCTTTACTGGCGTTGGCCTTCACTCGGGTGCTCCGGTACGCATGACGATACATCCGGCCTCGGCATCCTACGGGATCTGGTTCCGCCGGACGGACGTTGCGGACAGTGATGCGATGATCCCTGCGCGCTACAATTCGGCGGTACAATCCCCGCTGTGTACCCGGTTGGTAAATGCTGATGGCATCGAGGTGTCGACGGTCGAGCATGTGATGGCTGCACTTGCTGGCTGCGGCGTGCACAACGCCCTGCTCGAAATTGATGGTCCAGAGGTCCCGATCTTGGATGGCTCCGCCGCCCTTTTCGTTGAAGCGATCATGAAACGCGGCCTTCAGGTGTTGGACGCACCCGTACACGCGATCGAAGTTCTGCGCCAAGTCAGTGTGACACAAGGCGATAGCACCGCGACCCTCTCTCCCGCCAAAACGACTGAGATGGATTTTTCCATCGACTTCACGGACGCCGCTATCGGCCACCAAGAAAAGCGTTTGGTGCTGGCGAATGGGACGTTCGTGCGCGAACTCGCAAACAGTCGGACGTTCTGCCGCCAAGCGGATGTTGAGATGATGCGCGAAAATGGCCTTGCTCTTGGTGGGACCTACGACAACGCCGTCGTCGTCGATGGCGACCAAGTGCTGTCACCCGGCGGTTTGCGCCACGCGGACGAAGCCGTACGTCATAAAATGCTCGATGCCCTTGGCGATCTGGCACTGGCTGGGGCCCCGCTTTTGGGGCGCTACACTGGCGTTCGTGCGGGCCACACTCTGACAAACAAACTGCTGCACGCGCTGTTCGCCGATCCACTGGCCTACCGCATTGTGACGTGCACGCAAACACAGCTCGACAATCTGCCCGGCGCAGGCCTGCACATGTCGGATTTGGCTGCCGTTTGATCACGGAGCAGACGTCCAATCCCACTTTTGTCCCTACACGTCCTATGCTAGACCTTGTACAAGTTCTCGACCAAGGGAACGGCACCTGACAGGGCAAGAGGCCAAAATCGAATGATAGGCGGGAAATCCATACTGCTGAGTGCGGCCCTCGTGGCGCTTTTGTCGGCGTGTTCGCAAGGCCCAACAGATGCCGAAGTGCTGCAAAGCCTTGGTCCTCAAGAAATATTTCAGCGCGCTGAAGTGCAATTGGCCAGCGATGATCCAGAAGAAGCCGCGCGCCTGTTCAATGAGGTTGAGCGGCTCTATCCCTATTCCGATTGGGCCAAACGCGCCCTGATCATGGCGGCGTTTTCCTATCACACCGATGGCGACTACGAGAATTCTCGCGCCGCCGCCCAGCGGTTCATTGACTTCTACCCTGCGGACGAAGACGCAGCCTATGCGCAGTACCTGCTGGCGCTGTCCTACTACGATCAGATCGACCAAGTGGGCCGCGACCAGGGTCTCACGTTCCAAGCGCTCCAAGCCTTGCGCACCGTGATTGAGCGCTACCCCGGCTCGGAATACGCGCGTTCTTCGATCCTGAAATTCGACCTCGCGTTTGACCACCTTGCGGCCAAAGAGATGGAAATCGGGCGCTATTATCTCAAGCGCGGGCACTACCCCGCCGCCATCAACCGCTTCCGCGCCGTTGTCCAAGACTTTGAGACCACAAGCCACACACCCGAAGCATTGATGCGCTTGGTTGAAGCCTACCTCAGCCTTGGCCTGCGGGATGAGGCACAGACCGCCGGTGCGATCCTCGGCTATAACTTCCAAAGTTCGCCTTTCTATGACGATGCCTTCAAGCAGTTGACCGGTCAGGGGCTGGATGCAGCCCCGCGCGGCACCGGCTGGTTGGTCGACATTTATCGCCGCACAATCCGTGGCGCGTGGTTGTAACCGGAGGTTAGGGTTGACCCCACCTGACACGAGGCTCGATTAGATGCTGCGCGCGCTCGATATCCGAAACATGCTCATTATCGACCATTTGGAACTGGCGTTTCAGCCGGGTCTAAATGTGCTGACCGGTGAAACCGGTGCGGGCAAATCCATTTTGCTCGACTCGTTGGGGTTTGTACTTGGCTGGCGCGGACGGGCGGAATTGGTACGCGCGGGCGCAGATCAGGGCGAGGTCGTTGCCGAATTTGCGCTTGGCCCCAATCACGCGGCCCACGCGATTTTGCAAGAAGCCGGCCTGCCGGATGAAGACGACACGCTGATCCTACGCCGCGTCAACACGCGTGACGGGCGCAAGACGGCTTGGGTCAATGATCGTCGGTGTTCGGGCGAGGTGCTGCGCGCTTTGTCGGAAACACTGGTGGAATTGCACGGGCAACACGACGATCGCGGCCTTTTGAATACTCGCGGCCACCGTACATTGCTGGACAGTTTCGCGGGCTCTGCTGCACTGTTGGTGAATGTCCGAACCGCTTGGCGGGCTCACGCGGCCGCTCAAACCGCGTTGAACAAGGCCGAGGCGCTGTTGGCCGAAACCCGCGCCGAAGAGGAATACCTGCGCCACGCAGCCGCCGAGCTAGAGGCACTCGATCCACAACCGGGTGAAGACGACACCCTCGATACCCGCCGTCGGATGATGCAGGGCGCCGAACGTATCCGCGAGGATGTCACCAAAGGCCTTGAGGCTATTGGCCTCAACGGGGCTGAGGGCCGGATGAGCGATGCTATGCGCTGGCTGGATGGGGCGCGTGACAAAGCCGAGGGTGCGCTGGATGCCGCGTTGGATGCCTTAGGCCGCGCGCAGGTCGAACTGGGTGAAGCACAAGCCGGGGTTGAGGCGTGCCTCGATCAATTGTCCTTTGATCCGTTTGAGTTGGAAACGGTTGAGGAGCGGCTCTTTGCCCTGCGGGCGCTCGCACGCAAACACGATGTATCCCCCGAGGAATTGCCCGCATTGGCGGCGAATTTACGCGCCAAGCTGGATGCGCTGGACGCGTCTGAGGGCGATATCGCCGCCCTACGCCGCGCCGTGACAGATACTGGCGCGGATTATGACGCCGCCGCCATGACGCTATCCGACCTGCGCGCCAAAGCCGCCAAACGGCTGGATGCTGCTATGGCTGCCGAACTCGCCCCGCTCAAAATGGAGCGCGCCGTGTTCGTCACCCGCCTGACAGAGGCCCCCAAAGGCCCCGAGGGCATAGATGCCATTGCCTTTGAGGTCGCCACCAACCCCGGCGCCCCCGCAGGACCCTTGAACAAGATCGCCTCGGGCGGGGAATTGTCGCGGTTTTTGCTGGCGCTAAAGGTGTGTTTGGCTGGCGATGATCTGTCGACCACGATGATCTTTGATGAAATCGACCGCGGTGTCGGCGGCGCGACGGCGGATGCCGTGGGCCGCAGGCTCAAGGCCCTGGCGGATGGCGGGCAAGTGTTGGTTGTGACCCACTCACCACAAGTTGCCGCCCTTGGCGCACATCACTGGCAGGTCGCCAAGCGCGTCGTGGATGAGGCCACATTGTCCAGCGTCACGCCCCTTGGTGATGACGCGCGCCTTGATGAAATCGCCCGTATGTTGGCGGGTGACACCATCACCGAAGCCGCACGCGCCGCCGCACAAGCCTTGCTCGACGCGGCGCAATAGCAGCAGTTAGCTGGCCGCGAGGCGCGCTGGCAGGCCGTTGGCCCAAGCCGAAATCGTACCCGCCCCTAGGCAGATGATAATATCGCCCTCGCGCGCCTGTTCCCGCACCAAACGCTCCAGATCATCCTCGGAGGTAACGGCCCGAGCGTGGCGATGGCCGTGGCGGATCAGCCCTGCAACCAGATCATCGCGGCCTGCGCCCTCAATCGGGTCCTCACCAGCGGCAAAAACCTCACCGATGCCGACAACATCCGCATCATTGAAGCAGCTGCAAAAATCATCAAACAGCGTATGGAGCCGCGAGAACCGGTGTGGCTGGTGAACCGCAATCACCCTGCCCCCGTCGCCCACGCTTTGACGAGCGGCACGCAGCACCGCTGCGATCTCAACAGGGTGATGACCGTAGTCGTCAATGATCGGAATGCCCTTCCACTCACCGACTTTGGTAAAGCGGCGGTTAACACCCTTGAAGGCCGCAAGACCTTGCTTGATCTGCTCCAGTGTCATGCCAAGGTGCCGGCCCACCGCAACCCCTGCGAGCGCGTTTGACACGTTGTGATCGCCCGGCATGGGCAATGTGCAATCCTTGATCACCTCATCCTCGGCCTGAAGATGGATATCAAAATGCGCCACACCCGCCTCAAACGTCAGGTTCATCGCCCGCACATCCGCCTGCGCATTAAAGCCAAAGGTCATGACGCGACGGTCCGTAATCCGACCAACCAGCGCCTGCACCTCGGGGTGGTCGGTACAGCACACGGCCAGCCCGTAAAAAGGAATGTTCGACACAAAGTCGTCAAAACCCGCCCGCAGGTTTTCGATGGTGCCCCAATGTTCCATGTGTTCGGGATCGATATTGGTCACGATCGCGATTGTTGCGGGCAAGCGGTTGAACGTCCCGTCGCTCTCATCTGCTTCGACCACCATCCATTCGCCCGACCCCATGCGCGCATTGCTGTCGTAGGCGTGAATGATCCCGCCGTTGATGACGGTTGGGTCGATCCCGCCCTCGTCCAAAAGAGCTGCGACCATCGTCGTTGTCGTCGTTTTGCCGTGGGTCCCGGCGACCGCAATGTTGGACTTCAACCGCATCAGTTCGGCCAACATTTCGGCGCGGCGCACGACG
The DNA here is from genome assembly GCF_000765485.1 of Thalassobacter sp. 16PALIMAR09. NCBI lineage: Bacteria > Pseudomonadati > Pseudomonadota > Alphaproteobacteria > Rhodobacterales > Roseobacteraceae > Thalassobacter > Thalassobacter sp. 16PALIMAR09. Next base: position 703,721 of record NZ_JHAK01000001.1, read on the forward strand.
GGCAGCCCGTTCAAGCGCGCGGCGTCCAGTTCGGGGTTGCCCGGTTTGATCGCGCTTGAGATCACAACGACCTCCGCTCCCTCAAGGTTTTCGGCGCGTTGACCAACGAAAACCGTCGCCCCCAAGGCCTCAAGGCGCTTGGTGATCTTGCTCGCCTTTAGGTCAGAGCCTTGAACGGTATAGCCGTGCTCAACCAACACCTCTGCAATGCCCGACATGCCGATGCCACCGATGCCCACAAAGTGAATGGGCCCCAGCGCCTGGGGCAGTTTGGTTGCAGTGTTCATTGGCGCGCTCCTGTGTGTGCAAGCTTTTGGACCAAGGCGCCAAGCGCTTGGGCGGCATCCATACGCCCCTGCCCCCGCGCCGCAATGGCCATTTTCTGTGCCCCCTTGGGGCTGCTCAAGACCGTGGCGATCTGCTCGGCCAAGGCTGCGGGGGTAAATCTGCTTTCGGGCATCATGATCGCGGCGTTCGCATCCACAAGGCCGCGTGCGTTGGCGGTTTGGTGATCCCCTGTGGCCGCGGCGAATGGCACAAGAATTGAGGGCCGCCCAATCGCGCTGATATCCGCAACGGTCGAGGCGCCCGAGCGGGAGATGACCAATTGCGCCTCAGTGAAGCGTTTGGGGATATCGTCAAAGAACGGCGCGACCTCGGCCCGGACATCAATGTCCGCATAGGCTTGGGTGACGCGGGCGATATCCTCAGCGCGGGCCTGTTGTTCGACCTTGATCTGGCCCCGCAGCGCGGCGGGCAATTGGCCAATGGCTGCGGGCACCACATCCGACAGGATGCGCGCCCCCTGCGAACCGCCAACGACGACGATGCGCAGCGGATAATCCCCCGGTGGGATGTAGCCCGCACCCGCACGTTCTGCGATGGCTGCACGCACCGGATTACCGACGTGCACGGGCTCAACGCCCTCGGGCACAGCCACGGGCCACGTTCCTGCAGCCACAACAGACACGCGCGGTGCCAACAGCGTGTTCACACGGCCCAGCACCCCGTTTTGTTCGTGAATAATCGTGGGCAGTTTCATAAGAACCGCCGCACCAAGTGCCGGGATCGAAGGGTAGCCGCCAAAGCCCACAACCACCGCAGGCCGGTCACGTTTGAAATCGGCACGCGCGGCCAATACCCCGCGCAAGATACGAAATGGCACCAGCGCCTTGGCCAGCACCCCACCGCGCGCAAAGGTTGCCGAGGAAACCACGCGTCTTTCGACAGCATCCGGAAACCCGCCTGCATAGCGCGCGCCACGGGCATCGGTGGACAAGACAACCCGCCAGCCGCGTGCCAACATATCCTCAGCCAATGCCTGCGCAGGAAACATATGCCCGCCCGTGCCGCCCGCAGCGATGACCAACAACGGGCCCATCAACGGCGCCTCAGCATATCACCAATTTCGCCTTGGGGCCGCGTGCGGGTAAAGCACAGCAGCATCCCCACGAGAATCCCCATCGCAATCAGCGACGAGCCCCCGTAGCTGACGAACGGCAGGGTCATGCCTTTGGCGGGTAAAACCCGCACCGCGACGCCCAAATTGATGAACGCCTGAAGCCCAAACAATGTGATCAACCCGGTCCCCGCAAGGCGGATGAACGGATCCCGTTCTCGCATCAGTCGAAAGAGTGAGCGCACCGTGATCAGCGCAAACAATCCGATAATGATCCACACGAGGATCAGGCCGTATTCTTCGGCTGCAACGGCGATGATGAAGTCGGTGTGAGCATCCGGCAAGGACCATTTGACCTGTCCCTCATTCACGCCTGCGCCGAAAAACCCGCCCTCACGGATGGCATTCGTGGCGAACCCCATCTGGGTGGTCGGATCGACCTCTGGGTTGAGAAAACCGTCAATACGGCGCGCAAAGTGTTCGGACGAGGAATAGGCGACAACGCCCCCTGCCACGACCAACCCGATACAACCGGTCAGCAAAATCATAGGCGCTCCGGCCACGAAATAAAGCGTCGACCACGCCGCGATGATCAGCGCGGATTGACCAAAGTCAGGCTGTGTCGCCAAAAAACCAACCGTGCAAACGGCGACAATGAAGGAGAACGTCTTGCCCGGAGGGCCGTTCAACTCTTGGCTTGCGGCCATCAACCACGCGCACAAAATGACGAAGACAGGTTTGAGGAATTCCGAGGGCTGCACCGATACGAACCCCAATGAGAACCACCGCGTGGCCCCTTTGCCAAAGTCGGTCCCAAAAACCGGCAACATCGCCACCGCCAGAAACGCCGCGAAAAAGCCCAACACACCAAGCCTGCGCAATTGGGTCGGCGACAGCATCGACACGACCAACATCACCGACAGCGCCATCATTCCAAACACACCCTGCCGCAGCACGTAGTGGAAGGGCATCAGGCCATTACGCTCCGCCAAAGGCGGTGACGCCGCAAAGCCGAGCAAAAGGCCAATCGCAAAAAGGATGAAGATACATGTCAGGGTGACACGGTCCACTGTACGCCACCAGCGTGAGAGGATCGCCTCGCCCGGTTGCACGATCACCGTGCCATGGGCCATTTCCGTCATGGGATGCCTGCTTTGGTCTAATATGTTCTGCTCATGCCCTTTTCGGGCTTATCACCTTAGCCTACCTCAAAGACAGACCTGTGACCACTTAAATGTCCTCTCCTTTGCGCAGCAATTCGCTGAAAAGGTCTTGGTAAAGGCCGTTGCTGTCGCCACCGCCAAAAGTCTGCGCCCCACCGGAATAAAGCGTGCCATATGTGCGGGCTAGATTGACGGTTTGGATCAACGCAGAAATGAATTGCTCCCGCTCCAGCGGGCTGAGCGGATGAATAAATGTGCCCCACAACCGCCCATTGGCGACGGCGTATCGAGCATCAAGCGCTGTGTCGAAATTGGCCTGCATGAGCCGCATCAATTCGTCCGGCTCCAAACCTTCGGCACTGCGGATCGGCACCATCGCCCGCATGCGATCCGCCACGGGGTCCGAGACAATGATGACCGGGATATCCTCAATCGTCAGCTGAAAGCCCGTAGCAAATACCTGCGCCTCTGGGTCGATGGTTTGGACAATCGCGCCCATCCGCTCCAGCGTCATGGAGCGTTCTTGCGCATAAGCGGGCGCGGCGAACACAAAGGCCCCAAGGGTAACCGCGATAATCAGGCTGGGCGGAAAGCGCATATGAAATCTCCTGTAGGTCAGGAGAAGCCTAGAACGCGCCCAAGCCATCAGACAAACCACAACTTCGTGCGTGGCATGATCCATTACATGAAGTTTAGATCATAAATTATTGATAATAAAATCTTTACGTGAATGAACATGCGCAACCGCCTTAGCCACAGCCTCTGGAATTGCCAGATCAGAGGTATCAATCACGAGCGCATCATCCGCTGCAACCAAGGGCGCCTCAGTCCGGTCGCGGTCGCGGGCATCGCGGGCCTCTACATCGGCAAGGACCTGCTCCAGCGCAAGGTTCGGGTCCTTTTCTGACAGCTCCAGCCAACGGCGGTGCGCCCGAACTTCGGCGCGCGCAGTGACATAGAGCTTGGCCTCCGCACGCGGGCAAATCACGGTGCCTATATCGCGCCCGTCCAGCACCGCGCCCCCTGAGCGCGTCGCAAAGGCCCGCTGAAAATCCACAAGGGCAGCGCGTACATCGGCGATCACTGCGACCTTGCTTGCGGCCTGTGCCACGGCAGCAGTGCGCAGGCCTTCTGCGTTCAGGTCCTCGGCAATCAGTGTCTTTGCGGCCTGAACCGGGTCCATGCCCGCATCCAGCACCTTACGCCCAACCGCGCGGTACAGCAGGCCCGTGTCCAAATGCGCGAGGTCAAAATGCGCGGCCACCGCCTTGGAAATAGTGCCCTTGCCCGCTGCCGCCGGGCCATCAATCGCGACCGTAAATCTCATGAAGGGACCTCCGGGCCTGATCGGCCCGCCGCGAAACAGGGTAAATCTTCGCCTGCGGTATAATAGTCGCCCTTATCGGCATAGTAGATGTGTCCATCCATGCGCAGCCCCGTTGGTGCATCAAACGCGCCCGCCATCAGATAGACCAATCCATCGTATTCTTCCCAAAACAAATAACTGCCGCAGGTTCCGCAAAACCCACGCCGGGCACCGGGTGTACTGTTATACCACTTCGGCGTGCCGGACAGTGTTACATCGGCCCAAGGTGCAGGCACGGCAGCGGCATAGTGGCCGGTTTGTTTGCGGCATTGGGTGCAATGGCACGCGGTCACTGGCCCCAACGCGCCCGCAACTTCATACGTGATTGCCCCACACAAACATCCGCCCTGTTGCACTGCGCGTTCCTTTCCTGAACCGCGAGGCCCCACACGGGAACCCGCCTCCAAATGTTTTTAGGCTTTCACCAAATCCGCGCCCAAATCCGCCATCAACCCCTCAAAGATCGGGAAAGACGTGGCGATTGGCCCGCCATCTTCGACGATGATGGCGGTCTTAGCGGCCATGCCAGCCACAAGAAAAGACATCGCGATGCGGTGATCAAGGAAAACCTCGACGGTGGCGCCGCCGGGCATTGCGCCGGGGCCCATGCCCTCAACCTCCCACCAGTCGGGGCCTTCGTCCACGGTGACACCGCAGGCGCGCAGACCTTTGGCCATAGCGTCGATGCGGTCACATTCCTTGACGCGCAGCTCCTTGACGCCGCGCATCACGGTCCGCCCTGTGGCGTGTGCCGCGACAACCGACAGCACTGGATATTCATCAATCATACTGGCGGCGCGTGCGGGCGGCACCTCAATGCCGCGCATGTTGGGCGAATACCGCGCACGCAGGTCGGCAACAGGTTCGCCCCCCTCCTCACGGAGGTTTTCGTACGTCAGATCAGCACCCATATCGCGCAGCGTTTCAAACAGGCCCGCGCGTGTTGGGTTCAGGCCAATGTTGGGCACCAGCACATCCGAGCCCGGCACAATCAGTGCCGCACAGACCGGGAATGCCGCGCTGGAAGGATCGCGAGGCACGACAATGGTTTGGGCGCGCAGCTCTGGCTGGCCGGTTAGGGTGATTTCGCGCCCCTCTGGCGTGTCGACCACCGAGATTTCTGCACCAAAGCCGGCAAGCATCCGCTCTGTGTGGTCGCGGGTCGCTTCCTTTTCAATCACAACCGTTTGGCCAGGCGCGTTCAAACCCGCCAGCAGAACGGCGGATTTGACCTGAGCCGAGGGCACGGGCACGACATAGCGCACCGGCACAGGGTCCGCGGCCCCAACAACTGTCATAGGCAAGCGCCCGCCAGAGCGGCCCACAGATTGCGCACCGAACAATGCGAGCGGATCGGTCACGCGCGCCATAGGGCGTTTGTTCAGGCTGGCGTCGCCCGTGAACGTCACTGCCATATCAGAGGTCGCCATGCAGCCCATGATCAACCGTACGCCCGTACCGGAGTTGCCGCAGTCAATCACTTGATCAGGCTCGGCAAAACCACCAATACCGACGCCGTGCACATGCCATGTGCCATCCTCATCCCGCGTGATATCCGCACCAAAGGCCTGCATCGCCTTGGCGGTGTCCAGAACATCCTGCCCCTCAAGCAACCCGGTGACGATGGTCTCTCCCACCGACATCGCCCCCAAAATGAGCGAGCGGTGAGAGATAGACTTATCGCCGGGCACGTGGGCCTCGCCGTTGAGCGGGCCACAAGGGCGGGAGGTCATCGGAATGGGGGTGCCGTGGGCGGACATGGAGGCCTCATATTTGGTTTGCGCCCGTGATAGACGCCCACACGCCCGGATGCCAGTGCCCTACCCGTAGGATTTCACCGGTGTCCCCGCCAAAGCCGAAATATTCAGCAACCCACGCGCCGTAATCGATGGTGTTACGATCTGCGCCTTGTTGCCCATACCCATCAAGATCGGTCCGACCTCTAGGCCACCGCCACGCATTTTTAGGATGTTGCGCGCAGCACCTGCCCCATCCGTAGAGGCAAAGACCAGGACGTTTGCCGCCCCGTCCAGCCGGGAGCAGGGCAAGTAGCGATCCCGGAGTTCTGGATCGAGCGCGCTGTCGACATGCATCTCGCCTTCGTAAGCGAAATCAAGCTGTTGCGCATCCAACTGGCGCAAAGCCTCACGCATAACGCGGCCCGATCGGCTATCAAGATTCCCGAACTGAGAGCCCGAACACAGCGCAACCTTGGGCTGCACCCCAAACCGCCGCACGTGGCGCGCAGCCCCGATGACAGAATTCACAATCTGCTCAGGCGTGGGTTCCGCGTGGACGTGCGTGTCCGCGATGAACAATGGGCCATCCTCTAGGATCATGAGGCTGAGCGCGCCAACCGGGCTGAGCCCGTCGCGACCAAGGATTTGCTCAATGTAGTTCAGGTGCCACAGGAATTGGCCAAAGGTACCGCAAATAACCGAATCCGCTTCACCGCGCTGCACCATAACCGCGCCAATCGCAGTGGTGTTCGTGCGCATGATCGCGCGCGCCAAATCGGGGGCAACACCGCGCCGTGCCATCAGACCGTGGTACGTCTCCCAGTATTCGCGGTAACGGGCATCGCTTTGCGGGTTAACGATTTCAAAATCGCAGCCGGGCTTTACGGTCAGGCCCGCTTTTTCTGCGCGCGCCTCGATCACCTCGGGCCGCCCGATCAGGATTGGCACATCGGTGGTTTCCTCAACCACGGCTTGGGCGGCGTGCAAAACGCGGACATCTTCACCCTCAGCGAAAACGATCCGACGTTCGGCATTGGCCGCCGCCGCAAACACGGGCCGCATGATGAGTGCGGATTTAAATACCGATCCATCAAGCTGCTCTTTGTAGGCCTCGATATCGACATGCTTGGTGGCGACGCCGCTTTCCATCGCGGCCTTCGCGACAGCGCTTGCCACGACGCCCATCAAGCGCGGGTCAAAGGCCTTGGGGATCAGGTAGTCAGGCCCAAATGTCAATTGTTCACCGGCATAGGCGGCGGCGGCCTCGGCACTGGTGGTGGCGCGCGCAAGGGCAGCGATGCCCTCAACACAGCCGATTTTCATCGCCTCGTTGATCTCCGTCGCGCCAACGTCCAGCGCCCCGCGGAAGATAAACGGGAAACACAGCACGTTGTTGACTTGGTTGGGAATATCGCTGCGACCCGTGGCGATCAGCGCATCGGGGGCAACACTGCGTACTTCTTCGGGCAGGATTTCTGGCGTGGGGTTCGCGAGCGCGAAGACAATCGGGCGCTTGGCCATTTTGGCGACCATCTCAGGCTTTAAAACGCCGGGACCGGACAGGCCCAAGAAGAGATCGGCCCCTTCGATCACATCACCAAGGCTCGCGGGTGTGGTGCCCTGCGCATAGGCCGCCTTTTGAGGTGTCATTTCCTCGGCCCGGCCCTCGTAAACGAGGCCCGCGATATCGCACAGATAGACGTTCTCACGTTTGACACCAAGGCTAAGCAGCATGTTCAGGCACGCGATGCCAGCCGCACCGCCACCCGTCGAGACGACCTTGATGTCGGCCCAATCTTTGCCCACCACCTTCAGCGCGTTCAGCGCGGCAGCCCCCACAACAATCGCGGTGCCGTGCTGGTCATCGTGGAACACGGGGATGTTCATCCGCTCGCGGCAGATCTTCTCAACGATGAAACAATCGGGGGCTTTGATGTCTTCTAAGTTGATGGCGCCGAACGTCGGCTCAAGCGCGCAGACAATGTCGGCCAACCGCTCTGGGTCAGATTCGTTCAACTCAATGTCAAAACAATCGATGTCAGCGAATTTCTTGAAGAGGACGGCCTTGCCCTCCATCACCGGCTTGGAGGCCAGCGCACCGATATTGCCAAGCCCCAAAACAGCCGAGCCATTGGTGACCACGGCCACGAGGTTTCCGCGCGCGGTATAGAGGTTGGCATTGGCCTTGTCGGCCACAATTTCGGTACAGGCGTCGGCGACACCGGGGCTGTAGGCCCGCGCAAGATCCCGTCCGTTCGCCAAGGGCTTGGTGGCCCGGATCTCTAGCTTGCCCGGCTTGCCTTCAGCGTGATACCGCAGCGCGGCTGTGCGAAGACTTTCTTTGACTTCCTCGGCCATATTCCCTCCCCTTCAGAAATGGTTCACCATTAAACTATTTATTTCCTATCGGAAACGAAACCGGGTCACCACTGGAAATTGTAACGTTGCGCGCGGCACCCCGCCGCACAACAAACGGCTTAGGTAAACTGCTCCCGCAGCAGCCGTTCTTCTAACCCGTGACCGGGATCAAACAGCAACCGATGCGCGATTGCGGTCTCAGAGTAGATATCCACCCGCACGACACCGCTGACGGAGCGGGAGTCGGTGTCCGCCCGCACGGGCCGCTTTTCGTGTTGCAGCACGTCGAACCGCACCACCGCCCGTGACGGCAACAACGCCCCGCGCCAACGCCGGGGCCGAAACGCCGCCATCGCCGTCACGGCCAAAACGTCGGACCCGATTGGCAGGATTGGCCCGTGAGCAGAGTAATTATAGGCGGTGGACCCTGCTGGCGTGGCAACAAGACAGCCGTCACACACCAACTCATCCATACGCACGCGCCCATCCACCGATATGCGCAGTTTGGCGGCTTGCGCCCCTTCGCGCAGCAAGGACACCTCGTTGATGGCCAACGCCTCAACCGAACTGCCATCCGCCGTCCATGCCGTCATCTTGAGCGGATGGGTCACGGCCTCTTCTGCCGCTTCAAGGCGCCCAATCAGGCCGTCTTCGGCGTATTCGTTCATCAAGAAACCGACCGTGCCGCGATTCATACCGTAAACGGGCGCGTCGACCCCCATGCTGCCGTGCAGGGTTTGCAGCATAAAACCGTCGCCCCCCAATGCCACGATCACATCGGCGTCTTGCGGGTCGAACTGGCCATAGCGGGCGGTCAGCGCGGCCAATGCTTCCTGCGCGTCAGCGGCCGGTGAGGCCATGAAACAAATATTCCGCGCAGCGGGCATGACAAAAACACTCCGTTGGTTTCCAAAACACTGCACTCGGGCCGATCCGAAACACAAGAGGGCCCTTTTGCCGCTCCCGGCGTATACATGTGCGCATTCCAGACTTCCCACCGGGCGCACAACCCCTTACACAACGCGCAACGTAAAACGTCTGCACCTCAGGAGAGAGCCTATGAACGCCCCGCACCGCGCCCCCGGTTTCTTCACCACCTCCATCGCCGAAAGCGATCCGGAGCTTCACGCCGCCATGCAAGACGAGCTTGGCCGTCAGCGCGATGAGATCGAACTGATCGCCTCTGAGAACATCGTTTCTCAAGCCGTGATGGAGGCTCAGGGCTCGGTCCTGACCAACAAATACGCCGAAGGTTATCCCGGACGCCGTTACTATGGCGGCTGCCAATACGTCGACGTGGCCGAGAACCTTGCACGGGACCGTGCCAAGGAATTGTTCGGCTGTGGTTTCGTAAACGTACAGCCCAACTCTGGCAGCCAAGCGAACCAAGGTGTGTTCCAGGCTCTGCTAAAACCCGGCGACACCATCCTTGGCATGTCGCTTGATGCAGGCGGTCACCTGACCCACGGCGCCAAGCCCAACCAATCGGGCAAGTGGTTCAACGCCATCCAATACGGTGTGCGCGAAGACGATTTGCTGCTGGACTACGACCAAGTCCAAGCGCTTGCGACTGAGCACAAACCTCAGATGATCATTGCTGGCGGTTCGGCCATCCCACGTGTCATCGATTTTGCACGGATGCGCGAAATTGCCGATAGCGTTGGCGCCTACCTGCTGGTCGACATGGCGCACTTTGCAGGCCTCGTTGCGTCGGGCCACTACCCCTCGCCCTTCCCGCACGCGCATGTGGCAACCACGACCACGCACAAAACGCTGCGCGGCCCCCGTGGCGGCATGATCCTAACGGACGACGCGGATCTGGCGAAAAAGTTCAACTCGGCGATTTTCCCCGGCATTCAGGGCGGCCCGTTGATGCATGTGATCGCAGGTAAGGCCGTGGCCTTTGGTGAGGCCCTGCGGCCCGGTTTCAAAGAGTACCAGACCCAAGTGATCGCGAACGCCAAGGCGCTTGCGGATCAGTTGATCAAAGGTGGTCTTGATATTGTCACCGGCGGCACCGACACGCACTTAATGTTGGTCGACCTGCGCCCAGCAGGCGTGAAAGGCAACGCAACTGAGAAAGCCCTCGGCCGCGCCCACATCACCTGTAACAAGAACGGCATCCCGTTCGACACCGAAAGCCCAATGGTCACCAGCGGCATCCGCCTTGGGACACCTGCCGGTACCACCCGTGGTTTTGGGGAGCCTGAGTTCCGCGAAATCGCCGATCTGATTGTTGAGGTCGTGAACGGCCTCGCGGCAAACGGCGAAGACGGCAACGCAGAGGTCGAAGCCAGCGTCCGCGCCCGCGTCCAAGCGATGTGCGATCGTTTCCCGATCTATCCCAACCTCTAAGTCAGGCGTCGGCGGGATATCCCCGCAGGCCCGTCGCAAAGACCAAGCCCGCTCGACAGAGATGTTGAGCGGGCTTTTTTCTGCTCATGCTTTGGGATCTACGCAGCATCTCACACGCCTATTCACCTGCACACCGGGCGTACCGCCCGCTTTTGCCGCGCTCTACACCCACCAGATTCATTGATCGCATGGCAAAAATATGCCACTCCTTAAGCCTTTATTAAGGATTAAAACAAATGCGCTTTTTCGGTCTGGCGCGCGGATGCATCGCAGCCACTGCTTTTTCACTGATCGCCCAAGATGCGACAGCTGTCACAACCTATGCGTCGATCTACGGGTACAACCAAGGTGTGCGATACAATTGGTACAATAACGACATCATGTACGACAGCTCAGGCACATATGTGAATGCCTCGGGCGAAACCGGTTGGGGCACGATGGGCGCTCGCGTGGACCGCGGAGCAGGCACGATTGAGAGCAACGCCTATGGCCTCATTTTCCGCGACTATTGTGTGGCCGGTGGCGCGACATGTGACACTGGCGGCGGCGGTATGATTGCCATGGTGGATACTTTCACGCTTTCCGGTGTGGGCGACATCACATTTTTCATGGATATAACGGGCACGTCCCACGGACATGAGCCTGCTAACACCAGCGCCGCCTCCATGAGCATGTATGCGCCAGACGCGGTTTCCCCGGGCAGAGGCCCAATGGTCCGATCCGGTGAGCGTAAGGCCGCGCCCGAATTGGGGCCGAATGCCTTCAAATATGATCGGCTGGAATTGCATCTGAATGTCATCCCAGAGGATGCCTTTGGCCCGCCCTACACGTTCAATATGCGCTGGATGCAGCGGGTGGATGCCTTTGTGTCCACGGATATGCCGGGTGATCTGTCCGGCGCGTCGCTATCGATGAAATCGCAACTGGGTGTTGAGGTGACAAGCGGTGTGACCATTACCTCTGCCTCAGGTGTGTTTCCAATCACGAGGCTGGCACCGGTTCCTGCCGATCCGGTCGCACCTGTGCCACTGCCCGCCTCGGGGGCGGCTTTGCTCGCGGCGCTTGGCCTTTTGGGATGGGCGCGACGCAGGCGGACCTAACCCCCTTGCGTGGAGGACGTGCCCCCCATACTTTGACCGCGCAATCACTGGAGCATGAGTTTTGCGCAGCACGCCCCACATCCTGTTGTCCGTCACCCTAGCGCTGAGCGGTTGCGCCGACTTGCCCGACGTTTCATCGACGGTTTCGCCCGCGGCACAGGCCTCGGATTACCCAGAACTGATCCCTCTTGCGCCCCTTTTGGCCACTCTGCCCCCAGCAGAGACCCCGAATGACATGCCCCAAGCGGCCCTCCCCGCGCCATCTGCGCCGGTTGATCTGGATACTCGCCGTCAAGCCCTACAATCGCGCGCGGATGCGCTTCGTGAGGCGGCTCTTTAACCAAGGCGCATTGCACGCCCGAAGCGGCTGAGCTATCTCCGGTTTAACGCAAAACACACCATGGAGCCTCCAATGCGCAAAGACACTCTTCGACTAGGCGTTGTAGGTTTGGGAACGGTTGGCACCGGGACGGTCAAGATCGTCCAAAACCACGCCGCGATGCTGTCCGCGCGCACCGGCACCTCTATTGAAATCACGGCAGTGTCCGCGCGCTCGCGCAGCAAGGATCGCGGCATCGATATCTCTGCCTACGCGTGGGAGGATGATCCCGTCGCCCTCGCGAAACGCGATGATGTGGACGTGTTGGTTGAGTTGATGGGCGGCACAGACGGCCCCGCCAAAGCCGCCACTGAGGCTGCTCTTTCCTTGGGCAAAAGCGTTGTCACCGCGAACAAAGCGCTCCTGGCGGTTCACGGTCAGGCACTGGCAGAATTGGCCGAAGCAAACGGCGCGCAAATCCGGTTTGAAGCGGCAGTCGCGGGCGGTATCCCAGTCGTCAAAGCCCTGACAGAGGGGCTGGCCGCAAACGCAATGACCCGTGTGTTGGGCGTCATGAACGGCACCTGCAACTACATCCTCACCCGGATGGAAAGTGCGGGCCTGCCCTATGACACCGTGTTCCAAGAAGCCAATGATTTGGGCTACTTGGAGGCTGATCCTAACCTAGACGTGGGTGGCATCGACGCGGGCCACAAGCTGGCCCTGCTGGCCAGTATCGCGTTCGGCACACAGGTCGATTTCGACGCCGTGGCTCTTGAGGGGATTGGCGCGATCACCATCGAAGACATCAGCCGCGCCGCCGACATGGGCTATAAGATCAAGCTGTTGGGTCTGGCGCAGATGACCGACGCAGGTCTACAGCAGAGCATGCGCCCCTGCCTGGTGCCCGCCAGCTCACCCTTGGGCCAGTTGGAAGGGGGCACCAACATGGTCGTTCTCGAAGGCGACGCGGTCGGCCAGATCGTGATGCGCGGCGCGGGTGCCGGCGAAGGCCCTACGGCCAGCGCGGTCATGGCGGATGTGTGTGATCTGGCGCGCGGCATTGATCTGCCCGTGTTTGGCCAACCCGCCGCGTCCTTGGCAAAAGCGGCCCCTGCCGTATCGGCAACGCCCTGCCCCTATTACCTGCGCCTGACGCTGTGCGATGAACCTGGCGCGCTGGCACAGGTCGCCACCACGCTGGGCAACTCGGGCATTTCGATCGACCGGATGCGTCAGTATGATCACTCCGACGCAGATACGGCGCCCGTGCTGATCGTCACACACGCCTGCGCGCCCAATGATTTGGACCGTGCGGTAAGCGCGCTGACACAGATTGCGACGGTTGTAGGCGCGCCAGTCGCTCTGCAAATCCAGAACGTCTAAGCCCGGCGCGACGCAGCCTTGGTGGCCTGAACACGGTATGTGAAGGCCACCAAGAACAAAGCCGTCAGGATCAAGACAACGGTGGGCGCAGGGGCCACGTCGATAAAGAAGCTCGCGTATATACCCGTGATCATCGACAAGGTGCAAACGCTGACGGACACGACCAGCATCGCGCCAAAGCTGCGCACCACCAAAAACGCAATTGCCCCCGGTGTGATCAACAAGGCAATCGCAAGGATCAGCCCGACCGACGACAACGTCGCCACAATCACAAGCGACAAAAGCGTCAACAACCCGTAGTGCAAGACCTTCACAGGCAGCCCCATGGCCTGTGCTTGCGCTGGATCAAAGGCGTGCAACAACAGGTCCCGCCACTTTACCAACAACACCGCGCACACCCCGGCCGAGATCAGTCCTGCTGTCCATAAATCCGCCGTGCCGACGCCCAGCATGTTGCCAAAGAGGATGTGATCAAGGTGCGCATCCGACGGGAATGCTACAAACAGGATGATCCCAACGGCGAAAAACCCCGAAAACACGACCCCCATCACCGTGTCCTGTTTGACGCGGCTGTTTTCAGCCAAATAGCCCGTCAAAACCGCAGACCCCATGCCCGCCATGAACGCGCCCAAAATCAACGGCAACCCCGCGATATAGGCCAACACAATGCCCGGCAGGACAGCATGCGCCACCGCGTCGCCCATCAACGCCCAGCCCTTGAGCACCAAAAAACATGACAGCATCGCGGCCGGAGGCGCCACCAAAAGCGCAATCCAAAGGGCTTTTTGCATAAAGGCGAACTGAAAGGGCAGAAGGACCGTGTCGATCATTTGCTTGCCTCTAGCCGCGCATCGATGCCCACATGGACCGGATCCTCAATGGGACGTTTCAACGCCGCACGCGACTTGGCCCGGGATGCCAAAAGCCCGTGTTTCGGGGCAAAGACAAATGCCACGAGGAAGATAAGCGTTTGTAACGCCACGATGATCCCGCCCGTGGCCCCGTCCAGAAAGTAGCTCACGTATGCCCCGGCAAAGCTGGTCCCTGCCCCAATAGAAACAGACGTCATCAAAAGCCGCTCGAACCGGTCACACAACAGATACGCCGTCGCCCCCGGCGTCACGACCATTGCGATCACCAAAAACGCCCCAACAGTTTGCATCGCGGCCACAACGCTGGCCGACAGCAGGGTAAAGAAAATCACTTTCAATAGATCCGGCCGCAATCCAATGGATCGTGCGTGGTTTTCGTCAAAGAATGTCACCAAAAGGTCCTTCCACAAGACCAGCAACACCGTCAGGGAAACCGCCCCGATGATCACCAATTGCAGCGTATCTTCGGGTGTGATCGCGAGGATATTGCCCATAGTGATCGTTTGAACCGACACGGCGATCGGGTTGAGCGAAACCATGAACAGCCCCAACCCAAAGAACCCCGTAAAGATAATCCCGATAATCACATCGGATTTGAGGCCAGAGCGGTTGGACAAAAACAACATCGAGCCGGCCGCCAAGCCCCCTGCGATAAACGCCCCAAATGCGAACGGAAGGCCCAGCATATAGGCCCCCGCCACCCCCGGCACGACCGAGTGGGACAGCGCATCGCCGATTAGAGACCAGCCCTTTAGCATCAAATAAACGCTCAGGAATGCACAGACCGCCCCCACCAGCGCGCTCACCCACATGGCATTGACCATGTAGCTGTATGCAAAGGGCTCAAGCATCGCTTGAGGCCTTGCCCGCAGTTTTTTCGGCTTCTTTGGCAGGAGGCTCCGCATCGCGTTCGCCGTACATGACAAAGGGCCGTTCGTCGTCTGTAATGATCCGGACCTCGCGCCCGTCATCGTCGTCGTGCAGTTCATCCCCACCCAAGGTAAAGTGGCGCAGCACACCGCCGAACGCGCGCTCTAGGTTGGCGCGGGTGAAAATCGTTTCTGTCGGGCCATGGGCCAGCACGGTGCCCTTAACGAGGACCGTCCGATCACAAAACTCTGGTACTGACCCAAGGTTATGGGTCGAGACCAGCATCACACGTCCTTCATCCCGCAACTCACGCAGAAGTTTGACGATCTGTTCCTCGGTCTGCACATCCACACCGGTGAACGGCTCATCGAGTAAAATGACTTGCCCGTTTTGCGCCAAGGCGCGCGCCAGAAAAACACGCTTTCGCTGACCACCCGACAATTCACCGATTTGACGGTGACGGTAGTCGAGCATGTTCACACGCTCCAACGCTTGGGTCACGGCGGCGTGGTCCGCAGCGCGCGCCCGGCGCAGCATACCCATGTGGCCATAGCGGCCCATCATCACCACGTCCTCGACCAACACGGGAAAAGCCCAATCGACCTCTTCGGCTTGGGGGACATAGGCCACGATGTTGTCTTTGAGCGCCTGTTTCACCGTACGCCCCATCAGGGTGATCGTGCCACTTGCAGCGGGCACGAACCCCATGATCGCCTTGAAGAGCGTGGATTTGCCTGCCCCGTTGACCCCGACCAAGGCCGTCACCGTGCCGCGCGGTATCTCAAAGCTTGCGTGACGCAGCGCCGTGTGGCCGTTGCGGTAAGTGACAGTGACATCCCGAGCACAAATGCCCGATTGGTCGAAAGGGGCATTGGGCGATGTCATTCGGCGGTCAGACCTTTCACAACGGTTTGGGAGGTAACGCGCAGCAGATCCAGATACGTGGGCACAGGGCCGTCCGGTTCGCTAAGGCTGTCGACGAACAGGACGCCACCGTACCTAGCACCCGTTTCGCGCGCGACCTGCTCGGCCGGGGCGGTGTTTACCGTGCTTTCGCAGAACACGACGGGGATATCATTTGCCCGCACGCCATCAATCACCGCTCGCACCTGCTGCGGCGTGCCCACAGCGTCGGTATTCATGGGCCACAGATACAGTTCTTGCAGGCCGAAATCGCGTGCAAGGTAGCTAAAGGCGCCCTCACAGGTCACAAGCCAGCGTTTGTCCTGTTCGACCCCGGACAACTGCGCCCGCAAAGGTGCGAGAACGCCCTCAATCTCGGCCTTATAGGCGGCGGCATTTGCCGTATAGATCGCCGCATTGTCGGGGTCCGCGTCGGCCATGGCCGCGGCGATGTTATCAACATAAACCATCGCCGCATCCGCGCCGATCCAAGCGTGGGGGTTTGTTTTGCCCTGATATGAGCCGCTTGCAATCGCGATAGGCTCAATCCCGTCCGAGACTGTTACTGATGGGATATCCCCGAGGTTGGACAGAAATTGTTCGAACCAAAGTTCCAGATTGAGGCCGTTCCAAAGGATCAAATCCGCATCAACCGCGCGGCGCAAATCGCCGGGCGTCGGTTGATAGCCGTGGATTTCCGCGCCGGGCTTGGTGATCGAAACCACCTCTGCCGCGTCACCCGCAACATTCGCGGCCATATCCGCGATCACGGTAAAGGTTGTCACCACCTTTAGCTTATCATCTGCGAAAACCGGGGTGGCCATGAGGCCAAGAGCGAGGGTCGCTGAGGTCAGTCGGAACATTGTCTCTCCTGTCGCTTGGATCATAGTGTTTTTAAGAAGCATTTGCAAATAGGCAGGCCGAAGTTGCGAACGGATCGCAATAAGGAACAATTAGGGATGATTGACCAAGGTTCAAGTCCAAGTGCAGTCCAATAGCAAAAAGCATAAATGACAACGAGCACCGAACTACGCAAACGCATGCTAAGCAGCGGCACAACAGATGAGCGACCCGGCCCGCACCCGCTACGGCAGGCTTCTGGGGTTGTGTCCCCTGCCCGCTCACACCGGCTCAGCCCTTTAGCTTCGCACCCCAAAAACAGCCGCTAGGCTTACTCGCCTAGCGTCACCGTCAATTGTTCCAAAAACTGTCCAGCGCCGACGCGAGCCCTTCACCCAAGAGCAGCGTCAGCCGCAGGTATGCACCTTCTTGGTACAACTCCGACTGGCCCGAAACTTGGCCACTGCTGTGGTTATAGCCCAGCGCCATCAGCGTGCCTTCTGAGGGCGTAAAGCCCAACTCAAGACCCAACCCTTGGCTGGAATTGCCCGCGTCATCGAAAAGATACGCACCATTCACACCCAGTTGGAAACGGTCCTTCCAGAAGTCCAGCGCAAGACCCGCCTGCGCCAACTGCGTCGTTGCTTTGGCAGTCGGGCTACCTTGAATGTCCGCGCGCTGATGGCGGCCAGCGTATTTTCCGTTCAAGCGCAGATCATCTGTCGCTTCAAAGCTTCCGTCCACGGACCAAAGGTGCGTTTCGGTGCGCTCGCCCCGGTCTTCGATCTGCGCCTCATACCACGCCAAAACATCAAGCCGTGGGTCCGCGATCGGACGATATGCAGCCCCGACCCGCGCCCGAGTACGCAGCACGCGCGTGTCATTGCGGTTATCCAGCGCGACGCGCCCACGCGCGAGGATGGCCAAATCTGGTGTGGCCTGCGTGGCGAAACCAACGCTGGTGTAATGGGTGCGGCCAGTGTCTTCCCACGTTGTGTCAACATCCGCATCACCAACATACCGCTTCTCAGGGCCAGTCCACTTGAGCCCCAAAGCCAAGCTGGTCAGGGCGTCATCGCCGCTTTCGACTTTGCGAGAATGTTCCAGCCCTGCGCTGATCATCCAAGCTTCGCCAATGTTCCAACCCATATCGAGGTTCTGGATCACGGTCTCTTCAACTTCGGACGCAGTCTTGGTCAGCTCTGTTGCCCCCGAAAGCCAATCGTTGAACCTATACTCGCCGCCGACACGTACACGCGTAGTCATTCCGTTCGGCTCAAAGATCAGTTCAGCTTCCTCAAAGGTGCGCGCGCCATTTTCCAAATCGCGGTACACGCCAAAAACAAGCTTGGTATCCTGCGTGCCATTTCCAGCCACCGGCAGATGGAGGCGGGCTTCTGCCCGGGTGCCGGGTTGGTCTATCGGGGTCCAAACGCCACCCAAGGTGATGGCCGTCTCATTTGTCGTCCCCGTGGCACGGCTATCGCGTGAAACAGCCACACCGAACTCCCCAAGGAAGCCGTCATTGAAGCGGTGCCCATAGAGAGCTTCGAACGTCATGTCCTCCGTATCGCGCACTTGGTCCCGCGTGTATTCCGCGCTCAGCCCGAATGTTTTGCGTGCGCTCAATTCGGTGTCAAAAGACAACCGCACCTGAGAGGCACCGGCGCGCGTGATCCCATCGCCCGCATCAAAGTTGCGGCCCGCGTGGATTGCCTCAAATTGCAGGCGGTTCTGGCCGTCTTTACGCTCATAGAACAGGCGCGCTGCCTGATCGGTTTCACCAAGACCATCTTCGCTATGCGCAATTTCAGCCTCCCAGACGCCGCCGTTCAGGCGCGACTGGCGGACGTATGCAGCTCGCAGCCGGTTCCGTGTGTCTAGGCCACGCGTGCCATCAGAGTTCACCACACGCACACCGACTTCGGTATGATGGTTCAGCTGGTAGGCGGCCTCTCCGCCGTAAAGCCAGTAACGCTCGGCTTGATCGGCCTTCACCTCATAGGTCACGCGGGCAGAAACCGGATTGCCATCGAAATCAAACTGACGCAGCGGGATGTCAAAGGTGATCGTGTCGGTGAAATAGTTCAGCAGGTAGTCGGTGCCACGACGCAGGGGCGTCGTGGACAAGATATCTCCACCGTCAGCATCCCGCACAAGGATCTCAACCCGCTCAGAGCCTGTCACGTAGCCGCCCAATGCCAGATCGTAGGGTCCAGACACGCCGCGCCCCGCAATCTCAGCCACTTTTTGGGTCTGATCCGCTTGCACCGCAAAAGCGGACACCGACAGCCGTTCATTTTCCCAAAACACCTCTGTCCCGGTGGCAACACGGCGTTCGCCACCCAACTTGAGGGCCGTAGATTTTGGTTCAATCGCGATGTCACCATAAAGCATATAGGACTGACCGCGCTCAATTTTGACAAACAGATTGCTGGACGATTGCGCGTCAAAACCTGTCTCGGAGGTATCACCATAGACGGGGTAATACGCATCGCTGTCGATATCGCGGAACAGGCGATCTTCGGTGTCGCCATCAGAATCGTAACGCAGGGTGAGCAAGGCAGATCCAGCAATCGCCCCTTTGTAGTAAAGCGCCCCGTTCAGACCGGTTGTCGTATCTTCGAAATGGCTGAAACGATCCGCTTGCAGCAGTGAGCCATTGGCTCCGCCGCCCAAGGCCACGGCTCCCTCAATCACGCCGACCAAAATGCGGTCTTCCAAATTGGGCGTGAAGGTCACCTTTGCCTCGGCTTTGCCAAAGCCACTGATCGCAGCAATGGTTTCAGGGCCGGAGGCTTGGGGTGGGATCAAGTTCACAATCGCTTCACCGTTGTCGATGAACGTTTGCAGGCCAGGTGTTTCGGGGCGGATGTCCGTGACATCCCAGCGCGCATTCCGCGCCTGAAGCGTGACCACCGCAGACGCGGGCACAACCATACCAGAGGCATCAAGGATGCGGATCGCAACAGGGATCGGCGTATTGGGATCGGCGCTGGCAATCTTCGGCACCACAATGTCGATGTTTGCGGGCTCGCCCGGAGCAACAAGCGTGATAGAGGTGCGCTGCCGCTCGATCCCAAAGCCATCCCGGCCAATCAATGTCAGCGTGTTCGCACCCGCCCGCAGCTTGGTCGCAACAAATTGGGTGATCTGCACGTTGCGCGTCCGGGACAAGGCATGCTCACCCACGCGGTCTTGTGCAACAGGGGTGCCATTGATCAGAACCTTGAGGGACAGATCGGCAGGCCCTTTGACACGAAAACTATGCGTACGCGACGCGACCGCGCCAGTTTCGGGCACGTCCAAGAAACCGATCATGGGGTCCAACGTTTCCACCAGCTGCTCAAGCGTCGCTTGCGCGCGGGCCGCGTTTGTCGATGCCACCTCAGTGGATGTGTTCTCTTGCACCTTGTCGCCAATGATTTGGGTGGATGTCGCCGCACCCGCCTCGGATCGGGCAGTCACAGTGCGACGACCGTCTTGATTAGAGCCGAACGCCCGAGGGCGGGACAGGCCGGAATTGCCTTCCGCATCAAACTGGGCGCGGCGCTTTGCAACACTATCGAGGGTCGCTGGGGTGCACATGCCGGCTGCAAAGTTCTCAGCCCGCACTTCACCGCGCCGCAATGGCACAATCCGCGATCCACCGACACGCAGATCATTGGTGCGTGTCACTGCGACCTTTACGTTGGTTGGCAGGGTTTGACGTTGGATTTGCAGTGCATGGGTCACCGGACGCAGACCGCGCAGTGAGTATTTGCCGTTTTTATCGGTTACCACGAACAGGCCGTCTTGGGTCACCAGCCGCACACCAGGAATGCCCGGCTCGGATGCATCGCCTTGCAGGCCATTGCCGTCACAATCCATGAAAACGGTGCCAATGATCGTGCCCTCACGTGCGAAGACGCCAGAGCCATTGCTCAGCTCGACAACCGCACGAGCGGGTGGCGATTGGCGTAGCGTCCCTGCCCCAGCTTGATTGCCGCTCAGGATAGCCGCGTTTTCGAGTGCGCCTTCGGATGCAGCGGCGGAAATGCGTGTCAGATACGTCAACTCTTGGCTAGAGATCGGCATCAGATTGCCCAGATCAAATGTCAGTGTGCCGTCGGCCGCTACAGTCGGATCAGCAATCGGCTGGCCGTCCAGGCGGGCAGAGCCTTCGATAAAGCTGAGACCCATATCCGGCGTGTCCGCAACCTCAGCGTTGATCAGCGCCTGATACATGTTGTTCGAAACATCGAGGCTATAGCGCAGGAATTCACCGGTTGAGACCACATCCCGCTGTGCGGTTTTCGTAAGGGCAAGTGGGGTCGCATAAAATGGATCGAGCGGCAGGTCCGAAACGTAAACCCGTCCGCCATCATGCGTGAAGGGTGCCCCACGACCAGCGGGTGTCACGGTGCGCTCATACCCGGGCAAGGCTGGGCGCACGGTGGGAAAACGCCACTGCGGAGCATTTTCGATGTCAAAGCGGTACTCACCCGGCGCAATCCGGTCAAAGGCATAAAGCCCCTGCTGGTTGCTAACGGTCCGAGCGACCTCGGCGCCGCTAACGGCATCCAGCAAGACAACCGTGATATCTTCAATCGGTGTGTTATTCATTGCGTTGAACACGGTCCGGGCGTTGCCCATCTGCAAACTGGTCCTCATGCGGCTGATCCCGCAAAACGCGCTGGCTTCCACGGTATCGGCCACATTCACCGAGACCACAGAGTCGCCCGCAACCGTCTCAATCATTTCCGCAAGCGGGATCAGCGCAGTTTCAAAGACCCCGGTATCCCCCCCGGTTTCGCGCGCGAAAGCCGTTTCACGGTCACCGGTGGCCGCGTTCAGAAGCGTCACGAGCACGGTATCGATGTTGGCGGTTGTATTGCAGGCCGTCGCGTTCACAAGAACGCGCGCGTCGCTTTGCGTGTCTCCAAATCGCACAACGCTGCGCGTAATAGGGTCTACGAAAGAGATAGTGCCAGTGCCCTCAACAGGGGTCTGATACGTCACCGTATTGGAACGTTGGGTGTATGTCTCGGCCCCGGTCACGACGTAGGTCGCCGCTGTATTGTCGATATTCACTGGCGAAAGGCCCGCGTCGACCTGCACCGAAAAAGCCACATCAGCGGCGCGACCAACGGCAAAGTCGCCTTCGGCAAAAAAAGCAACTTCATCGACCAAAGCCGCAAATAAAGGGGCAGTACTTTCATAGGAGCGCGCAGGTGCGCCACGGCTGTGATATAACGCAGTCATGCCGCCCTGCGCCTCTATGGCTTCGAACATGGTGTTCATTGGCACGACATCCGTGATCAAGACACCTGCGGCAGGCACCCCATCGATCAAAATGTCTGCACCGTCTACCGCATCATAGGCAGGGATTGCCTGCTCCGAGTTGTTGCGCAGTTGCAGCTGATAGATCAGCGAAGTCCGATCCCCGGTGAACCGAACCTGTTGCTGTTTGCTCAACTCCAAAGCGGTATCCGTGATGGTCACCGTGCTTGTAACGTTCGCGCTGAGTTCAGGCGACACCGTTGCCGCGAGTGTTGCAGTCACGTTTTGGTCTGCGCGCGCGCCGGAGGACACGGCAAAAGCATAGATCAGGTTGGTCTGTTCAGACATCTCAAGCGAAAGCGTATCGCCTTGCGAAAGAGCTGGCTCTTGTGGGTCAATCACGCCGTTCCCGTTTACGTCGTGATAGAGCGTTGCCTCTTCAATCGAAGTCACATCGCCGGCCAGACTGATGGCTGGGGTAAATTCCAGATCTGTGTTGCCGGTATTGCGCACCTGGAACTGAAACTGCTCCAACGTACCGCGCGACAAGCGCAGTTCCATAGCGCCGCTCGCGTCAATTGCGGGCACAGGGGCCACGCGAGCGATGACTTCATTGGATTGAATGGTCTCACGGACCCCAATGGCTGGATTAAAATACGTGGCTTCGGCGACATTCCGGATCAGCGTATCGGCGGGTGCCAATTGAGCCTCGGTGCTTTGAGCGGTCCAGATGAACACAAAGGCGGCAAGGGCTAAGATTGGAAATGCCCATTGGGCGAGCAGATGAGCCGGTCCAAAGTAAGCGCCGCAAGATACAGTTTTTTGCGGCGCCTTCATGGCGTGACGGGTGCGGGTACGTCCAAAGTTTGTAAAATTCTGCATGGTGCCGCCCTTGGGAGTTTCCGGGTTTGGCAATCACGCATCACACCGGCTTTCGTCATTGGGGGTGTTTTGCCAGCGTACGGGGCAGCTTGCCGGGGGGCGAAGGGGTATGGCGCTGACGCAAACAGGCAGACGCCTACCCAAAGGGATAGTTCCCATTGGCAACAGGGGTCGAAAATGCAAAAACCCCCGCAAGCATGGCCTGCGGGGGTTTTGATTGACTGGCTATGTCGACGGTATCAGTTGTCGACTTCGACCGTGAACTCTAGGTCAACAGAGCCACCCGGCAGCACTTCTGCGTAGGTACCTGAAATGCTCGTGCTCGTGAGTGTTGGTGTCCCCGAGGGCGACATCGCCGCGTCACAATCCCCGGCACATTCGGTGATGGCGGTATAGGCCGGTGCGCTGTCGAAAATCTCCACATTCGTTGCCGCAAAGGCGCCCGTGTTTTCCGCAACAATGCGGTAGCGGATACATTGGCCCGGTTCCACGTCCTGACGTGTTTTGGTGAAGGTCCCGACGGTGCCGTCACAATGAGCGTCGATGTACTGGTACTTCTCGAGGGTGACATCGCCGGTCACAATCGTGATGGTATCCTCAACTGTGTTATCGCCGGGGGTGATGTCGCTACCCGTACCGTTCAGTGTCTCCCCCAAGCTCAACGTCGCCACTTCAGAAACACCTGCAGTCCCAGTTGACGGACTTTGCACCCGGTAAATCACGCTCAGCGTATCACCAGCAGCAAGGCCCGAAGGAAGATCGTCAAAGTTGTCGATCACTTCATCGCCTGCATCCACTGCGCCGTTGTTGTTCACATCCCTAAAGATCGCGCCCGAGAAGTTGCTAAACCCAGAAGCTGAAATCGTACCAGAGGTAATTGTGACGTTACCGTTGTTGGTGATGGTATGCGCAATATCAACGACCCCACCCGGAGAAGCTTGAACCGCCTGATCCGACACAATGCTCACGTCATAGATGTTGCGCACGCGGATGGCGTTCACGATGCGATCGGATTGACCAGAGACCGCACTTTGAACTTGGATATCAACCTCTGTATCCCCGGCCACGGCATCCTCTGCGGGGGTGACAATGACGCTAAAGGTGCCGGTGTCCCCGTTTGGAATGGTGCCAGTGTTGGTGATGATTGAGCCGGAAGCATCGCGGAACTCTACGGTCCAGCCCGCGGGCAACGGATTGGCCAGCGAGATATTGTAGCTGTCCGAAGTGCCGCCGTTGTTTTGAACGTTCATCTCAAAGGTGTAGGCGTCACCAGGCGCAATACCCAAAGACGGCGTGGTCTGGGTGCTGTCTTCGCTGACAAGCCAAGGATTAGATGATCCATCGCGTGGATTGGCCCCGTCACCTTCGCTGCCCGTTACATCATTTTCCAAATCCACGCTGGATGCCAGCACAGCACCCATGAAAGCCGCAACCGATGTATCGCTGGCTCCGGAGGCATCAGATTTCGTCTCAAGGGAGACCTGATACGTCGGCGTAGACGTCGTGCTGGCGGCAACTGGCGTCGCATCCGAGGGCAGCGTCGCGACCAGAGTAACCTTTGCGCTTTCGCTGATCGCGAGCGGACCCACGGAGCCAATCACAGGCGTGATCCCATCAGCACCCACAATGCGGAACGTGGTGCCTGCGGGATATGTATTGTTGCTATCGTCCAGCACCGAGACCGACAGGCTGTCAGACTGGTTGGATTCGTTGGTGATCACGAATTCTTGGCGGATCACCCCCCCTTGATACACATTGGTTGTCTCGGAAACGATGTCATCGCCGCTGGTGCCATCATCGGTTCCAGATGTCATAGACGCGTTGGGCGATTGGTCTGCGATGTCGACTTCGAATTCAGCATCAACAACGATTGTCGCGGTGTTTGAGCTCGGAAAATCAGTCCCTTCAACGGTTTGAGTCGCGGTGTTGGTGATGACGCCCGCATCCGCCGCGGATGTGATACGCGCTTGGAACGTCACGCTGCCCGTGCGGCCAGACGCAACCCGGTCGATGCTGAAATCGACCGTGTCATCATCGTTAAAGTTCCAGAAGATGTTGTTGCCGCTGCCGTTGGTCGCGTCGATATCGGAAAAGCTGTTGCCGTCGTTCAGAGCACCTGATGCATCGGACCAGCGTGCCGAGCCTGCGACATAGGCCAGACCATCGTCTAGTACGTCCGTCACTTTGTAGTTCGTGGCATCGACCAAACCTGTGCTGGAGTATGCCAGCGTGATTGTCACCAAATCCCCTGCGTCGATCCGGTTGTTGGCATTGTCGTCGGCAGCAACCATCGATTTGACAAGTTCAATGATCGCCCCGTTGGACACAGTCAAAGTATCGGTGTTGGTATCCGTGGTCCCGCTATCTAGCTGAGACGCTGCGGTCACGGTCATCGTATCTGTGCCACTGGCTGTGGACCCTGCTGTCGCCTCAATGATCAGGCCGAACTGCTCGCCGGGGGCAAGTAGCGGGGTCTCGGTGATCGGCGTTGCACTGTCGGCGACACCATCCATGTTCGCATCTGGATAGAACACCAAGTTTTGCGCATCAAACGCGCCTGTATCATTTTCCGAAACGCTCAGCGTGAAGGCATCTGCCCCGTTACCAACGTTGGTCACGATGTGAGGCAAGAAGGCCTTGCCGCCCGGAGCGATGTTATCTGATGTGTCGGATGTCAGTGTGACACCGGCAACCTGGCGGACAATCGTCTCGACTGTGTTGGAAGTGATCGTAATCGTGTCGCCAGCCGTGTTTTCGTAGGTGGCAACAGCTTGGTTGCCAATGACAGCACCTGCTTGTGGGGCGGCCTGCGCAGCCGCCGAAAACGCGGTGACCAATACTGCCGCTGCACTTACGGAGCGGATCAAGGTGGATTTATGTGTCATTCAATCAGTACCTTTTGAGGGGTGTTAGTATGGGGAAGAAGAAGAAAAGAAGAAGTCAGGCGCTGCTCAGTTGACCTGCACGCGGTAGCCATTGAGAGCGGTTTCTCCGGCGGCCAAAGGTGCATCCAAGGTCCACCGCACGGCGACGATCGCGTTGTTCGGCAGTGGCTCTTCGACAAGGGCGCCTTGGGCATCTGCCACACGCCGCATTGCGGGAAGGGCTGCCCACTCAAGTCCCTCTTGTTCGGGGTCAAGCTCGGCTTGGACTTCGAAACGGGCGGGTACGGAACTAAACTCAGCGGCCGGTTTGAGTGTCACACCGACTGGGACGGGTGCGCGAATAACAAGGCCTGCCAAGGGGGCATCGCTCGTGTTTTCGTGGCGCAAGGTATATTCAATCATTTCACCAGGTTCGACGTCATCACGTTCGATCTGTTGCTCTTGGCCCTGTGCATTCGTCTCGATGATCGTAAACGAAAAGTCGCTTTCGAGCGCTTGGGCCACAGCCGCATTCGCAAACACACACGTGGCGGCGGCAATCGTTAGGGCAGTGATGGCGGTGCGCCGGCGGATGGGAGAGCATTCAGACATATCGTGGTTCCTTCAAGACCGGCGAAACCGGGTTTCAAACATCGCATCGGGTTGCTGCGATGCCCTTGCAATCTGCCGGAACTGGATGGATTTTTTGGGGGCCGATGGGAGGGCAATGCCGTCCTGACAGGTCAAAGACTATTCTTTTGGGTACAAGAACGCCGCATCGTCCTGCACGGGGCAAGTACAACGAAAAACACGCGCACCTGATGGTACGCGTGTTGTATACTCAGCTATAGGAGGACGAGTGGCGGCTATGCAAAGCCCGCATCACGGGCAATCATGGCCGCATCGGTTCGGTTTTTCGCATCAAGCTTACGGCACAACGTTTTCACGTGCAGCTTGATTGTCGGTTCCTGAAGTTCCAAGTCGATGGCTATTTCTTTGTTGGACTTGGCAGCAAGCACACCGCGGAGCACCTGCCTTTCGCGATCTGACAGCGACTTTTCAAAATCAGTCTCGGGGGCATCGTTCTTGCCGGACATGAAATCGGCTGGCGCAAAAATCTCACCCATTGCCATGAATTTCACCGCGTTCACGAGGCTCTTGGCGGGCATTGTTTTGGGCAAAAACCCGGCGGCACCCAGATCCAGTGCTTGTTGCGCCACAAGCCGCGTACCCGTCCCGGAGATCAGACCAACAGGATTGCCACCGCTGATCTTCAAGGCTGCTTTAAGCCCCTCAAGTCCGCGCATACCAGGCATTGTGTAGTCAAGGAGAACCAAATCAAAAGCCCCATGCGACTTCATCAGCTTTAACGCGTCATCCAACGTCCCGGCCTGTATTACCTGCCCCGTCCCATCCGACTCCAGAAACATGGCAATCGTATCGCGGACCAATTCATGGTCATCGGCAACAAGAATTCTCAAACCCATGAGAGCGTCCTTTCGGTAGGTGCACAACGGAGTGTTCCGGGGGCCGGAACACGGGTCTGGGCCTGCCGAAACAAATTGTAAAACGACTGTAAGGTTAATCACTGTTCAGGAAAATTGAGCTGACGCAAGACACCTCACTCGAACGATACCTCGGGGTATCAAAGGTGCTTTCACACGCAGCACCCAAAGGTCCTATACGAAAGGATATAAGGTCTATCCCGATACGTTATCCCGCCTGGACCGGCTAAACGATAATGCCGAGGCGAAAGGAACGCACAATGTTCAAATTCCATCTTCCCTCGACTCTCGTGAGCGCACTTATGGCGCTCATTGCCTCTGTCATGTTCGCGCATTCGGAGACTGATCCGATTGTTCTCTCCGTCGACCACGACCAAATTGAATACCACTTCACTTTGAATGACATGATGGCTTTCGATCCCGTTAGCTTTTCAACCAAAACGATCTGGAGCCATGGCACGCAGGAATTCAAAGGCGTGCGTTTGAAAGATCTGTTGGACAGCATCGAAATTTCAGACGGGAAAATGCGCGCAGTTGCAGTAGATGACTACGCCGTAGACATCCCTGTCAGTGATGCCGTGAAAGATGGTCCCATCATCGCCTACCTCCACAATGGGGCACAGATGAGCCGACGTAGCAAAGGGCCGCTGCGGATTGTGTACCCCTATGACAGCCACAAAAAGTACCAGACGGAAACAGTATATTCCCGCTCAATTTGGCAGCTCAATCGTTTGTTCGTTAAATAACCCATGAAGCCATCTGCAAACCCGTTCTTGCGCCCGTTCGGGGGGCGTCCTTTGCGCATGGTCTTTGGCTCCGCCTCCATGATCATCATCGCTGGTTGCATTGCAATCAGCTATTTGTCGTTCAACGTATGGTCTTATGTCGACAATCTCAGCGTCGCGAAGCAGGGCCAGCAAGAATACCTGTCGGCCCAATTGGAGATCGAATATCTCAAACTGCAAGACGCGATTGATGACGTCGAGGCCGGCGGAGAGCCCTACCTTGACGAACTGCGCAAGCGGTTTGACATTTTCTACAGCCGTACCCTGCCTTTGCGCCAGGGATCCGGTGCGGGGCAATTCAGTCCAGACCTGATGAAGCTGAAGGTTGTTTTGGACACGCAACTGCCCTTAATCGACGGCTCTGATGAGAAACTTCTAGCGGGTTTGGATGACCTACGCCGCGCGCTTTACAGTGTGCGCACCTTACCTCGCAACATTGGCCTCGACTTTATGAGCTTTGTCGCCAAAAACAGTGAGGCCGAGCGCGACCGCACCGTTGGATTGATCGAAGTTCTGATCGTTTCGGTGACCGCGATGATCGTAATCTTTATGGGCTTGATTATTGGATTGCTACGACAGGCCAAGTCCCTTCAGGACGCCACCCAAGCCGCAGCAAGCAGAGACGCGCGTCTCAGTGCAACACGTCGCGGTGCTCTTGACGGGATTATCGTTTGCGACAGAGACGCCAAGATTGTTGATTTTAGTAAATCTGCCGAGGAATTATTTGGCCACACCCGCCAAGAGGCTCTGGGTAAAAAGTTTTATGACCTACTGCTGCCGCCGAACGAGCGGGAGATTTTTCTCGACGCTATGAAGAACTATGCGCAGACGGGCGAAACCACCTTTGCTGATAGAGGGAGGATTGAAATCAATGCTCTGCATCGGGACGGTCATGTTTTTCCTGCAGAAGTTGGTAGCTCACTAGAGGATACGGAAACCGATTTCTTTTTCGTCTGTTACATGCGCGATATTACCGAACAGGAAGCACAAAAGGCTGAGTTGGTCGCGAGCCGTGACAACGCACTATCCAACAGCCGGGAACGCTCACGCTTTTTCGCGATGATGAGCCATGAAATGCGCACGCCGCTGAATGGCATTCTATCGGCGCTTCAAATGCTGGAAGGCAGCCCACTGAGCAAGGCTCAGAGGTCCTACTTGGCTGCCGCGCTGACTTCGGGCGATATCTTGCTGGGTCACATCAATGATGTCCTAGCGATTGAGCGCGCTGAAAAAAGCGAAACCCCAGAGCCGACCCCATGCGATATCGCAACCCTGACCGACAGCCTTGTGGCAACGCTACAGCACCTCGCACGGGACAACGAAACCGTCATTGAGCTGGAGCAATCCCGGACTCAAGACCGCTGGTTCATGACTGACCCACCCGGCATTCAGCAGATCATCGTTAACCTGCTTAGCAACGCGATCAAATTCACCCCTGGCGGCGCGGTCAAGCTTGCACTGAACTATGTGCCGGATACTGGCACCCTGCACCTAGATGTGACCGACACCGGCATCGGCATCGCCGAAGAAGACCTGCACCGGATTTTCGAGGATTTCATCTCATTGGACAGCAGTTACGCACGCCGCACCAGCGGCACCGGACTGGGCCTTGGTATTGTGCAGCGGTTCGTGAATACTATGGGCGGGCAGATCACCTGCGCTTCTACGCTTGGTGAAGGCACCCATTTCCATGTGGAACTGCCCATGGTCGAAGCCTCCCCCGAGCAACTGCCCAAACCCGAAGGCCAGCAACCCTTTGAGAGCACCCAGCACAAACAACATCTGTTGGTGGTTGATGACAATGAGATCAATCGCGACCTTCTGGGTGCGATGTTGGAACGGCTTGGTCACGAGGTCTCCTATGCGATCGGCGGGCAGCAGGCGATTGATATGGCGGCAGAAACGCAGTTCGACGCGATCCTGATGGACGTTTCTATGCCCGAAATCAGCGGCACGCAGGCCACGCGTCAAATTCGGTCACGGCCTGGGATCAATCAAAACACCCACATCATTGCCGTCACGGCGCATGCCCTGCCATCCGAGCGTGAAGCGTTTCGTGCGGCAGGTATGAACGGCTTCTTGGCCAAGCCCATCAACCTGCGTGAGCTTGATCGCTGCCTTGTTGCGCATGAGGTGTGCGCATCTTCTCAGATCCCCTCAGATCAGGGAGCCGACATTCCCGTCCTTGACGACAATCAGGTAGCCGACTTGCTGGAGGTTATCGGCCGCGACGGGTATGCCGCGCGGATTGAAAAACTGCGGGCCCAACTCACCACCGACCTTGCTGCGCTAGAGGATGCCCAAAGCGTGCGCGACATTCAGGCTCACGCGCATTCAATGGCGGGTGCTTGCGGGATGCTGGGTGCCAAACGGCTGCACCGCTTGCTCCAAACGATTGAGGCCGCGTGTAAAATCGGCAAGGCCGATGATGCACGGCGCCAGATCGAAAACGTGCCCGCCGCCATCAAGGCCTCCCTCACAGCTTGGGACATTGTTTTGAAATCCTGATGCAATTGCGCCCCTATCCTTATGGATAGGAGCGCCCGCTTTGGCATTAGTCATTGTGTATTTTGCGCCCAGCGCACTTCGCATTGCTCACGTATCGTACCCGTAAGGAATGATACTTCAGGATTTAGAAATGCACAGAATCGCACGTCGTTTTGCCATCGCGCCTCTCATGGTGGCTTTGTGGTCTTTTGCGGCGCCCGCAGCGGCGCAATCTGTGGATGATGCGAGCTGCGGTGCGCTTTGTATCACAGCCAGCTCGTCATTCCTCGCAGATCCAGCAGCAATCGTGCGGGAACTCAACAATGGACTATCCAGTCTGTTGGGCGTTGATCTTGGGTTAGATGATGTCCGCGTCGACCTCATTGGCGCGCAGGTCCCTGTTGATGATTTTGTCACAGAACTTGAGGCGGTCACTGGCACGACGTCACTGGATGATGCCCTTAATTCCGAAGCAACCCTATCAGAGATTTTTACAGCCGCTGCGAATGCGGCTGCCAATAACGGGGATCCGGCCGCGGCGACTGCGTTGCAAGCATTGGCAACAAACACCAGTGGCCTGACAGATGGCGTTTTACTGAGCGATTTTTTGGTACTGGACACCACAGAGGGTGAACTGTCGGGCGCAAACCTTTCGACCTTAGATTTGGTGAGCGGTTCGGTGCAGCTTTATAATGCGCGCTACGGCGCGGGCACCCCAGAACCCGTGGTCGTCGACATTTTAGGATTGGGAGAGGTTAGAGCCTACCTTCAAATAACAGAAGCCCCCCAACTCGTATGCGGCCCCGAAGGCACCACGTTCAGATCAGCAGCAGTTCGCACGAAAATTGATATCGCGCTGAATGAGGCGCCTCAGCCCCTTGACCTTGGAGTCGCCGTTGTAGAAATCCAGTCACCTGACGTGTCGCTTTATGTTGAGGTGGGCGAAGCCGATGGGTCTGTGACCAGCATCGATGTTGCAAATCAGACGGCTCAGGCGACGATGACGCCCGGGGTGGTCAACGCGTACTTGGGGGAAATCGACGATGCGGTGTATTTCGCCCGTGAACGTGTGATCACCGCAGATGATATCGGGACGTCGACAATAGCGGATGCAACCGTAACAATTCCGGGCATCGCATTTTTGCCTGATACAGTGATAGCCGCTTCGATCCGAGCCTCTTCCAACGGCGAAACAGTATCCTTTGGCTCTGGCACCTTAGATTTTACAGCCCCCTACCCACAAACTCGTGAGCTGGATGTCCCGATCAACGCTGTGGACCAAGTTGTGGGTGGCATCACGAACAATCTCAACGTTGAACTCGACCTGCCCGGCGGGCCACTCGTAGATCCGATTGAATCCGTGATCGAAGCCGCGGTCAGCACCGCGATAAGCGACATTGTAGATGACGCGATCACCCAAGCACTTGGCCAAGCCGTTGATCCGGTGCTCGCTGCACTGGGCATCACCATTGGCGGCGGCGAAGCGACGGTTTTGGGCGTGTCAGATACATGCGATGATTTCGGTGATTGCCCGATTTCCGGCACTGCACCCGATGGCACCAGTACCAATGCCTACGGAACACCATCACACGCATTGTCCGATGATTTGTATTTGGGGCTGGTGCCTGCCGACGGCGACGCACAACACCGCGACAGTGCAGACGCGCAGGGCGATGACACCACCGGCGCAGATGACGAAGACGGTGTCTCATTTCCTGCACTCGCAAAGGGGGACGACGTCGTCCTGAACGTCACAGTCGCAGAACCCTCCACCG
Source organism: Thalassobacter sp. 16PALIMAR09 (assembly GCF_000765485.1). Lineage (NCBI taxonomy): Bacteria > Pseudomonadati > Pseudomonadota > Alphaproteobacteria > Rhodobacterales > Roseobacteraceae > Thalassobacter > Thalassobacter sp. 16PALIMAR09. Next base: position 735,951 of record NZ_JHAK01000001.1, read on the forward strand.
CGACTGGCTATTTGATGGCTTGGGTGGATTGGGACGGAAATGGCGTTTTTGACGCTGGCGAAGTCATTGCTGATGATCTGCAAGACACCGACGGCGACGGAACCATCGCCGTTCCACTGACCGTTCCCGCAGGCAACCCACTCTCTACGACCTTTGCACGCTTCCGGTACTCTAGTCAGGCAGAACTGGCGTCCGATGGCCTCGCTACAGACGGTGAGGTTGAAGACTACGCAATCGTTTTTGTAACACCAGAAGGCAGCATTTCTGGCACCCTGTTTGAGGATGCCGACTTGGATGGTAACCTGACGGACGGTGAGCCCGTTTTGCCTGCGGACATAACCGTCAGCCTGTTTGATGACCGCGGAACACCTGCGGATGACACCGATGATGTGCTCGTTGCGACAACCCAAACGACAGCCGAGGGAACCTATGAGTTCCTCGGCGTGTCAACGCTCTCGACCTACCGGGTCCTCGTAGATGCAGCAGATGCCGAAATTCCAGCGGGACTGTCTGTGTCTACAGGCAATCCGTTGCGCGGCCTTGCGGTTGTGGCGGATACAGAACTGAGCGGGCAGGATTTTGGCTTTGTCCCAACGCCCCCCTCTGCGGATCTATCCCTGACCAAAACGGCGCTGGACCCGGCAACCGGACAGCCGATCACCGCTGCGAACGCAGGAACCGCGATTGATTTTGTTTTGACAGTGAGTAACGCTGGCCCAGAAACCGCAACAGGTATTGAGGTTCTGGATCTGCTACCGAACGGCTATGTCTACCTATCGGACACCGCTACAGATCAAGGCCAAAGCTATGACACGGGCACAGGCATTTGGCAGGCTGGGCAATTGGATGCGGGGCAAAGCACGTCCATCACCCTGAGGGTCCAAATGCAGGCCAGTGGAGAGCACACCAACCATGCTGAAATCGTAGCCAGTTCTCTGCCTGACCCCGACAGTGACCCCTCCGTTGGGCGTGGTGTCGATGATCTTGCAGACGGGCTTGCGGACGATGACGAAGCAAACGCCACCGTGGCCTATACCGGCACTGGCGCTGTTTTGTCGGGGACGATATTTTTCGACAACGGGGCGAACGCCACTGCCTATGACGCGCTTCAGGGTGGGTCTGAGCTTGGCACGAGCCTCGCCTTTCTGGAGGTTTTTGATGCTGGTGGCACGCTCATCGATACACCCGAAATCGCAGCCGACGGCAGCTGGTCTCTGGTGCTGCCTGATGGGTATGCGCAGAGCGTCCGCTTGGCCCTAGCGGGTCCGCCGCAAGTGCGCGTCGTCTCAGAACAAACGAGTGGTCTGCCTGCCTTGGTGGACGCTGACGCGCGGGACGGCAGCTATACGTTCACACCCGAGGTGGGCGCATCCTATGCCAGCCTCGACTTTGGTGTCATCCGCGCTGCAACACTTGGAACAGACCAACAGGTCGCTTTGCGCCCAGGCCAAGTTATTTCCCTACCCCACAGCTACACCGCTGACGCAGAAGGCAGCGTTGTGTTCGACTTGGCAACGCCCACCAACACAGCCTTCAATGCGACGCTTTTTGTGGACACAGGTTGTGACGGCAGCCCGGATCAACCCGTGACAGGACCGATCAACATCCAGGCAGATACAACGATTTGCTTGATTGCACGCGTCAGCAGTTCAGCAGGTGCTGCAAATGGTGACAGCATAGCCATCACGCTGACGGCAACGACGCAATACGGCAGCTCTGGTTTGATCCAAGAGGACATCAACACAGACCGCGTCCGCGTCGAAACACAACAAGGGACACTCAAGCTGTCCAAAACCGTTCGCAATGTAACCGATGGCGCCAGTGAAACCTTTCGTAATCAGGCCAGCATTGGTGACACATTAGAATATCGCATCACGCTCGAAAATCTGGGCACCCTGCCCGCCTCAGAAATTACGATCTACGATCGGACGCCGCCCTACACGACTTTGGCTGTTGGAAGCGATAGCCCTGTAACCTTAGCCCCCGGCGTCACATGCACACGCACGGTACCTGCGGATCAAGGGGTGAATTATCAAGGTGATTTACAGTGGGTATGTGCGGGCGACTATTTGCCGGGCGCTCGTGGCTCTGTAAGCTTTCGGGTGGAAGTGGCGCCTTAGGACTATCCGCGGCGCCCCGTACGCATCGGATGAGCCGCCTTCGGCCTCAGCATCCCTTGTGTCACCAACGCTGTCAGAACAATTGCAAACACCAAGCCCCACCGTGATCGAGGGTGAAAGCTCCACCCACCCCTGGCTTGACAGCGCCCTATAGACGATCTCGCAAGTAAAGAAGGTAAGGTTGGGCCCTGTCATCATCGATTTAAGACCCAAAGTCGGTGTCACGCACATCCAAACTACAGGACGCAAACGTTGCACGCCAGTGCGCAAAGCCGCTTACAGAAGTGACTGCCCGTCCTGGCTCAACTCATCAAAGGTCGCAAATTGCCAATCCAAGTCCCCCCCCCACACGTCGTCCACAGCCAATCGTCTGAGCCGCACAAATGAGTATCGTTCGCCTTAGGAAGGCGAGGATACCGATGCAAATATAGAGGCGAAAAGCATCTCGAGTAGAGAATGGATTTTTCTTGCAGCCTGAACGTGCTTAGGGCCTACGCGAAACGCCTAATTGGCCAAATAGTGAATGTTGCCCGGCTGACGTTGTAGCTTGCGGCTCAAACCTCCAAACTATCCTACATCCCCCTGCGTTTCGTTGAATGTTAAGGCAAGAATTATAGGCGAACGAAACGCTTAGCAGACACAGGCAACTTGCTTCGCGTCCCGAATACTTGACAGCGAACAATTTAGGTAGACTGCCTGTCCTACTAATTCTCAAGAGATAGATTTGTTTGACCGGCCCTGACTGGCGCATCCAATATCGGAGATGTTTTGAGTGAAAACAGTGGCAGCCCGTAGGGGAATCGAACCCCTCTTTCCAGGTTGAAAACCTGGCGTCCTAACCGATAGACGAACGGGCCACTCTTCTGTGAGGCGGTGTTTAGGCAAACGCCGCGGAGCGCGCAAGAGGAAAATTCACTCTTTTTGGATAAAAAATTTAGCGACCAAAAAGAGGGTCTAAATAGGACGTGAAACGTCTTCTATACGCAGCTGTGGAGTCTGCCGTCCGCCCCATGAATTCACCTCCAAACGGCCTGCAAAATGCAGCGGCGCGCCAGCGGCGTCGGCAATCGCTGCTGCGATTCCGTTGTCCGCAGCACCAAAGGCGATTGCCTCCAGACGGACCGGCCCACCATCGGACAAAACCAACTTAAGATGCCCCTGCCCGACCGGTTTGGAAAACGTCACACGGACCTCAGGAAACGCAAATCGTGGCGCACGTGCGCCCTGCCCAAAGGGACCAGCTTGTTCCAATTGTTCGATCAATTCGGTCGTGACTGCACCCGGCATCAGAGTCGCATCGATCTTCAAATCTTGCGGGCCGCCTACCCCTGCCCCTTGCTTGTCGAGTAGCTCGGACAAGCGCGCCATTGCGGCCTCTAGCTGATCCTCGGCCACTGTCAGGCCAGCAGCCATCCTGTGTCCGCCCCCCTTGACCAGTAGCCCCTCCGCGGCGAGCTTCTGGATGCTCGCGCCGAGATCAACACCATGAACGGATCGACCCGAGCCTTTGCCAAATCCACCCTCCAATCCAATCACCACAGCGGGACGGTTCGTCGTCTCCTTGAGGCGAGAGGCAACGATACCCACAACGCCCGGATGCCAACCCTCACCAGCGGCCCACACCAGCGGTGCATCCAGCCCCCGTGCCTCGGCCTGCGCCAAAGCGGCCTCACGCACCTGCGCCTCGATATCCCGGCGCTCAGCGTTCAAGACCTCCAACCGCGCCGCAAGCGCTGCCGCCTCGTGGGCATCTGGCGTCGCCAAAAGCCGCGCCCCGAGATCAGCCGCGCCGATCCGACCGCCCGCGTTCACCCTCGGCCCCAGAACAAACCCGAGGTGATAAGAGGACGGAGCCGTGTCCAGCCGCGCCTCATCCGCAAGGGCCACCAAACCGGGGCGCGCCCGACGTCCCATAACCTGAAGCCCCTGACGGACCAGTGCACGGTTCACGCCCACTAAGGGCGCCACATCTGCAACGGTCGCAAGGGCCACCAAATCCAACATCGCGATCAAGTCCGGGCCTTTGTGACCCGCAACGCGCATTTGACGGTTCGCCTCGACCAGCACCAAAAACACGACAGCCGCCGCGCACAGATGCCCCAGATCGCCGCTTTCATCCTGCCTGTTGGGGTTCACGACCGCCAGCGCAGGAGGCAGCGTTTCGCCCCCCAAGTGGTGGTCAATCACCACAACATCCGCCGCGTCCGCCGCCGCAATGGCATCATGCGAAAGCGTGCCGCAGTCCACACACAGGATCAAATCATGGTCACGCGCCAGCGCGGCCATGGCCGTTGGGTTCGGGCCATAACCTTCATCAATCCGGTCGGGCACATAGAGCGTCGCCCCTAACCCAAGATCGCGCAGCCACCAAATCAACAGGGCCGCAGAGCTGCCACCATCCACGTCATAATCCGCGAACACAGCAATCTTTTCGCGCTTTTGAACCGCGCGCAAAAGACGCTCCGCTGCTGGTGCCATGTCCCGCAGGCTCAGCGGATCGGGCAACAGATCGCGCAGTTTGGGCGCGAGAAAGCTCTCGACCTCATCCGCCGCAACGCCGCGCCGCGCCAAATGGCGGCACAGCGCCTGTGGTAGCCCCGTACTTTGCACCAACGCCTCGGCCGCGCGGTCTTGTGCCGGGTCAATCCCAACCCAAGCGCGCCCCGTGACTGAGGCAGCCACTCCCAGAACATGTCCTGCCGTCATGCGAGCAGCTCCCTATGGTGCGCGTTTGGTCTGTCGTTGATCTGCCGCATCGCGACAGGGGCTTAGACTGGGTTGCGATAGACCATCCGGCGGACCGAACCGGTTTTGGAGCGCATCAGGATCGTCTCGGCGGTCATGTAGCCGACTTCCCGCTTAATGCCGGACACGATGGACCCATCGGTCACGCCAGTCGCGGCAAAGATCACGTCCGAAGTCACCATCTCATCGCGGGAATAGATCTTGTCGAGGTCCGTGATGCCAGCTTTTGCAGCGCGGCCACGCTCATCATCGTTGCGGAACAGCAGGCGGCCATACATCTGCCCACCCATACATTTCAGCGCCGATGCCGCAAGCACACCCTCAGGTGCGCCCCCCTCACCCATATACATGTCGATACCTGTGATCTCGGCCTCGGCGCAGTGCATCACACCAGCCACGTCACCATCAGTGATCAGACGGATCGCAGCGCCGGTCGCGCGGATTTCAGTCACCAGTGCTTCGTGGCGGGGACGCTCCAGAACGCAAACCGTGATCCCTTCGGGGCCGCAGCCTTTGGCCTTGGCCAGTGCTTCGACACGTTGGGTCGGTGTCATGTCCAGCGTTACGATACCCTCGGGGTAGCCGGGCCCAATCGCCAGCTTCTCCATGTAAACGTCAGGCGCGTGCAGCATTGAGCCGCGCGGCCCCATGGCGATAACTGTCAACGCGTTGGGCATGTCTTTTGCAGTCAACGTGGTGCCTTCCAGAGGGTCCAGCGCGATATCAACGCCTGGGCCTTCGCCTGTGCCCACTTCTTCGCCGATGTACAGCATAGGGGCCTCGTCACGCTCCCCCTCACCGATGACAACGACGCCTGCGATGTCCAGCTGATTGAGCTGTTCGCGCATGGCGTTCACAGCCGCTTGGTCCGCGGCCTTTTCGTCGCCGCGCCCGATCAGCTTAGCAGAGGCAAGTGCCGCCGCCTCCGAAACGCGGGCAAGGCCCAGGGACAACATGCGGTCGTTGAAATCGGGTTTGGTCATAAGCCTGTCTTTCCATTCTGAGGTTAACTCGACTTATCCTGCGGGCATCGGCGGGGCAAGCATGGGGGCGCTAACAACATGTCGCGCCGTTGCGCGATTGCCATTTCCCCGCAACTTGACCGCAATCGTTCTGGCACGTAGCCTAGCGGCGAGCCCCGCGCCACCCTGCCGCCCGTGCCTCAGCCTCAGTGCAGAACCACCGCTCGCCGCGATCTACACGGATGTTTGTGCGCGCATAGTTCTCATCACCGGGGCGGTGATAAATGCGGCCATTGGAGGAAATGTTGCCCTTGATCATGCACGCAGGATCAGGCGCAGAATTTGGCGCGGCACGGTTTGTGGCCCGCGCGCGCCGATGCTCAGACGGGTCCAGCATGTCCATGGACCAAAGCCCCCGGTCCGCAAGGATCGCGGCCTTTTCCTCAGCAGCGTAGGTTTTGCTCTCTCGGTAAGTCAGCGCCAAGCCTTCTCGCACCAGCCGCGCGCCAAGGTCTTCGCCCCCAATGGTGCAGGTCACAAGCGGACGGTCATAGCGATCAATCTGTTGCGCCGTGCAGGTCGCCGCCCGTCCATTGAACGCCTTGCGCACCGTTTCAGCCACCCAAGCACCGCAGCCAAATGTCGCCCCGGTATCGAGTGTACAGGTTTGATCTAGCTCGGGCGCGTCGATCCCGATGAGCCGCAAGTTCTGTGATCCGCCAACCCGCAGGCTGTCCCCATCGCCCATGACAACCGGACCGGAAAACACCAAATCCGCGCGCGCCATGACAGGCGCGAACAACACAGCGGCTAAGGCCGAAAACGCGATATAACGTAAATACATAGTGGCGATGTAAGGACGACACCCCCAGCCCACAAGACAAAACATGAACGAATGGTTAATCCGCAGTTAAGCGAGGGTCAGACCTGCCCGGCCTCAATCGCAGCCCGGGCCTGCGCCCGGCGCAATACCGACTCGCGCCACGTGATGAAGCTGACGGCTGAGATAATCACACCCCCACCCACAATCACCCACACGTCAGGGGTTTCGTCGAACGCGAGCCAGCCCAGCAGCACCGCCCAGACCAGCTGCAAAAACGTCACCGGCTGGGTCAAGGTCACAGGTGCGGCAGCAAACGCGTAAGTCATCGCGTAATGCCCGCCCGTTGCAAAGACCGCGACTAGAAACATCCATCCCCAATCCTCAAGACTGGGCGGCACCCAAACCGCAAAGGCAAAAGGCGCAAGCCCAAGCGTGACAAAGATCGACAACATGGCCACCACCATGCTGGCCGGCACCTCGCCCGAGAGTTTCTTTGCCAAAAGGTATGATCCAGCAAAGCCAGCCGCCGTGCCGAGCATCGCGATGTGGCCCAGATCAACCTCGCGGAAACCGGGGCGCAAAATGATGAGCGCACCCAACAACCCTGCCCCAACGGCCGCGATGCGCCTGGCTGCCAGCTTTTCACCTAGGAAAAGGGCCGCGCCCACGGTCACATAAATCGGCACGAGGTAGTTCATCGCAGTAACCTCTGCGATGGGGATGCGCGTCATTGAAAAGAACCACAAAATCACACCAAGGGAATGGATCACACCGCGCAGCGAAAACCGAACAAGCGTCGCGCGCTCGAGCCGTGTGGCCATAAGGCCCTTGGCTACGGGCAGCAAAAACACCAACCCCAGCACATATCGCATGAATGCCGCCTGCGCGGCCGGCAAGTCTTGGGCCGAGTGCTTGACGATCGCGGTTACCGTGACAAAACACAGCCCCGTGACGATCATCCAAAGAACTCCAACAAGGGGTTTGTTTGGTGTGGTCATGCCCACAGCATTGGCGCAGATCGCGAGGGTGCACAACAAAAAGGCACCGCATGCCGGATATGCAAAATTCCGCTACGGCAATTTCCATAATCGATACAGCAATCCGATCTTTACGCTAAAGTCAAAATGGTATCTAAGGATACAAATTATACTAAGTTGGGGATCAACATGAATTTAAGACGGACATTAGCCGCATCTGCCCTTGGGGTTGCAATGTGCGGGGCCGCCTCTGCTGCGGTGATCGACTTTGACACAAGCAATGGCATTGGGGTCATCAACGGACAGGATATCTACAGCATCATGTCCGCCGATGGCTCGGTTTCTGCCACGGTCAGCACGATTGTAAATCCAAGCGGCAACACCACGGTAGCACGCGCCTATGCGACCGTTGACGGCGCTGGCAACCCACGCGGCGGCCGTGACCCAGATATCGAGCCGACGTATGTCGTGGTTGATACGCTGGGTCCCCTTGTCGATCCGATCAACAACGTTCTCGTGGTTGATGAAACCCCCGATGATCGCAACAACACGAGCAACGAAGTGGACGACAACCGCAGCGGCGGCGTGATTACGTTCGATTTCACCGCCATGGATGTCCTGTTTTCAGGTGTTACGTTTATTGACGACGGCACGTTGGTGGTCAGCGGGTCGCTGGATGGCAACGCAGTCTTTTCCAGCATCATCGACAACGGCCGCACGGAAAACGCGCTGCAGCGCTTGGCTCTTGGCACAAGCGCGCGGGTCGATCAGCTGACCTTTGACTTTGGCCGCAACTCTGGTGCCATTGATAACGTGATGGTTTCGGCAGTGCCGCTGCCTGCGGGTGTCGCCCTGCTGATGACGGGCCTCGCGGCTTTGGGTTTTGCGCGGCGTCGCAAGACCACATAACTGCCCCTAAGAGGGAAAAAGAAAAAGCGCCCAAAGGGGCGCTTTTTTATTGTCTGATCATCTGCACTATTGGCCTGGGATCAAAGCTGCTCCATCACCTCATCCGAGGCTTCAAAGTTCGCCGTGACGGTCTGTACGTCATCGTCGTCCTCCAAGGCTTCGATCAGCTTCATCAGCTTTTCCATACCTTCAAGGTCTAACTCTGTGGTGGTCGTCGGACGCCATACCAGTTTGGTCGTCTCCGACTCGCCCAGTTCCGCCTCAAGCGCTGTGGACACGGTGCTCAGGTCCGTATCTGCACACCATACCACGTGCACCTCGCCATCGCTTTCGACGTCTTCAGCACCGGCTTCAATCGCGGCCATCATCACGGTGTCTTCGTCGCCGACGCTGGCCGAATAAACCACCTGCCCCTTGCGATCGAACATAAACCCGACCGAGCCTGTCTCACCCAAGTTGCCGCCGTTCTTGGAAAACGTGGAGCGCACGGTCGAGGCAGTCCGATTGCGGTTGTCGGTCATCGTCTCAACGATCACGGCAACACCGCCGGGGCCATAGCCCTCATAGCGGATCTCATCATAGCTGTCGGCATCCCCGCCTTGGGATTTCTTGATCGCGCGATCAATCACATCCTTGGGCACGGATTGCGATTTGGCCTCTTTTACAGCCAAGCGCAGACGCGGGTTTTTCTCGGGATCGGGGTCGCCCATTTTGGCAGCCACGGTAATTTCCTTGGCCATTTTGGAAAACAGCTTGGCGCGGATTTTATCCTGCCGGCCCTTGCGGTGCTGGATGTTGGCCCATTTACTATGCCCTGCCATGGGTCGTCTCCGTTCATTTGGTCCGAGAATTTCGTGCGGTTATAGGGCCAAGAGCCTTAGGGCTGCAAGCCTGTGCAGCGCGCAGATCGGCTTAGGGCAAATTGGGGCGGTTTAGGGTGAATTGCCGCTCGGGAATGCCATCAGTTATCAGCGGTGGACCCTCGCGAAATCCAGAGCATTCCAGCAAGATCAAAGCGGCGACATTCCGTGCGTCAGTAATCGCCCGAATGCACTGGGCGGGACTGTCGCGCCACACCAACTGCACGGCCAGCCGGACGGCGCGGCGCGCATAGCCCAACCCCTGAGCCCCGCGCGCAAGCGTGATCCCGATCTCAACCTCATGGCTTGCGCGATCAAGGCACAGGCCGATGTCTCCGACCAACCCATCGGCCACAATCGCGATCTGCGACCATTCCCCCGGCACGAACAAAGGCGCGTCAGCAACCGCCGCCAGAAAGCCGCGGGCCTGATCGTCGCTCATCACGCTCCAACTTTGATAGGCCCCCACCACAGGGTCCGAGCGATAGGACTGGAAAGCCTGTAAGTCGGCCACACACAGACGCCGTAGCGTCAGAATTTCATCTTCGACCAGCATGGCGGCACGATGCCCTATCGAAGCCACTTGCGCAAATGGCACGGCACGTGGCCCGGCTTTGGGCTTAGCTCTGCTTGTTGCCGCACCGTTGCTCCGTCAGACGGGGTCAACAACCTGAATGCGGACATTGTCCAAGCGCCGAACGAACTGCTTTTGCACGCCATCAACGTCCGTCACATAGACCTCGGCACGAGGCATCAGCGTGCCGTCTGCGGCAATCACCTCGGACCCCGGTTCCACCGCAAACCGTGCGGGATCTTCGGCCCCTGCAAAAAACAGCACCGAGAACGGCAGCGCATAGCCGCAGTTGTCCGTCATACCGGACCATCCGGTGCGAATGTCATCAGGCCGCTCGGCCACGCAACGCGCGCCATCCGTCATGGTGATGCTCAACACATCGGGCCGCACTGACACCTCTGCCACGCGCGCACTGCCTGAGGGAACCACCTCAACCGGCGTCGTGGTGCAGGCCATCACCCCTAAACAGCCACCCAAAATCATCATTGCACGCATGGTCTCTTCTCCTGTTGGGTCGGGCTTAGAATGGCCAGATAAACGGGATCATCAGGCTGGCGAGCAGCCCTACCGTGACGTTCAACGGGATGCCCAGCTTCATGAAATCCGTGAATTTATAGCCGCCGGGGCCGTAGACCATCATGTTGGTTTGATACCCAATCGGCGTAGCAAACGACGCGCTGGCCGCGACCATCACCGCCACGACCAAGGGGCGTGGATCAATGCCCAGCGACGCGGCCAGCGCAATCGCAATCGGCGTCACCACGACCGCAACCGCATTGTTGGAAACCAACTCCGTCAGAATACTGGTCAGGAGGTAAATCGCCCAGACCAGCAAAAAGGGCGGCAATCCTGCAAGATAGGGTGCGACTGCGTCCACAATCAGTGTCACCGCCCCAGAGGATTGCAGCGCCGCCCCAATCGCGAGCATCGAAAAGATCAACGCCAACAAGCGGCCTTCGATAAATTCAAACGCCTCTTCGGCGTCAATGCAGCGGGTCGCGAGCACCAATGCCACAGCCAGAACCGCCAACAGAAAAATCGGCGCAATGCCCAAGGCGGCCATGACCACCAAACCGATCATCGCCGTCACCGGCACCCATGCCATTTCGCGACGGTATGCACGCGCCTCGGGCTTAGACACATCCACGAGGTTCATGTCCGAGGCAAAGCGATGAATATCCTCCGGCGCGCCCTCAAGCAGCAATGTATCGCCGACCTTAACGATCAGGCTATCAAGGTCCGTCCCGATGTTACGGTCCCGTCGGTGGGCGGCAATCGGATAAACGCCGTAGCGGCGGCGCAAACGCATCTCACCCAACCGCCGCCCAACCATGCGCGCCCCGGGCGTGATCAACACCTCAACCGTGGTCGTCTCGGTCGCGCCCACCTGATCCAACCGCTTCAGCGACTTATCCCGTTGCAGCGATAAAAGCTCCGTCATTGGGGTGCGCAGGATAACCCGGTCACCGACCTGCAACTCGACACCCTTTAGGTTCCGCCGCAACGAGGCATCCCCCCGGATCACGTCGATCAACCGCACACCTTCGCGTTTGAACAGTTGCACGCCCAAAACCTCACGCCCCACAAGGTTGGATTCTGGCGGGATCACGGCTTCGGTAAAGAACTTCATCTTGGATTTGTCGCCGCCCAGCATTGCCGCCATCGAGGTCCGCTCTGGCAACACACGCGGGGCCACAAAATAGAGGTAAATCATCACATAAATGACCAGCACAATAGCCAGTGGCGTGACCTCAAAGATCGTGAACGGTGTCAGCCCCTCGGCCCGCGCGACCCCATCCACCAACAGGTTGGTCGAGGTCCCGATTAGCGTCAGCGTGCCCCCCATGATCGCGGCATAGCTAAGCGGGATCAAAAGCTTGGATGGGACAGTGCCAAGTTTGTTCGCCAATTGCACAAAAACCGGGATCATCACGACGACCACCGGGGTGTTGGACACAAACGCAGAAGCCACAATAACCAAAGCCATCAACGCACCGATTGCACGCCTCGGGCTGATGTCGGCCTGCGCCTCAGCCCGTGCGGTGAACCAGTTAAGCGCGCCTGTGCGCACCAACGCCCCCATCACGATAAACATCGCCGCAATCGTCCATGGCGCAGGGTTGGACAGCACGCCAATCGCGGCCTCGTAGGGTAGCACACCTGCGACCAATAGGACCGCAACCCCCATGATCGCCGTCACCTCGGTTGGGAACGTTTCCCGCAGGAACAGGGCAAACATCGCCCCCACCGTCAACAAGGCCAACGTGGCTTGCGCCGACTGGCTAAGGGTCACTAATTCCATGACGATCTCACGTTCTAATCTCTTTGGGGGCCAGCAGCTTTGGGCGGGGCTGCACCATCGCAAGGCCTGCAAACATCACCACCATAGCCAGCCAGACAGTGGGCGCAAACCGCTCTCCGAGGATGAGCATGGCCCACATCACACCAAACCCCGTAACCAGATAACTAACCTGCGCCGCAAAAACCGAGCCTGCGCGCCCCACCATCCAGACGTAGGCCACATAGACGACCGTGTGCAGCAACGCCGACAGCGCCAAGGCACCATGCGGCAGCGTCAGGGCGGGCGTGACCCACTGCCCAGTCGCGACGGCCAAGGGCGCCACAACACTGGCCCCTACCAATGACGCGCCTGCAATCACCGTTACCGCATCAACCCCGCCAGTGCCAAAACGAGCAACCAGATTTCCCTCGGCCCCGTAAAACAACGGCGCGATCAGGGCCAGCGGAACAAAAGCAAGCATCGCGCGCTCCGGCAGGCTTGCGTCCGGAAGGGTGATCAACAAAACACCCGCCAAGCCGAACAAAAGCCCCAACAGGCGTCGCGGCTCAAACCGTTCAAGCCCAAGGCCAAGCGCAACCGGAAAGGCGACCATCGGAACCGTCGACAAAAGGATCGATATGATCCCTGCGGGCAGGACCCGCGCCGCCTCATACGAGGCATAATTCGGGAACAGCGTGCCCACGCACGCGATCCAGCCGTAGAAAAACAGATTGCGCGGGGCTAGTGGGATGCGCCCGCCGCGCAGCACGATAAAGCCGCACAACACAACAGCGCCGATCATCAATTGCCACGCCAATAAGCCCAACGTCGGCAACCCGGTGAACACGGCAATTTTGGTCAGAGGCTGGCCAAGTCCCCACCCTGCTCCCATCAAGATGAGAACGCCCACAAGCAGCCCGGAGGCTGGGTGCGTGGGCGCGCGTGTCATCCCACTGCCTCGGGGCCCGAGGGGCTGAGCCGCCCGCCTTGGCGTACCTGTACAACCCGCGTGGCCTTGCCCGTGCGGTCGTCGGTTTCCACATAAAGCCCGCTTAGCGTGGCCTCGCCCATAGCGGGCGAAAACCGCGCCTTGGGCATTCCGGTGATAAAGCGGCGCATGGGTTCGGTCTTTTCCATGCCGATCACGCTGTCGTAGTCACCGCACATTCCGGCGTCCGACTGGAACGCGGTGCCGCCAGGCAGGATTTGAGCGTCTGCCGTGGGTACGTGCGTATGTGTGCCGACCACAACGCTGGCTTTGCCATCGCAAAAATGCCCAACGCCCATTTTCTCGGACGTGGCTTCGCAGTGGATATCAATCAACGTCGCGTTCACTGCGGCACCCAGCCGATGTGTCCGAAACAGTGCATCCAGCGGGGAAAACGGATCATCGTAGGGTTGCTTCATGAACACCCGGCCCAATACCTGCGCCACAAGGACCTTGCGCCCACCCGGTACTTCGTAAATGCGGTGCCCGCGTCCTGGTGCCGCCTTTGAGATATTGATCGGCCGCAGAATACGCGGCTCACTCTCAATCGTGCCCAGCATGTCTTTTTGATCAAAGGCATGATCGCCCAGTGTGATCACGTCCGCACCTGCATCAAGCAGTGCACGCGCATGATCGCGGTTTAACCCGTGCCCCGAGGTCGCGTTTTCGCCGTTCACCACAACGAAATCTAGCCCCCACGCGGCCCGCAGAGCAGACAAACGCTCCGTGACCGCACTGCGGCCGGACCGCCCCATAACATCGCCTAAGAATAGAATTTTCATATGCGCAGCCCTACGCGTCCCGTAGGGCCCGCGCAAGCGTCAGAACGGCACATCACCGGCTTGATCCGCTGGAACGAGGAACCGGCCCACCAGCTTTTTGGTGCCCGCCTTGTCAAACGCCACCTCCAGTTTGTCGCCCTCAATCGCCTCAACCGTGCCGTAGCCGAATTTCGTGTGGAACACCCGGTCATCAATGGAATGGGCGCTGACGGCTTGAGCGTCGATCACCATGGTCCGGCTTTCCTTGGGCTGCGACAGCGTGCGCGCACTGGCGTTGGCCTGCAATCGCCGCCATCCGGGTGAGTTGTAGACATCCGCCTTGGTCGCGCGTTCGGTGATGTCACTTTCAACACCGCCCCCCATCGCCCGGGTCTGCGCCTGCGCCATGCCCGCCGCCCCAAAGCCCCCGCCATAGAGCCCGGGTGGGGTCAAAACCTCGACATGCTTTTCGGGCAGCTCGTCAATAAACCGCGACGGAAGCGAGGATTGCCACTGGCCATAGACGCGCCGGTTGGCGGCAAAACTAATGGTGCAAACTTCTTCGGCACGGGTGATCCCGACATAGGCCAGCCGCCGCTCTTCCTCGAGGCCCTTTTGCCCACTTTCATCCATGGACCGCTGGGAGGGGAACAAGCCGTCCTCCCACCCCGGCAAGAACACCATGGGGAATTCCAGGCCCTTGGCCGCGTGCAGCGTCATCATGGTGATTTTGTCCTCACCACTGTCGCTCTCATTGTCCATAATCAGGCTGACGTGCTCCAGAAAGCCTTGGAGATTTTCAAAGTTTTCAAGGGCTTTTACAAGCTCCTTAAGGTTATCTAATCGCCCCGGCGCTTCGGGTGTTTTGTCGTTGAGCCACATGTCGGTGTAGCCGGATTCCTCTAGGATCACCTCGGCCAACTCGATGTGATCGCGCCCTGACAGCAGTGCATCGCGCCACCGATCCAAACCCGCAACCAGCTTGGCCAGCTCAGCGCCACCCTTGCCCCCGATGCCCTTGGTTTCGACCATCAGGCGCGCACCCTCCAACAGGCTGACGCCATTGCTACGCGCCATCATCTGGATTTTCTGCTGCGCCTTATCACCGAGACCCCGCTTGGGCGTATTCACGATCCGCTCAAACGCAAGATCATCATCCGGGCTGATCACAACGCGAAAATACGCCATCGCGTCGCGGATCTCTAAGCGTTCATAGAAACGCGGCCCGCCAATCACCCGGTACGGTAGGCCAATCGTCAAGAACCGATCCTCAAAAGCGCGCATCTGGTGCGAGGCACGCACCAAAATCGCCATATCGTTGAGAGCAAAGGCCCGACGTCCGCGCGCCCCGCGCAGGGCAGCCTCAGCTTCTTCGCCGACCCAGCGGGCCTCCTCTTCGCCGTCCCAATGCCCGATGAGGTTGACCTTCTCGCCCTCCTCCATCTCGGTCCATAGGGTCTTGCCAAGACGGCCCTTGTTGCCCGCAATCACGCCAGAGGCTGCGGCAAGGATATGCGGGGTCGAGCGGTAATTCTGCTCCAGCCGGATAACGGCGGCACCCTCAAAATCACGCTCAAACCGCAGGATGTTGCCCACCTCAGCGCCGCGCCAGCCATAGATCGACTGATCATCATCGCCCACGCAGCAAATATTCCGGTGTCCACCCGCCAAAAGCCGCAACCACATATACTGCGCCACGTTCGTATCTTGGTATTCGTCCACAAGAATGTAGCGGAAAAAGCGGCGGTACTGTTCCAGCACGTCGGAATGCGTTTGGAAAATAGTCACGACATGCAAAAGCAGATCGCCGAAATCCACCGCATTGAGCGTGAGCAGCCGATCCTGATAGGCACGGTATAGCGCCACGCCCTTGCCGTCGTAGGCACTGCTTTCGCTGGCGGGCACCTGATCAGGCGTCCAAGCGCGGTTTTTCCATTGGTCGATGACCCCGGCCAAGGCCCGCGCGGGCCAGCGTTTGTCATCAATCCCTTCGGCCACGATCAACTGCTTAAGCAGACGGATTTGATCATCCGTATCGAGGATCGTGAAGTTTGACTTCAGGTGCGGGACATTCTGGCCACCATCCAACAGAGGATCATCGCGCTTGATCAACTCTGCATGACGGCGCAGCAGCTTGACACAAATCGCGTGGAATGTGCCCAACCACGGCATCCCTTCGACATGGCCGGTGAGCTTTCCAACTCGGTCCTTCATCTCGCGGGCGGCTTTGTTGGTGAATGTCACCGCAAGGATTTCGTTGGGCCGCGCCTTGGCCGTATTCAGCAAATGGGCAATCCGGGCGGTCAGAGCCCGCGTTTTGCCTGTGCCCGCCCCTGCAAGCATCAAGACCGGGCCATCCAGCGTCTCAACGGCGCGGCGTTGTTCCGGGTTCAGCCCATCCATGTAGGGCGTGGGACGCGCGGCCATCGCGCGCGATGAGAGGCTTTCGAAGCCTTCGGAGTCGTCAAAATCCATCATATCACAAACGTAACGCGTCATATCGAAAAGGCCAAGATGTGTTCTTGATCCGTTCGCGCGATTACTGCGGGCCGCTCATGAGCCCTTAGGCCGTCCGTCCTGCCGCCCGCTCCAACGCCGGATATCGCAGGCCAAGGGTGATGCCCCGCGCCCCAAAAAAGATCATCAGCGCCGCCCACAACCCGTGATTTCCGTAGGGCAACAGAACGTAAACAGCGGCGAAATACAGTAAAAAGCTCAGAACCATCATGTTGCGCATATCGCGCGACCGGGTTGCACCGATGAACACCCCGTCAAACATCCACGATGCACAGCCGATCAGAGGCCCCGCAATGACCCACGGTAGATAGCGGCGCGCCTCTGCCTGCACCTCGGGTGATTTCGTCAGCACCTCAATCCCCCACGGCCCCATAATAGCAAAGATGACCGCCAAGAGTGTCACGGTGATCACCCCCCAAAAGCTGGTCATCAGCGTGGCGCGGCGCACGCGGGCGGGGTTGCCCGCACCAAAGGCTTTGCCCACCAACGCCTCTGCGGCAAAGGCAAACCCATCCATCGCGTAGGAGGTCACGAACAAAAACTGCAACAATATCTGGTTTGCGGCCAGCGGCACGGTGCCGAGCTGCGCCGAATGCACCAAAATGAAAGAAGTGAAGGCAATTTGCAGCAGGACCGAGCGGATCATGATGTCGGAATTCACTGACGCCATATTGATCAACCGCGCCCGATCGAAAATGCGCGCAGGCGTTGCCCAACCCGGCACCCGAAACGCGCCCCGACAAAACCACAGGCCCAGCGCAAGGCCCGACCATTCCGCCATGAACGTCGCCCAAGCCACCCCAGGCACCCCGAAGTCGAGCATATAGCCCAGCCCATAGCTCAACGCGATGTTCGCCCCGTTCATCCAGATTTGCAGCACCATGACTTGGTCCGTGCGCTCTTGGGCGACGAGCCATCCGGTGATCCCATAAAGCGCGATGGCTGCGGGCGCGGACCATACACGGATACCAATGTAGGACCGCGCGAGGGCCTCAACCTCTGGCTCCGCCGGTGAAATCGCGAAGGCCCCGGCCATTATGGCCCATTGGGTCGCGATCATCACGACCCCTGCCCCAAACCCAATCAACAAGACCCGCATCAACAGCGCGCCGACCTCAACCCGGTCGCCCGCACCCATCGCCTGCGCCGCCAAGCCTGCCGTGCCCATGCGCAGAAATCCGAATATCCAGTACACAGCAGAAAGCGTGATTGCGCCCGCAGCAACCGCCGCAATCGGCGCGGCCTGCGCGCTTTGCCCTACGACGCCGGTATCGACGATGCCCATCAACGGCACCGTCGCGTTCGAAATCACAATGGGCACCGAAATCTTGAGCACCCGGGCGTGGGTGATCGTATCAGCCATTCCCAACGGTCGGGCGTGTGGGCATTAGGAAATGCCCCGTAGCTTGGGCGTGCAAACGGTCCCGGTTGTCTTGCCAGCCCTCGACGTGGACGCTTGCATAGCGGCGGCCTTTGCGGTTGATCCGTGCGCGTGCATAGGCATCACGCGGCAAGCCTGCGCGCAGGTAATCGACGGTAAAATCAATTGTCTTGGGCAGGCGGGGCAAGGTCTGGGGCGTCAGGTCCTGAAGATCGCCGCGCTCCAGATCATCCCAAATCATGGCCCATGACAGGGTGATGGTTGCCGTCACCTCAAGGAAAGCCGCCGTGGCCCCACCGTGCAGCGCGGGCAACATCATATTGCCAATCAACTTTTCATCGAAATGCAAAATACCCGTAAGTTCATCACCGCGACGTTCAAACCCGATACCCATGAATTGGATATAGGGCACCCCTTCGATCAAAGCCGCCAACGCGGCATCCCGGCGTTGTTTGACGATTTGAATGGGTTCGGGCCGCTTCATGATTGCATCTCAACGGTAAAGGCGCCGTTTGCCACGGCCACCGGTGTGCTTGCGTCATCGTCAAACGCCTCTGCACGGACAAATGCGACTGAGCGTGTGATATGGTGACATACCGCGCGTGTCGTAATGGCCTGCCCCGGCGTGGCCGCGCGCATGTAATCGATGCGTAAATCCAATGTTGCCGTACTCGCCACCGCCTTGGGATGGCACATCACGGCCGCTCCGCCACAGCTGTCCATCAAGGCTGACACAGCCCCACCCGCGACCACCCCCGTTGCCGGGTCACCCACCAGCGCCGAGTTATAAGGCATACGCATCACGGCCTGCCCACCGCCAATTTCGGTCATCTCTAGACCCAGCGCCCTGCAATGGGGCAGTGCCTCCATAAAGGCGCGGACGCGTTGGGATTTTTCGTCGGTTGTATCCATGGGTTTGTGTATGCGCCGCACATCGCTGCGGGGCAAGGGTTGGCATTGCCCCGCGATTACGCGCATACTTCTCGCAGGGATTGAGGGAGACTACGATGAGCGAGCGGATCAGCTTCAAAGAAATGTGCGAAAAATTTGATGTAACGCCACGCACGTTGCGGCATTACGAGTACATTGAGCTTTTGTTTCCCGAAAAAGAAGGTCGCACACGGTTTTACGGCGCCCGTGAAGTCGCCCGCATGACCTTGATCCTGCGGGGGCGGAAATTCGGGTTTTCACTGGAAGAGATTCGCCAGTGGCTCGAGCTTTACGATGCCGATCCCGAGGGCCGGACACAGATGCTGGCTTGGATCGAACTGGCCGATAAACAGCTGCAAGAGTTAACGCAGCGTCGGGCAGAGGTGGATGAAGCGATCTCACAGCTGCAAACTTTGCGCGATAATGTGGCCGATACTCTGCCGGATTAACGATACGGACGCGCGTTTCCTATACGAAAGAGAGCACCCCGATCCGTAAGATGCGCTCTGGACCGATAATTTTCTGTCACTGATAGCTGGCTCCTACAGGCGGTTTTGAATACTGCCGCTGCGCTTTAGCGTTGGTTTTCGGCTGTATGGGCGCGTTTTCGGACCGACCTTTGGTCACCTAAAATGTGACGCGACGTTAGAGTTACGTAAACGTAATATAAACTTGTAGCATAAACTGGAAATTCACATTTCCGGTGCACACACAGCTGCGCAGGAGTTGTGAAAGGTGAAAAAGATGTCTGAAGAAACCATGACCATCCGAGAGATGTGCGATGCATATGATGTGACGCCGCGTACTCTTCGGTTCTATGAGGCGAAGGAGCTGTTGAGCCCAATCCGTGAAGGGCAAAAACGACTGTTTACCAAGCGTGACCGTGCCCGGCTCAAATTGATCCTGCGCGGCAAGCGATTTGGGTTCAGCCTCGAAGAAATCCGCCAACTTCTGGATCTCTATTACCTCGGTGACGGGCAAGCCACTCAGTACGCTCGCACTTATGAAATCGGCAAAAATCGTCTCGATGCGATGATTGTCCAACGTGATGAACTCAACGAGGCGATCGCCGAACTTGAGAGCCAACTGGAATGGGGAGCGAGCCTTATCGCCTCCGCGAATACTAACCAAAGAGTCGCCTCGTAACAGATACCCTGGGCGACGGCAGGGAGATAGGAAATGCCAGCGTTCAACGCCAACACCAAAGACATGCAATTCGTGCTGCACGAGGTCCTCAAAGCCTCTGAGCAGAACATCCCCGGCTATGACGAAATGGACGCCGATTTCACCGGCGCGGTGTTGGAGGAAGCGGGTAAGATCGCGAGCGAAGTCCTGCATCCGCTCAACGAGGTGGGCGACCGCGAGGGGTGTCAGCTAGAGAACGGCGTGGTGCGCACGCCAACCGGCTTTAAAGATGCCTTTGACCAAATGCGCGACGGTGGCTGGACCGCTCTTGACTGCGATCCTGCCTATGGCGGCCAAGGCCTGCCCTACCTGATGCACACTGCGGTTGGCGAGATCATGTCCGCGTCCAACATGGCGTTCAACATGTACCCTGGCCTGACCCATGGTGCCTATTCCGCGATCCATGCCCACGGCTCAGACGCCCAAAAACAGACGTTCCTGCCCAAGATGGTGACCTGTGAATGGACCGGCACCATGAACCTGACCGAGCCACATTGTGGCACGGACCTTGGCCTGATGCGCACCCGCGCAGAGCCGCAAGACGACGGCAGCTATAAAATCACAGGGCAAAAGATTTTCATCTCAGCCGGTGATCACGACATGGCGGACAACATCATCCACCTTGTTCTTGCCAAGATTTCCGGCGCGCCAGAGGGGATCAAGGGCGTATCCCTTTTCATTGTCCCCAAGGTCCTCGTTAACGACGACGGCAGCCTTGGCGCGCGCAACGATCTTTCGGTCGGCAAGATCGAAGAGAAAATGGGCATCCACGGCAACTCAACCTGCGTGATGAACTACGACGGTGCGACCGGCTATCTCTTGGGTGAGGCGCACAAAGGCATGCGCGCAATGTTCACAATGATGAACGAAGCGCGCATTGGCGTCGGCCTGCAAGGCTATGCCCAGTCCGAAGTCGCCTATCAAAACGCCCGCGCTTATGCCCTTGATCGGCTACAGGGCCGTGACGTAACCGGCACAAAGCACCCCGAACTGGCCGCTGATCCGCTGATCGTACATCCCGACATTCGCCGCAATCTGATGGACCAAAAGTCCTTTGTCGAAGGCGCGCGCGCCTTTGCGTTCTGGGGGGCTAACCTCATCGACCGGGCGCATCGCAACTCGGACGCCGAAGCCGACGGCCTGATTTCCCTAATGACCCCCGTCATCAAAGGGTTCCTGACCGACAAGGGCTATGAGATGACCATCAACGCCCAACAGGTCTATGGCGGGCACGGTTACATCGAAGAATGGGGTATGTCCCAATTCGCCCGCGACGCACGGATCGCCATGATTTATGAGGGTGCGAATGGTGTACAGGCGCTTGATCTGGTGGGCCGCAAGCTCGCACAGGACGGTGGCAAGCATGTGATGGGCTTCTTTGAGATGGTGAAAACTTTCTGCAAAGAAAACGATAGCGACGAGATGGCCGCCTTCGTTGAACCGCTCAAAAAAGCCTCCAAAGATCTACAGGCTGCGGGCATTTACTTCATGCAAGCGGGCATGAAAAACCCCAACAATGCGCTCGCAGGGTCTTATGACTTTATGCACATGATGGGGCATGTTTGCCTTGGCCTGATGTGGGCGCGCATGGCACGCGCCGCACAGGACGCGCTGGCCAACGGCGCCGAGGATCGTGATTTCTATGACGCGAAGCTCGCAACTGCGCGCTACTACATGGCCCGCCAACTCCCCGCGACCTCGATGCATCTATCGCGCATCGAAACCGGGGCAGATACCTTGATGGCACTAGACGCGGCCCACTTCTAAGCCAAGACTGCGTGGCGGGGCCCGTCCCCGCCACGTAATCACGGATCAATACCTCAAATGCCGCCACCTCCCCGCCTCACCCGCCACTTTCCCGCAAAAATGACAGATGCCGGGTATCGGCAGCTTCGGGCCTTTGCCGCGCAATCAGGTTTGACGGAGGATGAGGCGTTGAGTTTCGTGTTCGAAAACCTACCGGGCCTGCTGGACGACGCGACCCTGATGCACCGCCTCGCGGGCTTCAAAGATCGACTTCCGCAAGCCGACTAGAAAGCGGCCGAGCAGCACGGACCCCCAAAGTTCCGTAAAACACAGAGCCCCCCAATCTCC
Source organism: Thalassobacter sp. 16PALIMAR09 (assembly GCF_000765485.1). Lineage (NCBI taxonomy): Bacteria > Pseudomonadati > Pseudomonadota > Alphaproteobacteria > Rhodobacterales > Roseobacteraceae > Thalassobacter > Thalassobacter sp. 16PALIMAR09. The sequence continues at coordinate 758,058 of NZ_JHAK01000001.1, forward strand.
CGCCAAACGCGATACATCTCTGGTCCGCGCGCACATTGCACAGTACCACTCCGTGCAAAGGCAAAACTCAGGGCGGGAGGCTCTATCCAATGACCAAACTCTATTGCTTCGGCGAAAGCGGCAACGCGTACAAAGCGGCGCTGACCCTCACACTGGCCGAAGTTGACTGGACCCCAGTCCATGTTGATTTTTTCAACGGCGGCAGCCGCACCCCTGAATTTCGCGCGATCAACCCAATGGGGGAGGTCCCCGTTCTGCTGGATGGCGAACAAACCATCACCCAATCCGGCGCCATCCAAACCTATGTCACCGAAAAAACGGGCAAGCTGATGCCCGCGTCGTCCGAGGACAAACGTGAAGTGCTGCGTTGGCTTCTGTGGGACAATCACAAACTGTCCGGTCAGGCCGGGATGACCCGGTTCTTGATGAATTTTCTGCCCCCCGAAAAACGCCCCCAAGAGGTGATCGGCTTTATGCAGGGCCGTCTCAAGGCGACTTATGGCGTCTTGAATGACCACCTAGAGGGGCGCGATTGGATCGTTGGCGATCAGATCACGATCGCCGACACCGCCTGCTGTGGTTATCTCTTCTACGAGGAACCCTTTGGTTTTGATCGCACAGAATGGCCCAATATTGACGCTTGGCTGGACCGGATCGCGGCCACGCCGAGCTGGAAACATCCTTACGACTTGATGCAACGCGCCTACGGTGCATGACGGACAACGCCCAAACATTTCAACACTCACCTAATTACCCTGCGCGGCAGTTTCGCCGCGCAGCCTTTTGGTGTGCATGGCCGCGCTCCCAGTTTTGATCAACCCAAACCGAGATTTTTCCGCGCCTCTGCAATGCCGCGCAACCCGATAGACCGCGCATGCAATATCTATCCATGTGACTGGCCCAACCCTGCGCGCAAACCGACCTTACGTTCACGTAAAAAACGCTACGTCATGCGGGCCGCTCCCCCTCGCATTGCCGGCGATGACTTGCCAAACTTCTGATCAACGGGCGCAAGCCTGCACCTAAACCACTGACGTGCTATATCCATGCGGCACGCAAACAACGATGCCGCCTCGGACATACACCAAGGCCGACCCCCAAACGTTGCAAAGGAACGCAACCATGTCTGACGCTTATATCTACGACACCGTGCGCACACCGCGCGGCAAGGGCCGCAAGGACGGCAGCCTGCACGAAGTCACCGCCGTGCGGCTTTCCACCAATGTTCTGAACGCCTTGCGCGAACGCAACGGGCTAGAAGGCCACGCGGTAGAAGACGTGATCTGGGGCAATGCCACGCAAGTGATGGAACAGGGCGGCTGCTTGGCGCGGACCGCCGTGTTGGCCTCTGATCTGGATGAACGCATCCCCGGGCTCAGCATTAACCGTTTCTGTGCCTCTGGCATGGAGGCCGTTAACCTTGCGGCCAACCAAATCCGCGGCGGCGCAGGTGATGCCTATATCGCGGGCGGTGTTGAGTGCATGAGCCGCGTCGCCATGGGCTCGGACGGGGCGGCGATTGCCGTCGACCCTTCGGTCGCAATGGACCAATACTTCGTCCCCCAAGGGATTTCGGCAGATATCATCGCCACCGAATACGGCATCACCCGTGAACAAGCGGACCACCTTGCCGTGACCAGCCAACAGCGTGCCAAGGCCGCGTGGGACGACAACCGTTTTGCCAAGTCAGTCGTGCCAGTGCGCGATCAAAACGGCCTCACGATCCTTGATCACGATGAATACATGCGCCCGCAGACCGATATGCAATCGCTCGGCGGCCTGAACCCCGCGTTTCAAGCCATGGGTGAAGTCATGCCCGGTTTCGACAAAATCGCGCTGATGAAATACCCCCACCTGGAGCGGATCAACCACATCCACCACGCGGGCAACAGCTCGGGCATTGTGGATGGTGCTGCGGGCGTTTTGGTCGGCTCCAAAGCCTTTGGTGAAGCGCACGGCCTCAAACCCCGCGCGGTCATTCGCGCTACGGCCAAAATTGGGCTGGACCCCACGATCATGCTGACCGGGCCAGTCCCGGTGACGGAACACATCCTCAAAACCTCGGGGATGAATATCACCGACATCGACCTGTTCGAAGTGAATGAGGCGTTCTCCTCCGTGGTGTTGCGGTTCATGCAAGCGTTTGACGTCGACCATGACCGCGTGAACGTGAACGGCGGGGCCATTGCGATGGGGCACCCCCTTGGGGCCACGGGCGCCATTATCATTGGCACGCTTCTGGATGAGCTAGAACGCAGCGGCAAAAGCACCGGCCTTGCCACTCTTTGCGTGGCCTCCGGCATGGGTGCTGCCACCATTATTGAGCGTATCTAATGCCGCGCGACCTTCCCACTATGACATCCCGCGCAGCCCCTGCGTCGTTTGCCAAAGGATCTGTAAATGACTGACTTTACCATGAAAACGGACGCCGACGGCGTAGCCACAATCACGTGGGATACCCTCGGCAAGTCCATGAATGTGATGAACCAACAGGGTTATCTAGACCTTGATGCGTTGATCGATCAGGCGTTGGCCGATGACGCGGTTAAGGGCGTCATCATCACCTCGGGCAAGCCCGGCTCCTTTGCGGGCGGCATGGACCTGAACATCATTGCCACCATGAAGGAAGCCGCGGGCGACGACCCCGCACGGGGCCTTATGGACGGGTTGATGGCCTGCCACCGTATCCTGCGCAAAATTGAGCGCGCAGGCCAAGACCCCAAGACCAACAAAGGCGGCAAGCCGATTGCTTGCTGTCTGCCTGGCACAGCGCTTGGCATTGGTCTGGAAATCCCGCTGGCATGCCACCGCATTTTTGCCGCCGACAATCCAAAGGCCAAAATCGGCCTGCCCGAGATCATGGTTGGTATCTTTCCCGGCATGGGCGGCACCACGCGGTTGGTACGAAAAATGGGTGCCATGGCCGCCTCACCCTTCCTGCTGGAGGGTAAGCTGAGCGATCCGAAAAAGGCCAAAGCGGCGGGCATCGTGGATGAAGTCGTCGCCCCCGACGAGCTGCATGCCAAGGCCAAAGAATGGGTCCTATCCAGCCCAAAGATCACCAAGCCATGGGATGAAAAGGGCTACAAAATGCCCGGTGGTGCCCCCTATCATCCCGCCGGTTTCATGACGTTTGTTGGCGCCTCCGCCATGGTGAACGGCAAAACACAAGGCGTCTACCCTGCAGCCAAGGCGCTTCTGTCTGCCGTCTACGAAGGCGCTATGGTGGATTTCGACACCGCCCTTCGGATTGAAGCACGCTGGTTCACCAATGTGCTGATGAACCCCTCCTCCTCTGCGATGATCCGGTCATTGTTTATCAACAAAGAGGCGTTGGAAAAAGGCGCGGTCCGCCCAGAGGTAGAGGATCAAAAGGTCCGCAAACTGGGTGTGATCGGTGCGGGCATGATGGGGGCTGGCATCGCGCTTGTGTCTGCGCAGGCAGGCATCGAGGTGGTGCTGATTGATGCCGCCCAAGACGCCGCCGACCGCGGCAAGGCCTATAGCGAGACTTACCTCGACAAGGGCATGAAGCGCGGCAAAGTCACGGCCGAGAAAAAGGCCGCCGTTCTGGCACAAATCACAGCGACAACGGATTACGCCGCGCTGGCGGGCTGTGATCTGGTGGTGGAGGCCGTGTTTGAGGACCCGACCGTCAAGGCCGAGGTCACCGCAAAGGTCGAAGCCGCCGTTGGGCCCGATTGTATCTTTGCGACCAATACATCGACCCTGCCAATCAGCCAGTTGGCCAAGGCCAGCGGCGCGCCCGAGCAGTTCATCGGCATTCACTTTTTCTCACCCGTGGAAAAGATGCTCTTGGTCGAAATCATCAAAGGCAAAGCCACCGGCGACCGTGCTGTGGCCAAGGCGCTCGATTATGTGCGCCAAATCCGCAAGACACCCATTGTGGTGAATGACGCGCGGTTCTTCTATGCCAACCGCTGTATCATCCCCTACATCAACGAGGGCCTGCGCATGGTGGCCGAGGGCGTCGCCCCTGCCCTGATCGAGAACGCAGCCAAGCTGGTCGGAATGCCATTGGGACCGCTGCAATTGGTGGATGAAACCTCGATCGATCTGGGCGTCAAAATCGCCAAGGCGACCCGGGCCGCGATGGGTGATGCCTATCCTGATGGGGCCGTGGATGAGGTCTTGTTCTGGATGGCGGATGAAGGCCGCTTGGGCCGCAAATCCAACGCGGGCTTCTACAGCTATGACGACAAGGGCAAGCGCGGCGGACTTTGGGAAGGGCTTGGCCCGAAATTCCCCCTCGCAGAGGCGCAACCAGATGTCACCGAAGTCCAGCACCGCCTGTTGTTCGCCCAAGTTCTAGAGGCCGTGCGCGCCCTGGAGGAAGGTGTCTTGATGGATATCCGCGAAGGCGATGTCGGCGCGATCCTCGGCTGGGGCTTTGCGCCGTGGTCCGGTGGCCCGTTCTCATGGCTCGACATGGTTGGCACGCCGTGGGCCGCGGACACCTGTGACCGCCTGACCGAGACCTATGGCCCCCGGTTCACAACGCCTGCCCTGCTGCAAGAGATGGCCGACAAAGGCCAAAGCTTTTATCACCGGTTTGACGGCGAAAAATCCGCAGCCTAGCCTGCACATGACCATGGCGGGGGGCGCGTAACGGCGCGCTCCGCAACACTCAGCTATTTGGGGACACGGCCTGTGCGTTAGCCTCGGCTTCAGGCGCGGTTCGGCTGCGCAGCGCGATAATCACGCCCCCGGCCGCGATCATCGCAATTCCGATCAGCCCGACCCAGCCCAACACCTCACCCCAGACGAGCCAGCCAAACAGGGCCGAAAACCCCAACAGCGCGTATTCAAACACGCCCACGTAGGACGCTTCGGCCAACTGATAGGCCCGCGTCAGGAACATCACCGCGACCAGCGATCCCGCCGCCTGCACCCAGAGCCAGAACCACACCTCAGCCGTGGGCCAGACCCAGCCGCGCATCACGAATCCGTCCGCACCCGCAGGGGCCTCTGGCCCCACAAGACCCACGACAATCACGCCGACCAAGCCCCACAGCCACATCGCGGTAAACCCCGCGAGCGTCATCTCAAGGCTGCCCTCCTCAGGGCACCATTCCCGCGTCGAAATCATCGCAATCGCATAGAAGGCACCCGCCAGAACCGGCACGAAAGTCAGCGGCCCCACGGTCGCGGGATCGGGCGACAACACGGCCAAAATGCCCACAAACCCTAACCCAACGGCCAGCACCCGCCATACCCCGATGCGCAACCCGAAAAACACCACGGAGAAAATCAGAACCCAAATGGGCGACGTGAACAGCCCCGCCGCCGCCTGCGCCACGGGCATGAACGCCAAGGCCCCAAAATAAATCATCATTGCGGAGGATAAAAACACCGACCGAAACACCATTCCCCGCCAAGAAACGACCCGCAATGGCGTGCCCCGCCAGACCACATAGGCCAGCGCCAACCCCCACATCATCACTGATCGGATCAGGTGAAATGTCCAAAGACTGCTGTCCGCCGCGATCACGCGAAGGAATTGATCGATCACGGAAATGATCGCCATACCGATCAAGATTGCACCTGCCGCCGCAAGGGGTCTGTTTTGCATGAAGGCTCTTTCCATTTGCGCGTCTCACGATCACTATGGCCAGCGAATAAGCAGACGCAAGGGAGGGCGCGCTATGGGCTGGATGAAAGACGAAACAGGCCTTGAGAAATGTGATGCAAATCATGTCGCTTTAACGCCCCTGTCGCACCTAAACCGGGCCGCTCAAATTTGGCCCGAGCGGGAGGCGATTGTTTATGGCAATATCCGCCGCACCTATGCCGAATACCATGCGCGCGTAAGCCGCTTAGCCTCGGCCCTGACGCGCGCTGGCGTTGAACCCGGCGATGTGGTCGCAACCCTTCTGCCCAACCTACCCGCACAGGCCGAGGCGCATTTTGGCGTGCCCGCCTGCGGCGCTGTGCTAAACACGATCAACACCCGCTTAGAGGTCGACACAGTCGCCTATATCTTCGACCACGGTGAGGCCAAGATCGTGCTGGTCGACCCCCAGTTCCTGCCGGTGGCGGCCGCCGCATGCGAACAGATGGAAGGCACGCCCCCACGGTTGATCGAGGTTGCCGATGATGTAGCTGGTGTTCACGCCAGCGGTCTGCACATGACCTATGAGGATTTCCTCCAAACCGGTGACCCCGATGCGCCGTGGCTTATGCCCAAGGATGAGTGGGAGAGCATCGCGCTCAACTACACCTCAGGCACGACGGGGCGACCCAAGGGCGTCGTGTATCACCACCGGGGCGCTTATCTGATGACGATGGGCACCGTGATTTCGTGGCGGATGACCCTGCATCCAAGGTTCTTGGCGATTGTGCCGCTGTTTCACTGCAACGGCTGGTGCCACACCTGGATGATGCCCGTTTTGGGCGGCACCGTGCACTGCTGCCGCGACATCACCGCCGAGGCGATTTATGACGCCATCGCAGGCGGCGTGACCCACTTTGGCGGTGCACCCATCGTATTGAACATGATCGTGAATGCCCCCGAGGCCACACGCAAACCCTTTGACCACACGGTCGAAGTCTTTACTGCTGGCGCCCCGCCTGCGCCCGCGACCCTTTCGGCGATTGGCAAGTTGGGCTTCAATATCACCCAAGTTTACGGCCTGACCGAAACCTATGGCCACGTCACCGAATGCTTGTGGAAAGACGATTGGAACGCTCTGCCCGCTGACGAACAAGCTGCGATCAAAGCCCGTCAGGGCGTGATCTTCCCGATGATGGAAGACATCACGGTACTAGACGCCGAGGGCCAGCCGATCGCCAAGGATGCAACCGCGCAGGGTGAGATCGCCATTCGCGGCAACTCGGTCATGAAAGGCTACCTCAAGAACCCAGACGCCACCCAAGAGGCCTTTAAGGGCGGCTATTTCCACACCGGTGACATCGCGATCCAACATCCCGACGGCTACGTCCAAATCGCAGACCGTGCCAAGGATATCATCATCTCAGGCGGTGAGAATATTTCATCGGTTGAGGTCGAAGGTGCGTTGATGGGGCACCCAGCGGTGATGCTGTGCGCCGTGGTTGCCAAGCCTGATGACAAATGGGGCGAAGTGCCCTGCGCCTTTGTAGAACTCAAGGACGGCGTCACCGCGACCGAGGCCGATATCATCGCCTTCGCCCGTGAGCGACTGGCCGGTTACAAGTCCCCCAAGGCGGTGGTCTTTGGTGAACTGCCCAAAACCTCCACCGGGAAAATCCAAAAGTTTGAGCTGCGCCAACGTTTGCGCCAATCGGCGTAGCGTTCGGCCCGGCGGCAGGGTCAGCGGCGCACCGCCGCATGGCCCTGCCACGGCCCCAAACCGCGCGGGGTGATCTTGCCGAGGCCCCCGGATACCCCTACTCTAATCACGAAAGAACAGGGGCCACCGCGCAGTGACCGCACTTAAGGACATCGCAAAAATTGAAACCACGGGCCTGTGGCGCGCCGATGAGGACGCCCAGAGGATCGAGGTCTTTGTGTCCGTGGGTGATGGTAGCCTGATCATCACCGACATCTCCAACACCGCGCTGTCCCATTGGGCTTTGGCCGCCGTACGCAGGCGCAATCCCGGCAAACGGCCCGCAATCTATGCGCCCGGCCGCGACACGCCCGAAGAGCTAGAGATCGAAGACGCCACAATGATCGACGCGATTGAGCGCATTCGCACGGCCATTGATCGCACCCGCCCCCATCCCGGCCGCCTGCGTGTGCTGAGCCTTTTGGCGATCACCGTCACATTACTCGCGTTGGCGCTGTTTTGGGTGCCAAAGGCGCTGCGCGATCACACGCTGTCTGTTCTGCCTGGTCCGCAGCAGGTGGCGATTGGCCAGAGTATGCTCTCGCGCATCACGACCCTCACGGGTCCGGCCTGTGCCGACCCCCAGGGCCTAGAAGCGCTGCGCGTGCTCAACGCCCGGGTCCTGCCGCAGACGCGCGCGCGGATCGTCGTCTTGCCCAACCTGCCCAAGCCGACGATGCACCTGCCCGGCGGCCACATCATTGTCTCAGCAGATCTGTTGGATCCCGGCTCCGCGGCGGAGGCTGTTGCAGGCCATATCCTGACCGCGTCACTGCGCGCCGATCTACACGACACGCTGAGCGAATATCTCACCTTCGCGGGCTTTCGTGAAACGTTTAGGCTCCTCACCAGCGGTGAAACAAACCCCGAAACGTTGCGCCGCTATGTTGACCGAAAGCTGACGCGCCCCGCGATGGAGGTTGACGATAGCCAATTGCTCGACGCTTTCTCAGCGCGGTCCCTACCGGTGGCGCCCTACGCACGCAGCCTGCCCCGCGATGACCCCCAAGCCGCGCGCCTCGTCGCAGCCGACCCCTTTACCAATCAGCCTGCGCCAGAGGTATTATCGGACACGGATTGGTTAACGCTCGCGAATATCTGTCAGTGACCGTTAATCATCTTGGTCGATGAGCCGTTGCGGCACGCTCTCGGTCCATGTCCGCCGCATCTGCGACGTTCCGTTATCGGTGCCGACCCCACGAAACACGTTCAAGCGCCCGTCGGTCCACGCCTCTTTGTAACCCCTTGGAACAGCGATGCGCTGGGTATCGCGGCTCAATCGCTTGGCGGTCTCCGCTGATCCGACAATCACAGTTCCCTGCGCGCTGGGTGAAAAGCTATATGTCGCGTCGCTCGCCACAACAATTCGGGCCGGTGCGGTGCGGCGCAGATCCTTGCCGTTCAACCCTTCTAACCCATGGGTGCTATTGCGCGTTTGCGGCGGGATTTGAATGGCCACGAGGTTACTCGGGCCATCCTCAGGGGCCGTATCACACCCGATCCTATGCCCGAGGCGCAACGCCGTCGCCTCACATGCCGCGCGGGTCGCGGGCCGCATCACAACATCTGCGGCGCTAGCCATCGGCGCGGCGGACGTGCTGCGCGCGTCTGATCGAGGTGCTGACATCAACGTGACCTCCTTCACAGACGCAAGCTGTGTGGCAGTCGGCGTCGCACTTGCAGCCGTTGCCGCCGCGGTCTCCGGCCTCTGTGTCGCTTCGATGTTCGTAGGTGCATACCCGCAAAGCGGTTCGTTCGACCGCGTCAAGCGGGGCATCCAAGCGACCACGTCGCCCTGCCCCGCACGCACGAACACGCATCCCGCACTATCCACATATTGGCGGCCGTTAAAAGCACTCGGGGGAACCTCGGCCGGAGTGGTCACGGCCACAACCACATCGCTTTGCGCACTTGCGGCAACCGCAGCAGAGACGACGACCGAACAGGCCAACAAGAGAGGGAATGCACGCATCGGGCGGGCCCTTTTTGTGGTTAATTGGCATAGCTTTAATTAACCACAATGATGCAGCAGGAGAGCCCAGCAAGTAAAGCTATTTGGCTTATTTGGTGCCAAACATGCGGTCACCCGCATCCCCTAGACCCGGAACAATATATCCATGTTCATTCAGTTTTTTGTCCACAGATGCAGTGGTGATCGGCACATCCGGATGCGCCTCTTGCATGCGCGCCACGCCCTCGGGCGCCGCCAACAGACACAAAAATCGAACGTCCCGCGCGCCGGCTTTCTTAAGCAAATCAATCGCCGCGACTGAGCTGTTTCCCGTGGCCAGCATAGGATCGACGGCAATGACCACACGGTCCTCAAGCGATTGAGGCACCTTGAAATAATACTGCACCGGCTCAAGCGTTTCTTCATCCCGGTAGAGACCGACAAATCCAACGCGCGCCGAGGGGATCAGTTCCAACACCCCATCCAACAGCCCGTTCCCGGCCCGCAGGATCGATACCAACGCAAGCTTTTTGCCCGCCAAAACCGGCGCATCCATGTCCTGCATTGGCGTCGCAATGGTCCGAAGTTCGGTCGGCAAATCACGCGTAATTTCGTAGGCGAGCAGTTGGCTGATCTCTCGCAAGAGTTGGCGAAAAACCGCCGTGGGGGTGTCCTGCGCGCGCATCAATGTGAGCTTGTGTTGCACCAAAGGGTGATCAACAACAGTGAGCGGTGCGGTCATGGGGTGTCCTCCAGTGCGGTGAGCAAACGGGTCTTGGTCTCGGGGTCGCAAAATGCGGCTTCGGCAGCGACACGCGCCTGTGCCATCAATCCTTCAACGCCCCAACCAAAGGTGCGATCTAGGGCTTCGTACTCGGCCGTCATCGTGGTGTGAAAAAACGGCGGATCATCGGTGGACACCGTGACCTTTACGCCCCGTTCTCTCAATTTTTCAATCGGGTGCGCATCAAAGTTACGGTAAATGCCCAAGGCAACATTTGACCCCGGGCAGACTTCCAACACGACACCGGCCTCCGCCAAATCCTCGCACAGACGCGGGTCTTCGGCGGCACGCACGCCGTGCCCGATACGCGCCAAGCCAAGATCCTGCCACGCCGCGCGAATAGTGTCTGGCGCGCCCCATTCCCCGGCGTGGCTGGTCAGTTCCAGCTGTGCTTCGCGCGCGCAATCGAACGCCCATGCGTAGTCCCGTGCAGCGCCGATGCTTTCATCGCCCCCCATCCCAAAGCCGGTGATGAAACTGCCGGCGGTCTCAGCGGCGCAGCGGGCCACGGCCTTGGCGCGATCAGGCCCGAAATGGCGGATGCACGTCACGATACCGCGCATTTCAATCCCGAACTCAGTGCGAGCTTCCAACGCAGCCTCCTGCATCGCGGCAAGGTAATCGCGCCACGCGGATACATCGGCGCCGCCGCAAAAATCGGGGCTGATAAAGGCCTCGGTATAGATCACACCATGAGCCGCGCTTTGCTCTAGCACCTCACGCGTGAGGCGCGCGTAATGCTCAGGTGAGCGCAGGACCGATGTCGCCGCCTCATAGGTCCGCAAAAACCCGGGAAAGTCGTCATAGGCATAGTGGCCCGCCTCATCAAACACCCCGTCAAGAGAGACCTTTTGCTCTGACGCCAGCCCACGAATAAACGGCGCGGGGGCAGCACCCTCTAGATGAAGATGCAGCTCTACCTTCCTCAAATCTCTCACAAAAAACTCCGCCCCGGCCCATCGGCCTTTACCTGCAAATGTCCCGCAATACTGGCTGCAACATCCGCAAATGCCCGCAGCCCAATCGCACCCCCACCAAGCCCCACAACAGGCACCCGTTCGCGCGTATGATCATTACCGCGCCACGTGGGGTCATTGCCGTGATCGGCCGTGATGATCAGCAGATCATCGGCCCGCATGTTTTGCAAAACGCGTGGCAGTTGGCTGTCGAACCACTCCAATGCGCGGGCATATCCCGACACATCGCGGCGGTGCCCATAGAGGCTGTCGAACTCCACAAAGTTGGCGAACGTCAGGCTGCCATTAGGCGCGGTTTTGCTCGCCTCGACCAAGTGTTCCATCAAATCCGCATCCGCCCCTTTATGGCTTTTGCTGATCCCACGCCCCGAAAAAATGTCTGAAATCTTACCAATCCCAATCACTTCGCGCCCCGCCTCGGACACCCAATCACACAGCATCGGCGCGGGCGCTTCTATTGCGAAATCCTTGCGGTTTTGAGTCCGGCTATAGCCTTGTTCGGCGTCGCCAACATAGGGGCGTGCGATCACACGACCTACGCGCATCGCATGAAGATATGGCGCTAACTCACGACAAAGGCTATACAATCGATCAAGGCCGTATATCTCTTCGTGGGCCGCGATCTGAAAAACACTGTCCACAGAGCTATAGCAAATCGGCCAGCCAGTGCGGGCATGCGCCTCGGCCTCCTGTTCGATGATCAAGGTGCCCGAGGCATGTCGATTGCCCAAGATACCGTCCGTGCCCGCCAGCGCACACACCTTGGCCACCAGATCCGCTTCAAAGCACGGGTTCGTATCCGGAAAGTAGTGCCAGTCCCAAGGGACCGGAAGCCCCGCAAGCTCCCAATGACCGGAGGGCGTGTCCTTGCCGCGCGACACTTCGGTCGCCGCCCCCCACAGGCCCGTGGGCTTTGCGTCCAAGCCCGGCGTCTCGGAACCAGAGGCCAATCGGATAGCGGCCCGCAACCCCAAGGCGTCTAAGTGCGGCAGGCTCAGCGGACCGCTGCGTCCCTCCTCGGCACGGCCCACCGCACAAGCTTGAGCGATGTGCGCGAGCGTATTGGCCCCCTCATCCCCGAATTCAGCCGCATCAGGCGCGCCACCGCACCCGACAGAGTCGAGCACCACCAAAAAGGCCCGGGCCTGCACACTCATCCGATCCGCTCCCCGATGAGGGTCGGTGGCGTAACCGCCCTGTCGCTAAAACTAAGCGCGCCATAAACTTTGGCGGCGGCGGCCTCTGCATCATCAGCGTCGTCGGCATGGATGCGGACCAGCGGCTGATCCGACGAAATCGCATCTCCGATCGACACCAAATCAGATAGGCCCACCGCAGGGTTCACCATGTCCGTTTCGACCCGGCGCCCCCCGCCCAAATCCAACACCACATCGCCCAAAACGCGCGTATCAATCGCGGCAACGACACCGGGTGCCTCGGCCCTGAGTTCAACCACTACAGGGGCCGCAGGCAGGCGGTCACGCCAATGCTCCGGAAAATCCGCGGGGCCACCTTGTGCGGCGACCGTCTGGCCAAATCGCTCTGCCGCATCGCCGTTGTCCAGAACACGGCCGATCCGCTGCGCACCGTCTTGGGCATCGGCGGCCATACCACCAAGCGCCAGCGCCTCACCGCCCAAAACCTCAACCAAGGTGCGCAAACGCGGGGATGCTCCTGCCCCTCCGGTCAGCAGTTTCATCACCTCGATCACCTCCAGCGCATTGCCCGCCGCCGGGACCGCAGGTTGGCTCATGTCGGTCATCAAAGCCGTCGTCATGCAGCCTGCACCTTGTGCCGTCTCCACCAACGCCTGCGCGAGCCGTCGCGCCGCATCCGCATCGGGCAGGATCGCGCCTGAGCCAGTTTTTACGTCCAGAACAAGCGCCTCAACACCCTCGGCCAGTTTCTTAGACAGGATCGAGGCGCAGATCAGGTCGAGGCTATCGACCGTCCCGGTCACGTCACGTACCGCGTATAGCCGCGCATCTGCCGGGGCCAAGCGCGCGTTGGCCGCGACGATCGCACAGCCGATTTCTTCGACTTGGGCCTGCAACCGCTCGACCGAAAGCTGCGTGGTCAGGCCCGGTATGGCCTCAAGCTTATCAAGGGTGCCGCCGGTGTGCCCAAGCCCCCGCCCCGACACCATCGGAACATAGGCCCCACAGGCCGCAAGCGCAGGCCCAAGCGCAAGGCTAACCGGATCACCCACGCCGCCCGTGGAATGTTTGTCCAACACAGGGCCCGGCAGGTCCCAGCGCAACGTCTCTCCGCTTTGGACCATGGCCGCGGTCAGATGGACACGCCCCTCGGCCCCGAGGCCACGTGTGCACACGCCCATCGCAAAGGCCCCAGCCTGCGCATCGGTCACGGTGCCTTCGGCCAAACCATTGGCAAACCAATAGATCTCAGCCTCATAGAGCGGCGCACCGCCCCGTAATTTCTGCAAGATATGTGCGGCGTCCATGGGCCTAGACCCGCGCCATATGGCCCGCATCAAAGGCCCCGGGCAACAGATCGCCCACCCGCGTCGTGTGGGTTTCACCGGCCACTGTGGCCAGTGTGACCATCACGTCAGAGGCCGCGAATTCCGCCAGCTTTTGCCGACAGCCCCCGCAGGGCGGAACGGGATCCGGACTATCGGCCACGACGTACACCTCGGCCACGCCGCGCGCGCCGCTTGCGACCATCGCAGCCAAGGCTCCGGCCTCCGCACACGTCCCCTCCGGATAGGCGACATTTTCGACGTTGCAGCCAACAAAGACCGCCCCATCGACGGTCAGCAAAGCCGCGCCGACCTTGAAGTTGGAATAAGGCGCATGGGCGTTTTCACGTACCGCAAGAGCAGCCTCACGAAGGTCCGTCGGGGGGGAAGTCAGGTCTGTCATGGGGTCTCCTGTGCGGGGTTACGACCAGTGTCGCGCCACAGCCTCAGGAGTGCAAGAGCCAAGCCGCGCTAGGCCCCACCAGAACCTGCACGCCGCGCTGCCTCCGAAGGCCGCGCCCCGCGCTTGGCCCACGCCTCGCGCTTGCGGTACAGCGTTGAGGGCGACACGTCCAACACCCGCGCCGCACGAGGCACCGAGCCTTGCTGTTGGCGAATGGTTTCCTCAATGATCACCTCTTCTACGTCCGCAAGTGACCGGCCCAGAAGGCTGTCAAACGGGGTTGAGGATTGGTTGGCGTGCTGCCGGGTCGTCATCTCCATCGGCAGCATATCCATCGTGATCAACGGACCTTCGTGCAGCAGAACCGTGCTTTTGATCAGGTTGATCAACTGGCGCACATTGCCGGGCCACTCATAGGTGCGGAAAAAGTCGGCCACATCGGGCTCCAACCCGACAAAACCGCCGTCGCTGCGTGTTTCGAACCGCCGCAGCGTGGCGTTGGCAATCGCGACAACGTCCTCACCCCGCTCGGACAATGCAGGCACCCGCACGGGGGCCACATAGAGGCGGTGGAACAGGTCTTCGCGCAGGTGTCCTTCGCGGACTTCGGCAAAGGGATCGCGGGTGGTCGCGGTGATAAGCTGCACCTTTGGGGACCTGCCGGGGGTTGCGTCCAACCGGTGCAAACGCTCCATCAAGGCGGCTTGTGCTTGGTCGCTCAGGGTGCAGGGTTCCGCGATGTAGGCGGTGCCGCCCATTGCAGCAGTTATCACATCGGGGGTGTCTTCGGTCCCTATAAGGGCCGCCAGTTGAGCGTCTGGGCACATCACAGAGGCAATCAGCTTGATAAACGGGGCCGCCTCCGGCGCATCATGGGCCAGCCCGTGGATTGCCTTGGCGCTGGCCAATCGGCCCGAGCCGGTGGGACCGCGCAAAAAGATCGGCACACCAGACCGGCTAACCGCGCGAACCTGGCGGTACAGTTCGTGCATCACCGGGGCAAACCCCGTGAACCCCGGCAAAGGGGCTGCACGCATCGGATCGCTTTGCGGTGGGGTCGGTTTCGCAGCCGCAGCACCCGCCGCCACAACCTTGAGCGCAGGACGCCCGCCAAGAAGGATCGCGTTGTGTACTGCACGCCGCAAATGCGTGTCTGACACCGGCTTGGGCAAAAACTCGGACGCACCGTGTCGCATCGCATCCACCGCGGTTTGGATCGTGCTTTGCGCCGTCAAAACCACAAACGGGACCTGCGGTGCTAACGCCTGACAGTCCTGCATCAACTCCAGCCCATCACGGTCCGGCAACAACAGATCCAGCACAACCGCCGCAGGGACGGCCCGGGAATACAAATCCAACGCCTCGGCGGCAGTGCCCGCGTGGGTCACTGCAAACCCGTCATCGCTTAGGATCTGGGTGTAGTATGCGGCTTGGGTCGGGTTGTCCTCAACAAGAAGGATCGTTTGTGTCATGGTTAATCCCCTTGAGGCGGAACGACAGCCAAAGCCGCACGCAACCTATCCAGTGCGTCCAGCAAATCTGGTGTGTCACGCGCGACGGCATCTGCATTGCCTTGTCGCGCGGCGGTGTTGAGCGCTTGCGCGGCTTTATGGACCTTGCCCGCGCCGACAGCAGAGCTGAGCGAGATCAAGATGTGCGTATGATTTCGGGTTTCCGCCAAATCGCCGGAGGCCTGCGCCGCACGCATGCCACGCGACACCATGGCCAGATCGGACTGTAGGCGGTCCATCAACTCTGGCGCGCCTTCTTGGCCCGCGATCCGCAACAGGTTGCGCAAGGTTTCGCGGTCATAGGGCAGCGCTTCCTGCCGGGCCTCTGCCCCTTTGGCGGCAATAACCGGCGCGCTGGCGTGCGCGGCGATATAATGCAGCAACGCATGACCAAAGCTTTCGATAGAAACCAACGGCTTGGCCAACAAGCCATCCGCCCCAGCGGCGTAAATCGCATCACGGTTGCTACGCAAAACATAGGTCGTCATCGCAATCAGCGGCATGCTGGGATAAATCCCCGAACGCTGCCGATTGCGCGCCGCGCGCAACACATCGAGACCGCCAAGCCGCGGCATTTCGATATCAATCAGCGCAAGGTCAAACCGCTCCCGGCTCATCCAGTTGAGCGCCTCAACCCCGTCGGAGGCCAGTTCACACTCAGCCCCCATCGTTGCCAACATCTGGCTCACCAACAGCTGGCTCGTATCGTTATCCTCAGCAACCAAGATGCGGTATGCGCTTAGGTCCGGCGCACCGCTTCCTGTATCGCTTGCGGCGTGCCATGCTTGATATGGCACCTCCAGCACGGCTTGGGCGCCGCCGCTGGCAAGGTTTGTGATGGACAGCTTTGCACCCAGCGTGTCGGCGTTTTGCTTGGAGATATGCAGCCCCAAACCGCCGCCCGTCGCCTCATCCTCAGAGGAGCGCGCATTCAGCGAGAAGAGCCGCGTCAAAGCGGCGTCAGAAAAGCCCGGCCCTTCATCGGTGACAGAAAATCGCAGCACCTCAGCCTCAGCCAGCGTCACGCTCAGCCGGACATTGCTCTCGCCCGCGTGTTTCACCGCGTTGCCAATCAGATTGGCCAAAACCCGCTCCAGCGCGAGGCGGTCCAACTGGACCACGTCCGGCACATCGGGCGCCACATCCAGCGTGAACGTCACACCCTGAAGGTTGCCGCGCATCGTCCAACGTTTTTCCATATCGCGCAGGAATCGCCGCAAATGGAGGTTAGACGCCAGAAGGTGATGATGTTTGCCCCCTGACACAAACATCAAAGCGTCCTCGATCAGCCGCGCCAACACCTCTGACGAGGCATGTATGCCCCCAATTTGTGAACGAAGCGCCGCATCCAGATCCTGTGTCTCAATCAGTCGCAGACCCCCGATAACATCAGATACAGCAGACCGAATATCGTGACTGAGCAGTTCTATTTCACGCTCCAACGCGGCAGAGCCATCGGTATCGGAAATTTCTGAGCCTGTTTCAGGCGGGTAGGACACGGGATATTCCTTTTGCCGTTTCACGGCAGTAGGGGAGAGCTTTTAAACCTCTGGTTGAGCGCGATATTATCTCTCTATCTCAATGATAGAAAAAATCAAGAAATTTCGCCTTTTGAGGCTACTTCCGGTGCGTCACGGTCACAATAATTTCGAGGTTTTTTCGCACACATCGGGCCCGGCACATGCGGGCCCGATGAGATAACGCACCCTTAGGCCGCCGGATAGCCCAGCGTTTTCAACGCCTCAGTGATCTCACCCAAGATGGCGGGATCATCAATCGTGGCTGGCATCTTGTAGTCTTTGCCGTCTGCGATGCTGACCATCGTGCCCCGCAAAATTTTGCCAGAGCGGGTCTTGGGCAACCGGTCCACTACAACCGCAAGTTTAAACGCGGCAACGGGGCCGATTTTTTCACGCACGCGCGCGACGCATTCCTTCACCACATCCTCGGGCGCTTTGCTCGCCCCATTGTTGAGGCACAAGAACCCCATGGGCAGCTGGCCTTTCAACGTGTCACTAACCCCAATGACGGCACATTCAGCAACATCCGCGTGCCCCGCCAGAACCTCTTCCATCGCACCGGTGGACAGGCGGTGACCGGCCACGTTGATCACGTCATCAGTGCGCGCCATGATGTAGAGATAGCCATCTTCATCAATCATGCCCGCGTCGCCGGTTTCGTAGTAACCGGGGAAGGTATCCAGATAGCTTTTACGGTAACGCGCCTCAGCATTCCAAAGGCCCGGCAACGTGCCCGGAGGCAGCGGCAGTTTGATCGCAATCGCGCCCAACGTGTTGGGGGCAACTGCGTGGCCCGCATCATCCAACACCTGCACGTCATAGCCCGGCATCGGCACCGCGGGTGAGCCCAGCTTGATCGGCAATGGCTCCAACCCAACTGGGTTTGCGGCAATTGCGTAGCCCGTTTCGGTTTGCCACCAGTGGTCGATCACCGGCACGCCAAGCTGTGCTTGTGCCCATTCAATCGTGTCGGGGTCCGCGCGCTCACCCGCCAGATAAACGTTCTTCAACCCGCTCAGATCGTATTTCTTGACGAACTCGCCGGTCGGGTCTTCGCGTTTGACTGCGCGCAAGGCGGTCGGGGCGGTGAAAAAGCTTTTCACTTTGTGCTCTGACATCACGCGCCAGAACGTGCCCGCGTCGGGGGTGCCGACGGGCTTGCCCTCAAACACGATGGTCGTGTTGCCGTGGATCAGCGGCGCGTAGCAGATGTAGCTGTGCCCCACGACCCAGCCCACGTCCGACGCGGCCCAAAACACATCGCCCGGATCGACGTCGTAGATGTTCTTCATCGTCCAATTCAGCGCGACCAGATGCCCGGCGGTGGGGCGCACAACGCCCTTGGGCTGACCCGTCGTGCCCGAGGTATACAGGATATAGGCCGGGTGCGTGCCTTCAACGGGCAAACAGTCGGCAGGCTCAACACCATATTGGAACCCATGCCAGTTGTAATCGCGGCCAGGGATCAGCTCAGCAACCTCTTGTTCACGTTGGAAAACAACGCAGAATTCGGGCTTGTGCGTGGCCAGCTCAATCGCGCCGTCCAGCAAGGGTTTGTAGTGCACCACCCGCCCCGGCTCGATCCCGCAAGAGGCCGCAATGATCGCCTTTGGCGTCGCGTCGTCAATCCGCACAGCCAGCTCGTTGGCGGCAAAGCCGCCAAACACGACCGAATGCACCGCGCCAATCCGCGCGCAGGCCAGCATCGCCTCAAGGGCTTCGGGGATCATCGGCATATAGATGATGACGCGGTCACCCTTTTCCACGCCCTTGGCGCGCAACGCACCGGCCAATGTGGCCACGCGGTTGCGCAGCTCAACATATGAAATCTCACGCTTCGTGCTGGTGACGGGGCTGTCATAAATGATGGCCGTCTGCTCACCCCGGCCTGCCTCAACGTGGCGGTCCACGGCGTTCCAGCAGGTGTTCACCATCGCATCCGGAAACCACTCGTACAGTGGGGCTGCACTCTCATCGAGGGCCTTGGTCGGCGCGCGATCCCAGTCAATGGCCTTGGACTGCTCCATCCACCAACCCTCTGGATCGGATTTCCAAGCCTCATAAACAGATGCGTATGACATAGACGTCTCTCCTCTTCCCGTCGCAGCGTTTCTACGGGTGAGAAGGGAGGCGGCGCAAGCCAACCCGCCTGCGGCGGATTGCGCTAACGGCTCGCCTCAAAGCGCGGCGCTTAATCCGCGTCGCGCTGGAATGTCAGGTAATGCGGCGTGCGACCTTCGCGCAGGGCCTTTTGCTCATAACGGGTCGAAATCCAATCGCCCCACGGCTCGCGCCAGTCACTCGGCCCCTCGGCCAACCATGTGAACCCATGACGCGGCACTTGTTCCAGCGTCTGGCGCACGTAATCCTCAATATCTGTCGCCACCCGGAAAATTGCACCGGGCTTAAGGACGCGGGCCAGCGGCGCCAAATGCTCGGGTGTCACGAACCGGCGGCGGTGGTGGCGCGCTTTAGGCCAGGGATCAGGATACAAAAGGAACGCACGATCAATCGACGCCTCGGGCAAAACATCAAACAGGTCCCGCGCATCGCCGGGATGCACGGCCAAATTCTCAACACCGGCCTTGCGGATTTTGCCCAACAGCATGGCCACACCGTTGATATAAGGCTCGGCCCCAATAATCCCGATGTCAGGGTTCTGCGCGGCTTGGTGAACCATATGCTCCCCCCCACCGAAACCGATCTCCAGCCACACGGGTTTGCCGTCGAACCGCGCGGCCAGATCAAGCGGCGCACGCGCGGGGTTCACATCCCAGCCCACAGGCCCCGGCGACAGCGCGTCGAGGTCCTCTTGCAAATAGGCCTCTTGGCTCTGCTTCAGGGTCTTGCCCTTGCGGCGGCCATAGAAGTTGCGGTGAGGGCGGCCAGCATCAGTGTCGGCTGCAGCGGGGAGTTGTGATTTATCGTCATCCATGGCGCGGGGGATGCAAGACCCCCCGACCGCCGTCAAGTCCCTTAGGCCGATTTGAGGCCCGGACCGCTGCGATGAACGGTCCGATTGTGCAATTTGGCGATGATCTGGCTGGCGGTTTTCTCAAACATCCACGGGAAAATCGCGTGTACCACCGCAGCCATCGCCGCCAACGCCAGCCACCCGGCAAAGCGAAACGCAAAGCCGCTGTGCTCAAGATAGGTTTCGTCCACGGAACTAGGGTGGGCAGTGAATAGACGGGTGATCATAGGGGCCTCCTGTTGAGTTGGCCCATTATGCCCAGCCCTTGCGACAAAATTATCTCAAACATCACGTATGGATTGCTAATTTTGGGACAATATCCCAAAATATAAAAATGATAGATACACTTGATGCAACCGACCACCGTATCCTCGCCGGTTTGCAACGCGACTGCGCCGCCCCGCTGGACGCGGTGTCCGAAACCGTGGGGCTGTCGCGCAATGCCTGCTGGCGCCGTATCAAACGCCTAGAGGACGCTGGCGTCATCCGCGCCCGCGTGGCCCTGCTGGACCCTGCTCAACTGGGCCTCGGCTTGATGGTTCTGATGGCCGTGCGCACCCGGCACCATACCGCCGATTGGGCCGCCCGCTTTGCCCGCGCACTCGAAACCCTGCCAGAGGTCACCGCCGCATGGCGTACCAGTGGTGAGGTGGACTATATGCTTCAGGCGCGGGTTCGCGACATGCCCGCCTATGACGCGCTCTATAAACGGTTGATCGCACAAGTAGAATTAGAGGATGTCTCGGCCAGCTTTGTCATGGAAGAGCTAAAATCCACCACTGCCCTACCGCTTTAATCGCGCAGCACACCTGCGGCTTGTAACTCGGCCCGACGGGGGTAATGCAGCCCGTCGCGCCCCTTCCACAACAACTCAATCGCAAAGGCTGGGTCCATCCCGCGCTCGACCTGATAACTCAGCACATCATGCGTCTCGATCTGGGTGTCGACGTAAATCCAAGCAGCAAAGTCGAACGGGTCCTGCCAGCCATCCACGTCTTTGCGCCGCTCATAAAAGGATGTGATCGCCGCCTTGGACCACTTCCAATTGTGAAACCCAAGCCGCGCGCCACGCTCCATGCGCCGCCCCTTGCCCGCCAAAAACATCAGCGTGCAAGCACTTGCGCAATCATCCACCACCTCAGTGTCGAGATCGAAGTCGATGATGATGTCGGCCAAGCGGAACCCGGCCCAAACACTGCCCCCATAGCTATAAAGACGCAGTGTCGTGATATCCGCGTCCTCCACCAGATAGCGGCGCAGGATGGCGATATCCTCTTCCTCTATCTCGGCGTCGGGATCGTCGGGGATGGTCTCGGTGTCATAAAGCAGCACACCTCCGTCCAAGCGGACAAATTTGTCCTCAGGATCACCGGCCTGCGCTGTGGCGGGCATCATCCCCAACCACAGCGCAAGCGCGATGCTCCATCCCCGACGGCGCATCCTCAGACGGCCTTTTTCAGAGCGTCCACAAGGTCGGTCTTTTCCCAGCTAAAGCCGCCATCCGCCTCAGGCGCGCGGCCAAAGTGGCCATAAGCAGCCGTGCGTTCAAAGATCGGGCGATTCAGCGACAGATGGTTGCGAATGCCAGTTGGCGTCAGGTCCATCGCTTGGGCGACGGCCAGCTCAATCGCGGCCTCGTCCACTTGGCCAGTGCCATGGGTATCGGCATAGATCGACAGGGGCTTGGCCACACCGATCGCATAGCTCAGCTGAATGGTGCACCGCTCAGCCATGCCTGCGGCCACTACGTTTTTCGCAAGATACCGCGCGGCGTAGGCCGCAGAACGGTCCACCTTGGTCGGGTCTTTGCCGGAAAACGCACCGCCGCCGTGAGGGGCCGCACCGCCGTAGGTGTCCACGATGATCTTGCGCCCAGTTAGGCCCGCGTCGCCATCGGGTCCGCCGATCACAAACTTGCCCGTTGGGTTCACCCACCATTCGGTGTCGCCAGAAATCCAGCCATCGGGCAGGACGTCGCGGATGTAGGGCTCAACCACTGCGCGCACGTCGGCGCTGCTCATGCTCTCATCCAAGTGTTGGGTCGACAGCACGATGGACGACACGCCCACAGGCTTGCCATCGCGGTACATCACGGTCAGCTGCGATTTTGCATCGGGGCCAAGCGTAGGCTCCGTGCCGTCCTTGCGGACCTCAGCAAGGCGGCGCAGGATCGCGTGGGCGTATTGGATCGGCGCGGGCATCAGCTCCGCCGTTTCATTCACGGCATAACCGAACATGATGCCCTGATCGCCAGCGCCCTCATCCCCGCGCTCACCCGTTACGCCTTGGGCGATATGGGCGGATTGCTCGTGCAACAGGTTCAGAACGTTACAGGTACGCCAGTGGAATTTCTCCTGCTCGTACCCGATATTCTTGATGCAATCGCGGGCAATGCCATCGATCTTGCCCATGTATTCGGTCAGTTTGTCCGGGTCGGTCAGGCCAACCTCGCCCCCTACCACAACTTGATTTGTCGTCGCGAACGTTTCGACCGCCACACGCGCAAGCGGGTCCTCGGCCAGAAAGGCATCAAGGACGGCGTCCGAAATCCGGTCACAGACTTTATCCGGGTGGCCCTCAGAGACGGACTCCGAGGTGAAGGAATAGTTTTGTCTTTGCATAGGGGGTGTGCTCCGTTGGGTTACGCCGTCACGCCAGGAAGCCGTTGTGACGGGTCGGTATCGGGCTACGCCTGCACAAACGCGGGATCAACCAACAATACGCCGCCTGCGGCCATAAAACGCCGCAAGTCCCATCAAAGCCACAGCCCAGGCCGGGCCATCACCGGTTTGGGCATAGATCGTGGGGGGCAAGGCGGCTGGCAAAGCGACATCCAAAAAGCCCGCCCTGTTCAAGGGCAGCGTGTCCGTGACCCGGCCCCGCGCGTCGATCACTGCGGATATGCCGGTGTTGGCCGCTCGCACGACGGGTATGCCCTGTTCGGCCGCACGCAGTTGCGTCAATGCGAGGTGCTGGCGCGGCCCTGCGAAATCCCCGAACCATGCATCATTGGTCATATGCGCCATCAAGCGGGGCCGCTCAACCGCGCGGACATACCCGGGGAAAATCGCCTCATAGCAGATCATGATAAACACAGGACCAATGCCCGGCACGTCAATCGTCGCGGGGCCTTCTCCGGCCTGATATCCACCTGCCAAACGCTCGGCCAAGCCGCCCACACCGATCAGGTCAAAAAGCGGAGCGACCAAGGGCAAGTATTCACCAAAAGGCACCAGATGGTGCTTTTCGTAGGTGGCCGTGACTTCTGCGTCTTGCAACAAGACCGCCATATTGCGGGGCCGACCATCCAAGCCGTAGGCCTGCGCGCCGACCAAAACCGGGGTGGCCCCCGCCGCATCCGCAATGTCAAATCGCGCCGCCGCGGAACGGTTCAGCAACTCAGGCAGCGACGTTTCAGGCCAGATGATAACTGTAGGGTCCGCCCCCTGAGGCGCAGCCTCTGTCGCCGTCAACGCGCGATCAAAGAAAATGGGCATGAACTCAGGCACCCACTTTTGGTGCTGCTGCGCGTTGGGCTGCACGAGGCGCAAGGTTGCGGCCTCTGGCGCGTGGGGCGGTGCAGCAGGCATCAGCGCCCCAATCGCCAGCGCACTGACCCAAAGCCCCGGCCCCGCTAACCGCCACCGCGCAAGGTTCAACGCCCCTGCCCCCAACAAAACCACCAGCGTCAAACCCAGCGGCCCAAACACCGCTGCCGCAGGCAACCCCGGCGATGCGATCAGGATATGCCCCGGCTGCGCCCATGGAAATCCAGTGAGGACTATGCCGCGCAACGCCTCTGCTACGGCCAAGGTCAGCGCCACGCAAAGCGGCATCAACCGTGATCCAGCCCCCAGCCACAGGGCCAAAGCCCCCGCAGCCCCCCAAAACAAGGCCAGACCTCCTGCCAAGAAAATCAACCCAAAGGGCGCCATCCAGCCGGTCGCGGCTACGTCCACCAAGAACGGCTCAACGATCCAGTGCAGCGCGGTGGCGAAATGCGCAGCCCCAAACACCCAAGCCCGCACAAAGCCCGCCCTTGGCGTCACAGCACCCACAATCGCCCAAATGCCCAGCGCATAGCCAAGCAGCCCCACGGGCCATAGCCCCCAAGGCGCTTGACCAAGCGCCGCGAAAACCCCCGCCGCCGCGCACAAAACAAGCCCCATGCGCGGCGTCAGCTGAAAGGGGATACGGATCATAGGGGCTGGCTCATCGAGGCCGCGCTCATTCTGCGGCGGCGGCCTCGGGCAGGCGTGGGGTGGCGTTGCCGGGCAACCGCACCCGCAACCGTTTGATCCGGCGCGGATCGGCATCCACGACCTCAAACTGCACGCCAGAGGAATGGGGCACGACCTCACCCCGCGCGGGCACGTGACCCGTCAGCAGAAAGACCAAACCGCCCAATGTGTCGATCTCATCGTCGGCTTCATGCTCAAGGCTCAGCCCGATGACCTCTTCAAAGTCCTCAAGCGGCGTGCGCGCAAGGGCCACGTAACAGCCCGGCTTTTCCTCCCGCCACAGCTTGTCTTCCTCTTGGTCGTGCTCATCCTCGATCTCACCGATGACCTGCTCAATCAGGTCCTCAATCGTCACAAGGCCGTCCACGCCACCATACTCGTCGATCACCAACGCCATATGCCGCCGCTCGCTTTGCATCTTTTGCAACAGCACCGAAATCGGCATCGACGGCGGAACATAGATCAGCGGACGCACCATGCCCGGCAGGTCGAAATCGCCGTCATCGCCATTGAACCCAAACCGCAGCGCAAGGTCCTTCATGTGCACCATGCCCACCGGCTGATCGAGCGTGCCGTCATACACAGGCAACCGCGTCAGCCCGCTGGAACGGAACAGCGCCACCAATTCACCAAGCGGCGTATCACAAGGCACCGAGACGATCTCGGCGCGCGGGATCATCACATCGTCTACCCGCAGGCGGCGCAATGCGGCCAGACCCGCAGCAGACAAAGGTGTGGGGGATGGGTCGGTGGGGCGCAGCTCGGGCACTTCTGCCCGCTTGGCGCCGAACACGCGGCTAAAAAATCCAGGCCGGGCACCAATATACCCCTCACTCGGGGCGGGCTCGGCGGGCGGTGTCTCGTCGTGAGTGCGCGCATGCGCAGCACTAGACGAAGGGTCGACAGATGGGTCCATGGCTCCTTTCCACATAGCGGGCGCGTTACGCGCCACTCTCCTGATATGGGTCAGGCACCCCTAGCGTGTCCAGTATTTCCACCTCTAAACGCTCCATCAATTGCGCATCTGCATCATTTTCGTGATCAAAACCCAACAGATGGAGGATTCCATGCACCAAAAGATGGGTCACATGGGCATCAAACGGCTTTGACTGCGCCCGCGCCTCAGCCGCACAGGTGTCGTAGGCGATGGCAATATCGCCCCATTCGACCTCATGCGGAGCGGTGGGCAGATGCGGCATCGCGCCGGGCGTGTCGGCCGCGCGCTCCTCAGACGGCCACGACAGCACGTTCGTCGGTGTGGGCTTGCCCCGAAATTCGGCGTTCAGCGTGGCAATCCGGGCGTCATCACAGCCCAGCACACTCACCTCACCCTCATCCAAATCCAAATGGGTCAACACAGCCAAAAGGGCCGCATGCGCGCGGCCCTCAAGGTCAATCCAACGGTCGTCTTCAAGTGAGACGTCGATGCAGGCGTCTACCTGCGCCTCAGCTTGGTGGGGCATCTTTGTCGTAAGCCTCAATGATCTTGGCGACGAGCGGATGGCGCACCACGTCCTTGGCGGTAAAGTAGTTGAACGAGATCCCGGGCACATTGTCCAAAATCCGCTCTGCATCGCGCAGGCCGCTGGTCACACCGCGGGGCAAATCAACCTGACTGCGGTCGCCGGTGATAGCCATGCGCGAGCCGCGTCCAAGCCGCGTGAGGAACATCTTCATCTGCATGGTCGTGGCGTTCTGCGCCTCATCCAAGACGACGAACGCGTTGGCCAAGGTCCGCCCGCGCATAAACGCAAGTGGCGCGATCTCAATCCGCTTTTCCTCTAGCAGTTTGGCCAACTGTTTGGCGGGCAGGAAATCATTCAGCGCGTCATAAAGCGGCTGCATGTAGGGATCGACCTTGTCCTTCATGTCACCGGGCAAATAGCCCAGCTTTTCCCCGGCCTCCACGGCGGGGCGGCTCAGGATGATCTTGTCGACCTCACCGCTGACAAACTTGTTCACTGCAACGGCCACCGCGATATACGTCTTGCCCGTCCCCGCAGGCCCGATGCCAAAGGTCAACTCGTTGTCCAACAGCGCTTGCGTATAGCCCTTTTGAGCGTCCGTGCGCGGCTCAACCGTCTTTTTGCGGGTGCGGATTTCAAGCGCGCCGGGGGCGAACATCTCGATCTGGTCCGTTGGCACCGCAGGCTGCGTGTTCATCCGGATCAGCGCGTCGATATCCGCAGCCTCAGCCGTTTTGCCCGCCTCAAGGCGCGCATAGGCCCCCTCCAGCACGCCCGCAGCCTCTGCGGCGGCCTCTCCGTTGATCACAAGCCGGTTCCCCTGATGGGCGATATCCACGCCAAGGTGGCTCTCGATTTGTGTGAGATTACTGTTGAAGGGACCACAGAGGTCGATCAACAAACGGTTGTCGGGAAAATCCAACGCGGCAGTGGTTGCGGTGCTGGGTTGTGGCGGGTCAATCAGTGTCAAACAAAGCTCCTGCTATCTAATCCAAAAGTGAGGGACCCGCGCAGCGGTGTCCAGTGAAGAAGCGCACATTGAGAGGATTTCCCGGCCCAAACGCGCAGAATAAAGCGCGCCCGGGTGCACGCCTCGCAAACTAGAGTGGCAGAGGTGAAAATCATCACCGCCCAAAGAAAAACCGCCCGCAGCGGAGATCACTGCAGGCGGTGTTATATTCGGCAGATGTGTCATGCTCAGATCAGGACCCAAATCTTGGCTAGGGCGGCGGGGCGGCCCTTGCGCGGGTCCTGAGCGGCTGGCCTTAGCGGGGCCCGCGCCGGACGATAAGAGATGTGAACAGCATCCTGCATATACGGTCTGATTGCGCCTTTCGTGTTGGGTAAACCCGTCGGGTCAGCGTCAGTATTCCCTATGACTGTAGCAAATATATGACGCTTGTGAAGTCACAAACACTAGATGTGCCATCGCCTACCGGGCCGGATGCGTGCGGGCTCGGCGCACGCAAGCAGCCAAAGGGCCATCGCACACCCCTTTGGGGGCCCAAAGAAAAACAGCCGAACGCCGATGTTGCGGTCCGCGTGGCAGTGGGTATCAAATCTGCCGCCCAAGCCTAGGGAAAGGGACACCCACCAAAGGCCCCCGCAACCCCTAGAAACAGCAGCGCGCAAAGCGCTGGGCCTCTGTCACAGAGCTTTTGACAAATCGTTAAATTTTCAGCCCGAAACCGCCCTGAGGCGGTATTTTTACAGACAATTCAATGAATTGTTGCGCACGCGCAACAAAGGGGCAGTCAAGCTGACCTAAACCAAAACCCCTTTCAAGGAGTTCGGTGCAGCCTCCACAATCCGCACCCGCGCGACCTGACCCAACAGCTCTTGGGGGGCCTCAACGTGGCAGGCATGCAGGTGTTCGGTCTTGCCCACCAATTGCCCCTCAAACCGTCCGGTTTTCTCGAACAAAACGCGCGTTTCGCGGCCCACCATCGCGACCTGTGCGGCGCGTTGTTGATCCCCCAGTAACGCCTGCAACCGCGCCAAACGCTCGGTCGCGACATCGTCCGGAATGCCTTCTTTTTCAGCAGCTGGCGTACCGGGACGGGCGGAATATTTGAAGCTATACGCCTGACCGTAACCGACTCGCTCCACCAGTTTGAGCGTGTCCGCGAACTCTTCCTCAGTCTCACCGGGGAAGCCCACGATGAAGTCCCCGCTCAACAACAGGTCGGGGCGGGCCGCGCGCAAACGGTCAATAATCTCGATGTATTCAGCCGCCGTATGCTTGCGGTTCATTGCCTTAAGCACCCGGTCCGAGCCTGCCTGAACCGGCAAGTGCAAATACGGCATCAGCTTGGCGCAGGTCGCATGGGCCTCGATCAGGTCATCGGTCATCTCGTTGGGGTGCGAGGTCGTAAAGCGGATCCGCTCCAACCCTTCGATATCGTTCAGCGCCCAGATCAGCTGGGCAAGCGACCACTCACCCCCCTCACCCGCACCGTGATACGCATTCACGTTCTGCCCCAGCAGCGTGATTTCCTTGACCCCACGCGCCACAAGCGCCTCTGCTTCCGACAGAATGCGGGCCACGGGGCGTGACACTTCGGCCCCACGGGTATAGGGCACCACGCAGAAAGCACAGAACTTGTCGCAACCCTCTTGCACGGTCAAAAACGCGCTGGGGCGACCAAGGTTTTTGCGCGCCTTGGGCAGGTGCTCAAACTTGTCTTCCTCAGGGAAGTCAGTATCGAGTGCGGCTTCACCCGCATCGACCTTTTTCATCATTTCGGGCAGCCGGTGATAGGTTTGCGGCCCGACGACCAGATCAACCATAGGCTGGCGCGCCATGATCTCGGCCCCTTCGGCCTGTGCCACGCAACCCGCCACCCCGATCTTGAGGTCGGGGTTCTTGGCGCGCAGCGGCTTGTAGCGGCCCAGCTCGGAATAAACTTTTTCAGCGGCTTTTTCGCGGATGTGACACGTGTTGAGCAGGATCATATCCGCATCCTCGGGCGTGCCCGTCTCAACGTAGCCTTCCGCCCCCAGCGCCTCAGCCATGCGTTCGCTGTCATAGACGTTCATCTGGCAGCCATAGGTCTTGATGTAGAGCTTTTTGGGATCAGCCATTGCGCGCACTCCGGGGGGTAGGATCAGCGGCTCACCTAGCACTCCGTCGGCGACCGTTCAACCGTTGCGCCACATGCACCGGGACCGGGGCCGCAAAAAGGCGCGACCCTAGGGACCGCGCCTTACACTCAGGTCAGATGACCCATCGTTTTACCAAGCGTTCACGGCTTAGGCCTCAACGCTCTGCGCCTCAAGCGCGGGGGTGCCGGTGGGCTTGCCCGTGCGCGCAATCTCAATCTGGCGGGGCTTGAGCGCCTCTGGCACCTCACGCACCAGATCAATGTGCAACATGCCATCTTCCGCCTGCGCGCCGGTCACATGCACATGATCCGCCAGTTGGAAGGTTTTCTCAAACGACCGCGTCGCGATCCCGCGGTGCAGATAGGTCCGCTGCGCGCCATCCTTGGCCTTGGCCGCCGAGATCACGAGCGCGTTTTGCCGGACTTCGACCGACAATTCACTTTCGGAGAAACCCGCCACAGCCACGGATATCCGGTAGCCATCTTCGGCAGTTTTTTCGATGTTATACGGGGGATAGCCACCGGTTTGCGCAGGCTCGCTGTCCAGCACACGGTCCAGCAAATCTGCCATGCGGTCAAAGCCGACGGTGGCGCGGTATAGGGGGGTAAAGTCGTAAGTTCGCATCAGGTATCCTCCAGTGAGCGACAACTGTTATTGTGCCCGGGCCCCATGTTGGGCACCCCGGCGGGGTTATGACGGGACCCATCATTGGCGTCCCGTCATGCAATACGTGGGAAGGGGTTTGGGCAGTTTCAAGCCCTGCGCGGTGGGTGCGTCTAGCGGCGTGCGGACACGGTTTCAATCGCGCTGACATCGCCCAGATCGGCGCGGTAGGCATCCACCAAAACCGCCAGTTCCGCGTCCATCACCGCCGCAAGCGAAACAGAGCGATCCTTCCACGCGGCCTTGGAGGAGACCACGGAAACGATCCGCACCTCATCTCCAAACCGCTGAAAAATTGGCGCGCCAGAGGCCCCGAAATCGACCTCGCACGAGAGGACCAAAACAGTGGCATCGCGGGTCAGGACCCCGCATCCATCCTCAACCGCAGGGGCATTGGATCGGCCCCGCGCATAGGACACCACTTCAACATGGGTTCCGGGATGCACCTGTAATTGCGTGCGAAACGGCCGAAGGCCCAGGCCGGTGATCGGCGCAGACAGTCGCACCAAGGCCAGATCACTGCCGACACGCTCTACCCTATTGCTTTGATTGAATTGATAGCCGGGGTGCGTCACCGCCGCGATCACCCCACGGGTCGCAAGCGCGCGCCCATCCGCAAGCCCCGCATGAAAGGACATCTCACTCACGGAAATGCGACGCGCCGTGGCCCTGTCGAACACACAATGGGCCGCCGTCAGAACCACATCCGCGCTGATCAGCGCCCCGGTGCAAAACCCGCCCTGCCCCAGATCAAGCCGCCCCACCGCACCGTAATGTTGCGCCAAGGTAGCGGCATCCAAAGTCCGCAGGTTGCTTTGTCCGGCTGCGGGCACGCTTGCCCACAAAACCATCGCCATCACGTAACTGAAAAACCGCATATCGCCTCCGCCGCATGTGTCCCCATCGGTCTAGGGGGCAAAGGCGGCGGCAGCGGGACGCTGGTTTAGCGAAGGAGGGGCACTTTTGTGGCAGACAGTTTCGCATCCGACGCCAGTTTGGCCGTACCTTCTGGATTGACCACGCCATTGGCATCAATCTTGTCGCCAAACGCGGGCGGTGTCGGCCCACCGGTTGCCCAATCCAACAGCTCAACCGTATGCACAATCGGTACCTCCGTGCCTGAGCCGATCTGCATCATGCAGCCGATGTTTCCAGCGGCAATAATGTCAGGCGACTTGGCTTCCAGCGTCTCAATCTTGCGCTGCTTCAGCTGCTTTGAAATCTCGGGCTGCATCAGGTTGTAAGTCCCCGCAGACCCACAGCACAGGTGGCTGTCACGCGGCTCAACGATGCGAAAGCCCGCCGCCTTGAGAAGATCCTTGGGGTGGGTTTTGATCTGTTGGCCGTGTTGCAGCGAACAGGCCGCGTGATAGGCCACGGTCAGGTTCTTTTTCTCACCCTTGGGCAGATCAAGGGTCATCAACAGCTCACTGATATCCATAGCGATTTCGGACACCGCTGCGGCTTTCTCCGCGTGGTCTGTGCCCTTGAACATATGGCCGTAATCCTTGACCGTCGTCCCACAACCCGAGGTGTTGATCACAATCGCATCCAGCCCCTGCCCCTGCATTTCGCGGTGCCAAGCGTCGATGTTCTTGGCCGCGGTTGCGTGGCTTTCAGAGGTTTTGCCCATGTGGTGGGTCAGCGCGCCACAACAGCCCGCGCCCTCGGCCACAACCACCTCACAGCCCAGACGCGTTAGCAGGCGGATCGTGGCGTCGTTGATATCCGTGTTCAGCGCCTTTTGCGCGCATCCGGTCATCAGCGCGACACGCTTCTTTTTCGGCACCGTCGGGGCAAAGCTTTGCGGGTCATCATTACGGCTAACGGGTGGGATCACCTTGGGCGCCATTTCCAGCATCGCGCGCAGGCGCGGGTCCGGCATCAGCCCCGCAAAAGGCGCGCCTATTTTGGCCAGCAGCAGCGCCACCCGGAACCGCATTGGGTACGGCAGAATGCGCGCAAGCATCCAGCGCAGCACCCGGTCCGACAACGGCCGGTCATAGTTTTCCTCAATGTATTCACGGGCATGGTCCACCAAATGCATGTAGTGCACCCCCGACGGGCAGGTCGTCATACACGCCAAACAGCTGAGACAGCGATCGATATGTTTGACCGTCTTTTCATCGGGTTTGCGCGCGTTTTCCAGCATATCCTTGATCAGGTAAATGCGCCCCCGGGGGCTGTCCAACTCATCGCCCAACACCTGATACGTCGGACACGTCGCGGTGCAGAACCCACAGTGCACACATGTGCGCAGGATCTCATTGGAACGCGCGGTTGCGGGATCGTTAAGTTGGTCTTGGGTAAAGGTCGTTTGCATCTGTCACGCTCCCGTGGCGGTGTAGAAAAGGTCAGGCCGGGCCTGTCCGTTAGGAAAGCTCGGTTACGAGGGCGCCAGAAAACAACCCACGCGGATCGAACTGCGCCCGCAGGCCCGCGGTCAGTGCCGCCACGCCCGGCGCATCCACAGGCCGCAAAGGCCCGGCGGCCCCCTTGACGCGCGTGGCGTGACCCGAAACGCCAGCAAGGGCCGTGCGCACATCTTGGCCCTCAGGCACCCGCGCCCAGATCAAGCCGCCGCCCCAATCCAGCATGACCTGCTGGGGCTGCAACGCCGCAACAACGCCCGGTGCATGGGATGGCCGCACCGAGATACGCCAAATATCCCCCGGTTGATCAACGAAACTGGTCACATCACGCACGGCTTTCCAGATGTCACCCGACGTCGCACCTTCGCTAACGCTGACCGCACCAAAGGGGGCCAGGATCGCCTGCAATTCCTCAACCCGGTAAGCAACGGAGTCTGCAAACCCCTCCAGCCGCAACAGCACACGGCCCTCGCTCCATGCTGCACCCGACACCTCAAACGGGGACCCAAGTGCCGCCGACATCGCCGCCACCGCACCAACGGCGTCCTCCACCTCCAGCGACAAAGTGGTTTCAACCGCAACTCCCGGCACAACCTTGAACGAAACTTCGGTCAAAACGCCCAGCGCGCCCTGCGCTCCACACATCAACTTCACCAGATCATAGCCCGTGACGTTCTTCATCACCCGGCCACCGTTCTTGATGATATCCCCATGGCCATCAACAAACCGCACACCGATCAAGCTGTCACGACAGGCCCCAACCTGCACACGGCGCGGACCACTCGCATTGGCCGCGACCACACCGCCAATGGTGCTCTCGCCAGACCGTCCCAACAGCGGCCCCATGCGGGGTGGCTCAAACGGCAACCGCTGATTTTCCGCCGCCAATACAGCCTCAATCTCAGACACAGGCGTCCCAGCCTGCGCAACAATCGTCAATGCACCCGGCTCATACAGCGTCACGCCCGACATC
Source organism: Thalassobacter sp. 16PALIMAR09 (assembly GCF_000765485.1). Lineage (NCBI taxonomy): Bacteria > Pseudomonadati > Pseudomonadota > Alphaproteobacteria > Rhodobacterales > Roseobacteraceae > Thalassobacter > Thalassobacter sp. 16PALIMAR09. The sequence goes on from NZ_JHAK01000001.1 coordinate 790,811, forward strand.
CCAGCGGTTGAGATCACCTCACCCGCTCCGGCCTCAAGGCTCCGCGTGCCGCCGCCACGAACGGTCAAAGACCCATTCGCCCCACGCACCATCTCAGCCACGTCTTGTTCAGTCGTTGGGGTCAACATCGCGAACCCTTCCCTCTTTGGTTCTAAAATATCCCGGGGAGCGCGAGGGGCTGGCCCCTCGCCCCGCTCTCACAGATCACGCCCGGGTTGGATACAGGTCCTAAACCCTAGGCCCGCCGTGCAGCACTTGTTTCCAGCGGGAAAACCTTTGCAGGGTTCAAAAGCCACTTGGGGTCAAACACGTCCTTAACCCGCATCTGCGCTTCCATATCGACGGGCGCAAACTGGTGCCCCATCAGGTCGCGCTTTTCGATCCCGACACCGTGCTCACCTGTCAGGCAGCCGCCCACATCCACACACAGCTTCAGGATTTCGGCACCAAATGCCTCGCACAATTCCAGATCACCTGGTTTGTTGGCATCAAACAGGATCAGCGGGTGCATATTGCCGTCACCTGCGTGGAACACGTTGCCCACGGCCAGTCCATATTCCTTGGACAGCTCGCCAATGCGGCGCAGCACGAATGGCAGTTCTGACACTGGGATCGTGCCGTCTAGGCACATGTAATCCGAGATCTGACCGATCGCACCGAACGCGGATTTGCGCCCCAGCCAGATCGCAGCACTCTCGGTCGCGTTCTGGGCTTGGCGCATTTCAACAGGGTCGTGGGTTGCTGCGATTTCCATAATCTGCGCCAGTTGCGCGTCGATTTCTGCGTCTGATCCTTCGACCTCTACGATCAACAGCGCGTGGCAATCGGGATAGCCGGCCTTCGCGAATTTCTCGGTGGTCTCGATGCACAGGCGGTCCATGAACTCAATCGCCACGGGCAGGATGCCCGCCTTGATGATGTCCGCCACGCAAGCGCCCGCCACTTCGTTGTCGTCAAAGCCGATCAATACGGGCCGCGCACCCTCGGGCTTGGGCAAAATCCGCAAGGTCGCCTCGGTTACGACCCCCAACTGCCCTTCCGAGCCACAGATCACGCCCAAAAGGTCCAGCCCAGAGGCATCCATGTGGCCGCCTCCGATCTCAACAATCGTGCCGTCCATCTGTACCAGCGTCACACCCAACAGGTTGTTGGTCGTCACCCCGTACTTCAGGCAATGTGCCCCGCCCGAATTCATTGCAATGTTGCCCGCAATCGCACAGGCCAACTGGCTGGAGGGATCGGGGGCGTAGAAAAAGCCGTCCGCCTCAACCGCGCCGGTCACGCTCAGGTTCGTGCGGCCCGTTTGGACCCGGATGAGACGATCCTCATAGCTGACCTCAAGCACATCGTTCATCTTGGCCACGCCAAGGATCACGCAATCCGCCGTCGGCAGCGCCCCGCCCGCAAGTGACGTGCCGGAGCCGCGCGGCACCACGGGCACATCCATCGCGTGGCAGATCTTGAGCACCTCGGACACTTCTTGGGTCGTTGCAGGCAGCACCGCACACAGGGGCGGGCAGCGATAGGCTGTGAGCGCGTCACATTCGTAGGCGCGGGTCTCGGCCTCATCCTCAATCACCGCGTCACGCGGCAAAACATCTAGCAAGCGCGCCACAAGGGCCGCCTTTTTCGACATCACAAGACTGTCTGGTTTCGGCATTTCCATGGGGCGTCCTCCGGTGGCGTTCGAATTGGTAAGTAAATTATACCAATTTTTGCGTCTGACAAGCGCTTTCTCTTGGGATAGACGGAAATCATGGACATGATGGACCGCCTTTCGCTGTTTGCGCCGTTGGATTTGCTCGCTGTTGGCGTGTTGTTTGGCACGTGGTGGTTGTTGGGGCTGCTGATTGAACACCCGCCCAAGCGCTATCCATCGGTTACGGTTCTGACGTTTGAATACCGCCGTGAGTGGATGGAACAGATGATCACCCGTGATCCGCGTGTCTTTGACGCCCTGACGATGAATGGCCTGCGCGAGGGCACGGCCTTTTTTGGGTCGGGCTGTATGATCGCGCTGGGTGGGGTGTTGGCGTTGATGTCCAACACGCAAAGTCTGGATGCGGTGGCGGTTGACCTAACCGCTTCGGCCCACCCAGAGGTGTTGTGGCAGATCAAGCTGTTGGCTGTGGCCGCCCTATTGACCCATGCCTTTCTAAAGTTCGTCTGGGCCAACCGGCTGTTTGGCTATTGCGCCATCACGATGGCCGCGACGCCCAATGACATCACCGACCCAAAGGCGAAAACCCGCGCCCGCCAATCCGGCGAAATCGCCAACCGCGCGGCGGTGAACTTTAACCGTGGGCTGCGGTCGATCTATTTCTCATTGGCGGCACTTGGATGGTTGCTGTCGCCTTATGCGTTGATCGCGACCACGGCCGTGGCGTCGTTCACACTGCTATCACGAGAGTTTGCATCGACATCCCGGGAGACTTTGCGCGACACCTAAGGGCATGAGACATGTTCTGTTCCTGACCGCGCTTGCCCTGCCCATCACGCCCCTGCCCGGCCTTGCCGATGCGCCTGTCGTTCTGGGGGCCACGGCGGTGCAATCAGGTGCAACCCACACGATTTCCGTTACCCTGCGCCATGGTGACACTGGCTGGGCCCATTATGCCGATGGATGGTCTGTGCAACTGCCCGATGGGACCGAGCTAGGGTACCGTACACTGCATCACCCCCACGTTGAGGAGCAGCCTTTCACAAGATCGCTGGGCGGCGTGAACATCCCCGGAGGCACCAAACGGTTGGTGTTGGTCCCGCACGACAGCGTGCACGGATGGGGGGACCCGTTTGAGATCACGCTGGGTGATTAAGACGTGTACGTCGCCCCCTGATAGATCGCGAAAACGCGGCCATGCAAATCCTCAATCTCAACCAAGGGATCCGGCAGATTGAAGGGCGGCAAGGACAGGTTCCAATCCGTGTAGCGAAAGGCGCTGCCGGTTTTGCGGGCGCGCTTGGTGTCATCCGGGTTCTCGGGGGCATGGGCAAAGTGTGACAGGGCAAAGTAGCGGCTTGGCAGGTTTTGCATCCGTTGAACGATGAGCTGGGCATCGTCGCGCCGCAGGTGGTTGATCGTCTCACGGCAGACAAGCAGATCACAAGCATCGGGCGCGAAGGAGGTCGCGTCGCCCACCTCAAACGAGATATTGTCGAAACTGCGCAAAGCGGCCTTGTTGCGGTTGATCGCCGTTGAGCTGATATCGACCCCGTGGAACCGTACATCCGTCTGTGCAAAGGCCAGCGCGGTCGGCCACCACGCCATCCCCCCACAGCTTAGGTCGACGATTGAGCGAATATTTTCGCGATCTATGAAGCGGGCCAGTTTTACGCACATGGGCAACACGGCAGACAGCTCACTGCCCGGGCCGCTGCCACCGCCCGCTGAGGTCCACATCTCATTGTCGTAAATGCGATTGAAGGAGTGTGAATAGGACTCGTTCGCATCACCAGCCTTGAGCGGCTGGAGGGTTGTTAGGGATTTTCGAACCAACCGTTTTAAAATGGCGTTTGCCATGACTTTGTTAACCTCACTACCACCAACAGTGGACGGACGTTAATCAGGTTTACCTGGCTCGGGCGACACTATTTTGTCACCCAGCCTTAACCTAAGGTCAATTCGGCAGGTTTCAGCCCATCAAGGCCTAGGCGCGGTGCGCACCAGCAGCGAGATCCGCCACGTAGGCCAAGACGTCCGAGACGCTGTCACCGCGTGCGATACGTTCCACAATCGCGGAGCCGACGACGGCACCGTCTGCGACGGCAGCGATATCTTGGGCCGCATCTGGCGTTTTGATGCCAAAGCCAACGATGATCGGCAGCTCGGTCTGGGATTTGATGCGCGCGACTTCGGGGGCGACCACCTCAGCGCTGGCGGAGGCGGCACCGGTGATGCCGGTGATCGACACGTAGTAGACAAACCCAGAGGTGTTTTGCAGCACCTTCGGCAGGCGTTTGTTATCGGTCGTGGGCGTCGCGAGGCGGATGAAGTTCAGGCCCGCTTTTTGCGCAGGAATACACAGCTCGGTGTCTTCCTCGGGTGGGAGGTCCACTACAAGAAGGCCATCAACGCCCGCTTCTTTTGCGTCGATCAGGAATTGGTCCACACCGCGATTATAGATCGGGTTGTAGTAGCCCATCAAAACCACGGGCGTCGTTGTATCTTGGGCGCGCAGTTCGCGCACGATGTCGAGGGTGCGTTCCAGCGTCATACCCGCCTCAAGCGCGCGCTGCCCCGCCAGCTGGATCGTGGAGCCGTCGGCCATCGGATCCGTAAAGGGTACGCCCAGCTCAATAATGTCAACACCTGCTGCCGGCAGCCCCAGCACCACGTCACGGGCGGTTTCATAATCCGGGTCCCCTGCCATCACGTAGGAAACGAAGGCTTTTTTGCCCTCAGCACGGAGGCGATCAAAGGTGGCGTCGATACGAGTCATATTGGGCTTCCTCAAGGTCTGCGCCATGCCTTTTGGGGCACCTTTGGGCCAAAGGCAAGCAACTGGGCCCCGGCCGCGGGTTCGCATGTCAGTTGCATCCGCCCGGGCGCTTGCATAAAGGGAAGCGAAACCGTGATTAGGAGAGCGTTATGGGCTTTAAAATGGGTATTGTCGGAATGCCGAACGTGGGCAAATCCACCCTGTTCAACGCGCTCACGAAAACGGCGGCGGCGGCGGCGGCGAACTTTCCGTTCTGTACGATTGAGCCGAACGTCGGTGACGTGCCCGTACCGGACGCGCGCCTTGATACGCTGGCTGAGTTGGCGCAATCCAAATCGATCATCCCCACCCGCATGTCGTTCGTTGATATCGCCGGGTTGGTGAAGGGCGCATCCAAGGGCGAAGGTCTGGGCAACCAGTTCTTGGCCAACATCCGCGAGACCGACGCGATTGCGCACGTGCTGCGGTGTTTTGAGGATGACGACATCACCCACGTGGATGGCCGCGTGAACCCCGTTGAGGATGCCGAAACCATCGAGACTGAGCTGATGCTGGCCGACATGGAGAGCATCGAGAAGCGCCTTCAGGGGCTAAGCCGCAAGGTGCGCGGCGGTGACAAGGAAGCGGTTCAGCAGGAGCGTTTGCTGAAAGTTGCCCTCGCGATGTTGGAGGATGGCAAGCCCGCGCGTATGGTAGAGGTCGACGCCGATGACGCGAAGGCCTGGAAGTTGCTGCAACTTTTGACGTCCAAGCCGATCCTATATGTGTGCAACGTCGATGAGGGATCTGCCGCGACGGGCAATGCCTTTAGCGCGCAAGTGGCAGAGATGGCCGCGGCCCAAGGCGCCTCGCATGTTATCATCTCGGCCGCGATCGAAGAAGAAATCAGCCAATTGGACGCTGACGAAGCCGCCATGTTCCTAGAAGAAATGGGTCTTGAGGAAGCCGGGTTGGACCGTTTGATCCGCGCAGGCTACACCCTGCTGAAGCTGGAAACCTATTTCACAGTCGGCCCCAAAGAAGCCCGTGCATGGACCATTCCACACGGCACTATGGCCCCCCAAGCGGCGGGCGTGATCCATGGTGATTTTGAGCGCGGCTTCATCCGGGCCGAAACGATTGCCTATGATGACTTCGTGTCATTGGGCGGCGAGCAACCCGCCAAAGAAGCGGGCAAAATGCGTGCAGAAGGCAAAGGATACGTCGTCAAGGACGGGGACGTGCTGCACTTCTTGTTCAACACGTAGACCTACATTGATTTTCATCGGATGACCTTTTGGCGCGGCTTTCTTGAGCCGCGCCTTTGCGTTGTCGCGGCGTAATATGCGCCCTGCCCCTATCAAATTGATCGGCCGGCCCTATCTACGGGCTCAGCATATATCGGAGTTCTCTATGACCTACACGCCCCCCAAAGTCTGGACCTGGGATGCCGCCTCTGGTGGTGAATTTGCGTCCATCAACCGCCCCATCGCAGGGGCGACCAAAGACGCCGAGCTGCCCGTCGGCGCGCACGCCTTGCAGCTATATTCATTGGCCACTCCAAACGGCGTCAAGGTGACCGTCTTGCTCGAAGAGTTGCTGGAGGCCGGGATCGCAGAAGCCGACTATGACGCGTGGCTCATCCGGATCATGGAGGGCGATCAGTTCGGCTCGGGCTTTGTGGATGTTAATCCGAACTCCAAGATCCCAGCATTGATGGACCACTCCACCACGCCCCCCACCCGCGTCTTTGAAAGCGGCGCGATCTTATTGTATCTGGCTGAGAAGTTCGGGGCCTTCCTGCCCAAAGATCCCGCGGGCCGAACCGAGGCGCTTAACTGGTTGTTCTGGCAAATGGGCAGCGCGCCCTATTTGGGCGGCGGCTTTGGCCATTTTTACGCCTATGCCCCTGAGAAATTTGAATATCCCATCGACCGCTTCACGATGGAAGCCAAGCGCCAGTTGGACGTGTTGGACCGGCATTTGGCCGAGCATGAGTGGTTTGCGGGTGACATGTATTCCATCGCGGACATCGCGATTTGGTCTTGGTACGGGCAGTTGGTGTTGGGCCGTCTCTATAGCGCGGCTGAGTTCCTCGACGTCGAAAGCTACACGCACCTGATGGCCTGGGCCAAACGCATCGACGCCCGCCCCGCCGTTCTGCGCGGTCGCATGGTGAACCGGTCCTTTGGCGAGCCAGAGATGCAACTTCACGAGCGCCACTCGGCTGCAGACTTTGAGACAGAGACGCAGGATAAAAAAGCGGCGAAATAAGCCCCTTGGCGGAGATTATGGGCTTGTTCCCCATCGCAGGCTCCCTTAGACACGGCGGCGGAGACGTGGCCGAGTGGTCGAAGGCGCTCCCCTGCTAAGGGAGTAACGTGCAAGCGTTCGAGGGTTCGAATCCCTTCGTCTCCGCCACCTACACCTCATGTCGAATTTACCCATAAAAATAAGGCATTTGAGGTACTGCGAGTGAAGTCGACCACACACGCCTACCACACACGCTCCACCTCTCGAATAACTATGAATCACTTTCGCAGGGGTGTATCCTCCTGACCCCATTGGCCTTTTGCGAACAATCAGCTCCCTGGATGTGTACATTATCCCCAACTATCGGCACTGCCATTGGGGCAATTACATTTTCGGGAAGATAATGAAGATCCGCCACAAAGATCAAATTAAGACTTGATTACGATATCCGTTCACTTAGTTATGACACCAGGTAAAATGGGTGAGGACGTCGTTATGAAGCAAGCTAGATTAACTTTTTTGGGGCTGTTGGCATCGACACTTATTGCTACACCAAGCCTCGCTAGCGATGATTTTATTAAAGGAATGATGGGAGCGGTTATTGGTGCAGCCATCGCCAACTCGGGTAGCGCCGCACAATCAAGTAATAACGCGCAAAGACCGGCAGTTCAACGTTCGAGCAGGCCGACCATTTCGAGCGCACAAAGAGCTGAGAATAAACGAGTTCAGGAGAATCTCAACTACTTCGGCTTCAACACTGGAACGCCAGACGGTATTTTCGGCCGTAAAACAACAGACGCCGTATACAAATTCCAAGCCTGCCTCAATAGACCGATGACAGGTAAGTTGGACAACTTTGAAAAACAGTTTTTAGACCAATCTAGTTTCAAGGCCCAAGCAAATGGAGCAGCAACGCTACAGCTCGTTGCCCAATCACCAAATGGGTATTGCGGCTTACTCCAGAAGTATCTGCTTGATCTGACCGCACCACAGCCTTCTGCTCCGACCTCAACTCAAGTCGCAGTACAACCAGCACCTCTAGCCCCACAGAACACAGTGACCCAGGCTAGCCGAGCCGCGACACAAATCACAAATGTGACAGAGGTCAGCAATAGCATTAATGTAAATGTTATAGGCGCAGATATCCAAGCAAGGTTTGATCGCCTCACTAGCGAGCTAGCACTACTTGAGCAGATCGAGGCACATGTCAAAGCGAAAACAAAAGAAGTTGGCGGTCAAAATAAATTAAAAGCTGTTAGTGATCGTCTAGCGGACTTGCGATCTTTGATTGTCGAGATTGAAGTAGAGGTTAATCAAAAGTACGGAACTCCTGTTAGACCAACCAATGGCAACTTGGGCATCACAGCAGTTAAAGCATCGGAGGTATTTCCGCGAGTGCCTTACTATATCCCAGGAACGGCAGAGGAAGGCGAATTATGGATCAAACCTTATGTCTCAGATGGAGGCACCCTGAGCTACGACTTCAACTTCACCACAGGAGATTCTGAATTTGAGAAAATTCAAGAAACAATTGTATTTGTGACTGAAAATTTGATCAACCTTGAAAGTAGTATGGTCAAGATAAACGAATGGAGTGATACTGCCCAAGAAAAAGGCGTGAGAAGACGCTTTGAAAAGGTTGCGTCTTGCTTTCCAGAAAATCAGTGCCAAGAAAAGATCGAGGGTAACTCTTCCACTGAGATCGTATTTCTAATTTATGAAGACGGCGCTACAGCCGCATCGATCCGCAGGAATAAAGGCCGCTTCGCAAAGGGTTACAATCTTTCTGTGGAGAGCGGACTCCTATTGGCAGCGTATGCAAGTTACATGAACGAACTGGGTTCGAAAGAGTTTTTTGCCGCTACAGTCAGTGATGCCGAATTGGATAACCTTTTCGAATAAGATAGTGGAGTATGATGGGGCAATTGGGCGAGCAAGGGTCAACCCTTGCCCGCCACTTTATCTAAACCGACGAAGACACGAATGAATTTTCATTAAAAACTCATTGCTACTTCGTCTAAAAATTACGCTGTCTAATTTTCCCGAATAGTAGCTTGCACATTACGACAGTCTCCATTTCCTCTAGTAATGGGAGAGGCATAGGAGACAGACTTTCAGTCCTCACTCTTACTAGCACTACTCACTCTGCCTACACTCTAATAGTTCTAGCCACTTAGTGAACTTAGCTTTTCTGTCATGATATTGTTTAGTAGGCTCAATAC